>NZ_JFCH01000032.1 GCF_000738175.1 Corynebacterium jeikeium | reverse complement strand
GGTTGCGTCCCTTAGTGTGGTGTAACGCTTGCTGATGGTGGGTCCCGGAAAGTAGTGGGCGGCCACCGCCAGTTAGCCTTTCGACTCAACTACCACATCTCACCGAAAGGCCTATGACGATGACCGCTGCACCGTATTCTATCGACCCGACAACCTATCTGGATGATTTGCTGGCCCAAGCGTCTCCGGATTTGATGCGCCAGATGCTGCAAGGGTTTATCAACCAGATCCTCTCCGCCCAGGCTGACACCGTCTGCGGCGCCGAATACGGAGTTGTATCCACCGAGCGGGTCAACCACCGCAACGGGTATCGCCACCGCGACCTTGACACCCGTGTCGGCACGATCGACGTGGCGGTGCCGAAACTGCGCCACGGCGCGTTCTTCCCAGACTGGCTGTTAGAGCGCCGCTCACGAGCAGAACGAGCCTTATCGACTGTGATCGCCACGTGCTACCTTAAAGGGGTTTCCACCCGCAGGATGAATGATCTGGTGGCTACGCTTGGGATTTCCAGCATGTCGAAATCGCAAGTCTCACGCATGTCAGAAGAACTCGACGACATGGTCGCAGACTTCAAAAACCGCCCACTAGACCCCGGCGGGTACGCCTTTTTATCGTGCGATGCGCTCACGATCAAAGTCCGTGAAGGCGGCCGGGTGGTCAAATGCTCAGTGCTGCTTGCCACCGGAGTCAACGCCGACGGGTATCGCGAAATGCTCGGCATGCACGTCGCCACCGCGGAATCCAACGCGTCGTGGAAAGGCTTCTTCCAGGACTTAAAAGCCCGCGGACTTACTGGGGTATTCCTTATCACAAGTGATGCCCACGAAGGCATCCAGCACGCCATTTCCGAAGTGCTGCCCAATGCGTCGTGGCAGCGGTGCCGCACCCATTTCGCGAAGAACCTCTACGAAAAGGTCCCGAAAACACAATGGCCGATGGTCTCTGCGATGTTCCAGACAATCTTCCAGCAACCTGACGCCACATCCACTTGGGCTCAAGCCCGCGAAGTTGTCGACCTACTGGAGCCGAAATTCCCTCACGTCGCGGCGTATTTGGAGGAATCACTCGATGAAGTACTGGCGTTTACCGCAGCGCCGAAACCAGTCTGGACGAAGGTGTGGTCAAACAACCCCACAGAACGGTTAAACCGTGAGATCCGCCGGCGCACCGACGTCGTCGGCATTTTCCCAAACCGTGAATCCATCATCCGGCTTGTCGGTGCGGTCCTAGCCGAGCAACACGACGACTGGATCCAACAAAAACGCTACATGTCACTGACCGCACTCGAACACACCAAGCACCTCATGCACCACCCAGGAGAACATCGTGACGACCACCACCAGCTAACCGCCTAACCAAGCCCCGAACTTCATATCGAGCCGAAAGCACAAACGGCTACACCACTACACCGGACTTGACCATGCGCACTGACTCGAGGTTTACCGCGGGCTACAGATACACCGAATTAAGGGACGCAACCGAGATACTACCGAAATGATCCTTCATCCTGGTACAGATCCCGGGTTGCCCACAGCAGTAGAGGGAAATAAAGTGACTCAACGAACCGAAGAGGGATAGCTACAAGGAACTTCATAAATGGCAGAATCCAGATATAAGCGAGCACCATTTTCAAGCATTCAAGGCACACTTGGACTTGCAGTAGCAATGGGAATCGGCAGGTTCTTCTATACTCCACTACTTCCCCTCATGGCGGCCGCTCTAAACTGGTCAAGCTCCATCTCGTCTTGGATTGCAGTAGCAAACTATCTTGGTTATCTTTTCGGATCATTAGCCCTTTCTAAAGACTGGGTTCCCAAAACGGCGCCCGTTTATCGTGGATCGCTAATTTGCTCGACATTACTGCTTGCCACAATGGCATTGACAGATAACCCAGGAATACATAGTTTCATTCGATTTTTGGCTGGAATAGCGTCTGCATTCATCTTCGTGTGTATTACACAGTTTGCCAGCCAGAATTTACACTCCCCTTCTCTGGTTGGTTTTGTTTATGGTGGTGTTGGATTAGGCATCACTGTTTCTGGAATAGCAGTATGGCTACTAGGCCAAACCTTGGCATGGGCACACTTATGGGGAGCTGCCGCCCTAATTAGTACCCTATTTAGCATCGTAGCTTGGACCTGGCCCATTAGCACTGAAGCGCCCCCTAGAAATCGAAAGATTCCGGACAGTTCCGCGGATCGATCTACTTCGGAGTTTAAGCGAGCTTTCCGATTATTAGATACAGGCTATTTCTTTCAAGGCTTTGGGTACATTATTATCGGAACCTATCTCGTTATACTAGCTAACCCTGTTTTCGGCTCATCAGCAGCCGCCATCACATGGGCCGTGGCTGGCATCGCAGCAATTCCCTCACCCTACCTCTGGTCAGCATTGGCAAAGCGTTACGGTCGGCGCCATACGCTACTTAGCTGTTATACACTTCAAGTTGGTGGAGCGATTGCAGCTATTTTTGGAAATTCAGTTTTCTTACTAATGGTTGCCGCAATAATTTTCGGCGCTACCTTCATGGGGATTACAATGCTTACAATCTCAATAGGCGTCGCCTATGGAATAAATGGCGGGGCTGCCCGATTAACGACTTGGTATAGCCTAGGACAAGTCGTAGGACCAGCAGTTATCGGGCTATTTTTATCAGATTCAATTAAAGCATCATTTATTATTGCGACTATCGCTATCGCCATCGGCATGGCAACAATTAAGCTTTCACGGTTGTGATAAGCGTTTATCTTCGTTTTGTTGCAATCATCCTTGGCGCCAAAGGCGGCCGTCACGACTGAAATGAGAGTTCTACCATACAATATTAATGGCTCGTAGTTTTCACCGAAGATGGCTCCATTTTTGCAATACGCTGATTCAGTGAAAATTACCGCGGGTTAAGTGACAAAAATGTGTCTGGTTTCCAGCATATCTGCTGATCAGACTATGTAAAGCGGGCTTGAATAAGGTTCCAGACCTTATTCGGGCGCGTTTTTCCTTCAATCCACCGGAACGGCGTCCCAGTGTGGTAGCCGGATGTTGGTTAGCTTTGCCGGTGACACCTAACAGACCACGATGCCCCGTATGTACTGGGCAAATGAAGAGAAACGGTCAAGTCCGGTGTAGTGGTGTAGCCGTTTGTGCTTTCGGCTCGATATGAAGTTCGGGGCTTGGTTAGGCGGTTAGCTGGTGGTGGTCGTCACGATGTTCTCCTGGGTGGTGCATGAGGTGCTTGGTGTGTTCGAGTGCGGTCAGTGACATGTAGCGTTTTTGTTGGATCCAGTCGTCGTGTTGCTCGGCTAGGACCGCACCGACAAGCCGGATGATGGATTCACGGTTTGGGAAAATGCCGACGACGTCGGTGCGCCGGCGGATCTCACGGTTTAACCGTTCTGTGGGGTTGTTTGACCACACCTTCGTCCAGACTGGTTTCGGCGCTGCGGTAAACGCCAGTACTTCATCGAGTGATTCCTCCAAATACGCCGCGACGTGAGGGAATTTCGGCTCCAGTAGGTCGACAACTTCGCGGGCTTGAGCCCAAGTGGATGTGGCGTCAGGTTGCTGGAAGATTGTCTGGAACATCGCAGAGACCATCGGCCATTGTGTTTTCGGGACCTTTTCGTAGAGGTTCTTCGCGAAATGGGTGCGGCACCGCTGCCACGACGCATTGGGCAGCACTTCGGAAATGGCGTGCTGGATGCCTTCGTGGGCATCACTTGTGATAAGGAATACCCCAGTAAGTCCGCGGGCTTTTAAGTCCTGGAAGAAGCCTTTCCACGACGCGTTGGATTCCGCGGTGGCGACGTGCATGCCGAGCATTTCGCGATACCCGTCGGCGTTGACTCCGGTGGCAAGCAGCACTGAGCATTTGACCACCCGGCCGCCTTCACGGACTTTGATCGTGAGCGCATCGCACGATAAAAAGGCGTACCCGCCGGGGTCTAGTGGGCGGTTTTTGAAGTCTGCGACCATGTCGTCGAGTTCTTCTGACATGCGTGAGACTTGCGATTTCGACATGCTGGAAATCCCAAGCGTAGCCACCAGATCATTCATCCTGCGGGTGGAAACCCCTTTAAGGTAGCACGTGGCGATCACAGTCGATAAGGCTCGTTCTGCTCGTGAGCGGCGCTCTAACAGCCAGTCTGGGAAGAACGCGCCGTGGCGCAGTTTCGGCACCGCCACGTCGATCGTGCCGACACGGGTGTCAAGGTCGCGGTGGCGATACCCGTTGCGGTGGTTGACCCGCTCGGTGGATACAACTCCGTATTCGGCGCCGCAGACGGTGTCAGCCTGGGCGGAGAGGATCTGGTTGATAAACCCTTGCAGCATCTGGCGCATCAAATCCGGAGACGCTTGGGCCAGCAAATCATCCAGATAGGTTGTCGGGTCGATAGAATACGGTGCAGCGGTCATCGTCATAGGCCTTTCGGTGAGATGTGGTAGTTGAGTCGAAAGGCTAACTGGCGGTGGCCGCCCACTACTTTCCGGGACCCACCATCAGCAAGCGTTACACCACACTAAGGGACGCAACC
>NZ_JFCH01000031.1 GCF_000738175.1 Corynebacterium jeikeium | reverse complement strand
GAGTGTAAAGCAACCGTGAAAATAAAGCAAATTCCCGGTAAACAACCCGCTGCACTCGCACACACACGAACTGTTTTTACAGCTTTAAAATGATTAGCCAGACGCTTATGACTTCCAGCGTTCCGAGAGTCTGTAACTCGCTGTGCTGTGTCGCGCTGACTTGGATTAATGTACACACACCCCACAACAAACACAAACCCGCAGGCCACAGGCTATTTCTACAGGGCGCGGAATTACGCTAAAGGACACATGCACCCGCATACAGCTTTCAACGCTGCACGGACTGAGCCTTAAGTGCTGAATCGGCTCAGCCTTTAGCGCTTCACACGCTCCACTTCTGCACCCAGTGAGCACAGCTGTTCCGGGAACTCCGGGTAGCCACGGTCGATGTGGTAGACGTCGTGCACTTCGGTCTTCCCATCTGCCACCAATCCGGCCAGCACCAGGCCTGCGCCCGCACGAATATCGGAGCTCCACACCGGCGCAGAGGAAAGCTGTTCCCTACCCCGGATAACTACGTGATGGCCGTCGATGCTGGCGTCCGCACCCAGGCGCATCATCTCATCGACAAACCGGAAGCGGGACTCAAAGATGTTTTCCGTGATCACGCTCATCCCCTCGCTCACCGTGCACAGCGCAATCGCCATGGGTTGCAGGTCAGTTGGGAATCCGGGGAAAGGAAGCGTCTGGTAGTCCACCGTCTTAGGGCGCTCGTGCTGCACCACCCTAAAGCCGGTCGGGTACGTCTCCACCTGAGCTCCTGCGAGCTTTAGCTTCTCCAGAACCAGGTGCAGGTGCTGCGGATCGATACCGCCAACCGTGATGTCTCCCCTGGTCATTGCTGCGGCATACGCCCAGGTGCCAGCGACGATGCGGTCACCGACAACCTCGTGGTCCACCGGGTTCAACCGCTCCACGCCCTCGACAGTGATGGTGTTGGAACCAGCGCCGCTGATCTTCGCGCCCATCTCCACCAGCATGTCGCACAGATCCACGATCTCCGGTTCGCGTGCTGCATTGTCCAGCGTGGTTGTACCTTCAGCCAACACCGCGGCGGTCAGAATGTTCTCTGTCGCGCCTACCGAGGGGAAGTCCAGCTTGATCTGCGCACCATGGAGCTCTTCGGCCTCGGCGACTAGGCAACCATGTTCAATCTTGGTGGTTGCACCCAGCAGCTCTAGGCCGGATTGGTGCATGTCGAGCGGGCGGGAGCCGATGGCGTCACCACCAGGAAGGGCGACCCGAGCCTTGAAGCACCGAGAGGTCAGCGGCCCCAGCACCGCGACGGAAGCACGGAACTGGCGCACGGCCTCAAAGTCCGCGTTGTACTCGATGTGCTCGGGAGTCGTAATGCGCACAACGTCGCCATCGAGCTCTACTTCACAGCCCAGGCCTCGCAGAACCTCGGCCATGTAGGGCACGTCGGCGATTTCGGGGCAATTGGTCAACGTGGTGGTTCCAGGTGCCAAAAGCGCTGCCGACATGAGCTTAAGCACGCTGTTCTTGGCGCCGGACACCTTGATGGCGCCCTGCAGTCTGGTTCCACCTGTCACTACGAAGCTGTCTTTCACGCCACCCAGCCTATAAAAAAATCGCCCCGCGCAAAGCGGAGCGATCGTTCGAAGCAATATCAGGGCAGGATCAGGGCAGCGCGCCGATGCGTCGGGCTGCGTTGACCGCCTCGTAGCGGGTGTGCGCACCGAGCTTGCGCATCACGGAACGCAGGTAGCTCTTCACAGTCTCCGCGCCAATGCCCATCTCGGCCGCGGCCTCCACGTTCGTGTGTCCCAGAGCCACGCAGGCCAGCACGTCGAGCTCACGAGCCGAGAGCTTGGTGGTCTGCTTGACGCGCACCGGGGAAACCATCTGGTCGCACAGTACTTCTAGGTCGCGGCGCAGATCCTCGTCCTCCACGCGGTTGGCGAGCATGCGCAGCTTGCTGTGCGTAGCGCGCACCTGCTCCCATTCCGCACCGGACATCGATCGAACCTGCTTGTTCGCAGCCGCCCCCGTCGTGGCACCGCGCCCGGCGTCATTTGCGCGCAGCGCTTCGTTGACAGCGATCTCCTGCTCCAGGCAGCGGGCAGTCATGGTGACCTCTTCGAGCACCTTGTCGCCCATCCGGGCACGCGAGTGGACGCCCGCGTAGAGCACTCCCCTGACTTCCCGCTTCACAATCACAGGCACGGCAACGACGGAGTGCAACCCTTCGTCACGGATGTGCCGATCGAAGTCGTGGCTGATGGCCTTTGCCCGGGTGTAATCGGAAACACCGACGGGGCGGCGGGTGGTCACCACGCGCCCACCAACTCCCGCACCCGGGGCAATCTCAAGGTTGTGCAGCGCTGGGGTGCGTAGACCCACCCACTTGGAGATCCGCAACTTTCCGTCCGCCGAGCTCGTGGCGTACATAGTCACCGGAATGCCGGTCGCGTTCTTTAGAGAATTCAGCGCAGAAATGATGACGTCGTCGTCATCGCGTTGCCGCTGCTGGTCCACCTGGTTCACTCCTCAAACTTGACCTGTGGCGCCCACCCCGAAGGGCTAGGACGTCGTGTGAGAGGGAGTATAGTTCACCCCCTTGTTACCCCCAAAACTGCCCCCATGCTTTTGTTGCAAGAAGGGAAGGGCGCGCGCACGACCTTATCGGGGCTAATCGAACAGGGTTTCTCAGGAAAAGTTAAGCGCTACCTAGGTTTATTATGCGAGCCAAGCTGTTGTCCACCGTCTTATCAGCAGCCTTCAAAAGATGCTTTTCCAGCCTTCCGGCAATCAGCGGCAGCGACACATCTGCGGTCAGAATCGCCTCTACTGCGGTCTCCGCCGCCCCTTCTGCTGCGAACTCCCCAGCACCCCCAGTGACGGGTGCGTAGATGAAGTGAGTATCCATCGTCCCCATCTTCATCGGCAGATCCATCTCGGCCTTCACCTCGAACGCGCCGGTTTCATCTGGAGGCGAAACGTAGGTCTCTTGGTATGCGATGGGCGCCTCACCGTCTTTGGAGAGTTCTTCTAGCTCTTTTTGTGACGCCCTCACGCCAACCCGCGCCCATACCCGACCATCTGGCAGAACCTTCCGCTCGGCCTCGATGATCTGGGATTCCGTTTGCTCCACCATCCCTTCGTCCGTCAGCAGGAACGCCTCGCTGGAGACGACCTCGTAGACATCATGAATGGACAGGTCAATAGTGCGGTTGACTTGTTTCGAATGCGACATATCCGCAATTGTGCCAGGAATGGCGCCCGGTGGCGCGACTAGCGGTGCTGCCACTCCGGCTTGCGCTTCTCCACGAAGGCCGCCATGCCTTCCTTCTGATCCGCGGTGTCGAAGAGTCGCCAGAACTGCTGACGCTCCGCCTCCACGCCCTCTTCCAGGGTGGAGCGGTAGGCCTCGTCCACCATCTCGGTGGCGGCGGCCGTTGCGACGTGGGACATGCTTGCCACCTTGGCTGCTACCCTCTGCACTTCGTCGGCGAAGCCCTCCGCCGGGAGCACGCGGGAAACCAGGCCGCTGCGCTCAGCCTCCTCGGCATCCATCATGCGACCGGTGAGGATCAGATCCATGGCCTTGTACTTCCCCACGGCGCGGGTCAGTCGCTGTGTGCCACCCATGCCTGGGATGATGCCCAGGGTGATCTCCGGCTGGCCGAACTTTGCAGTTTCGCTGGCCAGCAGAATGTCGCCGAGCATCGCTAGCTCGCAACCGCCGCCCAGGGCGAAGCCGGATACGGCGGTAATCAGCGGGGTCTTCAGCTGTGCCAGCTTCTCCCAGTCGGCAAACAGGCGCTTCTCGGCCACCTCGGGGTAGGTTTCATCCTTCATTTCCTTGATGTCCGCACCGGCGGCGAATGCCTTTTCGCTGCCGGTGATGACGATGGCGCCGATCTGCGGATCCGCGTCCAGCGCCTCCGCTGCCGGAACAATTTCAGAGAGCACCCCACTGTTCAGTGCGTTGAGGGCCTTCGGGCGGTTCAGGGTGATGGTCGCGACGGCGCCGTTAACGGCCACCTGGATGTTTTCATAAGTCTGATTTTCGGTAGTCATGCTTGCCATTGAACCAAATCCCCTGCTGCCGTGCCCGAGAATCTGGCGAAGCTTGGGTGCGTAGGGGCGTCAATAATTATCATTCAGCGCCCTTAAACGCAGTGTTCAAGCAACCAACGAGGAATCACAGTGGTGCCCAGCGAACGAGCAGTGTAGACTACCCGATATAGACCGATCAGTCTAGAACGAAAGGATCACCCCCAATGGCGAAGATTTACAACAACATCACCGACCTCATCGGCGGAACTCCGCTAGTCAAGCTGGGCGCATACGGCGAAGGCCTGAAGGCCAACGTCCTGCTCAAGCTAGAGGCTTTTAACCCTGCCAACTCCGTGAAGGACCGCATTGGTAAGGCCATCATCGAGGCAGCCGAGAAGGACGGCAGCCTGAAGCCGGGCGGCACCGTCGTCGAGGCGACCTCCGGTAACACCGGTATCGCATTGGCCATGGTCGGTGCCGCTAAGGGCTACAAGGTCATCCTGACCATGCCGGAGACCATGTCCAACGAGCGTCGTATCATGCTGCGTGCTCTGGGCGCAGAGCTGGTTCTGACCCCGGGCTCCGCCGGCATGCAGGGCGCGGTAGACAAGGCCAACGAGATCGTCGAGAGCACCGACAATGCAATCCTGGCTCGCCAGTTCGCCAACCCGGCGAACCCGGAGATTCACTACAACACCACCGGCCCGGAGATCTGGGAAGACACCGACGGTGAAGTAGACATCTTCGTTGCTGGCGTGGGCACCGGCGGCACCATCTCTGGCGCGGCTAAGTACCTGAAGGAGAAGAACGACAAGATCGAGATCGTCGGTGTGGAGCCGGCGGACTCCCCGCTGCTGACCGAAGGCCGCTTCGGCCCGCACAAGATCCAGGGCCTGGGCACCAACTTCTTCCCGGAGAACCTGAACAAGGACATCCTGGACCGCGTAGTGGACGCTCCACTGGAGAACGCAACCAAGACCGCCCGCGAACTGGCTGTCTCCGAGGGCATCCTCTCCGGTATCTCCTCCGGCGCAGCCGTGTGGGCCGCCGTACAGGAAGCTCAGAAGGACGAGAACGAGGGCAAGACCATCGTCGTCATCGTTCCCGACTTCGGCGAGCGCTACGTCTCCACCCTGCTGTTCGACGACCTGCGCGACTAATTCCGCTCTGGCAGTCGGCCGCAATCTAGTGAATCTAATGTCAGCGGCTGTCTAGTAGCTACTGGCTGCAGGCAAGTAGGCGCTACCGCCTTTCCACCGAGCTGTGGAATAGGGGGCAGCGCCTTCTCGTTATAGTGGCTGCGAAAGCTTTAAGCCGATCCCGAACCAACCGAAAGACCACACCGTTGAGCATTCTTGGACGCATCCGCGAAGACCTGGCTAATGCCCGCGAGCACGACCCAGCAGCACGCGGAGACGTAGAAAACGCCATTGTGTACTCCGGCCTGCACGCCATCTGGGCGCACCGCGTATCCCACGCACTGTGGAAGCGGGGGCACCGTGGCATCGCCCGCATTATTAGCCAAGCGACCCGCGGATTCACCGGCATCGAAATCCACCCTGGCGCCACCATTGGCCGCAGATTCTTTATCGACCATGGCATGGGTGTAGTTATCGGTGAGACCGCGGAGATCGGCGATGACGTCATGCTCTACCACGGTGTGACGCTCGGCGGCTCCGAACTAGTGCAGCGCAAGCGCCATCCCACCATCGGCAACGGCGTGATGATCGGCGCAGGCGCGAAGGTGCTGGGTCCCATCACCATCGGCGAGGGCTCCGCGATCGGTGCCAACGCGGTGGTGACCAAGGACGCTCCCCCGAACTCCATCCTGACGGGCATCCCGGCGAAGATTCGCCCCCGCAAGCCCAACCAGAACACCCCGCTCGTCGACGCCGTGAAGTGGGTCGACGACATGCAGAACAACATCTAGGCGCGCCCCGCAGCGCGCCCAGTGCGATTGCGCGCACCGCGCGCAGCCGACTAGGCCAGCAGCTCCTTAAAGTCCGGGTTCTTCTCCACGAAGGCCTCGACAGCGGAGCAGCTGGCCTTAATCTTTAGCCCTTCCTCCTTGGTCTCCAGCAAAGCCTCGCTAATCAGCGGCTTGGACAGCCCCTGGCCACGGAACTCCGGATCCACCACTGTGTGGTTGAAGTCGCGGACGTTGCCCTCCTGGGAGTACTCGGCGAAACCGGCCTCCTGGTCGTCCACGTAGATGACGAAGCGGCTCTGCTCTTGATCGTGAACGATGCTCTTGGTGCCTGCCATAGTGCTTGGGGGCTCCCTTCCTATTTGCTCTTCTTATCCTCTAGTAGCTGTGCTAGCTTCTAGCCCCCAGTGTACGTACGGCAAAACCCCGGTAGCTTTCCGCTACCGGGGTTGAATGTGGCCAGAGCCGGGATCGAACCGGCGACCTTTCACTTTTCAGGCGAACGCTCTACCAACTGAGCTATCTGGCCTTCGTTGCCCGACCGCTTCCGATTCGAACATCGAAGCGACCCTGACGGGACTTGAACCCGCGACCTCCGCCGTGACAGGGCGGCGCGCTAACCAACTGCGCCACAGGGCCAATCTTGCCTGCGCAACTAAATAAAACGACCAGACAACAACTTGTCTAAGCCGTCCGTTGCACGAGAATAGACTCTACACAGTGTCAAAGTTCTTAAGCAAATCAGCTGTTCAAGTGCCGTTTCTGGCTGGCTTTCACGTCACCACTGAAGTGTTCAACACGCAAACTGAGGGCGTCACAAAGAAGAACAAAAGAAAAGAACCTCCCCGGCGCACAAAGCACCAGAAAGGCTCTCTATTAAATCTTTAATGGCGACCCTGACGGGACTTGAACCCGCGACCTCCGCCGTGACAGGGCGGCGCGCTAACCAACTGCGCCACAGGGCCGTACTCCCAACGGGATTCGAACCCGTGTTACCGCCGTGAAAGGGCGGGGTCCTAGGCCTCTAGACGATGGGAGCTCTACAAAGTAAGCCAGCAAGAAACTCTAGCTTTCCTTAGCAGCTTGAACAGTTTAAACCAGGTGCGAGCGTCAGAACAAATCGCCCGGTGAAGTGGAGAAATAGACAGCCGCGGGCAACGCAAAACCCCGCCGCGGCGCGACCATGATCTCCATGGAAGCGCCCCGACGGGGTGATCGCGAACGTGGGCCCTGCGGGGCTCGAACCCGCGACCTGCGGATTAAAAGTCCGTAGCTCTACCAACTGAGCTAAAGGCCCAACGGGAGCATTCTATCTAATGCTTCTACGAAGCAGAAAATTGCCCCCGTGGGTGCCCTATAGCAGAGCAACTATCCCTTCATGGACCCCTTCTCCTCCAGGTTGATGTGGAAGCTGAAGGCAGTCTTCAAGTCGTGCGGAGTTTGCAGGTGGTTACCCGCAGCGCACGCGCGCTCGTAGTACTCCTCCAGCAGCGGACGGTAGTCCGGGTGCGCAACGGAGATGATCTTCGGCACGCGATCGCGCGGTGCCAGGCCACGCAGGTCGGCGTAGCCGTGCTCCGTGATGATCACCATCACGTCGTGCTCCGTGTGGTCGACGTGGGAGGCGAAGGGCACAATGGCGGAAATGTCGCCGTCCTTGGCCGTAGACGGGGAGATGAAGGTGGACAGGAAGGCGTTGCGCGTGAAGTCGCCGGAGCCGCCGATGCCGTTCATGATGCGCGAGCCAGACACGTTCGTGGAGTTCACATTTCCGTAGATGTCACAGCCGATCATGCCGTTGGAGGCGATCAAGCCGGTACGGCGGATGACCTCCGGGTGGTTGGAGATCTGCTGCGGGCGCAAGACGATGTGCTCGCGGTAGCGCTTCGCCTCATCGTTCATCTTCTTTGCGTACTCCGGGGAAAGCGCGAAGGAGGTTGCGGAGGCAACAGTCATCTTGCCGTTGTCGATGAGGTCCAGCATGCCGTCCTGGATCACCTCGGTGTAGGCCTGAATGTTCTCGAACTTGGAGTCCAGCAGACCCGCCATCACGGCATTCGGCACGTTACCCACGCCGGACTGCATGACGTAGCCGTCGTAGGTCAGGCGACCGGCCTCAACCTCGCCCTCCAGTAGGTCCAGGAAGTGCCCGGCGATCTTCTCGGAGATCTCGTCGGTCGGCTTGAACGGCGCGTTACGATCCTCGGCGTTGGTCTTCACAACGGCCACAACCTTGTTCTGGTCGACCGGAATGTACGGCGTCCCGATGCGATCGCCGGGACGGTTGATCGGGATCGGGGTACGGTTCGGCAGATCCTGGATCTTGTAGATGTCGTGCATGCCCTCCAGGTCGAGGGACTGCCACTCGTTGATCTCGATGATGATCTTGCGGGCGGAGTTGAGGTACTCCACGTTGTTGCCCACAGCCGAGGACGGGATGATGTTACCTGCCTCGTCGATGCGCACCGCTTCCACAACGGCCACGTCCAGCCGGCCGAAAAAGCCTTCCTCGACCTGCTGGCCAAGGTGGGAAAGGTGAATGTCCTGATACTTGATCTCGCCAGCGTTAATCTTCTTGCGCATTACCGGATCGGAGGCGTAGGGGGTGCGGTATCGCACCGCATCCGCTTCCGCCAGCACACCGTCACAGTCAGGCGCGGTGGAGGCGCCAGTGAAGAGGTCGATCTGGAAGTCTTCCCCGCGACCGTGAAGCTCCTTAGCCTTCTCTGCGATGGCAGTCGGAAGCGCCTTGGGATAGCCCGCTCCCGTGAAGCCGGACATGCCGATCTTGTCGCCGTGGTTGATGAACTGCGCCGCCTCATCGGCGGACATGACCTTGGACCTGTAGAACTCGTTGGCGATGCGCTCAGACATCGGTTCCTCCTCCATAGCTGTTTTGCGGTTTCTCCGCTTCTTTCCTCAGCCTACATAAGTGTGATGTGGCTCGCCCTCACCCTCCAGCCTATTGTTGAACAATCTTTGTTGCTATTTTGGCTTCTTTTTTGGACGCCCTTTGGTATTCTGCCTACCCCGGTGTGACAATGGTGCCCGTGACTACATCGACCACAACCCCCGCCTCCACCACGCCGCAAGATTCAACCGTCCAGGCCGGCTCGACCGGCGGAGCCCCCTCGGCGAACCAGCAATTCCAAGGACTGCAGATCGGCAAGATGCAGCTCGACTCCCCCGTCGTGCTCGCCCCGATGGCAGGCGTAACCAACGTGGCCTTCCGCAGCCTGTGCCGCGAACAGGAGCGTGAACGCATGGGCTCCGTCGCCGGACTTTATGTCTGCGAAATGGTGACGGCTCGCGCGCTGGTCGAACGCAATTCGAAAACCTTACACATGACAACCTTCGCGCCAGACGAGGATCCCCGCAGCCTGCAGCTGTACACCACCGACCCGGAGTACACTTACAAGGCGGCGAAGATGATCGTCGACGAAAACCTCGCCGACCACATCGACATGAATTTCGGCTGCCCCGTGCCCAAGGTCACCCGCCGCGGCGGCGGCTCCGCCCTGCCTTACAAGCGCAGGCTCTTCGGAAACATCGTGGCCGCCGCAATCAAGGCCACGGAAGGCACGGACATTCCCGTGACCGTGAAGATGCGCGTGGGTATCGACGACCAGCACCACACGCACCTGGATGCCGGTCGCATCGCCGTGGAGGAGGGTGCTGCCGCGGTGGCTCTGCACGGTCGCACCGCGGCACAGCGCTACTCCGGCCACGCGGATTGGAACGAGATCGCGCGCCTCAAGCAGCACCTGGCCCACACCGGCATCCCCGTGCTGGGCAACGGCGACATCTTCAAGGCCACTGACGCCCGCGCCATGATGGAGCAGACCGGCTGCGACGGCGTAGTCGTAGGCCGGGGTTGCCTGGGCCGCCCGTGGCTCTTCGCGGAGCTCTCCGCCGAGCTACGCGGCCTGCCGGTCCCCAGTGAACCCACCCTGGGCGAGGTAGCGCGCATCATTCTGCGCCACGCGGAACTGCTGGCCGCCCACGACGGTGAGCAAAAGGCCTGCCGCGACTTACGCAAGCACATGACGTGGTACCTGCGCGGCTTCCCCGCCGGCGGGGAACTACGCCGGAGCCTGTCCCGGGTGAGCAGCCTGGACGAGCTGAAGTCTGCACTCGCCGACGTGTGGGACTCCCCCGCCCTGGCCGAGGACGCCGACGGCGCCCGCGGCCGCCAGGGATCCCCGGCGAAGGTGGCCCTGCCGGAGGGGTGGCTGGACGACCCGGAGGATGACACTGTCCCCGACGGGGCAGATATCGAAAACAGTGGCGGTTAACAGTTTTCGGGTCTATGGGTTTTTCGGGGCTATACGCGGGGGCTAAACCTCAGCGCCACCGAGCTCCAGAGACTATAGTTCTTTCACATGCGTAGGGTGTACCGAAACCAACTCCAGGAATTTAAGCACGACATTTCGCTGATGGCGGATTTCGTGCGCACTGCGCTCAATTCCGCTACCCGTTCTCTGCTAGAAACCGACCTGGATCTTGCCGAGAAGGTCCTAAGCAGCGTGGATACACTCGAGGATCTGCGAGAAACCGCAGTCAAGGATGCCTTCCGGCTGCTAGCGCTGGAAGCGCCCGTAGCGCGGGACTTGCGCATCGTCGTTGCGGGCCAGCACATTGTCGAGGATTTCACCCGCATGGGCGCGCTTGCGGTGCATGTGGCAAAGGTGGCGCGGCGGCGTCACCCAGAAAACGCTGTCCCTGCGACCGTCCGCCCATATATCGAGGAGATGGCTCGGCAGTGCGACAACTCGGCGGCGAAGATCCAGGCTCTGCTGCGCGAGCTCGACGTAAACACTGCCCTCGAGCTCGTCGAAGACGACGACGCGGTCGATGACATTCACCGCCACATCTTCCAGCTCACCACCCAGCGCGAATGGCCGCACACCGTGCGCGAGGCCGTGGACGTCACGCTGCTGTCGCGCTACTTCGAGCGCTACTCGGATCACGCAGTGGAGATCGCCAACCGAATCGTCTTCATCATTACCGGCCTCACGCCGGACGAGTACCAGCGAAAGCAGGAGGACGAAGAGCTGCAGCAGCGGTTCCGCGAGCAGTTCGACGAGATGCGCTACCGTTACGACACGAACCTGGACTACTAGCCAGGATTACTAACCAGTCGCTCCAAGGGGGATTTAGCGCGCGTACGCCTTCTTCGCGAACATCGCGGCGTTCAGCGCGTCGTCGAGCAGCTGCTCCGGGGTGCGGCTAACGTCCAACTGGATGCCCTTTTCCCCCGGCGTGAGGCGCTGCAGATCCTCCAGCTGCGCGGTCAGCAGCTCGCGTGGCATGTCAGCTTCTCCCACACGGTTCTTCATGCGCTCCGCGAGCACATCCTCGGTGCCGTACAGGTGCACGTAGAACACGGTCGCGTTCTCGCCCACATCGTTCAGGATCTCACGGTGGTCGATGCGCAACGCGGTGCAGGCAGTGACGGTGTTGTTGCCCTGGGCGGCCTCGTCCGCAATCCAGTCGCGCACGATCCCTAGCCACTTACGGCGCCCGGCCTCCGGCGGGAGCTTGCCGTCCTGCAGGATCTCCAGCGCCCCCTCGGGGTGCAGATCGTCGGCTTCCTGCAGCTGCCAGCCGGTCTTCTCGGCCAGGGCGCGCGCCAGGGTGGTCTTGCCGCTGCCGCTTACCCCCATCACGACGACGTGGAGGGTTGCCGGAGTCTCTTGGCTAGACATGTGGCTCCTTTCTTCTCTGCGGTGGTTCTCTGGGATACCCGTTACTTCCTCCAGTATGCCCATTATTTTTATTATTGACGCCAAAAGCGGGGTTCCGGCGCTAACCGGAACCCCGCTAGTGGGTGGCAAGCTCAGCGGGAGCCTGTCGAAGACACTTTTTCTAAGATTCTGTACCCGCGTGATACGCAGATAGGAGCTTTATCCGAAGCGACCGGAGATGTAGTCCTCGGTCTCCTTCTTCGACGGGTTTTCGAAGATCTGCTTGGTCGGGCCAACCTCGACCAGCTTGCCGGGCTTGCCGGTTGCCTCCAGGGAGTAGAAGGCGGTCTGGTCGGACACGCGGGCTGCCTGCTGCATGTTGTGCGTCACGATGACGATGGTGAATTCTTCCTTCAGCTCGTGGATCAGGTCCTCCACCGCCAGGGTGGAGATCGGGTCCAGTGCGGAGCAGGGCTCGTCCATCAGCAGAACTTCCGGCTCGACCGCGATGGCGCGGGCGATGCACAGGCGCTGCTGCTGACCACCGGACAGGCCGCCACCCGGCTTGTCCAGACGGTCCTTAACTTCGTCCCACAGGTTGGAGCCGCGCAGCGCGCGCTCTGCAACCTCGCGGAGCTTCTTCTTGTTTTTCTCGCCGGACAGCTTCAGGCCAGCCACTACGTTCTCTTCTATGGACATCGTCGGAAACGGGTTTGCCTTCTGGAAGACCATGCCGATGGTGTTACGGACAGCCACCGGGTCGATCTTCGGGCCGTAAATGTCCTCGCCATCGAGCAGAATCTCGCCCTCGACGTAGGCACCGGGGATAACCTCGTGCATACGGTTCAGGGTGCGCAGCACGGTGGACTTGCCACAGCCGGACGGGCCGATGAAGGCGGTCACTGCCTTCGGCGGGATGTGCAGGTTGACGTCCTGTACGGCGTGGAAGTCGCCGTAGTAGATGTTGACGTCGTTGAGGTCTAGGCGCTTAGCCATTGTGTTGTTCTCCTAGGAAAGGCTTTGTTTTGGTTTTCGGTCCCGGTGGGGGCCTAAGGCTATGGATTCGGCCTTAAACCTTCACCGAGTAGCGCTTCGAGATCAGGCGGGCGCCAATCATCAGGATCGCCACGAGCAGCACCAGGGTCAGTGCGGAGCCCCACAGGCGCTCCAGCACGAACTCGTTACTGCCTGCGCCATACAGGTCAACCATGTACAGCGGCAGGGACTGCTGGCCACCTTGGAACGGGTTCCAGTTGATCTTGGTAGTGGAGCCAACCAGGATCAGCACCGGTGCGGACTCGCCCATCACGCGGGCGACGGCCAGCATGATGCCGGTGACGATGCCGGACAGTGCAGTCGGGAGGACAATCTTCACGATTGTCTTCCACTTCGGCACACCCAGTGCGTAGGAGGCCTCGCGCAGGTCCATTGGAACCACGCGCAGCATTTCTTCCGCGTTACGCACGATGATCGGAACCATCAGCAGCACCAGCGCCAGCGACACTGCGAAGCCGGAGCGCTCAAAGCCGAACATGGTGATCCACATCGCGTAGACGAACAGGGCGGCGACGATGGAGGGAACACCGGTCAAAATGTCGACCATGAAGGTCGTGATGCGACCGAGGAATCCGCCGCGGGAGTACTCCACCAGGTAGATAGCGGTGAACACGCCGATCGGGATGGAGAGTGCGGAAGTAACCAGAACTTGCATCAAGGTACCGATGATGGCGTGGACTGCACCACCACCGGCCTTGTTACGCGGCTGGCCGACCATGTCGTACATCCACCAGTCGGGGTTAAGAATGGCGGGCAGACCTTCGCCGACGACCTTGATCAAGACCCACAGCAGTGGGACCAGGGCTAGCGCCATGGCGAAGTAGATGATGACGGTGGCGAACTTGTCGACCGCCTTACGCTTACCAGAAATCTGGGTAAACAGCTCGGAGGACGAAGAGGACTTCTTGTTTTCTACAGTTGCTGCATCAGTCATTGTTCTCTTCTCCTACTTCTTCGCCACAACGGCACGGGCGGCAGCGTTGACCAAGAAGGTCAACAGGAACAGGACGAGGCCGGCGGAGATGTAGGCACCCGCCTTCAGCTCGTCGTTGAACTCCGGCGCGGCCGCGGCGATGGCCGTTGCGAAGGTCGTACCGCCGTCCATCAGAGAGCCACGGAAGTCCGGTGCACTGGCGATAACCATGTACAGTGCCATGGTCTCACCCAACGCACGGCCCAGACCCAGCATTGCACCGGAGATGTAGCCGGACAGGCCGAAGGGCAGCACGGTCATGCGGACGACTTCCCAGCGGGTTGCACCCAGGGCCAGTGCGGCCTCGACGTGCCCCTTCGGGGTTTGCACGAAGACCTCACGGGTGGTGGCGGCGATGACCGGCAGGATCATGATTGCCAGGACGATGCCACCGGTGAAGATGTTTCGAGAGGTAGAGAACGGCGGGGAGCTACCCTGCTGGTGGTTGAACAGGAAGAAACCGCCGGCCCAACCGGACAGCCACTCGAAGAAGTCACCCAGCGCCGGGCCGAGGACATAAGCGCCCCAAATACCGAACACGATGGAGGGCACTGCGGCCAGCAAGTCGATCATGAAGCCCAGGGGCTTGATGAAACGCTTCGGGCAGTAGTTAGACAGGAAGATCGCAATGCCCAGTGCAACCGGCATGGCCAGGAGCAGGGCGACGATGGAAACCAGGACGGTGGTGAAGAACAGGTTCGGGATACCGAACTGCATCCATCCGCCGTCGTTGTTGGTGTAGTCGGTGTTCCAGCGCTCACCGTAGGTGAAGAAGCTGAAAATTCCGTCGCGCAGGCGGTTCAGCGCGGGGACTGCCTGCATGATCAGGAACAAGCCGATCAGACCGATGATCACGGTGATCAGGATTGAGGAGGTCTTTGCCAGCGTTTCGAAAACAACATCGCCAGGGCGCTTAACGCTGCCACCGCCGGAGCGCTGGCTATCCTGCACCAACTGGCGATCCTGCTTCGGCTGAGGGGCGTCGCCCTCTGCCTTTGCGGACTTGGCGACCTCAACCTTATTGGCGTTTGCCATGAGGGATCCTTAAAAGGTCGTTATTCAATACCAGAATAAAATTGAAAAGTGTTTCGCGTCACTGTAGTTGCCGTATTCAGACCGTAACCCCCGATCGAAGAACGAGCGGGGGTTACTTCTTTGCCTGAGCGGCTGTGAATACTACTTCAGAGCGTCGACAGACTCTTCCAGCTTGGACTTGAACTCGCCGTCCACCGGGATGTAACCCTGGTCAGCCAGGTCATCGTTCTGGTTGTCCAGGATGGTGTTCAGGAAGTTCTTAACCAGCTTCGCGGTGTTGTCGTCGTAGCCAGCGGAGCAGACGATCTCGTAGGTGGTCAGAACCAGCGGGTACTCATCCTCGCCGTTCATGGCGTACAGCTTGTCAGCGTCGACAACCAGGTCGTTGCCCTCGCCGGAGAACTCAGCCTCACCCAGAGCCTTGTTGACGTTGTCCTTGTTCAGCTCAACCGGGCCGGAACCAAAGTCGATCTTGGCGATGTTGACTTCGTCGAGCTCCTCGGCGAAGCCGGACTCAACGTAGGTGATTGCGCCGTTGGTGGCTGCAACCTGGTCAGCAACACCCTTGGACTTCGGAGCACCGGTGCCGACCTTGGTCGGGAAGCTCTTGCCCTCAGAATCCCACTCACCGGTGGAAGCAGACAGGAACTTCTGGAAGTTGTCGGAGGTACCGGACTCGTCAGAGCGGTACACAACCTCGATCGGGTCGGACGGCAGGTCAACGCCCTCGTTCTCGGCCTTGATGGCCTCGTCGTCCCACTTCTTGATCTCACCCTTGAAGATCTTGGCAACGGTCTTGGTGGACAGGTTCAGCTCGTCCACGCCCTCCAGGTGGTAAGCGATTGCAACCGGGCCGATAACCATCGGCAGGTGCCATGCGTCGTTGCCGTCGCAGCGCTTCTTGGCGTCCTCGATCTGGTCGTCCTTCAGCGGGGAGTCGGAACCAGCGAAGTCAGCCTGGCCAGCGATGAACTTCTTCTGGCCGTCACCGGAACCAGAAGCGTTGTAAGCCAGGGTAGCGCCGGTGCTGGAGAAAGCCGGGCCGAAGATGTTCTGGATTGCGTTGTCCTGAGAGGAAGCGCCTTCGCCGCGCAGTTCGCCGGTGGCCTCTTCCATCTCGCGGGAGCCTTCGCCGCTGCCGCCTTCGTTGTTGTCAGCGTTGGAGCAGCCGGTCAGGATCAGGGAACCAGCAAACAGGGTTGCAGCTGCAGCGCTGGCGCGCTTCATGGTGAACTTCACGAGGTTTTCCTCCGAAAAATTGTCAGAAGTACAGAAAAGTGTCTTACAGGAGAAGCTCGCAGTTGTAGGAGCCACTCTTGCGTCACCAAGAAAGTTAATCGGCGCTTATGGATTTAAAGAGTGCTGTAAGTGAACAGCAGGTGAACAACAGCATTCATGCAGAACAGGCAACTTTCTCGGTTCAGAATGAGTCGCTAAAGCACCCCCAAAACCACACCTAAGCGCCACCCCCATGTGACGGAAAGGGTCCTGATTTAACTCACAGTTAACCTACAGTGAAGCAGAACCCGCTTCACCCTTAGCAATACGCGGCAAGTGGGCATAAACGTTTCTCAGGTGGTACCGATGAACAGTTAAGGCTTCTCGCTCCTTAACCCCACTACTTAGAGACACCCACGGTAAACCACATCGGTGTGCACGACCTCAAAGCCGAGTCGTTTATATGTGGAAACCGCAGGCGCGTTGTCTCCCTCCACATACAACTCAATGCGACCGCAACCATTATCCAGGAGCAACTTCATACCCAGCTGCGTGATCGCCTGCCCCAGTCCCCTACCGCGGGCATCGTCAGCGAGGCACACGACGTATACCTCACCCGCCCGCTCGCCGGCATCCTTTTCCTTCTCCTCCAGCGGGATCTTCGTCCAGTGGAAGCCCACCAGGCGGAACACATCGTCGTTCCCCTCGCCCCCATCGGCCGCACAGGGAATGCCCACCCGCTCGGCAGCGGAGTTTTCATCCCGCACCCACAGCATCAGGACCGCATCCGGATCGAACCAATTAGTGTCCCGAGCAGAACGCAGGTGGTCTACGTCCCAGCCGCCTTGCTCGGGGTGCCATGCGAAGGCCTCGTTATTGACGCGCACCCACTCGGCATCCACGGAATCTGCATCAAAGCGCGCCACGGATTCGGTGTAGGTCAGAACCTCAATGTCCTGTTCCTCGCAGCGTTTTTCGGCCTCTGCACCACCCGCCTCAATAGCCCTGGCTGCCTTTGTCGCCGGCGCGCAGTCCAGCGACATCTTCAGCAGTTCACGGGTGCGGCGGGCATCCAGCGATTCCACAAAGCGCTGGGCACCGGCGGAATCCCCGTGTGCCCAGACGTCAATCGCACCGGTCACGCCCAACTGGTCGCGCAGAGCTTCGAACAGGGCGATTCCCACCCCACTGTGGCGAACCTCCGGGGCAACGGCCAACTCAATCATGCGGTCCGGGTCGATCGCCAGCACGCCGACCACGCGGTCGCTATTCCTTGCCACTACGTGCTTGTGGCCGCGGTTCTCGTCAATGCCACGCAGAAAAGCTTCACTGATCGCAGGCACCCCATCTGCCTCAGCGACTTCACCCAGCACCTCGTGAACCCCCTCCAACACCTCAGAGTGCTCCCACAGGTCTTCAAATGTGTCGTAGGTAATAGCCATGCCCCCAATTGTCCCTCACTTTCGGCATTTTTGGGGTCGTTTTCGACGGTTTCTTAACGCTTCACTGAGATTGCGGCGGCGGAGGCGTGGCGTCATAAAGAAGGAACAAGGGCACCTAGTAACCTGTAGGAAGCGACGAAGAGACTCGAGAAGGGGGCCAGCCAGGTGAAGAAGATCGCAATCCGCGGCGCGCTCGCCCTCGTGCTGGTGCTGCTCGTGGCGCTGATCGCCGATAACGTGATCGCCGCCCGCGCCGAACACAAGATCTCCGAAGCGCTATACGCCGACTCGAACCTAGCCAACCCACCCAAGGTGCAGGTGGCGGGCTTCCCCTACACCGGCGCCGCGCTAGGCCACGAGATCCAAGCCGTCACCGTCGTCGCCAACGACGTCGATGTGCCGGGCTTCGGCCTGATGAGCGTACAAACCTCGGCGCAGTATATAACTGTCTCCGCAGACGATGTTTTCAACGGCACCATCGAAAACGCCCCGGCACGCAAGGTCTTTACCCGCCTGCAGCTGGACGGCGTGCTGCTGGGCAACCGCATGGGCATCGAGGCCCTGCAGATCCAGAACCTCGACGACATCTCGCCCCGCGGTGGCTGGGAGACCGAAGCCATCTTCGAGGGCAAACCGAAGGGCTTCGCCAAACCCGCGAAGGTCGAGGTAAAGCTGCGCATTGTCGAGGGCACTATGGTGATCACCCCGACCAAGATCCTCTCCGTCCCCGACGGGCTGGACATCAAGGCCAAGAACGTCACCGACGAAGCCACACTCGATCCGGACATCGAAAAGCGGGTTAATGACGCCTTTAGTTTGAGCATCCCGGGCAAAGAACTACCCATGCGGGGCGACCCGGAACGGATCTTCGTCTCCGGCGGCTCAGTGTTCGTCGAAGCCTCGCAGGTATACACGAAGATCAGCTTGTCCGATTTGGCTCCGCGATCCCGACCCTTGAGTGAAGAAGAACTCCCCAGCCTATAGTCTTAAGGGCATGGCTGAAGAAGAAAAGAAGAAGTTCAAGGTAGACGCTAACGAAGCGGTAAACCTGGCCGCCGAGCAATCCAAGTCCACCAGCGACAAGAACCTGCCGGAATTCGGCGACATGCCCATCCCCGATGACACAGCCAACCTGCGCAAGGGCCCCAACCTGCACGACGGTCTGCTGGCACTGCTGCCGCTGATCGGCGTGTGGCGTGGCCAGGGTCAGGCGGCGCCTCCCGGCGAGGAGGAGTTCACCTTCGGCCAGCAGGTCGTCTTCGCCCACGACGGCGAGAACCGCATCAGCTACGATTCCCGCACCTGGCGCATGGACGACGACGGGCAGCCGACGGAGACCCCCGGCCGCCGCGAGTCCGGCTTCCTGCGCATCAACGATGACGATGAGATCGAGATGATCCTCACCCACTCCGACGGCATGGTGGAGATCCTGTACGGCAGCCCGCTGAACGAGCGCGCCTGGCAGCTGGAAAGTGCCTCGACGATGGCGACGGCCACCGGTCCGACGAACCTCGGGCCGGGCAAGCGCCTCTACGGCCTGATGCCGAACAACGACCTCGGCTGGGTCGACGAGCGCCTCATCGACGGCGAGATGGTGCCCTGGCAGTCCGCGCAGCTTTCCCGCGTGGTCGGCTAGGTCGCTTAACAGTAGTCGGCTAGCCGACTAGCCGGTCACGGCCTCCCAGGCCATCTTTTCCACCTCGTCGGCAACTGCTGGACGGGGCAGCTGGATACCGTCTAGTTCTGTCACCCGTGCGTGCACGCGCACGGAGGAGACCAGCCACACGCCGGCAGCGGCTGTGAGGTCCTCGACCCGCAGAACACGTTCCTCGGTGCCCCATCCGCGCTGCTCGGCCAGCTTAAATAGCGCGGCCTGCGAGGTTCCCTTCAGAATTCCCACGTGGCTCGGCGGGGTGACGAGCTTCTTCTCCCCCGTAGCCGGGTTCACCTCCGCGACAACTACGGTCGAGGTCGGCCCCTCCAGCACGAGCCCCTCGTCAGACAGGAAGATCACGTCGTCTACCCCGCGGGCCTTCGCGCTGCGCAGGGCGGCCATGTTGGCTGCATAGGATAGCGTCTTCGCGCCGATCAGCGCCCACGGGGAACGCTCCGATAGGTCGATGCGGAAGCCCCGCTCGGCCGTCATCACCCGCACGCCGTGCTCCCGGTCGTGCAGCACGTGCTCGCTGACCGGTGCCACCGTGACCCAGCCCGTCGGCTGGCCCGTGGATTCCCGTCCGCGGGAGTAGACCCAGCGCAGCGCGGCCTCCTGCCCCGGCCCGTTCTTCTCCTCGAAGTCGGCCACGGCAATGTCGGTGGCGCGGAACCAGCGCTCCAGGTTCGGTTTCGGCAGATCCAACATCGCGGAGCTGTTGAGGAAGCGTGTGGCGTGGCGCTCGCGGTTGCGCACGTTGCCGCCGCGCAGCATGAAGGTCTCGAATACCCCGTCGCCGCGCACGGCGGCCAGGTCGTCTGCATAAATCATCGGCACGGTCGCGTCCCGAACCTGCGGATCGTGGGCGGGGGCTGCTGTGCCAGCGCCCATACCGGCCCCGTCCTCACCCAGGACGTCAACGACCACGAATTTTGCTTCCTGATTGCTCATGTTGCTCATTCTATTCCCGCACTGTTCCCGGGCGTTTTACAAGCCCCGTAGATCACTGCCATTGGCATGCCAGCCCCACCCCGTCCTACGATGGGGGTGTGTTTGATCTGACTCACAGCCCGATCGTCGACCACGCACCTGCCGCCAGCCCGCTGACCGGCAGTGAGGCCACCGAAGCTCAGAGAAGCGCCACTGCCTGGCACTACGGCAACCCCCTCACCGAGCAGTCTCGCGTAAACGACGGCAAGCCCGGCCTTGTGGATTTTTGGGATCGCGTAGCCATCCGTGTCTCGGGCCCAGAGCGCCGCGATTGGCTCAACAACTTGATCTCCCAGAAAGTCAACGCCATGGAGCCCGGCCAGGCCACCTTCGGCCTAATTCTCGACGTCAAGGGCCACATCGAGCACTTCTTCGGCATCCTCGCCACCGACGACGCGCTGATCCTCGACACCCCAGCCACCCATGCCGACGCGCTCGAGGACTATCTGAGCAAGATGGTCTTCTGGTCGCAGGTCTCCGTCGAGCGCCTGTCGTGGGCGCGACTCACGGTGATCGGCACGGACCTCGCCGCGGATTCTTCGCTCTTTTCTAAGGACGCCACCTCCTCCGCCGCCCTGCCCGCTCACCTGAGTCTCGACGTTCCGGAAGATATCGATCTGCAACTGTGGAGGGCCCGGACTATCGGCGAGATCCAGGCCCTCGACCTGTGGGTTCCCCGAGAAAGCTTCACCCACGCCTGGGACGAGCTGACTAATGTCGCACAGCCCACCGGGCGCATGGCCTACGACGCATTCCGCGTGCAGGCACGCCTTCCGATCCCGGGCGTGGATACCGACGAGCGCGCCATCCCCCACGAGGTTCCCGCCTTCATCGGCAAGGGAATCAGCGGCGCCACCCAGCTGGACGACGTTTCCGCCGGCCCCACCGAGGCCGCCGTGCACCTGAACAAGGGCTGCTACCGGGGGCAGGAGACGGTTTCCCGAGTGCATAACCTGGGCAAATCCCCGCGAGTGCTGGTGATGCTGCACCTCGACGGATCCGCCAACCGACTGCCCGGCGTGGGCACCGAGCTCACTGCGGGTGGCCGCGGAATCGGCCGGGTTGGATCCAGCGTGCACGATTGCGACTACGGGCCGATCGCGCTGGCTTTGGTGAAACGGAATGTGGTGGAGAAGGTGGCGTCCAAAAACAGCGACGTACCCCCGCTACTCGCCGACGGGATCGACGTATCGATCGACCCCAGCGACCTTGCGAATGCAACGGGAGACAACTCGATCCGACCGGGGCGAGCGGCGATCAACCGGCTGCGCGGAAAAAATTAGAAAACCCTCACATTGGCTTGCCCCCTTGGCCATGCAATGATTGCGCAGGTCACAGGGTTATTCGACGTGGGAACCCCCGCGCCCGCGCCGTTGGCGGGAGGGGGCTTTTGGGAAAAAACGATTGCTAACCGCTATGGTGTAGGGCAGGAAGAAACTTAACTTGTAAACGAAAAGGGTGGCCGAACTCCCGCGCCACTCGAGGACACCGCAAGGGGGTCAGGCCATGGGTCGCGGCCGTGCCAAGGCAAAGCAAGCCAAGGTTGCTCGTCAGTTGAAGTACAACGCTCCGGAAATGGATCTGGAGAGGCTACAGAGGGAACTCTCTGGCCAGTCGCAGAACCGGGGTTCCGGTTCCCGCGACGGTAGCGAGTACGACGAGTACGAGGATGACTACAGCGATTACGCTGCAGAATACGACGACTACAGCGACGAGTACGCCGACGACTACGAGGACAAATACTCCAACGGGTCGCGGTAAAAGCCAACCTATTCGCTAGAAAACTCCCGCAGCTGGTGCTTTCGGAAAGCACAGCGCGGGAGTTTTTCTTGGCCTGAGCCCCGTTGGGACCCAGTTCAGCCAACTTAGATCTAGTTCACGGGGCTGCGGTACTCGCCATCCAAGATCGCGCCGGACTGGCCGTCCTGTGCCGGGCGAACCTCGCCCAGGCGCCAGGCATCGATGTGGCGGGCGGTCAGCATCGCCAGGGCGCGCTCGGCATCATCTTCCGCCACGACGGCGACCATGCCCACACCCATGTTGAAGGTCTTCTCCATCTCCTCCTGCGAGACCTGGCCTTCCTCCTGGATCAGGCGGAAGATCGGGCCAGGGGTCCAGGAAGAACGCTCCAACTCTGCGACCAGGCCATCCGGGATCACGCGCCCCAGGTTGGCGGCCAGGCCACCGCCGGTGATGTGGGCGAAGGTGTGAACGTCACACTCGCTGGCCAGCTTCAGGCAATCGAGGGCGTAGATGCGGGTAGGCTCCAGCAGCTCCTCCCCCAGCGTGCGGCCGAGGGATTCGATGTGTCCGTCCAGCGACAGCTGCTTGGTATCCAGCAGCACGTGGCGAGCCAGGGAGTAGCCGTTGGAGTGCAGGCCAGAGGAGGCCATGGCAATCACCACGTCACCCGGTCGAACGCGATCCGGCCCCAGCAGGTTAGCCTCTTCAACCACGCCGACGGAGGTGGCGGAGACGTCGTACTCGTGCGGCTCCATCACGCCCGGGTGCTCGGCAGTTTCGCCGCCCAGCAGCGCACAGCCGGCTTCCTCGCAGCCCGCGGCGATGCCGGAGACGATGCTGGCAACGTGCTCGGGCACGACCTTGCCGATGGCGATGTAATCCTGCAGGAACAGCGGTTCGGCGCCGCAGACCACCAGGTCATCCACGCACATGGCGACCAGGTCGCGGCCGATCGTATCGTGCTTGTCCATCGCCTGGGCCACGGCCAGCTTGGTGCCCACGCCGTCGGAGGACGCGGCCAACAGCGGCTTCTCGTAGTCCCCCAGCGCGAACAGGCCGGCGAAGCCACCGAGCCCGCCGCGCACCTCGGGGCGGGTGGCCTTCTTAGCCAGCGGTGCGAAAAGCTCTACCGCGCGATCGCCGGCCTCAATGTCTACGCCGGCAGCTGCGTACGATGCGCCCTCTGCCTGCTTCGGGGTGTTATCGGGGTGCTCACTCATGGCTTGTCCTTGCTTTCTTAATTCTTCGCCTGCTGCTTCAGCATCGTTTCTACCAACGCCGTGTTCGGGTTATCGCTCGGCATGCCCAGTGGGAACACGCCGTCGAAGCACGCCGCGCACAGCTCGTCGCTGCTTTGTTGTGACGCCTCAATCATCGCCTCGGTCGAAACGAATGCTAGGGAATCCGCGTCGATCTCCCGGCGAATTCCCTCCACCGGATCCGAAGGATCCACATTATTCGCAATCAGCTCGGTGGGCGAGGCGAAATCAATGCCGTAGAAACACGGCCACTTTACAGGCGGCGAGGCGATACGGACGTGCACTTCCTTCGCCCCGGCCTCGCGCAGCATTTTAATCAGCGCGCGCTGGGTGTTTCCGCGGACGATGGAATCGTCCACCACGACCAGGCGCTTACCCTCGATGACCTCGCGCAGTGGGTTCAGCTTCAGGCGGATGCCCAGTTGGCGGATGGTTTGCGACGGCTGGATGAAGGTGCGCCCCACATAGGCGTTCTTCATCAACCCCTGGCCAAAGGGGATGTGCGAGGCCTGGGCGTAGCCCACCGCCGCGGGAGTTCCGGACTCCGGCACCGGAATCACCAGGTCACCCTCCGCCGGAGCCTCCTCGGCCAGCTTGCGGCCGATCTCCAGGCGGGTGCCGTTCACCGACCGGCCACGGATGACGGAATCGGGGCGAGCTAGGTAGACGTACTCGAACACGCAGCCCTTGTGCTTGGTCTCCGCGAAGCGGCGGGAACGCACGCCGTCACCGTCGATGGCCACCAGCTCGCCGGGCTCGACGTCACGGATGAAACGCGCGCCCACGATGTCCAGCGCTGCGGTTTCGGAGGCAACGACCCAGCCGCCACTGGCCAGCTGACCGATCGACAGCGGGCGCACACCCTGCGGGTCGCGGACAGCGTACAGTGCTTCGCCATCGGTAAATAGCACACAGAAAGCACCCTTGACCTTTGGGAACAGCTCCATGGCCGCTTCCTCCACGCCGTGTCCCTCACGGGTGTCGGCGGCCAGCAGGGCGCACATGACCAGCGAATCAGAGGGGTTGTCCTTCGGATCCACCAGACCCAACCGGGCGGCCTCCTGGGTGAGCTCACGGTGGTTCACCAGATTGCCGTTGTGGCCCAGAGCCACGTCGGTTCCGTCGGGAGCCATGCGGAACATGGGCTGAGCATTCTCCCAGCTGTTGCCGCCAGCAGTGGTGTAGCGGTTGTGCCCCATGCCAATGTGCCCCTTGAGGGCCTCGAGCGACTGCTCGTCGAACACCTGGCTGACCAGACCCAGATCCTTGAACACAACGATCTGGTCGCCATCCCCCACTGCGATGCCCGCGGCCTCCTGGCCACGGTGCTGCAGGGCGTACAGGCCGTAGTACGTCAGTTTGGAGACGTCCTCCCCCGGCGCCCATACCCCGAATACGCCACATTCCTCCCGGGGCTCAGTTTCGCCCCGGTCGTCGAACGGGCTCAGCAACGGTTCTGCCTCTGCTTGTTTTCTCTGGCCTTGAATGTTTGCCACTATGCCGACTCTACTAGCCCATCCGCACTAACCCAAAGGGATGCCCTGTCGCCGGCGGAGCGGGCTCACATTCTCAACAGCGGAAGGTGCTCGGCGATGGCGGAGGCGCGGGTGCCGGAAGTGTCGGCGTCCGAACCAAAAAGATCCTCAATCCCCATAACCAAGCGCAGCCACGTAATCGGCGAGCACTGCACCACATTGGGCGGAGTGCCACGGCGATGCTCCAAGCCCTCTATGCACTGGATGGCGGCGAAGGGAGGAACGCGCACCTCGACGGAATGGCCGGGGGCCAGCTCCTCCAGGACAGCCGCGGACAGGCGAACCGCCGCAGCTACGTCGGCACGTGGCGGACGAGGCTGCTCCACGGGGTTGTCCACCCAGGGCAATACCGCTTCAACGGCGTTGCGAGCAGCAGCGGATAGTTCCGGGCCATGTAAATGCTTCATGCCTGGGAATTGTAGTGCTGAAATGTAGTGCTCTATCGAACGCCGAAGTGTGGGGCGCGTTAGTATTGGGGAGTTGAATACGAAAGAAGTACAGGGAATTTAGTACAGGGAATTTAAGGAAGGCAGTGACCCGTGGCGGAAAGCGCAGAAAACACCACCCCAAGCGAGCACAATGCAGCTGATAACACGGCGGAGGCTCCCCAAGAGCGCAGCCCGAAGGTGACGCTGCGCTTCCTCGCCGCTCCGACGGACGTGCTGATGGCAGGGGCGATGGGTGTGCACGGTGGGCGCGTACTGGAGTGGATCGATAAGGCTGCCTACGCCTGCGCCGTCGGCTGGGCTCAGTCTTACTGCGTTACCGCCTACGTGGGCCACATTCACTTCACCCGCCCGATCCCCTCGGGTCACATGGTGGAAGTCCGCAGCCGCATTGCCTACACCGGCCGCAGCTCCATGCACATCGTCAACGAAGTGCTGTCCGCCGACCCGCGCGAGGGCGTGTTCACCCGCGCCTGCGACTGCCTGGTGATCTTCGTCGCCCTGGACGAAAACGGTAAGTCCAAGCAGATCCCCTCCTACGTGCCGACCACCGACGAGGAAAAGCGCGTGGAAGATGCCGCGCTTTCCCGCATCCAGCTGCGCAAGGCCATCGAAGAGGAGATGCTCCGCCAGACCTACACCGAAAAGTCCACCGCGCCGGAGCTGGTGAACCGCTTCCTGGCCAAGCCGACGGACGTGAACTGGGGCGGCAACGTGCACGGTGGCACCGCCATGGAGTGGATCGACGAGGCGGCCACCGCCTGCACCATGCAGTGGACCGGTGAGCGCACCACCGCGGTGTACGCCGGCGGCATTCGCTTCTACCGCCCGGTGCACATCGGCGACCTCGTGGAGGTGGATGCACGCCTGGTGCGCACCGACGAGCGTTCGATGACGGTGATGGTGCACCTGCGCGCTGGCGACCCGCGCGAGGGCAAAGGCAACCTGCCGGTGGCCATCCACGCATCCATGACGTACATCGCTATCGACCTGGACGGTAACCCGCTGCAGGCTCGTAAGTACACGCCGGTGACCAGCGAGGATAAGCGCCTGGAGGAGCACGCCGCCACGCTGCGTAACCTGCGCAAGGAGTTCCTGCCGCGGCCGCTGGTGAGCCCCAGCAACCGCGACTTCCGCTTCGTGGAGTAAAACCGACCGCGGCGGTTAAGCACAGCAAAAGGGGCTCGCGACCATACCGGTCGCGGGCCCCCTTTCTCAGCTCTAGCTCTTCAGTGCCTTACTCTTCGACACCTTAGATGACGGAATTGTTGCCTGCCGCGTGGCTAAACAGCGCGGGCAGTGTGGACGTCCACGCATTCTCCGCCGCCTCCAGGGCGATAACGACGTCGAAGTCATCGTCATGCTGCTTGGCTGGGTCGAGCTCGATCTCCCCGCCGAACGGCAGCACCGGGTACACGCCGGAGCTAAAGCGAATGACCGGCTGGTCTGCCGCGTCGTTCACGCCGGTCAGGCCGATCCAGCCACCGGTCAGACCGGTCTCGGCCAGTTCGCGCATCAGGTCGCCGTAGTCCTCGCTGCGCACTGCCAGCAGCACACGGGAAGCGGTCTCGGAGAACAGCCCCACTGCCGCCTGCTGAGCCAGCGTGCGGCCCTCCACAGCGGCCGACTCGTGCTGGCTGAGCATCGGGTTCACGGCCACTCCGCGACCGGACTGGATTGCCAACTCCACGACAGCCTGCGACAGGCCACCCTCGGAGAGGTCGTGGGCGGCGACGATCTTGTCGCGCTGCGCGGTGATGAAGGCTCCCAGGCGTTGCTCCACGGACAGGTCCACCTGCGGTGGCATGCCGGCCAGTTCGTCGTGGACGACCTGCTGCCAGATGGAGCCGCCGAGCTCCTCGCGGGTCTCCGCGCCCACCAGAACCAGGTGGTACTCCTCCTGCTTCTCGCCCTCGGCAGCTGGCTTCGGCAGCTGCTGTGGAATCCGGCGGGCGCAGTCGTCAATGGTGCCCAGCACCGCGATGACCGGGGTCGGCAGAATTGCGGTCTCGCCGGTCTGGTTGTAGAAGGAGACGTTGCCGCCGGTAACCGGGATGGCCATCTCCTTACAGCCATCGGCCAGCCCGTGCACGGCCTCGCGGAACTGCCACATCACGCCCGGATCCTCCGGGGATCCGAAGTTCAGGCAGTTGGACACTGCCACCGGAGTGGAGCCCGTGACGGAGACGTTGCGGTAGGCCTCAGCCAGCGCCAGCTGGGCGCCGGTGCGGGGATCCAGGCGGGTGTAACGGCCGGAGGCGTCGGTAGAAACTGCGATGCCGCGACCGGTCTCCTCGTCGATGCGCAGCACACCCGCATCCGCATCCTTGGCCGCAACGGTGTTACCACGCACGTAGCGGTCGTACTGCTCGGTGATAAATTCGCGGGAGCACAGCGCCGGGGAGGCCGCCAGGTCCAGGATCTGTTGACGAACCTCCTGGGAGGTCTCCGGCAGCTCCACGCCGCGGACCTCGTTCAGCTCGTCCTGCTCCGCCGGGCGCTCGTAGGGGCGCTCGTAGACCGGGCCTTCCTCGGCCATGGTGTGCGCCGAAGCGTCCACCACGATCTCGCCGCAGTGCTCGATGACGAGGTGCTCGCCGTCGGTCACGCAGCCGATGTCGGAGGCCAGCACGTCCCACTTGCGGCAGATCTCCATGAACGCATCCACGTTCTCCGGCTCCACGATGGCGCACATGCGCTCCTGCGACTCGGAGGACAGGATCTCCGCGGCGGTCATGCCCTCGGCGCGCAGGTGCACGTTGTCCAGGTTGATGTGCATGCCGCCATCACCGGCGGAAGCCAGCTCTGCGGTTGCACAGGAAAGCCCGGCGCCACCGAGGTCCTGAATACCCACCACCACGTTGGCGCGGTACAGGTCCAGGCAGCACTCAATCAGTACCTTCTCCGCGAAGGGGTCGCCCACCTGCACGGCGGGCAGCTTGCGCTCTGCGCCTTCCTCAAAGGTGTCCGAGGCCAGCACGGACACGCCGCCGATGCCGTCCAAGCCCGTGCGGGAGCCGAAAAGGATCACTCGGTTGCCCTTGCCAGAGGCGAAGGCCAGCTTGAGGTCTTCGGTCTTCAAAGTGCCCACACACAGTGCATTTACCAGCGGGTTACCCGCGTAGGTGGCGTCAAAAACAGTCTCGCCGCCAATGTTCGGCAGACCCAGGGAGTTGCCATAACCGCCCACACCGGCGACCACGCCGGGCAGCACGCGCTGGGTATCCGGCAGGTCGGCCGGGCCGAAGCGCAGCTGATCCATCACGGCTACCGGGCGCGCGCCCATTGCCATGATGTCGCGGACGATGCCGCCCACGCCGGTGGCTGCGCCCTGGTAGGGCTCCACGTAGGAGGGGTGGTTGTGGGACTCAACCTTGAAGGTCACCGCGTGTCCATCGCCAATGTCGATCACGCCAGCGTTCTCACCGATACCGGCGAGCATCTTGGACTTCATCTCTTCGGTCGTGGTCTCACCGAAGTAGCGCAGGTGCGTCTTCGAGGACTTGTACGAGCAGTGCTCGGACCACATGACGGAGTACATGGCCAGCTCCGCGTCGGTCGGACGGCGGCCCAGCAGTTCCTTAATGCGCGCGTACTCGTCGTCCTTTAGGCCCAGCTCGTGATACGGCTGCTCCAGGTCCGGGTTGGCCTTAGCGTCGGCGACCGTGTCGTTGTGAATCATGAGGATCGGGTGCTCCTTGTAAGAAGAAAGATTAGGAAACGAGCGTGGACAGAACGGACTGGAACAGCCCCAGGCCATCCAAGGACGGGCCGGTCAGGGTTTCCACGGCGTGCTCCGGGTGTGGCATTAGGCCAACTACGCGACCGTTTTCGCTGCACACTCCGGCGATCGAGTTGCGGGAGCCGTTGTGGTTCTCGACGTAGCGGAACACCACGCGACCTTCGCCCTCCAGGCGCTCCAGCGTTTCCTCACTGGCCTGGAAGCGGCCCTCGCCGTGCTTCGACGGCACCAGGATCTTGGTGCCCTCGGCGAACTGGTTGGTCCATGCCGTGGAGGTGTTTTCCACGTCCAGGTAGATGTCGCGGCACACGAAGTGCAGCCCCTCGTTACGGGTGAGGGCGCCGGGCAGCAGGCCGGCTTCCTGCAGAATCTGGAAGCCGTTGCAGATCCCCAGCACCGGGGTACCGCGCTCCGCGGCAGCCACCACGGATTTCATTGCCGGGGCGATAGCGGCGATGGCACCGGCGCGCAGGTAGTCGCCGTAGGAAAAGCCTCCGGGAACAACCACAGCGTCGACGTTCTTCAGATCCTCGTCTGCGTGCCACAGCTCCACCGGCTCCGCACCCGCCAGGCGCACCGCGCGCACGGCATCGACATCGTCGAGGGTGCCGGGGAAGGTGATGACTCCAATGCGGCTGGTCACTTACTTAGCCTCCACATCTGCGCCTTCGATGACCACGTCGTAGTCCTCGATCACGGTGTTTGCCAGCAGGTCGGAGGCGATCTTCTCCAGATCCTCGCGCGAGACACCCTCGCCTACCTCCAGCTCAAAGCGCTTACCCTGGCGCACATCCTCCACTCCACTGATGCCGATTCGGCCCAGGGCGCGGACTACGGCCTGACCCTGCGGGTCGAGGATTTCCTTCTTGGGCATAACGTTGACGACAACACGAGCCATGGCTTCTACATTCTCCCAGCTTTGCGGTATTTTCCCGGTTGGTTACCGCCCCATCGTAACACTGGTGGGCGACCGTCCCCCTAAGCTACAGATGCCTGCTGGCGTTCCACGTAATCGCAGTAGTTCGCGGACTCGTAGCCGGCCTCGCGCAGCAACTCGAGAATGCGCAGCATATCGCTTGCCACGTCGTCTTTGGCGGCCTTCGCCGCGCTGATGGAAAGGCGGATGTCTTTGCCCTTCGCGGCCCCGCGGCGCACGCTGTTGAAGACGTTGCGACGCCACCACTTCACCGCCCCAAAGCCATCACCAAACGCGAGCACACGCACCGGGTGGCGCTTTTCATTGCCAAGATCCCGGATGGTGTAGGCATCCGCCGCGACTGCGAACCCCACCTCGCCGGCGGCCTGCAGAGCGTCTTCGGACGCTAGCCAGCGGGTCGGGGCGAATGCCTTCGGGCTCAACCCGAGGGCATCGAGCTGGCGGGTAGCAGCGGAGAGGCGCAGGGTTGCCTCGTGGCGGCCGAGCCGGTGAAACTCCCCCTTGCCGTGTGCCCCACCCAGCGGCCCGAGACCACCGAGCAGCAACTCATGGCCGCGGGCAGCGGAATCGTGGACCAGTTCAAGCGTCGCGTGATCATCCTTCAGACGCCAATTCGGCCCCTGCACCGTCAGCACCAAACCAGCGTGCAGTTCCAGCGCCCGCGCTGCGTCGCGCATCTTCTCCGCCGCGGTGACCGTGCCCTGGCGCAGACCGGTGATGGTCAGCAGAACACGCGGGGCACGCTGGACGCTGGGGTTGGACGGTGCGGGGCTCATAGATACTTAGCCTGCACAACACAGGTGAACGGGAGGTAAAGCCCGTCCTACATCTGGGCGTCGAGTTGTTAAAAGCTCGTCCCCTCGTCGGGCTTTTCCGTCACCAGCAGCTCGGCGGCGCCCATCTTTTCCAGCTCCCAGGCTGTCTCGAAGGCCGCCTGACGCCACTTTGCATAGCGGCCAGATACGCCGCCATGGCCGGCCTCCATGTCGATGCGCAGCAGCGTGTTCTCGGCCCCCACCTCGCGCAGCTTGGCCACCCACTTCGCGGGTTCCACGTACAGCACGCGGGTGTCGTTCAGGCTGGTCACCGCCAGAATCGGCGGGTAAGCCAGGTCGGCCGAGACGTTCTCATAAGGGGCGTAGCCCGCCATGTAGTCGTAGACCTGCGGGTCGTGGAAGGGGTCGCCCCACTCGTCCCACTCCGTCACAGTCAGCGGCAGTTCCGGCATGAGCATGCTAGTCAGCGGATCTACAAAAGGAACCACGGCTTCGATGCCCGCGAAGCGATCGCCCGCCAGGTTGGCCACCGCACCCATGAGCATGCCGCCGGCGGAGCCGCCCTCGGCCACCATCTGCTCGCGGGTGGTCATGCCCTCGCGCAGCAGGTGGTCGGCGACGGCCACGAAGTCCGTGAACGTGTTGCGCTTCTCCAGCCCCTTGCCGTGGTCGTACCACAGTCGACCCATCTCGCCGCCACCGCGGACGTGCGCGATGGCGTACACCACGCCGCGGTCCAACATGGACAGGCGGAACAGGGAGAACCCTGGGTCGATGCAGTTCTCGTAGGAACCGTAACCGTATAGCAGCACCGGGTTTGCCTGAGTGATGTCCACGTCCGTGCGGTGGATGAGGGATACCGGGATACGCGCGCCGTCCTCGGCCGTAACCCACAGCCGCTGCGAGGTGTACTGCGCGGGGTCGAACTCCCGGCCGTCCGGGTCGGCCAGAACTTGCTGTTCCTTGCGCAGGATCTTCTCCCCCGTCGCCAGGTCGATGTCGTAGATCCGCGGCGGAGTCGTGAAGGCGGTGTAGGCCACGCGCAGCACCGGGCTCTCCCACTCACTGTTGCCCACGGCGCCAACCCCGCAGAGTTCCCCGGGGAATTCGATCCGCTCGAACTCGCCGAAGGCCGGGGCGGAAGAGTCGCCGGTCGAGGTGTCGGCGTCACCAAGCTTCATGATGTAGCTGGTCTCCAGCGCATTCTCCCGAGCTTCGAGGACAATGTGGTCGCTGAAGACATCCACGCCCTCCAGGCGTGCATCCTCGCGGTGTGGCACAAGAGCTTGCACGTCGTCCCACGAGGCGATCTGGCCGGTTGGGTGGTAGCCGAGCTCGCCGTTCGCACCGGTCTTGTTGTGCAGCACCAGCCACAGGTCCTGTCCGCCCACAACCGCGTGGTCCACCGCATACTCCACATCGGCCTCGCGCGGGATCACGCAGGTCAGCTCCGCATTCGGATCCTCCAGGTCGAGGTACCACACCTCGCTGGTCACCTTCGACCCCGTGTGGATCAACAGGTAACGCTCGGAGCGGGTCGTCGCCACCCCCGCCCAAAAACGTTCGTCGTCTTCGCGGTACACCAACTCGTCTTTATCGACGCCCTCACCGATTGTGTGGCGCCAGACCTCGTGCGGTCGCCACGCTTCATCCACGCGCTGGTAGTACACGGTATCCCTGCCGACCCAGGTGGCGCCGTAGAAAACATCCTCGATCTCGTCCTCCAGATCCTCCCCCGTGGTGAGGTCGCGGATGCGCAGGGTGAAACGCTCGGAGCCGGTCTCGTCCACCGAGTAAGCCAGCCGTGTGCCGTCCTGGGTCACGCTGGCTGCGCCCAGGCTAAAGAACTCCTTGCCCTCGGCTAGGGCGTTGCAGTCCAAGAAAGTCTCCTCGCCCGGCGCGGGGATGCCGGGCTCGATCGTCGGCGGGGTCCAGTCGTCCTCGTCGGCGATGGGAACGCGGCACATGGTGCCATAGCTCTTGCCTTCCTCGGTGCGGGAGAAGTACCACCAGCCCTCGGAACGGACGGGCAGAGACATATCCGTCTCCTGCACTCGCGCCTTGACCTCCTCGAATAGGCGATCCTGCAGCGGCTTGAGGTGTGCGGTCTGCTGGGTAGTCCAGGCGTTTTCCGCCTCTAGGTATTCGCGGACTTCCGTATTTTCCTTGTCGCGCAGCCACTCGTAGTTATCCACGAATTCGCGGCCGTGGAAGCTGCGGGTGTGTGGCACCTGCTTGGCGACCGGCGGAGCCGCGATCGGATTGGTAGCTGTCTGGGGCGCGTCGTTATTAGGCATACGCGACATGCTACTCAGTGACGAAGCCTTCCTCCTGCAACCAGTCATAGGCCACGTCCACAGGTTCCCTCCCGTCCACGTCTACTTCTGCGTTCAGGTCGATTAGCGTCTCATTGGTCAATTTCTTCGATACCGGCTCTAGGAGATCCTTTATCTGCGGGTATGCCTCGAGAAGTTCCTGCCGAACCACGCCCGAAAGGTTGTACTTGGGGAAAAACTGCCGATCGTCCTCCATCACCTGCAGGTCCAGCGCCTTGATACGCCCGTCGGTGGTGAATACCTCACCGAAGTTGCATAGACCATCGGCTGTCGCCTGATAGATCGCACCAGTATCCAGCGTGGACACCTTGCCTTTCGATGCAGCCGGAATGTTGTAGTGCTTAAGCATCGGCTGGAAGCCATCGTTACGGTTGGCAAACTCAGATTCCACACAGAAAGTGCGCTCTTTTTCCGGCAACTTAGCAAGGTCGCTGAGCTTGGAAATCCCGAGTTTCTCTGCCTTCGCCCGCGGAATTGCGAAGCCATAAGTGTTGTTCATCGGTGCCGGTGGCAACCACTCCAAGCCATTGTTCCGATCAGCCTCTAAGACGGCTTCGTACTGTTCTTGTTCGTTGGTGATTGGATCGTCGTGACCCAGGTAGGAGATCCACGCCGTTCCGGTGTACTCCCACTGGAAGTCAATGTCCCCCTTCAGCATGGCCTCACGGGCACTGTTTGAGCCCGGAATGTTAGTGAGGTCCTCGACGTCCGCACCAGCGGATTTAAAAAGAATGACGGCCATCTTCCCCAAAATGATCTGTTCGGTGAAGTTTTTTGACCCAACGGCCATCTTCGCGTCCTTTAAGTCGACGCCTTCAATGGGGCCAGACAACGTAGCAGAAGGGCTATATCCCCCGGCTGTCCCCAGGCCACAGGCCGTAGCCCCGAAGGCCAACAGCGCTGCACATAATGCACTGACAATAGCTTTGAGTGATTTCAGCGTTTGCATTTCTATTCCAGCCCCTTCGGCTTGAGATAAACCTCTGCTAGGCGTCCCAACCACTCCACTACCAGTGCCAACAAGGCAATGAGAAGTGCGCCGGACACGAGAATGCGGAAGCGATACAGGGTAATACCCGTCTGAATCAGCGCGCCCAACCCGCCAGCATCAATGAACGTGGCGAAGGACGCTGTACCTGCAAGCAACACCAGTGCAGTTCGCACGCCCGTCATGATGATCGGCAACGCCAAAGGCAGCTCAACCTGTCGCAAGACTTGCCAATTGGTCATTCCCATTCCGCGGGCGGATTCGATCAGAGTGGGGTCGACCCCGCGGAGTCCAGCGATAGTGTTAGACAACACGGGCAGGAAGGCATAAAGAGAAAGCGAGAGGACTGCGACGGGGATACCGAAAGCGATCCACATAGCCAACAGCACAATCACACCGATGACTGGGGCGGACTGCCCCGCGTTGGCAATTCCAGTGACGATCGGTGCCAAGAATTGCAGCTTCGGACGGGTGAAAAGAATCCCCGCGGGGATGGCCAGCACCAGAACAATCACCGCGCAGATGGCAACGAGCAGGAGATGCTGGCGAGTTAGCTCCAGCACAGTTCCCCATGCCAGCTGCCGCTCTTCCACGTCACCCAAGTCAGCGGTATTTCGCCAAATTGCCCAACCGATCAATCCGGCAGCGACGATGATAGGCAGGCCGATGAGCAGAATCTTGTCCTCTGCGGAGATAACGCGCTTTACTGTGCTTTTCTGTGGGGTACTCATGCGCCCTCCCCCACCCCACGCGTTTCCTCGCGGGTCGCTCGGACATAGTCCGTCACATCGTCATAGCGAATCACGCCCACGTACCGGCCACGCTCCGTAACCATCGCCCCGCCGTGGCTGGACATCAGCATGGTATCCAAAGCGTTGTTCAAGGTGGAGCGGCGATCGATTACTGTCTCCAATTCGTGGGTAGCTGCCGGAACCTTGTCGTGGTGCTTCAGCGTCCGCAAAAACAGCCACTCCTGTGGTCGGTTCTGATCATCCAGAATCACCACATGGTCCTCTCCCTGCGCTTCGACTTTCTCGACTACTTCACTGACGGCCTCACCTACGCGGCATGTGGGGGCGTCACTAAGCCCCACATCGTCAACACGCAACAGCGATAGCTGCTTCAACTTCGAACCAGAACCAACGAAGTCCGCGACGTAATCATCAGCGGGGTCGGACAGGATTGCTTCCGGAGTGTCGAACTGGGCAATTTCAGCTTGTTCTCGGAAGATGACAATTCGATCGCCCAGTTTGATGGCCTCATCGATGTCGTGGGTAACGCAGACGATGGTCTTACGCAGCTCGTCTTGAATGCTCAAAAGTTCGTCCTGCAAGCGCTGGCGGGTGATGGGATCCACTGCACCAAACGGCTCATCCATAAGAAGCACCGGCGGGTCAGCGGCCAGACCTCTCGCAACGCCCACACGCTGCTGCTGGCCGCCCGAAAGCTCACGCGGATAGCGGTCGCGGTATAGGTTCGGGTTAAGTCCGACCATCTCCAATAGCTCGTCGCAGCGAGCAGCTATGCGTTTCTTGTCCCATTTGAGCAGCTTGGGGACGATCGCGACGTTCTGGGCCACGGTAAGGTGAGGCAGCAGGCTACCTCCCTGAATGACATAACCGATAGAGCGGCGAAGCTCCGAGACGTTACTGTCCACTACATTTTTGCCGTCGATGAGGATCTGCCCACTGGTGGGCTCGATGAGGCGGTTGATCATCTTCAGAGAAGTAGTCTTGCCGCAGCCAGAGGGGCCGACAAACATGACGGACTCGCCTGCATTGATTTTCAAATTAAGCTTCTTTACCGCAGGAGCTTTCTGCCCGGGGTATTGCTTGACAATGTCCTTGAATTCGAGCGTCACACCGGTCGCAGTGTTGATGCGTGGACTATTAGTGTTCTGGACAGGATTTGAATCGGACATTAGCGAATTCCCTTCGAAGTCGTGACCCGGCCGAGCAGTACTAGTGCCGCATCGACAATCAGTGCAACGATGACCACACCCACGGTGCCGACAATCGCGTAGTACATGGCATTTTGACCACCCGCTTGGGCAAGGCCGCGGAAAATGTAGCTTCCGAAGCCGGGGCCCAGAACATAGGCGGCGATGGCGGCCACACCCATGGACATCTGAGTAGATACTCGAATGCCCGTCATAATTACGGGCCAAGCCAGGGGAAACTCGACTTTGAAGAAAGTCCCCAGAGCGCCCATTCCCTGCCCACGGGCAGATTCAACCAACACCAGGTCTACTGCTTGAAGGCCCACGACTGCGTTACGCAAAATCGGCAGCACTGCGTAAAACACAACGGCAATTACCGCGGGCATGGTGCCAATGCCCATCAGAGGGATCAAAAGACCCAGCAGAGCAAAAGAGGGAAGCGTTAGGCCAATCGCCGAAAATGCGTTGGCGAATGGTGCGAGTTTGGAATAGCGGGTGACCAGAACAGCAACGGCTAAAGCGATGATGGTTGCGATAGCTACAGACTGAATCACCAAACTGGCATGTTGATAAGCCTTGAACAGAATATCCGTCCAGCGACTGGAGATGAATTCAACCATAGAAGTCTCTCGATGAGGGCGCCACTGTCCAGCCCTCTACGCCACGGGCTTGCGACTTTGCACGGCGACGCAGCAGAAACGAAAAATGCCCCTTTGCCGCCGGAGGGCTAAGGCGCCTGTGTTCGTCACACTAGTCCAGAACAGCCCCGTATGCAGGGCAAACGGGTTTAAAAAAGGCTCAAATGACCACTAGACAGAAGAAAGCCCCCACGTTCGTGGGGGCTAGATCTAAAGGCGAGGCCGAACTCGAACGACTCTATAGGTGATTAGACGCACTGGCCGATCCAGTCGGAGAAGCGCTTGCCGGAGAGTTTCTCGTAGGCCTCGATGTAGCGGGAGCGGGTGGCCTCCACCACGGAGCCCGGCAGCGGCGGCGGGGGCGTGCCCTCGGACTTGTCCCAGCCGGACTTCGGACCGGTTAGCCAGTTGCGCACATACTGCTTATCGAAGCTGGGCTGCACCTTGCCCTCCTCGTAGCCCTCGGCGGGCCAGTAGCGGGAAGAGTCCGGGGTCAGCACCTCGTCGGCCAGCACCAGGGTGCCGTCGGCATCCAGGCCGAACTCGAACTTGGTGTCGGCCAGAATCAGGCCGCGCTCCTCGGCGATGGCGGCGGCCTTCTTGTAGATCGAGAGGGTGGCCTCGCGCAGCTCGTTGGCGCGCTCCTCCCCCAGCGCCTCGACGACCACGTCGAAGCTCACGTTCTCGTCGTGGTCGCCCAGTTCCGCCTTAGTGGCCGGGGTGAAGATCGGCTCCGGCAGGCGGGAAGCCTCCACGAGCCCCTCGGGCAGCTCCACGCCGCACACGCTGCCGGTTTCCTGGTACTCCTTCAGGCCAGAGCCGGTCAGGTAGCCGCGGGCCACGCACTCGAAGGGGATCATATCCAGCTTCTTGCACAGCATGGCGCGGCCGAGGACGTACTCGGGGATCCGCTCGTCATCCATCGCACCGGCTAGGTGGTTTGGGAAATCAATCTCGTCAAAGAAAAAAGCGCTCACGGCAGTGAGCACCCGACCCTTGTCTGGGATCTCGGTATCAAGGACGTAGTCGTAGGCACTGATCCGGTCGCTGACAACCATCAGCAGGTTGTCTTCGTCGACCTCATAGATCTCCCGCACTTTACCTGCGGAATGGTGCTCGTACTCGCACAATTCTGGACGCATGAGTAGACAGTGTAGCCCTGTACCAGGCATTTGACTATTTGTGGCCGGAACTGTGCGAATCTTCGGCGTTTGCGCAGCTAAAGGATCTCGCCCGGCGTGTAAGCAGCGGCCTCTGGGTGACGATTCTTAACTTCCTCGATGCGCGCCAGAACGCGGGATACTTGAGATTCGGCCGCGCCGATGAATGCGTGGCGATCCGCCAGTGCCTCCTCCAGCTGCGGCTCGTCCAGCGGGAAGCGGTCGTCGCCCGCGAGGCGCTGCACCAGATCCTGGTCGCCGCCGTTCTCGCGCATGTTCAGCGCCACCGCCACGGCGTGCTCCTTGATCAACTCGTGGGCCGTCTCGCGGCCGACCCCGGCGCGCACGGCCGCCATCAGGATGCGCGTGGTGGCCAGGAACGGCAGGTAGCGCTCCAGCTCTCGGTCGATCATCGCCGGGAAAACCCCGAACTCGTCCAAGACGGTCAGGAAGGTCTCACACATGCCGTCGAAGGTAAAGAAGGCGTCCGGAAGAGCAACGCGACGAACCACAGAGCAGAACACGTCGCCCTCGTTCCACTGCGCGCCGGCCAAGTCGGCGGCCATGGTTAGATAGCCGCGCAGCAGAACCTGCATGCCGCCCACGCGCTCGCAGGAGCGGGCGTTCATCTTGTGCGGCATGGCGGAGGAACCGACCTGGCCTTCCTTGAAGCCCTCCGTGACGGTCTCGTTACCCGCCATCAGACGAATCGTCATCGACAGCGAGGACAGGGCGGCGCCGATCTGAGCCAGGGCGCTCAGCGCGTCCATGTCCAGGCTGCGCGGGTAAACCTGGCCAACGGAATCGAATACGCGGGAGAAGCCTAGGTTCTCGGCGATGGTGCTTTCCAGCGCCGCCAGCTTGGACTCGTCGCCGCCCACCAGGTCCAGCATGTCCTGGCTGGTTCCCATCGGCCCCTTGATACCACGCAGCGGGTAGCGGCCCAGCAGGTCCTCGATGCGCTCGAGCCCCACCAGCAGCTCATCGGCGGCGGAGGCAAAGCGCTTGCCCAAGGTCGTTGCCTGGGCGGCCACGTTGTGGGAGCGCCCAGCCATCACCAGCGACTGGTTCTCCGCCGCGCGGCGGCCGATGCGGGCCAGGACGGCAACTGCCTTGTCGCGGGCCAGCTGCAGGGAGCTGAAGATCTGCAGCTGTTCCACATTCTCCGTCAAGTCGCGGGAGGTCATGCCCTTGTGGATGTGTTCCTGGCCGGCCAGCGCGTTGAATTCCTCGATGCGGGCCTTCACGTCGTGGCGGGTGACTTTTTCGCGTTCGGCGATGGATGCAAGGTCTACGTTCTCGATGACCTTCTCGTAGGCCTCGATAGCCTCGGCCGGGACATCGACCCCGAGGTCAGCTTGAGCCTTCATGACGGAGATCCAGAGCTTGCGCTCCATGATGATCTTGTCCTCCGGGGACCAAATGGCGGTCATCTCCGGGGAGGCGTAGCGGTTGGCAAGGACGTTGGAAATATTTTTCTTAGCAGGCACGTCCCCGAGTTTATGCGTACCGCTGGCTTTTAGGAATCCGCAAACTTATCCAGGTCCTTGATCCGCCCCGCGGCAATCACCAGGTCGCCGGAGCGAATCACATACCCCGCCGGCGGAGTAGAAAAGTGCCCGTCCGCCGAACGCACCGCGACGATAGCGATCCCCTGCGGTGTCTCCTCCACCTTGCGACCGTGCATGTGCAGTGGCGGCGCCAGCTTGGCCATCGCAAAGTCGCGGTCGAACTCGATGTATTCCTGCACGTGGCCTGCGATCAGGTGCGCCACGCGCCGCCCGGTATCCCTTTCGGGGCGCACGACGTGGTGCACACCTATCTGCGTCAGGATCTTCGCGTGTTGCTGGTTGTCTGCCTTCGCCCAGACGTTGGGCACCCCGAGGTCCATCACGGCGGAAGCCGTAAGTAGTGACGCCCCCATGTCTGAACCGATGCCGATTACAACACGGTGGGCATCCTGCACCCCGAGCTGGCGCAGCGCATCCTGATCGGTGGTCTCGGCGATGACCGCGTGTGTCAGCAGCGGGGCGGCTTTCGTCACCACAGCTTCGTCCACGTCGATACCCAGCACCTCCACGCCGGACTGCACGAGTTCTTCGCCGAGGGCCATGCCGAAGCGGCCCAGGCCGATGATGACGACGGGAGGGTTAGCGGGGCGGGAAAAGAACTTAGCCAATGAACGGCCTTTCTACTGGGTAGGAATAGAGGCGTTGGTTAGTGCGGGCGGCCAGAGCCGCGACCACGGTGATGGGCCCAATGCGTCCGAGGTACATCAGCACGACCAGCCATATGCGGGCGAAGTCCGGCAGCTCCGGGGTGATGCCGGTGGTCAGACCCACGGTGGCGAAAGCGGAGATGGTCTCGAAGGTGATCTGGTGGGAGTCGTACTGTGGCAGCAAAAGTTGCAGCGCCATGATGGATACTCCGACCACTAGGAAGGCCATCATGAATACCGCCATGGCTTGGCGCACGATGCGGCTCGGAATGCGCCGGCCGGTGACCAGGAGCTGCTCGTCGCCGCGCACCTCCGCGATCAACACAGCCACCAGCACTGCGGCGGTCGTCACCTTCACACCGCCCGCAGTGCCGCCCGAGCCGCCGCCGATGAACATCAGGAAATCCGTCAGCATCAGCGAGGATGGACGCAGCTCCGTCAGATCCACCGAGTTGAAGCCGGCCGTGCGGGAGGAAACGGAGTGGAAGAACGCCGCCTGCAGCGCCGATAGCGGCGTGAGGTCGCGCAGGGCGTTGGTCCACTCCATCAGCGCGAAGCCGACCGTACCCACCAGCAGCAGGATCGCGGTGCCGGTGAGCGTGAAGATCAAGGTCAGTGATGGCGGGTGCTTCACCTTCGAACGCCACCGCGCCCGCAGTTCCAGCAACACGGGGAAACCCAGGCCGCCGATGACGATGCCAGCGGCGATGGGCAGTATGATGCCCGCGTCGTTGACATAGGGCATGAGGTTGTCGGAGCGCAGGCCGAAGCCAGCGTTGTTGAACGCGGAGATCGCGTGGAACGTACCCTCCCACACCGCCGGCAGGAAGCCGTAGCCATAGCCAGAGGCAAAGCGGAAGGTCAGCACAATGGCTATCACCAGCTCAGTGGCCAGGGAGAAGCCGATGGTGCCGAAGATGATGGTGCGGATTTCGCCCAGGTTCCTTCCGCGTTGTTCCGCGGCGGCACGCAGGCGCCCTTTGACGCCCATCTGTCCAGCCAAAACGAAGCTCACCACCGTGGCGAGTGTCATGATGCCGAGGCCTCCGACCTGGATCAGCAGCATGATGACGACCTGCCCGAAATGGGACCAGTAGGTCGCGGTGTCCACGACGGTGAGACCGGTCAGGCAGGTGGCCGACGTGGCGGTGAAAAGAGCGGTGGTGAACTCCGGGCTCTCCGGCCCGCTGCGGGATATGGGCAGCAGCAACAGCGCTGTGCCCGCGAGGATAAGCAGCAGGAAACTGACGGAGACCAGCTGCGCGGGACTGAAGCCTTGCCAGTCCCGTCGGCGATTTTCGCCTGGGTGTGCAATCACAAAAGGTTACCTTAAACCCATTGCACCCAGTGCGAAACCCTTATGCAATCTTTACACCCAAATACTGCCAAAACAGCGTTCGGGCACTAGATGGAAATGCGGCCCTCAACTGCGGGAAGAGCGATATCGGAGCGGTAGTGCGAACCTTCCAGCTGGATGCCCTGCAGGGTCTCATAGGCCTGCTTGCGTGCCTCCGCCAGGGTGGCGCCGGTGCCGATGACGTTCAGCACGCGGCCGCCGGAGCTCACCAGCTGACCATTCTGCTCTGCCACGCCCGCAGCCAAGATGCCCCGGGATTCGTTGCCCGGCTCCGCCCCGACAATCGGCTTGCCGGTAACCGGGCTGGCCGGATAGTTCTCGGCGGCCAGCACGACGGTCAGTGCGTAGCCGTCCTCCCACTCCAACGGCGGCAACTGGTCCAGGTTGCCGGTCGCCACAGCATTCAGCACTCCACCCAGCGGGGTCTTCAGCAAACGCAGCACGGGCTGAGTCTCCGGGTCGCCGAAGCGGCAGTTGAACTCCACCACAGCAGGACCTTCGCTACCCCACGCCAGACCTGCGTACAGCAGGCCGTTGAAGGGCACACCCTCGGCGACCATCTGCTTGGCCACCGGCTCCACGACCTCGGTCACGATGCGCTGCACGCCGTCTTCCGGCAGCCACGGCAGCGGGGTGTAGGCGCCCATGCCGCCGGTGTTCGGGCCTTCGTCGTTATCCCCCACTCGCTTGAAATCCTGTGCAGGCAGCAGCGGCACCACGGTCTCGCCATCCACCAGGCAGAACAGGGAAACCTCGGGGCCGTCCAGGAAGCTTTCCAGAAGCACCGGGTTGCCGCCTGCGTGCACGGCATGAATGTGCTCCAGAGCTTCTGCGCGGTCGGCCGTGACCACGACACCCTTGCCGCCGGCCAGCCCATCGTCCTTGACAACGTAGGTTGGGCCGAACTTGTCGAGGGTGGCGTCAATAAAAGAATCGCTCGACCCGACAGGAACAGCGACGGCATCGGCGGTACGGACCTGCGCCTTGGCCATGATGTCCTTCGCAAAGGCCTTCGAGCCCTCGATCTGTGCGGCGGCGGCCGACGGGCCGAATACGGCAAAGCCTGCCGCGCGCAGCTCGTCGGCAACACCGGCGACCAGTGGGATCTCGGGGCCGATAATCACCAGGTTCGCCTCGATCTTGCGGGCCAGGGCCACCGGATCGCCGTCCGGGTGCAGGGTGGCCACGGCCGTCATGCCGGCGTTACCCGGGCTGACGTGGACCTGTTCGACGGAGGGATCCAGGGACAGAGAATAAGCCAGTGCGTGCTCGCGGGCACCGCTGCCGATAACAAGAATGCGCATAGTTCCCCAGTCTAGCGAAGCTAACCCCCGCCACCAGATACGTTTAACGCGCTAACATCGGCAGCATGGCTACGGTATTCACGAAAATCCTGAACGGCGAGATCCCCGGGCGCATCGTCTACCGCGACGAAACCGCGGCGGCGTTTTTGACCATCGAACCCGCGGCATACGGCCACACGCTGGTCGTGCCGATCGAGGAGGTCGATCGCTGGACCGATATGGATGCGGCGACGTGGGCTCACTGCAACGAGGTCGCGCAACTGGTGGGCAAGGCCATCGTCGAGGCTTTTGACGCCCCCCGCGCCGGCTACCTGATCGCTGGATTCGAGGTGCCACACGCCCACATCCACATTTTCCCGGCTTCCGACATGTCCGGTTACAGCCTGCAGAACGTGATGCGGATGGACGAGACGGATCCAGAGAAGATGGATGAGTCGGCGGCCAAGATCCGCCAAGCGCTGCAGGCTCAGGGTGTAGACGAGGCGAAGATCCCTTCCGCTTAAAGGCTTGAAAGTTTAGAGCCCAGCCCCCCCCTTCTTTCGTTTCATTGTCATTGCGGTGGATAACCAGTGGAAAACGACAACAACGACAACGCGGTTGACCCCGAGGTCTCCCCAGAGCTCGACCCAGAACTCGACCTAGAGGAACTAGCCGAGGTCGATCCCCCGGCGAGTGCAGCCGTGGCAGAGAGCTTCGAGGACCCCGATAGCTTCGATAGCTACGACGGCTACGGCAACTATCGCAGTGGCTCCTCGGACGATGATTACGATCCCGCCAACGCGGGCGACGTCATCGGCGCCGAGCCCGATGTCCGCAGCTGGCTTAGCCGCCTTGGCAGCGGCATGGCCAGCAGTATTTCCAACACCGGGCGCTTCCTCTGGGACATCCCGGGGCGCATGACCCGCCCGCAGCTACCGCAGCTGCAGGGCGCCATTCCCGACCCACCACTGGGCGCCCGCCAAGTCTCCCCCGGTTACGCTGATGATCTCTGGCAGGCTCGCCCCACCATCGACCGGCCATACCCAGTGATCCTAATCCACGGGACGATCAGCTCGAAGAACGTATGGCAGAACCTGGTTCTGCGCTTGCGGGACGACGATTTTGTGGTGTTCAGCCCGGACTATGGCGTGCACGGCACGCAGGACATTCCGACCTCCGCCCAGGACATCGGCGCTTACATCGAACAAGTGCTGGCTGCCACGGGCGCGGAGGCGGTGGATATCGTGGGGCATTCCCAGGGTGGGCTGCTGGCTCGCTATTGGATCAACGAGCTCGGCGGCGAGGATTACGTCCACCACCTCATCACGCTCGGGGCGCCGCACCAGGGCACCACGCTCATGGGCATGTTGGGCGGTATGTTCACCACGGACATGAGCCAGCGCGTGGCAGCCGCCACCATTCGCCGGGTCTTCGGCGCAGCGGGCATGCAGCAGGTCATCGGTTCGCCGCTGATGGAAACCCTGGCAGCCTCCCCTGAAACCCGCAACCACATTCGCTACACCTGCTACGCCACCCGCAACGATGCCACCGTGGTGCCCCACGAAAACGCCTTCTTGGGTGACCGGCAGCCCACGATCCCCAGCGAACACTCCACGTTCCAGCTCGAGGATGGCCATTCGAATGACACAGGCGAGGCCATCATCACGAACTACTTCCTCCAGGATCTGGGCGTATCCAAGTGCAAGCACGAGGAGCTGCCGACGAACCCGGACGTACAGGACATCGTCCACTTGGCGCTCCTCGATGGCTTGGAGGAAGGCGATACGGAGGTCTAAGCACCCCGCATACCCCGCGGGATGCTATTCCGCCTCGGGGGCCTCGGGCAGCTGGATCCGGAAGCGCGTGCCCTTGCCTTCTTCACTGTCTACGGTGACCGTGCCGCCGTGGACCTCCACCAGCCCCTTGACGATCGACAGCCCCAGCCCCGATCCGCCCGAAGCGCGGGAGCGCGAAACGTCCGGGCGGTAGAACCTTTCAAACAGGTGTGGCACGTCTTCAGCCGGGATGCCCTGGCCGTTGTCCTCCACGTCCACGATCACATTGCCGTCGCGCTTATCCAGGCGTAGCTTCACCTCTGCGTCTTCGCCCGCGTGCCGCAACGCATTGGTCACCAGGTTGCCCAGCACCTGGTGCAGGCGGTTCACGTCGCCGATGACGATCGGCACATCCCCGGTTTCGTTGACGACCTGCACCGTGCGGTTCGGGAAGCCCGCGCGCGCCGACTCCGCGGTTTCCAGCACCAGTTCCAGCATGTCCACGCGGTTCTTCGCCAGCGGTCGGCCTTCGTCCATGCGGACCAGCGCGAGGAGGTCTTCGACCAGCAGACTCATGCGGCCCGCCTCTTCGGAAATACGGTCGATGACCATGGGGGCGTCATCAGTAGCACCCGATTGGTACAGCTCCGCGTAGCCGCGTACCGAGGTCAACGGCGTACGCAGCTCGTGCGAAGCATCCCCGATGAAGCGGCGCATCGATGCCTCGGAGCGGCGTGCCTGCCTTTCCGAAGCGCCAATGGCCACGAACGCCGCTTGGATCTGCGCGAGCATCTTGTTGAGCGCCTGCGAGAGCCGCCCGACCTCTGTGTTGGGCCGCCAGTTCGGCACGCGCTGCCCGAGGTCGCCGTTCGAAATTTTTGACGCCGTCAGTTCCACCTCGTTCAGTGGACGCAAAGCGCGGCGCACCAGATACATCGATGCCAAGATGACGAACGCGACGACCGTCAGGCCGATCACTGCCTGCAACAGCACGAGGCGGGAAACAATGTGCTCTTCTTCGGCCAGAGGTAGGGCGACGATGGTGATGGTGCCGTCGTCATTGCGGAAACTGGTGGCGCGCCAGCTGATTTGCGTGCCGGAGTCCTCGCGCGAGCCGACGGTCACGGGCATGGTGGGCTGCCCCAGACCGCGGATCTCGGGGCGAGCCTTCAACGGGGAGTTGAAGTACTCATAGGAGACTTGGTCGTCGACCACCAGAATATAGAAATCGCTGGGTGGGCGGGTAACACCGGTGACGGGGTTCGGCGGCTGCTGGAGGTTCAGCACACCGAAGCCTTCCGACCCCAAAGCGGTGCTGTCGCTCCCGCTCGGCGCGCTCTGATCTTCGGAATTGCCGTCGGCGAGGCCGGACCGGTGAGCCCAACCGTTGGTCGCCTGATCCAGCTGCTCGTCAACCCTTTGAATGAGGAAACGCTGCAGGGTGGTCGTCACGGAAACACCGGAGACCGTTAGCCCCATAGCGACCAGCACCGCGATCACCACGACCAGGGAGATGCGCAGCGGATAGTGAGACAGAAAATGCCCAGGATGGCCGGAACGGACGGGGACGGCGGAGCCTACAGCAGGCGCAGCAGACACAGCAGGCCCGGCAGACCCGGCAGCCCCGGGCGCGCCGGTGTTTTCAGCGTTGGACATAGGAATCAGGTTTTAGGTGCGGGGCTTGCGCAATACGTAACCCACACCGCGAACAGTCTGGATGAGGTGGGGCTCTTCCTTGTCGATCTTGCGGCGCAGGTAGGAGACGTAGGATTCCACGACGTTGCCGTCGCCGCCGAAGTCGTAGTTCCACACGTGATCCAGGATCTTCGCCTTGCTCAGCACAACCTCCGCGTTGACCAGTAGGTAGCGCAGCAGCTTGAATTCTGTGGGCGATAGGTCGACGATCTCGCCGGCCTTTGTGACCTCGTGCATGTCGTCATCCAGCGTGATGTCCTCGTAGGTGATCAGGCTGGATTCCTGCTCTTCCTCGGAGGACACCCGGCGCAGGATCACACGCAGACGGGTGATGACCTCTTCCAGGCTGAACGGCTTGGTCACATAATCATCGGCGCCGATGGTAAGACCGTGGATTCGGTCCTCCACGCCGTCCTTGGCGGTAAGGAACAGTGCCGGGGCATCGTGGCCTGCGGCGCGAAGCTTGTTGAGCAGGGTGAAGCCGTCCATGCCAGGCATCATGACGTCCAGGATGAAGGCGTCCGGTTGGTAGGTTTCCGCCAGCGCCAGTGCGTCTTGGCCGTTGTCGGCCGTTTCCACATCAAACCCCTGAAACTTCAGGCTTACCTTGAGGAGGTCAGAAATATTGGCCTCGTCGTCGACGACGAGGACCTTCACCGGCTGGGCGTTTGGCATTGTCATGAACCTTATTGTGCTGCAGAGAATTAGCGTCTAACTGCATGATAGCTGGATGCTTGCTGTGAACCTTCTAGTAGCTTCCCCATCTCGTCCTTCCCCTACGAAATCCCCTCGAGAAGCGCTTCCTGCCTACAAACGCCAACTCAACTGTCTTCGAAAGCAGCAAGGGTGCTGGAGAGAAACTTAGAATTAACCCGTGATTCAGTGCACAAATTCCCGATAAGACCCGATAAGCTAGCCCCATGACGAAATCCAACTCTCGCTCTCTCCGCCGCGGCCTCGCTGCTGCAGGTCTCGCAACCATGATGGCTGCCTCCCTGGGCACCGGCGCCGCATCCGCAGCTCCTCTGGGCTCCTCCCAGCAGGACATCAACAACATCGTGGTGGGCGCCCGCGACAACGTCCACAACAGCACCCGTGGTCTTCCAGAGCCCGTCCGTGGCCAGATCAACCGTGCAGCCGACGATGCAGCTAACTTTTTCGCTCCCGGCGCCCTGGCCGCCCGCGAGCGCGCGAACAAGCCCGCACCGCGTCCAGCTCCGAAGCACCGTCCCGCACCAGCGCCGCGCAACAATCCTTGCCCGGCCCAGGCTCGCGGCTGTGTTGACCTGCGCAACCAGACCGCTTGGCTGCAGCGCGGTGGCAAGACCAGCTACGGCCCGGTGAAGATCTCCAGCGGCAAGCGTGGCTACGAGACCCCGAAGGGCTGGCACGTGATCACCCGCAAGGTGAAGAACGAGGTTTCTCGCACCTACGGCAACGCCCCGATGCCCTACTCCGTGTACTTCACCAATAACGGCCACGCCTTCCACCAGGGCTCCCCGAACGTGATGTCCCACGGCTGCATCCACCTGGCTGCCCCACACGCCCAGAACTTCTTCAATGCACTGAACGTCGGCGACCGGATCTACATCTACTAGGACGACGACACAAGGGTTCAACACCCCGTTCACCCCGACCCCCAGGGCAAGCACCTCACTCGAGCTGCTTGCCCTGGGGGTTGCTTTCGCTACGCTTATTCTTATGACTTCTTACAAAGATGCCCCTGAACAGTTCACCTTCCGTCGCGCGGTCGAAGCCGACCGTCCATTCATCTACAAGATGAACGCTGAGACTGATACCTGGGGCGATCCGAACAGGGAATACTCGGACACCTTCGACGAGGACACGGTCTTCTACGTGGATGGCTGGACTGAGGGACAAGGTGGCGTCATCGTCGAAGAAAACGGCGAGGCCATCGGCGCCGCATGGCTGCTCGACTCCTCGGCGGACAACCACGGCTACGGCTACGTGTCCGAGGAATACCCCGAAGTAGCGATCGCGATGGCGCCCGGCAACACGGGCAAAGGACTGGGCACGAAGCTGATGCAGGCGGTGCTGGATCAGGCGAAGGCCGACGGCAAGCCGGGCGTAAGCCTATGCGTGGTGTTCGGTAACGACCGCGCGAAGCACGTCTACGAGAAAATCGGCTACGTCGACAAAGGTGTGGACGAGGCTGAGCACGCGCACGTCATGCTTTACACTTTCGACTAGAAAAAGTGCCGAATCAGACCCCGAGACAGAGCTGCAACGGCACCACGATTATTCGCTCAGCGGAACAGCAAGGCTGGCTATGTATTCCTCCGGGGTTTCGTAGATATCGTCCCAGCCCTCTTTGAGGATGCTGTGCGGCTGCCAGTTCATTCGAACTGAAATAGGCCCCCGGACAGGACCCGTAGCATCCTCATCCCACTCGGGGTTCAAGCCGTAGCTTTCCAGCGTTTCGACGATGATTTGCACCGCTTCGGCTACCTGACCTGCTTCTGACCGGACATAGAAGTCGATGACCACTTCCCGCAGATCAAGATCGTCTGCGATCTCGAAGGGGATTACCGCCACGCCAACTTCTTCATCTTCGCTGTCTACCGATCCCCAGTCATCGAACACCCAGATGTCTACGCCTTCGGCACGCATATCCAAAATCGAGCAATACAGTCGGTCAAAATCGGTGACCATGCCAGCCCAGGCATCCATTTCATCGGTCAAACTCTGGATAATTTCGTCCAGAAAATCCCCGACCAGGTCGAGACGACTCTGTTTCTCGTCCTCGGGGGTAGCGTCTTTGCCGACCGGTAACTCTTCTAGGCGCTGTTCCCAAGGTCAAGTCCGGTGTAGTGGTGTAGCCGTTTGTGCTTTCGGCTCGATATGAAGTTCGGGGCTTGGTTAGGCGGTTAGCTGGTGGTGGTCGTCACGATGTTCTCCTGGGTGGTGCATGAGGTGCTTGGTGTGTTCGAGTGCGGTCAGTGACATGTAGCGTTTTTGTTGGATCCAGTCGTCGTGTTGCTCGGCTAGGACCGCACCGACAAGCCGGATGATGGATTCACGGTTTGGGAAAATGCCGACGACGTCGGTGCGCCGGCGGATCTCACGGTTTAACCGTTCTGTGGGGTTGTTTGACCACACCTTCGTCCAGACTGGTTTCGGCGCTGCGGTAAACGCCAGTACTTCATCGAGTGATTCCTCCAAATACGCCGCGACGTGAGGGAATTTCGGCTCCAGTAGGTCGACAACTTCGCGGGCTTGAGCCCAAGTGGATGTGGCGTCAGGTTGCTGGAAGATTGTCTGGAACATCGCAGAGACCATCGGCCATTGTGTTTTCGGGACCTTTTCGTAGAGGTTCTTCGCGAAATGGGTGCGGCACCGCTGCCACGACGCATTGGGCAGCACTTCGGAAATGGCGTGCTGGATGCCTTCGTGGGCATCACTTGTGATAAGGAATACCCCAGTAAGTCCGCGGGCTTTTAAGTCCTGGAAGAAGCCTTTCCACGACGCGTTGGATTCCGCGGTGGCGACGTGCATGCCGAGCATTTCGCGATACCCGTCGGCGTTGACTCCGGTGGCAAGCAGCACTGAGCATTTGACCACCCGGCCGCCTTCACGGACTTTGATCGTGAGCGCATCGCACGATAAAAAGGCGTACCCGCCGGGGTCTAGTGGGCGGTTTTTGAAGTCTGCGACCATGTCGTCGAGTTCTTCTGACATGCGTGAGACTTGCGATTTCGACATGCTGGAAATCCCAAGCGTAGCCACCAGATCATTCATCCTGCGGGTGGAAACCCCTTTAAGGTAGCACGTGGCGATCACAGTCGATAAGGCTCGTTCTGCTCGTGAGCGGCGCTCTAACAGCCAGTCTGGGAAGAACGCGCCGTGGCGCAGTTTCGGCACCGCCACGTCGATCGTGCCGACACGGGTGTCAAGGTCGCGGTGGCGATACCCGTTGCGGTGGTTGACCCGCTCGGTGGATACAACTCCGTATTCGGCGCCGCAGACGGTGTCAGCCTGGGCGGAGAGGATCTGGTTGATAAACCCTTGCAGCATCTGGCGCATCAAATCCGGAGACGCTTGGGCCAGCAAATCATCCAGATAGGTTGTCGGGTCGATAGAATACGGTGCAGCGGTCATCGTCATAGGCCTTTCGGTGAGATGTGGTAGTTGAGTCGAAAGGCTAACTGGCGGTGGCCGCCCACTACTTTCCGGGACCCACCATCAGCAAGCGTTACACCACACTAAGGGACGCAACC
>NZ_JFCH01000030.1 GCF_000738175.1 Corynebacterium jeikeium | reverse complement strand
CACAGACTGTTGGAATATCGACTGGCTTGCTTCACAGCAGGTTAAAGAAAGCTGGTGTAATCGAAGTGCGGCCTAGACGCGCCCACTTGTCACCTGATGAACGTGCCCAGGCCGTGGAGCGAGTGCTTGCTGGTGAGAGCTGTCAGACAGTGGCTGATGCTATCGGTGTGCATCCTTCTACCGTGTATGGGTGGATAAGGAAGCAGCGGTATGCGAAGTTACGCCGGCAGCGACATCGTCGAACGCCTGATGAGGCGGTGGTGTCTTTGCCAGATACAGGCAAGAAGCTGGGTAAAGATTCTGTTATGCCAGCACCGATGAAAACTCAAGCCGTTGATGGATTTCCTAGCGGCGTATTCGACAAACACGCCTTAGTAGGGCGTGGTCGCAGGCTTACTGTTGAAGACCGTGTTGCTATTGAAGCGGGATGTCGTGTCGGTGATTCGGCACGAGCCATCGCGCAGAAAATAAATAGGCACCACAGTGTCGTCGCTCGTGAAATCACCCGTAATGGTTGGAAGATCGTCGATGAGGACGGCACAGAGCAGCTGCGGTATAACGCCCACAACGCTGCTGTTTCTACTGCTGGTCGGATGGTGCGGCCAAAACTACGCAAGCTCGATGAAAGCCCAACGCTTCGGGGTGTAGTAGTCGATTGCCTTGCCCGCAGGTGGTCACCTGGGCGCATTAGTGCATGGCTTGAGCATGCTTTCAGCGATGATGAAAGCATGCGTATTTCCCACGAAGCGATCTACAGTGCCTTATACATTCAAGGCAAAGGCAGCCTGCGAGCCGAGCTTGAAGAAGTCATGAAGACTAAAGACGTACTTATCCGCGGCGGCTCAACACGCAAGCGTCGTGCCCGAAACGCTGGCGTGTTAACCGGTCGCCCTTGGATCAAAGGTGCTGAGATCACCCACCGCAGCCCGGAAGCTGATGACAGGGCTATTCCCGGGCACTGGGAGGGCGACCTTGTTATTGGTAAAGGTGGCAAAAGCGCGCTGATTACCCTAGTAGAGCGCACCAGCCGTTACACCCTGCTTGGACACCTTCCCGATGAGCACAGTTCACACACCGTGGTCGCAACCCTGCAGGACATGGTCAAAGACCTCAACACCGAGCAGCTAAAGACCATCACATGGGACCAAGGCGCAGAAATGGCTGTCACAGCACAAGTCCAGATTAAAGACGGCTGCCAGGTGTTTTTCTGTGAACCGCACTCACCGTGGCAGAGACCAACCAACGAGAACACCAACGGCGAGATCAGGCGCAGGTTCTACAAAAAGGGCACCGACTTTGCCACCGTCACACCCGAACATGTCGCGTGGGCGCAAAATGAGCTCAACGAAACACCCCGACAAATCCTCGGCGGCGCAACCCCACGTGAAATACTTAACGAACTATTCAAGCGTGGCGCATCCACCGCTTGATTCCGCCGAACGTAAAAAGCAATCTCGCCGCAAACAAGAACTACGTGAGCAGCAGTCACTTCCAAGTAACGATGATGGAAGTGCAGCAGATGATCACCGGGCTGATAAGGAACATCGAGGATCTGCCCAACGGCCTGGAGGGGGTAAAAGGGTACCTAATCGAGATAAGCGAGCAGATGTCGCGTCTGACAAGGATGCAACAGCTGGTACTCAAAGCAGCCGAAAGCCCCATCCATCTCGACAAGGATTCCAGCCAAGCAGTAGCCCAGAGCCTGAACGCTCAGATGACTTCGAGCCTGACTTCTAGCCTGGAACCGCTGGTAGAAGTAGCTGTATCTGAGGCAATGTCGAAAGAGTCCGAAAGCCTGCACAAGGCAGCAGAAGCATCTAAGAAGGCTCGCAGCGCCCTGCTCCAGGAGAAGGAGTCCAACGAAAAGCTGCTGGAGAAGATACGTGCAGAGCGCAAAAAGTACAACGACGACATGGAAAAGTCGAACACGAACTTTATTAAGGCCTGCATGTCTGCCTCGTGGATTGCAGCCAGTGTTCTCTTCGTTGCTATCGCACTCGTTGCTGTCGGAGCCTTGGGGAACGGGCTGCTAAGTATGCTCGGCATACCCGACGGCGTGTCTGCCTTGTGGGGTCACGTCCAGGAGGCCAACGGCATCGGCCCAACACTGGGCTGGTTGGCGTTAACACTTATCGTCATAGGGGTTCTTATAGCGCTTATGACCTGGATGCTGTCCCAGGCTGCGCCGGGTATTGCTCACTTAGTCGAGGAATACCGTCGCAATCACCCGAGGAAAGAAACGAACCACTAACTAGAACACGTGCACCGTAAAAAGTAAAAATCCCCACAACACAGCGTAGCGGTTAACCGCTACGCTTCTTTTATGCTCTTCCTATGCCCCAACTTTGCAACAGCACCAATAAACTGGCGCCCCGGTTATAAGTTGGGGCGCCAAGTCGATGTGCTCGAGTCGGGGGATGTTAGTGGCCGGTGCCAAGCCGGCCAGACAGGCGGTTCAGCCGGTCCTGACTGGGACCGTCGAGCCCGATAATGGACACGGTTTTGCCTCTGTCCTGGAACTTCTGCGTAATCGCGTCAAAGGTCGCGACCGTGGAGGCATCCCAGATCTCCGCCTCAGTGAGATCAATAGTGATATGACGGGCAGAATCGGTGTAATCAAAGCGATAAACCAGGTCATTGCTTGATGCCCAAAACAACTGGCCATGCACCCGGTAGGTACGAGTATCAATCTCGCCATCGCCGTCGCCGTCGATCTCGGAGACCTTTTCAATGGAAGCGATATGTGCCATCCGACGGGCGAACATGATCATCGCGGTGACCACACCCAACACCACACCAATGGCCAGGTTGCTGGTGGCTAGGGTGGCAATAATCGTCACGGCCATAACAATGGTCTCAGAGACCGGCATGAGTTTAAGGGTGCGTGGATGCACCGAGTGCCAGTCGATGGTGCCGACCGAGACCATGATCATGATTGCCACCAGCGCAGCCATCGGGATCATGCCAACGATGTCGCCCAGTGCCAGGACCAGGACCAGCAGGAACACACCGGCTAACAGGGTGGATAGGCGGGTACGTGCCCCGGATTCGCGGACGTTGATCATGGTTTGACCGATCATCGCGCAGCCACCCATGCCGCCGAAGAAACCGGAGGCAATATTAGCCACCCCCTGTCCCCAGGATTCACGAGTTTTATCGGAATGAGTGTCGGTGATGTCATCGACGAGCTTGGCGGTCATCAACGATTCCATGAGACCGACCACGGCCATGGCCAGGGCATAAGGCGCGATGATCTGCAGGGTCTCCAACGTCCACGGCACGTTCGGAATAAACAGGGACGGTAAGGTCTCCGGCATCTTGCCCATGTCCGAGACCGTCGGGACAGTCAAACCGGCGGCAATGACCAAACCGGTGAGCACGATAATCGTGACCAGCGGGGCGGGGATCACACTGGTGAGCTTGGGGAAGAAAATCATGATCACCACACCCAAGCCGACGAGTGGGTAGACTATCCAAGGCACATCAATGAGGTGTTCGAGTTGGGCGGTGAAAATCATAATGCCCAGTGCATTGACGAAACCCAGCATCACCGATCGGGGGATAAAACGCTGAAGTTTCGCCACACCGAGGGCGCCGAGCACGATTTGTAGGACACCGCCCAACAGGACGGTGGCGATGAAATAATCCATCCCGTAACCACGCGCCACAGGAGCAATGACTAGGGCAATAGCCCCGGTGGCGCCGGTGATCATTGCCGGGCGGCCACCGGTAAAGGCGATCGCAATGGCCATGACTACCGAGGAAAACAGACCCATGGCTGGGTCAACACCGGCAAGGATGGAAAAGGCAATGGCCTCAGGGATCAGCGCCAGGGATACCGCCAGTCCGGCCAGAATCTCTATACGGATACGGGCGGGGGAAGAAAATGCGTAACGGAAGGATGCGATGATCCCGGTAGGGGCATCAGCGCCGTCTGGACTCAGGAGGGGGCGGGGGGCCGCCGTGCTAGTTTCAGTCATAGATGTCCAATCTTTGAGGGGATAGGTAACTGGGCGAACGCCCGAAAGGAATCCAACCCTCTAGTAACTTTAGGTTTGGTGATGGTGGTCATGGTAGCGGGAGTTTTACTCAACCGCCAACCCAGGCACAGGAACCCGTGGGCAACATCACCGTGAAGGAGAACAGGCAATGCAAAACAGTAATTTCAAGATCGGCGAGGTCGTTGACCGGACGGGGTTGTCGATTCCCACCTTGCGTTATTATGACAACGTCGGCCTGATTACCCCATCGGGGCGTAGCCCTGGTGGGTTCAGGCTTTATAGTGAGGCTGATGTACGTCGTGTTTTGCTGGTGCGACGGATGAAACCGCTGGGGTTTACTCTGGATCAGATGCGGGAGTTCCTGGAAGCTGCGGAGATTCTTCATAGTTCAGATGGCGGGCAGGACAGTGATACCGCACAGCAGGCACGGAGTAATGCCAAGGCCACCCTTGCCGACATTCGTGAGGAGACGCGCACCCGCTACGAAAAGCTACGCAAGCAAATTGCCTACGCTGAGGAATTCCTCGATCTGGTCAACACCCTGGCACCCTAAACCGCCCCCATCCTTCGCAGGGAGAAAAAGACCATCGTATTGAATGCGCTCTGTCGAATCGCGTTCCAGATGAAGTGGACGAACGCCCGCGGCCTCTCCGGAGTGGATGGCGATAGTACAGAGGACTTCTGAAATCCGTGCAGACGACTCCTCAAAACGACACAGTCATCCAAGGTCACAAAATCGAAAATTGTCACTTAACCCCATCACTTCCAAACCGGCTTACGTGACAAAATGCCATCGCTAAAGTCCCGATTTGAGTCCCAGGACGTGCGCCTTAAGAGAAATAACTAAAGCCCCTACCAGTGTTTCTCTGAACTGCTCCCCATTAGTTGGACTGAGAAATCAGTTACCGACTAGTGGGGAGTAGTTTTCATTGAGAGCACGAAGTTCGCTAAGTGAGCATCAGCGCGAGCAGTTGGTTGAACTATTTGAGCAAGGCATGGGTTATACAGCCGCTGCCAATGCCCTTGGTGTCTCCAAGTATGCCGCCCGTATGCTCTGTCGTCGGTTTAAGCTGCATGGCAGGCTATGTCTTGTGGAGAAACCGATTAAGCAGCAGTACTCGTTCGAGGTCAAGAAGGAAGTTGTCCAACGCTATCTTGCCGGCGAGACAAAGATGGATCTTGCGCGTGAGTTTGGCCTGTCGTCAGATCAGCTGGTCAGCTATTGGTCGCGGCAATGGCGTAACGGTGGCGATGAGGCGTTGAAACCGAAGCCGAAGGGCAGACCCAAAGGCTCGGCTGTGCCAAAGCCGCTGACCGAAGAGGAAAAGCTACGGCGCCGGATCGCGCGATTGGAAGCGGAAAACGCTTATCTAAAAAAATTGCGGGACTTGAGGAATCAGGGACGCGCCTGAAAGTCCAGGCGATTGTCATCCTCAAGTCGCACCACCGCTTGGAGTACCTCCTAGAGGCAGCAGGTATCCCACGGTCGACGTTCTTCTACCACCAGAAACGCCTCAGTAAGCCAGATAAGCACGCCGAGCTCAAAGACGCGATCCGGGCAAGTTTTGAACGTAACAAGCATCGCTACGGCTATCGACGAGTGCTACTTGACCTGCGTAACCAGGGGTGGGTGGTCAACCACAAACTCGTCTACAAACTCATGCGTGAGATGGGCATTCGAGCCAAGATCCGCCAACGTAGACCTTATGTTTCCTACACCGGGACGATCAGCCACATCGCTGACAACAAACTTGACCGCAAGTTCACCCCGGATCAGCCAAACACCGTCTTTGTCAGCGACGTCACCGAGTTCAGGGTCCAAGGCCGCAAAGTGTATTTGTCGCCGGTGATGGACCTGTTCGACCGCTCAATCGTCGCCCACACCGTGGCTACATCACCGTCGACAGCGTTGACCACCGATTCTTTGTCCAAGGCGATCGCGGCGAGTGCGCCTGAACCCGGGTGGATGATGCACACTGACCAAGGTTTCCAGTACCAGCATGCCTCGTGGCGTGATCTGATCGGCGACAACGGTGGTGTTCAGTCGATGTCGCGTAAAGCCAACTGTTACGACAACGCGGTCATGGAGAACTTCTTCGGGCACGTGAAAACCGAGATGTACCACGGTGAAGTCTTCGACACTGTCGCAGACTTCAAGCAAGCAATCGACGAATACATCCAGTGGTACAACACCGAACGCGTCCAACAACGACTCAAGGGCCTGACCCCGATGCAATATCGGAATCAGACCCTTGAAGCCCTAACCGCCTAGAATTAAACCAGTCCAACTTTCGGGGGCCAGTTCACTCCTGGTAGGGGCTTGGAAGTTGGTAGCGGGGGCAGGATTCGAACCTACGACCTCTGGGTTCTCTGTATTAAGTGCGCACTACTTGAAACTATCTCTGGCAACAATACAGTTCGCCACTGCAGCAGACCCCTGAGTGAAGTACCCACCCCCTCCAGAAACAATTAACCCAATATAAAGGTATATACCGGCCACCAACCCATTTTAGAAATCATCACGATCGCAAGTACGTTTCAATCCAATTAAGTACCGTAATTCGTGACAGATCTCCAATTCGCTACATCGGCGATGGTTCACAATATCTCCCCAAGGCGTCCGAAAAGCGTTTCACCGCAATCTCATTTCAGGTGGAGCAACCCTTGAACGAAGACTCGACAACTGCAGGCAGTCGCTTGAGCGCACCTATCCCTAATAGGCCAAGCAAACCGCTTCTTTTCTCCCCAGGGAGGGAAGCAAGCGACTGATAAATCCCCTTTTCCACTAATCGTTTTACATCGACCATCAGCCACAAGAAATCCCGAAGCTACTACAAAGGTTAACAAGCAAAAGACAATCGTCACAATACGACCATCATGCACCTAACAAAGTGCCGGTACGACGTCACCTAAGTCATATTCAAAACTAAGGAGCGTCACTAACCGGCCTCCCCATCACACGCTCGCCGAGTAGCGATTTAAACCTATCAACACTACTTTATTGACCGGGCCACCATGCCACAAACTCGATAATTTTTCTTGTAAAGCCTAGCGCAGGTTCGACAAAATGAAAACCTACCACGGCAGAATATTGTAAGAAAAAACTGGCATTAGCCCAAAGAATCTAGTTTCTCATTTAATAAATTATTCCTCTCTTTTAGCTCAGAAATTTCGTTACGCAACTCGTCTATGTCGGCCCGATACAAGGCAATCCTCTCGTCGACCTGCTCCTTGTCCCATCGGGGCTTAATATGTTTAGTACAGTTTTTATCCGAAGCTACAATATCAACTATCATTGCCCTCTCAGACTTAGACCGGATTTCTTTATCGCCTAGATTACGTAATTGTTTAGCAATTTTTGGGTCATCACAAAGCTCAATTACCCGCGCATATCCGAACACCTTTAATCGTGTTCGAAGTGGGTAGTTAATGAAGAATAATGCTACTCGCCCATCTCGGTCGATGTTGCCTGTACTCACATACTGGTTGTTCCCCATAAACTCTAACCACCCTATAGTCCTGTCATCCAGAACGTGCACAAAGCCCTTTGGACCACCTCTATGCTGGACATAAGGCCAACCTGCACCAGTTACCGTAGACAGGAAGAAAGAGTCAGCCTGCTGTATCAACTTCCGGTCTGCGGGTTCAAACTCAAATCTCCCTACTCGCTCCGGAAGTGTTGTTCCTACGGAGCCTTGACGTCGGCGAACAAACGAATCGTAGGCGAGTTGTTCATAAGTGACTGCGTCTGCCCCCTCATGCGTAGCCCCTTCGTTAGATTCCGCTTCCTTAGCATCCATGTCTTTCATACTAGCGGGTAACGGGTGAAGCGTACTGAGTTTGGTCCCGTTCGCATCCAGGGAAGGATAGGAAACTAACGTAAAACTTTTGCCCTAATCTCGCCGCCTAGGCGTGCCCCTTAGCCGAGGAGGGCAAGGAGCTTGAAGGTTACTCATGGTGGCCAACTGTCGAGTAGACCAAGCGGAGCTTGAGGATTGTCGCCCACACTAACTCCGGTTGCATGCATTACTGCACCGTCTGAGCACAAGGAGTTCTCGACTGACGGACTTCGACGGATATGTTGGAAGACAAGTAGCGAAGCGGGGTAGATGAATTCCTTGAGATTGTGTTGGCTTTTTCGCAGTGGAGGTCGAACACCGCACGCGGAAATAGTCGATTGTATCGATACCTAGCGGAATCGCTTCAAAGCGAGGCAAATGGCCGCACGTTGAATGCGGCGTTAGATTGTTGGTTGTCTCTTTTCAAAGGGACCGTGTGCCAATATCTCAGCTAGCGCGAGAGTACCAAAGGCAAAAATCAATAATTTCATAGTACGTGGTTCGACTCGCGCCTTCGCCATCCCCAGCCCCCCGTTTTGCTATATTCCTCATCAAGATCCGACTCATCTGCTTCGCCCATATCACCGTCGGGCTTAATCACCACCCCCTCGTTGTACTGCTAGTATCTGGCGAGCAAACTTTTGCTCTCAGCCTCGCATTCCCCGCGTGAGCGTGGCCTCGTGGACCTTCAGTTTGTCCGACGTATCCGTAAAACTTCACTGTCGGGTCACCGGGTTGCGCGCAGCTACACAAACTACGCTCATGCCCTTAAACAGTAAATACATCACCACAAAATGAATGAAGAAAACGGTGCCGATAATCCACATGTAGAGCCGCAACGCCCCCAGCGCCCCTCACCGACAATCAGCAAGACAGCTGTCCCGATGGCACCTATCTTTCTTCCCTCCCCAGGACACGATAGGACGTCATCACCCTGGCTTTCCTCAACAATCGCGATACTGACAATTTCATCATTGCCGATTCAATGGAGTTAACTAAGAGTACCGGAGTGACATAGCGCAAATACGCTCTTTGCAACGACCACCAGGAACTGCTCCAGCGAGACGAACAGCGCGGATGAGGGATTGGCGCTCTCCACGACGGCTCCGGTCAAGAAGCCCGGCTGCGAGGCCTCGAACTCGAAGCCCGCACAATCCAGAACAGAGAACCAGATAATCGGCACAATTCTCGGTAAGGCGATGACGCCTCCGATGAATTCGTGGACTTTCCGAACGCGAGAAATGGGCACCACAAACATGCCCGCGAACGGCGACCAGCAAATGGTTCACCCTAGTAGAGCACCGTACACGCAGCCCCCTTCCCAATTCGGACTGACATCGTAGCCGTCGGTGCAGAACATAATCCTCGTCAGCGTATCCATGCTCATACCAGCCGTGTCGACGGTTTAGGGCAACTGCGGCAACGTCGAGCCCCTAGGCAGGTAGAAACTGGTGAGAACATCACCACCCTAAAGTTTGTGCCTACGAATCACAAACTTCAAATGAGGCATCACGCTAAAGGTCAAACGCCTGTGCCCCGTGGCAGACTCGTCGAAGCTGCTACCCCAGCTTCTTACCTTCAGAAGTCACAGCGCCAGAGATATAAGGAAGCATTGATTAGATATACTACGTGCATGGTTCGAAGGAAGGTAATGAGGTCAGCTTCCGCGATTCTGAGTGTCGGAACGCTTCTACTTTCAGGATGTACCTCGAGCTTTGATAAGGCTCAGACAACTACACTGACGGTCTTCGCCGCAGCATCCCTGGCTGAGGTCTACGGAGCAATAGGAAAGGAATTCGAGGCTGCTAACCCAGGAGTTGACCTCCAATTTGAGTTTGCTGGATCACAAACCCTAGTGGAGCAGTTAGTAAACGGTGCGGATGCTGATTTATTAGCAACTGCAGATGCCATTACCATGGATCGCGCTGTGGATGGTGGTGTTGTGAGCGGCAGACCAATCCCTTTCGCTGAAAACATACTGACTATCGCGGTCGAGCCAGGTAACCCACTTGATATCTCGGAGCTCGTATCTTTAACAAATCCCGACGTCGCAGTCGTTGTCTGCGCCAAGGGAGTGCCGTGCGGTAACGCTACCGAAACAGCTACAGAAGCCGCCGGAGTGATTCTGAGACCAGTCTCTGAGGAACAGAAGGTTACTGACGTACTTGGAAAGGTTTCCTCAGGACAAGCGGACGCTGGCCTAGTGTACCGCACAGATATTGCCACCGCGAATGGCGCGGTGGAGGCAGTAGATTTCCCAGAAGCAAACCGAGCAGTCAATAGCTACTTCATCAATACCGTCACTGGCACCCCGAGATCTCGGGATGCCAAGCGGTTCATCGAATTCATGTCCACCGCGGATGCACAGGAAATTCTCTCGGATGCAGGCTTCCAACCGGCGGAAAAATCATAGGGCCATCACAGTGTCCCCTAGAACACCACGAATTGTCCCCCGCTGGCTATTCGTACCAGCGGGGTTAGGAATAATCTTTTTACTCCTCCCCATTATCGGACTGATATCCCAAATCTCTTGGAGTAATTTTCCAGCCCTGATCTTCGCCGACACTGCTATCGATGCTCTCCGGTTATCAATCCGCACCTCTGCAACCGCCACCGCAATTGTTGTTGCCATCGGCATTCCACTGAGCATGATTCTGGCTTGGACCGATTTCCCGGGCAAGAAGCTCCTACGCGCGCTCCTGCTCTTACCTCTTGTGCTGCCACCAGTAGTGAGCGGTATTGCACTCCTTCAGGCTTTTGGACGGCGTGGCCTCATTGGCTCCCAATTTGAAGCCTTTGGAATAGAAATCGCTTTTACTACAGTTGCGGTGGTCATATCCCAGGTTTTTATTTCGCTCCCATTCATGGTGGTGACACTCGAAGGGGCACTAAATACAGCAGGGAGAAGCTACCAAACCGTGGCAATGAGCCTCGGTGCTTCCCCAACCCGAACCTTATGGCGCGTGAGCGTGCCGATGATGACTCCTGCAATTATGTCGGGAGGCATACTTGCATTCGCCCGAAGCTTGGGAGAATTTGGCGCAACCAGCATCTTTGCAGGTTCCCGCCAAGGTGTAACCCGAACCTTACCCGTTGAGATCTACCTTCAACGAGAAATTGATCCCGACTCGGCAATTGCTCTATCCCTGCTGCTTATCATATCTTCCATTGTCATCGTCGGAGCGGTATACGGGAGGGTACGCAAATGACAGAGGCAACAGAGTTGTTAGAGTTCGATGTATCGATCCCCTCAAGAAAGTTCGACATCGCCTTTGAGCTTCCAATGGGGCGAGTACTTGGAATCATCGGCCCCAATGGAGCTGGCAAGTCCACCATAGCTGGAGCACTAGCAGGCACTGTCGTCCCGACCAGCGGTCGCATCAGTGTCCGAGATAGAGTCTTGACCGATACCGCCACCGGAACATACGTTCCAATACACCAAAGAAAAGTCGGACTACTAGCACAGGACCCACTGCTGTTCCCGCACCTATCAGTCATAGACAACCTGACTTTCGCCCCTAAAAGCCAAGGGAGCCCGGACGCTCAAAAAGTCGCCGAGCATTGGCTGAGAAAACTCGAACTCGAGCCCCTATCCCACCGCAAACCACACGAACTTTCCGGCGGTCAGGCACAGCGAGTCGCCCTCGGTCGAGCTTTCGCCGGCTCGCCGGACATACTGTGCCTAGACGAGCCCTTCCGCGCATTAGATATCACCGTCGCTGCAGATATGCGTGCCCTTCTCTACCCGCTGTTGCACAAAATGACAGTTCTCCTGATTACCCATGATGTCCTCGATATCATGTACCTCGCAGATGATGTAGCAGTCATTGAACACGGACGCCTCGTGCGACTTGGAACTACCGACGACGTCATTGAGAAACCCCTCGACAAATTCACAGCTCGATTCTCTGGTACCAACATCATCAAAGGACGAAGCATCGGAAACGAAACACTTCGCAGTGGATCCGGGGAAATACTCGTCACAGGAAAGCCTGGCCACAAAATTCCCGCTGGACAACGAGCAATCGCTAGCTTCCGCCCTACCGCAGTGAGTATCCTCACGGACCACACGGATGAAAACATGAGAAATCAATGGCCAGCAACAATAAAAGGGCTCGAACAGGGAGCTGGAACAATCACCGTCATCTGCGATGTGAAGGGAGATTCCATCCGGGCAGAAATAAGTCCTGCATCCGCAGCGCAACTTTCACTCGTTACTGGCAATGCCATCATCGTCGCAGTCAAAGCACAAGAGATAGAACTTTACCCAGCACATTAGGGGAAAGACGCTACAGGATAATCGCTGTACTAATGTCGTTGCCATGGCACACAACCCCGACTACCCGCTGGCAGACATCTCGGCAATTATCATCACTGTCTCCGACCGCTCATTCGCAGGCCGTCAAGAGGACAAGTCTGGGCCTAGAGCCGTCGAAACACTGATCAAGGCGGGATTCACTCGACCACAGGTGCGTGTCATACCGGACGGCATAGAATCAGTACGAGATGCACTAAAGCAAGCTATTGCAGACGGCTACAGGTTGATTGTGACAACCGGCGGCACTGGCATCGGACCTCGGGATTTAACCCCCGAAGCTACTGCCACCGTTATTGCAACTCGCATCCCTGGCATCGAGAACCAGATTCTTCACCACGGTCTGTCTTCCACCCCCACAGCTGGGTTGTCCCGACCCGTCATAGGGCTCAGCGACCGCAGCAGTAAAGCAGCACTCATCATTAATGCTCCAGGCTCTACTGGTGGCGTTACTGACACACTCGACGTCATAACACCACTTTGCGGCCATATCTTTAGCCAGCTTGCCGGGGGCAAGCACTAGGGGAATACGAGCATAATGAATCGTCTCGTATTTGTGGAGTCCATCCAAATGACTTCATCTTCCGTGCGGGGCGGCTAATCCTCGCGAACCCAAGTACCCGAACGGCCGCCAGTCTTCCTAACTATCTTTGCTTCCCTAATTGTCACCGTACGGTCTACGCTTTTCACCATATCCACGATGGCTAACGCAACCGCACTCACGCCCACCAATGCTTCCATTTCAACGCCTGTCCGGTCGGCGGTAGTCACCTCGACCGAAATGAGTATCTCACTTTCGGTAACGTCAATTTCAACTTGTGCCCCTTGCACACTTATGACATGAGCAAGGGGAAGCAAATCCGGAGTTTTCTTAATTGCCTGAATTCCGGCGATCCTTGCCACAGCAAGTACATCCCCCTTGGGAACTTCCCCACTTCGAATCGCTGCGAGGACTTCCGGTGATACATCTACTATTCCGGTAGCTGTTGCGGTTCGGATAGTCGGCTGCTTAGCGGCCACATTGACCATGTGTGCCTCTCCCGCCGAAGTCAGGTGCGTGAACCTCATTTTCCCTCCAAGATTATCGCGTCCACAATCATGCCCGGTTTCACTTGCGTAACTTCTAGCGGAATCAGCGCCAAGGCGTCGGCCCGATGAAGGCTAGCTATGGCGTGCGATGCCGAGCCCAATGCATGAGATGGCACCGCCTTCGGTACCAGACATACAGGCATAACCTGTGCTTTTCCCTGGTGCGACACCCAGCCCGTACCGACTTCTACAGGCTGGGTTGAAAGCATGCCCGGACCTCCCGACAACGCGGAGAGAAACGGCCGAACAAAAACATGGAAACTCGTAAACGCACTGACAGGATTTCCCGGAAGCCCGATAATCGGTGTCCCATCTGCGGTACCGTACCCCTGCGGTTTTCCAGGTTGAATAGCAACCTTTACAAAGCTCATTCGAGGCGAATCAGCATCCTTGGTCTCTATTGACATAGCCTGCTTCACCACTTCGAAGGCTCCTGCAGACACACCGCCTGTGGTGAGAATTAAATCGGCGCACGAAGCAGCCTTGTAAAGTAGCGAAAGGAACTCATCTTCCCGGTCTACGCTGCGAGACTGCTGAACAATGTCCGCTCCCGCCTGTCTTACCAACGATGCCAGCATCGGGCCGTTGGAATCGGGAATATGCCCTAGATGTAACGATTCACCGGCCTCCGTTAGTTCGTCTCCAGTAACAATCACCGCTACGCGCGGGCGCCTATGAACCAACACCCTGGCAACACCAGCCGCGAGAACTCCCGCAAGAAGTGACGGAGTGACTCGCTCGCCGGCGGAAGCGACCATCTTTCCTCGTTCTATGTCATGCCCTCTAAAACGGATACTCGCTCCCTGCTCTACGTGTCCGGTAATTGTCACCTCCCGTGGTGCAGGTCCAGCACCCGGGGGTTGATCCGTGAGCTCTACAGGAACGACAGTATCCGCTCCGGAGGGCAGAACCGAGCCTGTCATGATTCTCATCGCGGTTCCTCCACGCAGCGCTCGAGGTACTGCCCCTGCCGGAATATCACCTGAAACTGGTAAGGTTACCGACCCTGTCGAGCTCTCAGCGAGAACCGCAATATCGCGGTAAGCCACTGCATAGCCGTCCATTGATGAGTTGTCGAAGGGCGGCACCGGAACCTCAGCTCGCACGGCTTCCGCTAAGCACTGCCCCACTGCTTCGCCGACCGACACCTCCTCAACTGGAGTAACCCTAACTAAGCGTTGCAAGCGGTTTGAGTACTCTTCAGGAGTCATCATAAAAATCGCCACACCTTAAAATCTGAAAACTTAACGTCGCCGACTGCGACACGGCCAATGAGTGGACTCCCACAACCTGTCAATAGCTTCATCGCTTCTCCGGCCATCAGGGAACCACACACTCCAACAGCAGGTCCGACGACCCCCATCGCGGCAGGGGTCGGAACAGCACCAGGTGGAGGCGGAGCAGCATGTAGGTCTCTAAGAGTCGTCGGTTTATTCGGACTAGCTGACCAGAATGTTGAGACCTGCCAAGTAGTCGCTGCGACCACCGCCCATACCAGAGGATGCCCAGACCCCGCACACCAATCGGCCACGGTGTATTTCGATTCGAAAGTGTCAGAACAATCGAGGACAATGTCGTAGCTTCCCGCAACTTGGTCCAGCAAATTTGGCATAGCCCAACCGTATTCCGCCACATCGACATCCGAGTTAAGTGCTTCAATGCTCCTACGCGCTGAGGAAGTCTTTGGCATTCCCAGTGCCGCCTCATTATGGATTATTTGGCGTGGTAGGTTACCGGTCTCGACGACATCAGCGTCGCACAGCCCAATGTGCCCAACCCCCATGCCAGCCAAGTAGCTCAGTACTGGGCTGGCAAGGCCACCAGCGCCCACGACAAGCACCCGGGCAGCAAGTAGTCTCGCCTGGCCTTCTTCCCCAATAACTGAGATTGTGCGTTGATGCCGCTCTCGCTCACGGGGAGATAGCGATCTAACGGGATTATGGAGTGCTAATGCCTTCTCACTAAGGCCTTTCACGGAAGACCACTCCAACTCGTAGAGCCGTTAGAAAACTGCTGGAGTTTCCAAATCGGGACGCGCGTTTTGATCTCTTCAACGATATCTAAACAGGCCGAGAACGCCTCAGCCCGATGCTCTGCAGAGACAATTGCAATGAAAGCATCATCCCCAACCTCCAAATCACCTACTCGATGAGCCACTACAACCTGGTGAACTTGGTCTCGCTTCGCAACGCCCTCGGCGATGTCCGCCAAAGCATCTTCGGCGAAAGGATGCGCTGAATACTGAATACCAGCTACGAGTTGTCCTCCATCGTGGTTTCGTACCACGCCGCGAAATACGACAGTTGCACCACAGCGCTCATCCTCAGCTAACTCTTCCAATGCTTGGGCATCAAGAGGCTGTATCGAAATAAATGCGTATGGCACTCTCCTATCCTCCCGCAAATGGAGGCAAAACATGGAGCTCTGATTGAGGCCCCACCAACGAATCCCGCCGAGCCCGCACACCATCAACAAGGAACGTGGAATGTTCCAAAACCCGTGCGAGCTCAGAGTTTTCCTGTCGCAGTGTGTTCAACACGGTTGAAAGAACGACTCTACCGTCAACCTGAATATCACGTTCCGAACACCCCGCCGCACTAGCGGCGGCCGCAAAGAATTCCACCTTCACGTTAATTTTCACCTCAAATCTCTCTTTTAAGAGTAAAATAGCTTTTCGTTTTCGATACGGCAGTCTCGGTACCCTTACCAACGTGCCGTACCGTTGCCAAAAGCACACCACTCGGACAGATCACTTCGATACCTACCCACCGATGGCTGACATCGTCCGCGACGGCGTCGCAAACCCGACTTGCTCGATACCGTGCTCACGAGGTTTCCCCCACATCGCCTGACGCCACACAGCAGCTATCTCACTATCAGTAGCGCCACCGCGCATTAGCTCCATCAAATCTGTTTCCCTTGTCGAGAAAAGGCACGAGCGAACCTTTCCATCAGCAGTGATGCGGGTACGCGAACACGCACCACAAAAAGGCTCAGACACCGACGAAATGAAGCCCACATCTCCATCTGGGAGACCTTTTCCCCTCACCGGGAAAACCTCAGCTGGTGCTGATCCTCGCTCGCGCGCAAGCCCCAACTCAAAACCAGCATCGGTCAACCTCTCTTTCACGGCAGCACTGGTCACTACAACTGATGGATCCCATTTCTCCGTGCCAATTGGCATGTTCTCGATGAAACGCAGCGACGCGCCAACACGCAAAGCATAAGACAAAAGCGCTGCCGGATCATCCTCATGATGCAAAACAGCATTGATTTTTACTGTCATGCCCGTGGAAATCGCCGCTTCAATTCCCCGCAGCACATCGAGTAGGCGATCCCTCCGAGTCAGTGCAGCGAATCGGGAGCGATTCACGGTGTCCAAAGAAATATTGACTCTGCTAAGCCCAGCTTCTCGCAGCTTCTCGGCGCGATGCGTAAGTGCAGTTGCGTTAGTCGTCAAGGCCAGAACTGGTTGAGGTTCCAATTCTGAAATCTCAGCAATAACCCCCTCAAGGTTCTTGCGTAGAAGCGGCTCACCACCAGTAAACCGTACCTTTGTTACGCCTAGGTCTCGAACTCCGATTTTCACCAACCGTACGACCTCGGAATCAGAGAGTAGGTTCGATGTAGGGAACCAATCCATACCGTCAGCAGGCATACAATAAGTACATCGGAGATTACACCGATCTGTCAGAGAGATACGCAAATCAGTCGCTACCCTACCGAATTTGTCCACAAGCTTCATCGAATAACCTCCAAATCTTGCATCTCATCTATGTACGCTTATGTACGCTCGCTCTTGAAATAGGTCAAGCCCTAATGGCGTATCTGGCTATCGTATCTGTGGCTATCTTTGGACTGTGTGTCATGGGTCAACTCGCGAACAGCAGGTGGTGATCATGTGGCGATTTCCCTGCTGCCAGTAGCAATGCCGTCGACAGCGTTGGCTGCGATGACCTGTTTGGTCTGGGCCAGACTAGTCAGCGAAATGTAACGTTTTGCTGTATCCACCCATCATGTTGTTCAGCCCGTTCCGCGCCAACAAGGCGAATGAAAGCAGCACGATCCGGGAAGATTCCCACGTTATTCGTGCATCGTCGAATCTTCCGATTGAGTCCAACAGCGGGGTATTCGACCAGATCTGGGCCACACTGCTGACGGCGCTGCCGTAATCGCCAGCGGGCCCGGCTCCGTACGCAGCTTAGAGATGGCTACGTCACAAACCCGACTCTGGTGTCAAGTTGGCCGCGGCAGTGTCCGTGACGGGTTTTAGTCCTTTCTGGCTATACGGTGGCGCACTTGCCGCCGCAGACGCTGTCAGCCTAAGTAGAGATAATCTGATTAATGAAATCTCCGGGCATTTGACGCGGCAAATCTGGGAAAATTTGGGGCAGTAAGCCTTGGGAATAGATAGTTGGATTGCCCTAAGGAAATTTCACGGCCACCGAAAGTGCGTTTCTTTCAAGAGTAGGTAGGAGTTGATTCGATAGTTACACGCAATGATCGCCCAATGCGCACGGTTGCGTCCCTTAGTGTGGTGTAACGCTTGCTGATGGTGGGTCCCGGAAAGTAGTGGGCGGCCACCGCCAGTTAGCCTTTCGACTCAACTACCACATCTCACCGAAAGGCCTATGACGATGACCGCTGCACCGTATTCTATCGACCCGACAACCTATCTGGATGATTTGCTGGCCCAAGCGTCTCCGGATTTGATGCGCCAGATGCTGCAAGGGTTTATCAACCAGATCCTCTCCGCCCAGGCTGACACCGTCTGCGGCGCCGAATACGGAGTTGTATCCACCGAGCGGGTCAACCACCGCAACGGGTATCGCCACCGCGACCTTGACACCCGTGTCGGCACGATCGACGTGGCGGTGCCGAAACTGCGCCACGGCGCGTTCTTCCCAGACTGGCTGTTAGAGCGCCGCTCACGAGCAGAACGAGCCTTATCGACTGTGATCGCCACGTGCTACCTTAAAGGGGTTTCCACCCGCAGGATGAATGATCTGGTGGCTACGCTTGGGATTTCCAGCATGTCGAAATCGCAAGTCTCACGCATGTCAGAAGAACTCGACGACATGGTCGCAGACTTCAAAAACCGCCCACTAGACCCCGGCGGGTACGCCTTTTTATCGTGCGATGCGCTCACGATCAAAGTCCGTGAAGGCGGCCGGGTGGTCAAATGCTCAGTGCTGCTTGCCACCGGAGTCAACGCCGACGGGTATCGCGAAATGCTCGGCATGCACGTCGCCACCGCGGAATCCAACGCGTCGTGGAAAGGCTTCTTCCAGGACTTAAAAGCCCGCGGACTTACTGGGGTATTCCTTATCACAAGTGATGCCCACGAAGGCATCCAGCACGCCATTTCCGAAGTGCTGCCCAATGCGTCGTGGCAGCGGTGCCGCACCCATTTCGCGAAGAACCTCTACGAAAAGGTCCCGAAAACACAATGGCCGATGGTCTCTGCGATGTTCCAGACAATCTTCCAGCAACCTGACGCCACATCCACTTGGGCTCAAGCCCGCGAAGTTGTCGACCTACTGGAGCCGAAATTCCCTCACGTCGCGGCGTATTTGGAGGAATCACTCGATGAAGTACTGGCGTTTACCGCAGCGCCGAAACCAGTCTGGACGAAGGTGTGGTCAAACAACCCCACAGAACGGTTAAACCGTGAGATCCGCCGGCGCACCGACGTCGTCGGCATTTTCCCAAACCGTGAATCCATCATCCGGCTTGTCGGTGCGGTCCTAGCCGAGCAACACGACGACTGGATCCAACAAAAACGCTACATGTCACTGACCGCACTCGAACACACCAAGCACCTCATGCACCACCCAGGAGAACATCGTGACGACCACCACCAGCTAACCGCCTAACCAAGCCCCGAACTTCATATCGAGCCGAAAGCACAAACGGCTACACCACTACACCGGACTTGACC
>NZ_JFCH01000029.1 GCF_000738175.1 Corynebacterium jeikeium | reverse complement strand
ATGATCCTTATCAACGTAAAATAGCCAAAAACCACCCCACGACCAGGCCACTAACCGCCAACAACGCGCAAACCGCCACGCCGATCCCGCACCGATCCCGCACCAGACAACACACCCGCAATCACATCCGCCGCCACATCATCACCACCCGGCACGAAATGCGCATACACATCCAAAGTCACCCGCGCCGACGAATGCCCCAATCGACGCTGCACAGCCTTCACCGGCACACCAGCGCTTAGTAGCTCCGTCGCATGAAAATGCCGGAAAGAGTGCGGCGTCACCGGATCAACACCCACGACGAGGCACAACCGGCGCAGCGCCTGGGAGTACTTCTCCGCCGTCATCGGCACCCCACCCCACCGGGCATGAAACACGCGCTCATCCACACGCGGCAGCTCATTAATCGCGGCCAGCGTCTCATCATCCACACTCAAAGCGCGGATACCCTTGTCGCCGGTCTTTAGTGGTCGCGTGCCAGCGCCAGTGCGCATAGCCTGCTCCATCACGAGAATCTGCCTCTTCTCGAAGTCCACATTCCGCCAACTCAGGCCTGCCACCTCACCGGGGCGCAACCCCGTCGCAGCGCTCACACGGATCATCACGGCCAGGTCAGGGTGCGCCTGGAACCAGGACAGCTTCTTGCCCCGCTTGCGCTGCCCATAGCCCGTCCGCGCATACCGGATCAGCCGGTCAATAAGGTCACGAGTGGGCAGATCATGCCAGGTAACACGGGTAGTCGGTCTAGATGCGGTGACAGTGCGTGCCGGGTTCTTCGGGATCAGTCCATCATCGACTGCCCGCTCTAGCACGGCCTTGAGGTTGGCTAACGCGCTCGATACGGACGATACGCCCAGGGGGGAACCGTCTTTCCATGGCCTGCCGGCCTGCAGTGTCGCCACCCATGCGCGGATGTCCGCAGGCGTGAGGGTGCCGACAGGCTGGTCTGCCAGATCACCGAGATTCCGCATAAGGGACATGCGGAACGGACGGGAGACCTCACTACTGGACTGCACCCATTCATCAACGAGTGTGCCGATAGCAGTTTTCTCCAAGGTGGGGTTAGCCCATGTGCCACGGGTGAGCGCGACCCGCTGGTCTGCGAGGTACTGCTTGGCCTCGCGTTGCGTGTCGAAGCTCTTAGAGTGCTCCCGCCCGGTCTTGTCACGATAGCGGGCGACCCAACGGGTCTTGCCGGTCTTAGTAGTGCGTTTCTGGACAGCCATAACGACGGCTCCTTACTGCAGGCAGGACTCTTCAGTTCCGCCCGCCTGAATGCAGTTCCAGAAGTTCACGGTGGCGTCGTTTTCGGCGTTGCCGGTGGTAGGCATCGGAGTGTCGCCCTCGGGGGCGAACTTCTCCGTGTTAATCGGCTCCTCCGTGTAATCCTCGTCGATCAAGGAACCTCCATCATCTGGGATGTCGCCGTTCTCTTTTAGCTCGTCGGACAATGGCTTGATGTCCTCGACCTTGACCTTCTTACCCAGGAGGTATACGTACTCGGTGTTCTCGTCGACTTCCCAGGAACCATATACCTTCATGCTGTGCCCCTTGTCGAGGGTCTCGCTCCAGTCCTCGTGGCCGGAGTCTGCGTCGTCGCAGACGTTGGCCTGCGCCGGAGTCTCGGTGTCCCCATCCTTGTTGATGGTGGCTGGGTCGTCCAGCATTGCCCACCCGTTCTCGGCGGTATCGAGCGTGAAGTGTCCCTTGATCTGTAGCAGGGTGTTTCCAGGCTTGATGATGCGCAGGTCGTAGTCCTTCATCCCGTAGTCGCAGGAGCCGCCGAGGGTGACGGTCTCTAGCTTGAGCTCGCCCTCGCAGGGGAGGTGCGAGTAGCAGGTGACGGGGAGGGGGTTGGCGATGTTGTGCTCTTCGGAGTCGGTTCCATCGGGGTTGAGCTTTTCCTCGAGTTCGCCAGGGTTGATGTCCGGGGTGGTGTCGTCGGTGCTGCAGCCGGCGATGAGGAGTGGGACGGCGAGGATGGCTGGGATGATGCGGGTCTTCATGGTTTTCCTTCCTAGTGGGTTAGTGCTTGGCGCATGTAGACGGCGAGTAGGTGCTGGGTGACCTCCAGTTCGTCGGCGAGCTCTTGGAGGTTGCCTTGGCACCACCTGTAGGCCGTGTTGAACGTCGCCGGGTCGATAAGCAGGCGCACGGCGTAGCGGTCGGCGCGGGCTTCCTGCTTCTGGTCGTAGTGGCCGTTGCCGGTGGGCTGGTCGCGGTAGTGCGCGTGGCCGAGCTCATGGGCGAGGGTGGAGCGGTATTGGGTGATGCTCATTCCGCGCCTGGTGCTGATGGTGTGGGTTGTGTGGTTGTAGTAGCCCTTGACGCCGCCGTCATGGCGGGTGAGGGTTACGCCGAGTTGGCGGGCTACGTGGTGCAGGTCTGGGCAAGTGATGGTCATTCAAGGTCGCTCCCTTCTTGCTGTGCTCGTAGTGCGTCCTCGTCGGGGCTGGAATCTGCGACGGCGTGGAACTCGTACACGTCCGCGAGGTCATCGTGATCTTTTTCTTCGAGCCTGCGGACGATCTCTTGGGCGAGCTCTAGATCTGTGTAGCTACTAAGTGAAGCTTCTTGGAAGTGCTCGTCCATGTCGGAGCGGGTGATGCACCCGCTGGTTAGTAGGCCAGGGATTGGATTGGCGCCATAGGCGCGAGCGAGCTCAATAACAGCGCTTGCCGTGTCGTTCTTAAGTCGCCGTTGAATCGTGGGGTGGGTGGTGCCGAGCTTGTCGGCGATAGTGCGCCAAGATGCACCGCCGGTAACTCCGGTTATCCATTGCTGAAATTCGCTCATGTCTACATGGTACATTTTCAAACCACTTAGAGCCATTCGAACTGCATGGATAGTAAATAAACCAACCCCGTTTTGGGGTAATGGTTTACAAGTGCGCCATCATGGATTACCTTTAAACCATACCGGCAAGGAGGTGAACCACATGACCAAGGCAATCAAGCTCAATACAGAAGCGATGAAGACGCTCGTCCGCACCCTCGGACTCTCGGAGAGCCAGGCGGCGGAGCGCATCGGAGTTAAGCGGCAGACATTTGTCCGCGCAATGGAGGGCGGGAACGTTTCGGCAGCATTCGTCGCCGGAGTTCTTATCGGGTTCGGCCTCGAAGATTTCGGGCAGATGTTCTACACGACCACGCGCGAAGAGATTGCGGCATAGAAAAAGCCCCTGCGGGAACAGGGGCAAAAAGGAAAGTAAGGAAAGTATAGCAGATGAAGATACACCCATACATCGCCGATCTTCCAATCTTCGAGGATCGCGTGGAGCAGATGGCTGAATCTATCGCGGAGATTGGGCTACTACACCCGATCAGCTTGGACGCGGAAGGCCGTGTAATCGGTGGCCGCCATCGTCTCGCAGCGTGCGAGAAGGCCGGCGTGGAGCCAGTTTTTGAGACCCGCAAGGAAGACCCTCTGGCGTTCATGCTTAGCGATAACGACGACCGGAAGCACCAGACAGTTGGGCAGCTCGCAGCGGAGAAGGCGATCACCTTGGCTAAGGCTGGGCGCCGAGAGAACGGGCGATGGAAGCGCGGCACAACGAGTTATTTGCAATTTGCAAATAGCGACAGCTCAAACGCCGGGTCGCAGCTAAGCAGAGCCGGTCTAGTGCTCGACATTCTTGGCGAAGGCACCCTTCGCGCGGTCGCAGTTGGCGACCTCCCCCTTTCCGAAGCCCAGGAAAAGGCTGTGGCCGAGAAGCAGCGCCGCGAAGCCGAGGAGCGCGCCCGTATCGAGGAAGCCCGCGACGAGCAAGCCCGCGAAGACAAGGCAGGTCGCTACTTCGACAACCACCCTGAAGCCCAAGCCTGGCTTGACTCGAAGCCCCAAGGAACCTTCGAGACCATGCGCGGAGCCTACGCGGCATACCTCGAACATGACCGCGAAGCCCGCCGGGCGGAGCAGGAAAAGAAGCGCAAGGAAGAAGAGGAACAACGCGACCACCGCGTGTTCATCGAACGCCATAAAACCTACGTCGAAACCTTCGTCGAAGCCTTCAAGTTCGGCCTGATGATGGCGACATTCCCCGCCCGTGATGAAGTCCTCGACGCGATGGAAAAGCACGACCGCGAACGATTCCTAGAGATCGAAAACAAGTACCTGAAAGGACGCGACTAATGGCTGCCGATTACACCGAACTACTAATGAAGCGCCTCGACGAGGCTCGCCCAGACCGATATATCGCGAAGGACTGGATCGACCGCGTCGCCGACTCTATCCCGGTCGATGTGGCGCAGGTGGAAGACCTCGCGCGGGAACTACTGCGTAGCAAGGCGCGAAGCATTGAGGAGAAACGCACTAGCTCCGGGAACGCGATGGCTCGCGAGTTTCACATCACAGGCCAGCAGCCGCTGGATTGGCAGCTCGCGGGAGAGTCTCCGATTAGCTTCTGGAACACGATTCTGGTCAACGGGAAGCCAAAGAAGGTGCGCGAGCGGGTGAAGCTGTCCTGCGCCTCGGTTCGCGACTTGCAGCTATGGGCTGACACGGAGCGCAAAGCTGCGAATGCCGACCATGCTGCCCGCATGAAGACTGTCGCGGGGATCGAGCAATGGGAGGCGGAGATGGCGCGGTTGGGTGCGTTGTCGTGGGGCGCGTATCAGCAGGCCGTGCAGTCCAGCGAGGCGTCCGCCTAACCCCCTTGGTTCGTCTGGGAGGGGAAGCCTGGACGAGCCCGCCCTGGGTAGACCAACCCCGCAGGTGCAATTCCTGGGCAGGGCACAAGGCCACATGGCCATGTTCTTTGACAACTGAATACCACCGTCTGCGATACGGGCGGGGCGAGCGCTGGTTCTCAGATGCGCCATGACCCCCGCAAGCCCTACTAGGGCAGGAACCCCACCCGCCAGTGGGAGGTAACTACAGACGAAAACAGACCCTCACAAGGTTGTTTGCACGCGATCACCAGCCACGCCAGCCACTAGGCGCGCGCTACGTGACGTGCAAGGCAGGTTCGAGTCCTGCCGAGGGTACTAGGGGCGTAGCGGTCGACCTTCCGACGTTTCGTCGCCGCGTAAGCCCACCCCACGACCGCTAGCGAAGAGCGCGAGGGTGGCGCTGCGCCCCTTCCCCTAAAAACACGACAAACCCCACCCAGATCATCGCCTAATCAATTCTGATCCAGATGGGGTGTCGTTGTTCTGCCATTCACTAAAAACAAGGCCACACGAAAGGACAAAAACTGTGACCCAACGCAAATTTTACACCATACCCGAGGCTGCAGAAATACTGCGAATTCCGCCCGGCACCCTGTACCGCCATGCCCGCGAAGGCCGGCTCGCCCATCTCAATCCCATCCGTATCGGGAATGCCACCCGTATCCCTGTTGAATCCATCACCCCTGAGGAGGCCGCATCATGAGTCGCCACGATGACATCCCAATCCCGAACCGTATTATCCCGCCGGCACACCCAGCTATCCAGGGCGCGCAACAGCGCCTCATTAACGAGATCGACGAGTGGCTGGAAGCGGACGATGATTACACCGATGACGCGATGCCCTACGAACTCGACAGTGAGCAGCGGGTAACCCTGTTCGACATGATCGCCGCCTCGCTGGCCGCTATCGCGTTCGCGGGCACGATCCTGCTGATCGCCTGGCATCTCGGAAAGTTGTTGGTCTAATGCCCCTGATTGACCCGTATGACCACGACGATTCGACCCCGCCCCCGCCATTCTGGTTCTCCCTCGGTTTTGCCGTGGGTATGGGCGTGATCCTGATCTGCGTAATCCTGCTGACCTAGAAAGCCCCCCCATTGAAAGACCTTGAAACCCAGCTCGCGGACATGAAGCTGGATCGCCTGATTTCCGCGACACATTCCCAGCTGCTGAAGACGGACGACCCGCTGGCTGCCTATACGGCTGAATTACTACATCGGCTTCCCCGCCTGCGTGACCGTAACCGCGAGCTACAGCAGCAGCTAAGCCGAGCGAATCACCCGCGCCCCGGCATTTCTGCCGACCGGCTACGGAAGAAGGTTCGGGAGGCGACCCGGTCGCAGCGCGCGATCTGTAATCACCTGGACGCACTAGCGAACGAGATCAGGTGATCGCGGTGCGCGAGATTAAGCAAGTGCCGATCCCATCGGGGCTACAGGCTGCATTGGCCGCTAAGCGCGACCGCCTGGGCAGCGATCTGATTGTGGAGCTCACGGGGATTTCGCCAGCCCAGCTCAATGAGTGCTGCAACCCCGTATCGCGTCGGAACACAATGTTTATTTCCACGCTAGACAAGCTCGTTACTCGCCTCGGGCTGGACATCAATTTCATCTACGAGGCAGAGGCGGAAGCTAAGCGTCTTATAGAAGAGAAAGGAGTGTTGCCACCATGCCGCAACGCCTAATTAGCTTCGACACTGAAGAGTGGTTGGAGCAGCGCCGTGAGGTTATCACGGCTACGGAAATTGCTAGGGCGATCCGGTCGCCTAAATATGCTCGTGAACTGCGCGAGGAGAAGCGCACCGGCAAGCAAAACTTCACCGGCAACCGCTACACCGAGTGGGGTAAGGAGCGCGAGCCTGTTATCGCCAAGCATGTTCGCTTAGAGATCGACTCGAGCCTTGAAGCGAACGATGACCTGTGGGTCGATGATGCCGGTTTGATCGGCGCGACACCGGACATGGTTGATCGTGATTGGCGCGAGGGGCAGCCGATGGAGCTGATCGGCGAGATCAAGACCGTTGGCGCCCACCGCGATTGGGGCGATGGGGATATTCCTGGTGTGTACTTCGACCAGGTGCAGGTTCAGTTGTATGTGACCGACGCGGACGAGTGCCTGTTCTCTTGGGAGCCGTACACGGTTGAGGGCGACGAGTTCAAGCCCGGCGAGGTGCGCAGCTGCGTTATTCGACGCAATGAGAGGCGCATCAAGGAGTTAGTGGACTTCGCTCACAAGTGGCTCGAAGGCAAGAACCCGACCGCCCCAGATGTGTCCTTCGAGTTGGCGCAGGTCAAGAAGCTGACCGACATGAAGGCCGGTATCGAGGCGGAGATCAACGAACTGCGCGAGCAGATCATCGGCGCCATCGGCGACGAACCGGGCAGCTGGGAGTATCCCAGCATCGGCATGGTGACGATGACGAAGCCAGGCACGCGCAAGACCTTCGACTCCAAGAAGTTCCGCAAAGATCATGCCGACCTGGCCGACCAGTACACGGTTGAGAAAGAAACGAAGCCAAGCTTACGCCTGGCATTCGAGAAGGAGGTGTCCTAAATGGGTAATCAGATCAACCTGGACAACTATGAACCTGTCGAGGAGCGCATTATGCGCTTCAAAGACACGTACCCGAACTACCGCATGACCAGCGAGGTCGTGGACATGCGGGGCGAGGTGGGAGCCACCCGCTGGGTCGTGAAGGTGGCACTCTATCGCAACTTCGAGGACGAGAAGCCCCTTAGTGAAGGGCACGCCTTCGAGGTCGACGGCGCGGGCATGACACAGAAGGTAGCCGCGCTGGAAACCTGCGAAACCTCCGCACTGGGACGCGCGCTGGCTAATGCCGGTTTCGCTGGCAACCGCCGTGTGACGCGCGAAGAGATGATGAAGCCAAAAATCCAGGAGCTTACCGACAGGGCGAACGCCTGCAAGACGGAAGCCGACCTGAAGAAGGTATGGAGTGAGGCGATGGAGCTTGGCGTCGCTAACCACCTGACTCTGGTCGTGAAGCGGAGGAGGGCGGAACTTAATGGAGCCTCTTAACCCTGTCCAGATCGAGCGCGACCTGCGCACCACCAGCGAGCAGACATACAAAGGTGTAGACGTCGTTTCAAACGCCTATGCCGACTACCTCGACGCGGAGCGCGAATACAAGAACGCCTACGCTATGGCCTACCTGGCAGCCGAGGGCAGCATTAAGGACAAGGAAGCCAAGGCGGAGGTTGCGACCGAGGAGAAGCGCGCAGCCCGCGATGTCGCCGATGTTGCATATAAGCGAGCGAAAGACATGCTGCGTGCGGTTATCGCTAAGCAGTCCGCACTACAGACTATGGCTGCTGGAATCCGCCAGGCCTATGCCGGGAGTGGCCATGGGCAAACGTAAGGCAATGCCGCCCGAGGTCGCAGAGGCTGTTCTCGCCCGGTCGGCCGGCACATGCGAGGCAATGATTCCCGGCGTGTGTGTTGGACGGGCGCATCACTTGCACCACCGGAAGATGAGATCACAGGGTGGCGAGCATACGGAAGAGAATCTGGTTGCTCTCTGCCACCAATGCCATAGCTACGCGCACCACAACCCCGCTTGGTCTTACGAGCGGGGCTTATTGATTCGTGGCCGGGACGAGGTTACCTGGCCGCCGAGATACTACCGAGGGGTTTACAGGAAGGAGGAAGAAGATGGAGAAAGAATGCATCGAAGTTAGCCCGCTAGGCAGATTTGAGATCAAAGAGAGAGGCTGGGGCAGATGGAAGCACTTTCCTGAATACAGTCGCCGCCACTCTGAATATGTTTACGTCATTCTCGACCAGGATAATAAGCCGATTTACGTCGGCAAGGCAGTGAACATGGTGTACAGAATGTCCGGGCATGTGCGCAAGCCATGGTTTCCGCGAGCGGCTAGTGTCTATGTTTTTGAAATTCACGGGGACAGCCGTTTCGACGCAGAGTCGAAAACATGGGAGGCCGAAAGACGCTTCATTGAAGCGATTAAGCCGGAATGCAACCAGCGACCAGGTTCACAAGTGTACGCATCGCGGTATGGCCAGGGCTTCGTTCTAGCGGGAGGGGGTGAGGTGGCATGAGGATTCGTTCGATCAAGCCCGAGTTCTGGCGATCACCCGATATATCTTGCCTGACGGTCGAAGATCGACTGCTGTTCATTGGGTTGTGGTCGTATGTGGACGATAACGGGGTAGGGCAGGACAGAGTGAGCCTAGTGGCCGCTGATCTGTTTGCCGATGATCTCTCACGACACCCTCGCGACACCCTCGCGAGGGTTGCAGACGGGCTTCAACGCCTTGCTTCAGCCGGGCGAATCAACCGGTACACAGTCGATGGGCGAGAGTATCTATCAATAGACAACTGGGGAAAACATCAACGTATCGATCGGCCTAACAAACCTCGCTACCCGCTCCCTACCAGCGAAAATGCGCAAATGCGCGACACCCTCGCGACACCCTCGCGACACCCTCGCGAGAATCCATTGCCTGGAACAGGGGATAAAAGTAACAGAGGAACAGAGGAAAGGAATATATCGTCCGAAGCAAGTTCGGACTCGTCCGCCCGAAGGCCGGACGCGCGCCCAGATGCCTACCCGCCCGCATTCGAGGATTGGTGGAAGACCTACCCACGCCGACGCAACGCCTCAAAGAAAGACGCGGCGAAGCAATGGCGTGAAGCAACCAAAACCATCGCCCCCGAGGAACTGCTCCGCCTCACAGCCGTCTATGCGGACAACCCCGGAGTCGATGACGCGCGCTACATCCCCCACCCACACAAGTGGCTCAAGGATCGCCGCTGGGAATCCATCGACGAAACCAACAATCATGTGGCACCACAGCCCGCCCGCCAAGGCGTGACGGCAGATGCGCTACTCGCGAGCTTCTATGGCGAAGACATGCCCAGCGAGCCGCTGCAGATCGGAGGTAACCCCCAATGGCAACTCGGAGCATGACGCTCGACCAGGCAGCCGCGATTGCCTCACAGGTGCTTGAGAACCTGAAGCTGTTCGCCCCACAGTCGATGCCTCGCATGGATTCTCCGGAGCAGCAGCAAGCGCTCATGCGCCTGTACGCCGACGCGATTAGCCGAATCCACTTGCCGGTGAAGGTGTTCCCCGTCGCGGCCTTGAAGGTCGCTGGGGACGATCTCGGCGGCAGGTTGATCGGAGTCCCGGACTTCAAGCGAGCCGTATGGCGCGCTCACGAGGAGCTACTCATCGACGAGCCGGGATACCGGGCGGAGTGCGAACAGATCAGGCGCAGGCGCGAGCAGCAACGGCACCTGCAGATGGGGCTTACCGCCGATGGGCGATCCCCGGAGCTATGCCAGCGCGCGGGAAACGTCGATCAGAAGGCCGTAGAAGCGACGAAGAAGCGCCTCTCGCGTAAATGGGCACTAGAGGCGGGAAAGTCCGCGAGAGACGGCAATCAACAAGAATCTGACGCCACCAACAACCAACCAACAACCAAGGAGTAGAAAAAATGACCCACATGACCGTAACCGGCAACCTCGCCAGCGATCCCGTACTACAGCACAACGCGGAAGGCCAGCCCTGGGCGGGACTCACCGTCCTATGGAGCGAGCGGGAGAAGAACAACGCCACCGGGCAGTGGCAGGACACGCCCGTCATCGCCGTCAAGGTGTCCTGCTTCGGCACCCTGGCAGCCAACGTCGCGCACAGCCTCAAGAAGGGCACGCGCGTGACTGTCGCGGGCAAGGTGCGACCGACCGTGTGGAACTCGCAGCATGGCGAGCAGCTGCAGATCAAGATGACCGCCGACTCCGTCGCGCCTGATCTGCGCTGGGCGGTCGCAGGTGTGCAGAAGGCCACGACGAACCAGCAGAACAACCAGGCAGGTTTCGGCCAGCAGCAGGGCGACCCGTTCGCCGACCAGCCCGCAAACCAGCAGCAGGGCGACGATGACGAGCCGCCTTTTTAAGCAAGAGAGAAACCAATGGCACGCACAAGACAATCAGCCAAAGCGGCCGGAGCCAGGTTCGAAAGGCAAATCGCCGACCACCTCCGCGACAACGTCAGCGAATACATCGACCGCCGTGTAAAAACCGGGGCGAAAGACCGGGGCGACATCTCCAATGTCCGATCCCACGGCGAGCGAGTGGTCGTGGAATGCAAGAACACCGCCCGTCCAAGCCTCGCCCAATGGATCGACGAAGCGCACACTCAGGCGGGCAACGACGACGCAGCCGTCGGCATCATCATCCACAAACGCCACGGCGTAGCAGACCCTGGAAGGCAGTGGGTAACGATGTGCGTCGACGACCTCATCTTCTTCCTCACCGGCGAACTACAGGAATCCCGCTATGAGCCATAACTCGCACCGCCCAGCAACTAACTTCGACCGCGCGATCGACATCGCCGCCTACATGGACGAGGTAGGCGAGTCCCTATTTGAGCTCGTGCACCAGCTGAACGTTGCCGGCCTCATCACGCCCGACCCTGGCGAGAACAGCGTCACCTACTACGACCTGTACGAGCCCGACGATTCAGCACCGATCTACCGACCAGCACCCAAGGAGGACACTCCATGACCACCCGCAAAACCTACGACCTACCCGAACCATCGGCAACCAACTATATCCACAACGTTTGGTTCACCCGCCACTCCATCGTGATCGACGGCGACATCGACAACGACGGAGTTGTAATCCACGACCGCAGCCGGGGCACCATCGACATTGAAACGCACGAGGAGGAAGTGCTGTCTCTCGGCTACGACGAAGCCCGACGGGTTGCCCTCGCTCTACTCGCAGCCGTAGAGGAAGCCGAAAACATGAAGGGGAACAGCTAATGACCAGCAACCAGCAACGTCTGGAAGAACTACAACAGCAGGCTAAAACCCTCGCGGAGCAGATCGAACAGCTGGAAGACCAGCTCAACAACACGCCACCCACCACCGGGCTACTAGGCCGCTGGGCGACCAACCGCCACGGCAAGCAGGTGCTCATCACCACAGACAGGCCAGTAGATGGCTGGATCGAAACCACATACGTCAACCCCGACGGCACCACGAGCGAAAAGGCGGAGCAGTTCGACAGTCTCTCATTCCCAGAGCAAACCACCCGCCCGGAGGACGTACCCGTCGGCGAAGCCTGGCTACTAGACGCACACAACGGGTTCGACACACAACCCAACACCCCCGCGCTTAAAATCACCCCCGACCTATGGGTAACCCCCACACGGGAAACAGCTGACGAGTCCGAATGGCACAACTACGAAATCACGCTCATCACCCCGCTTATTCCCGCCCGCCCACAGGATATGCCGGAGACTGTCACCACACACGAAGAATACGAGGCGCTACCCGAAGGAAGTATTGTCGCCGCAGTTGGCGACGGTCCATGGATTCACCTGCCCTACGTGTGGATGAGCGATGGCGGCAGGCGAAACAATGCCGAGATGGCAGGAAGGACGCGCCATGTTCTCCGCCGGGGGTGGGGAGAATGAGCACCTACAACAAAGCAACGGACGTGATCCGCGCCCACGGAACCGACCCTTGCCAAGAACCGGAATGTATCGCGCAAGACCTAGCTGATGCGGACCTACTCGCGCCAGACCTACCGGAACCGGACGAGCACGGCAAAAGTGGACAATTCCACATGGGCGAATGGCTACCACTAGGAACAGGGCTAGAAAACCCAATCGTGTGGACAGCCGCCGGTGCTGGACGGGTAATGATCCAACGCATCGAACCCGGCGAACTTAACCCAAACGAAACGCACAAGGTTGCGCTTGCGCTACTGGCAGCCGCGAACTACGCAGAAGAGGAAGGGCAACCCAGTGGGAATGTATGACAGTTTCATCGACCGCCTCGGAGGTGATGTAGGTGAATGAACTTTTAATTTTCGTCGCGGGTCTAGCCATGACGATCGTAATAGGAATATTAACCGTTCTTGTGGTGGAGGCCGTTGATAGGCATAACGCCACACCATACTGGGAGCGCAAAGCGCGCAAGTACGAGCGAAAAGCAGACCGATTACGAAGCACCCGCGTTCTCCTAAGCGCTTTCCCTTTCACCCACGTAATCAGTCACAACCTGGCCGTATTTACCGACAGATACATGTACCTGGCGGAGGAATGCAGAAAGAAGCAATGACCACCACACGGGAACACTGGAAAGTCTGGAAGCAGCAACGATGGGCACCGAAACCCTACTGGGTCGTAACCTCACCTGAATATCACGAGCTCGGCTTCCCCACCCATACTGAAGCCCTCGCCTACGCCGACCGCATGGCACGCACCGTAGAAATCGAGCTGCCAAGGGATAACACAGTTGTTCCGCTCCCGGCTTGCATGGAGAAGGAAGAAAAGCCGATCACGCTCCACCGCTGGGGTGAGCACATAATCATCGAATGTACAGCCCAAGGGGTAGAGGAGGTTATTTTCATCCACGACGACGAACTGAAACCCCTCGCCCTCGCGCTACTCGCACACCACTACAGACAGGAAGCACAGTGAGCACCTACCTCTACCTCCAATGCGACAGCCACACTCCGCCACTACAAAGCCCCCATGAGGTAGGCCAGCACCTCCGCAACCTACCCCGCATACGCGAAGAGATCAACCAGCGCCAAGACCTCTACCGCGCGCACCAGGGCGGCTACCTCGGCTACGAAACCGACTACGGCAGCCAATTCACCAACACACTCCGAACATTCCTGATACAACACCCACACTGCAGCCTGCGGATCGTCGATGAATACGGAGACACACACCCACTCGACCCGAAAGAAGAGGAGTAATGCCCGACCCACTCATGCAACAAATCGACCGCTACAACAACTGGCACGAGTACGAGATCACTGTCACCTACACCGCCTATGTTGAAGCGCACAGCGAAGACGAAGCCGAGGGAATCGCCAGCGGCATACTCGACACCATCACTAACGACCACACGCCAACCATCGAAGCGAATAGGGTGCCGCACACATAAAGAGGGGGCGGCCTAAACAAAAGAGGGGAGGGGGTCTAATGGAACAAGGGGGAGGGGGCATAGAACTAACCCCACCCCTACGGCACGCAACCCCTACACCTAAAGCCAGTCAAGCAGGAACGTCTACAACAACCAGCAGCACACACCCCACAAGGAGAGCCCACCTCGTGACCGGCAACCTACCCGCAACGCTCACACGCCTAGCAACACTCATAGACGAACTAAGCAGCGAACTAACAGACCAAGTCTTAGCGCCTGGTGTTACATCGCAAACAGGCGTACGCAAGACGACCATCAACCGTCCGGCGCCATGCAACATCAAGCAGCTAGACATGAAGCTCGACATCGAAGCCGAAGTGATGGACATCATCAAGCGCGCAGCAGGAAGCTACTTGCCAGCAGCTAAGCGCAAGCAAGGCGCAGCAAGCTGTTGCCGTTGGCTTGCAACCTACATTGACGTGTTGGATCAATGCGAGGAACGCGACCAGGTTGCAGAGGATATTGCCTCAATGGAGCTAAGCCTATTCCGTAGATGGAACAGGGAGGTGCCGGCCTCGATGGCGAGCCACTGGCTGACGACCTCCCAGGCAACGGCACGGGCAGCACGCCACAAGGCGGAGTTAAAGCCCGCCACGCTACGACAATGGGCGAAGCGCAAGAAGGTGCGCAGCAGAACCTACGGAGACGCGAAGCACTACTGGTGGCCAGATGTAGAACAACAACTATTGCAACTGTCACGCCCTGCGGTATAATGGAATTGCAACAGGTGTAGGACAAACCCCCGGCGCACGCCCCACATCACGGGAGCGAAGCGCACGGGGGTTTGGTCGTATGCCCCCCGGCTATCTAGGTAGCCCCCTCATGCAGGCAGCCCCCCTATCGCTACCGCACCCCACGGCAAGGGCACACCCCGCCGCCTGTAGCCCCATACTCCCGCCGCCCTGGTGAGGGCAGTCGACCACGCGGCGCAGCACGGGCTCAAGCGCAAGGGAGTACAGGCCAGCCTTACGGGTGGCACGGGCGCAGGCACTACGAGCCAGGGCAACAAGCATGGAGCAAGCGAAGCGCGAGCAACACGCGAAGCATCGACAACACATCGAGTCGACGAGCAATCAATAGCAAGCGACCATGAAGCAACGAAGCTAACGACATGCAAGCGCTAGGCAAGGTCAGGCCAAGCGGTAGGTAGCAACGGCCAAGCCAAGACCAAGTAGCAAGCAGGACAATGAACGAAGGTTAGTGAGCAATGAGGCAACACGTTCACCGCACAAGCGATCCTGAATACAGGCGCAGGCGAGAACTACTCAAAGCCCAATCGAACCTCACATGCTGGCTATGCAATAAGCCGATCGACAAGAAGATCAAGTGGCCAGACCCCATGAGCTTCACTGCAGACCATGTTGAGCCGGTGGCAACGGGCGGACATAACCATGGGCGGTTACGTCCGGCACACTTTGTCTGCAACTCGCGCAGGCAGCAGCGCAGCGAACGGCTCGAGCGATCCAGCGAGCCGCACGCTATGCCATGGTGAATGCACACTAGGGGCGGGGCTACGTAATAGAACACCCGGTCGAACGCGCGGGGTTTTCGATGAGAGACCCAGGGGGAGTAACCCCAGGTCATAGGGGGTTTTCCACCCACATGTCATTGTGGATTTCCCCCTCTTGACAACTATTTCCACTTAACGCAGCGTTTATGCAGGTCAGAGCGTTTTCGTATTTTCACCAAGGAGATGGTCGCTAATGGCTGAAGAAATGGCCGACAACCTAGGTCGCCTAGGAAAAGCTGTTCGAACCGAGCAGTCGTTCGAATCGTTGATCGAACTCCGAAACGTCCTTGCGGACGCGATGGATTCCTCGGACGACGCGCGGAGCATCGCGGCACTGTCTCGACAACTCACAGAAGTGCTAGCGCGCATCGATGAGCTTCGCCCGCCTGTAGACGATGGCAAGCCGCTGACGGTTGTGGAGCAGCTTATGGAGCGCCGTAAGAGCGCGAGCTAGGAAGAAGGTGACGGTCGGTGTCGCAAACGATCGGCAGGCAAGAACCGTCCCCAGTCTCCAAGCTCCCGCGCTTCCATACGACCGAAGCTGATGATGCGGCCTTCCTTGCTGAGGGTTACGGGCTTAAGCCTGACCCGTGGCAGAAGCTGTTCCTCGATCACGCGATGGGGCGTGACGCCAAGGGGCGTATGACGTGCACGCAGGCGTGTCTGTCTGTGCCGCGTCAGAACGGCAAGAATGCGATCATTGAGATGATCGAGCTGTATCAGACTGTTGTGCTAGGCAGGAAGGTTCTCCATACCGCTCACGAGCTCAAGACTGCGCGTGCTGCGTTTCTGCGCATCGCTGGCTTCTTTGAGTCGCCGGAATACCCGGAGCTTCAGGAGATGGTGGACTTCATTCGCCGCGCTAACGGCCAAGAGGAAGTGCGGTTGCTTAATGGCGGTAGCGTGCAGTTCGGCGCTCGCACGACGGGCGCAGGCCGTGGCTTCACTGTGGACACTCTCATCATGGACGAGGCGCAGGACTTGGGCGACGAGTCACTGGCCGCGCTACTCCCCACAATCTCGTCTGCTCCGTCTGGTGAGCCGCAGCAGATTATCGTGGGCACTCCGCCGACTACTAGGTCGGATTCCGAGGTGTGGCGACGGCTGCGTGATAACGCCATGGAGAGCAAGAACCGCCGCTCGATGTGGTGCGAGTGGTCTGCGCCTGACGCTGATGGCCCTATCGAGCTAAGCGACCCTGACGTATGGGCGTACGCCAATCCGAGCCTGGGCATTCGCCTGCGCGCAGAGGTGATCGAGGATGAGCTGTCCGCGATGGAGCCGGGTGTGTTCATGCGCGAGCGGCTGGGTATGTGGTCGTTTGCTGGTGAGCGGTCAGTTATTCCGGTCGAGGACTGGCGGGCGTGCGAGGATCGCCAGGTTCGCGTTCTGCCGCAGGATATTGAGAAGGTGGTGCTCGCGGCAGACATCACGCCTTCTCGTGACGCAGGCGCGCTCGTGGCGGCGATTCAGACCACGGATGGCAAGCCGCCCATCGTTGACGTGATCGACCAGCGGGCGGGCTCCGTGGCATGGATTCCCGCGAAGGTTGCGGACGTGGTCGAGAAGTTCGGGGCGGACGCGGTCATTATCGACGGCTATTCCCCGGCCTCGTCGCTGATTGAGGACATTCAAGCGCGCGGGGTGGGCGTGACGAAGGTGCGGGTTGATTTCGTGTGTACGGCTGCCGAGCGGTTCCTGGATTCGGTGCTGACTCACAATGTGCGCCAGTTGGGGCAGGGGTCTATGCAGCTGGCTTTGTCTGGTGCTCGTAAGCGGCGGGTGGGGGAGGGGCGTTTCGCGTTTGGGCGCCTCAACTCAACGACGGACATTAGCCCACTCGTGGCCGCCACCCTAGCTCTTAATGGCCTGGATACCGAGCAGGAATTAAGTCGCGTGAAGTACCGCAGGAAGCCGCGGGGCGGGGCGAAGAAGAACTACCGCAAGAAAGTGATGGTGATGTAGATGGCTCTGCTATCTGATCAGGATAGGGCGCTGGTGAAGGGTCTATCTAGTCGCCTCGCTAGCTACGACCATGGCAACCAGCAGCGTGAGGCATACTACCGTGGCCGGTATTATGCCCCATCGCTGGGTATCGGTATCCCGCCTAACTCGGTGCTGAACAAGGTCACTGTGGGCTGGGCGTCTACTGTCGTGGACACGATTGAGGAGCGTATCGAGTTCCTGGGCTGGTCTGACGCTAGCGGTGAAGATGATGAGCTACTGTCTGCCGTGTACGAGTCCTCTGACGTGGGCTCGGAATCTAGCGCGGTACATAGCGATGCGCTGATGTACGGCATCGGCTTCCTGTCTGTGACAGCAGGTGGGGCGGGGGAGCCGGAGGTGCTTATCCGTGCTCATTCGGCGCGTTCCACCACGGCGGAGATCAACCCGCGCACAGGTCTTGTCGAGGCTGGCATTACCTACCACTCGAAGAAGGAAGCGACCTTATGGAAGGTTGACGAGGTTGTCGAGCTGGTGCGCGGCTCCGAGCATGGCGAGTGGGAGGTCGCGGAACGTATCCCGCATAGCATGGGGAGGGTGCCGCTCGTGGCGGTGGTGAACCGCACCCGTGCGGGCGATCGTCGCGGGCGTTCCGAGATCACGCCGGGCATCATCACGGCGATTAACTCGGCTACCCGTGCGCTACGCGCGATGGACGTCAACCGAGAGTTCTTCTCCACCCCGCAGCGCTATGGTATTGGCTTATCGGAGGAGAACTTCGAGGGTGTGGACTCGTGGAAGCTGATTAGCACTCGCATGTTGCTTGCTCCCCGTGACGAGGAGGAGGGCACGGAGCCTAAGTTCGGAGAGTTCTCAACCGTGTCACCTGGTCCATACCTGGATCAGATCAAGGGGCTGGCGAGCTTGGTGGCTACCGAGTCCGGTATCCCGGAATCCTACTTCAACATTCCGCACTCTAACCCCACGAGCGCTGACGCGGTGCGGGCGATGGAGAACCGGCTGATTAAGCGCGCAGAGCGGCGCTGTCGCCAATTCACTAGCCCATGGGTCGAGGTTGGCCGGTTAGCGCGCGCTGTGGTGACAGGGCATCTTGATATTGAGGATTCTCCGCGTGCCCGTTGGGCCGACCCGGCTACGCCTACCTTGGCGGCCACCACAGACGCGATGGTCAAGGCCGTGCAGTCTGGCGTGCTGCCGGTTGGCGAGGTTGTGTGGCGTCGCATGGGGCTTTCGGAGCATGAGATTGAGTCCGTCGAGAGCGTACAGGCTGAGGCGCGCGCTAGTGATCGTCTCGTGCGTCTGGCTGGCATTGCTCGTGGTGCGAGCGAGGAGGCGCTGATGGCAGCGGGAGGTGAGGCTAGTGCAACCGGCGCTAATGGGGGCAATGCTGCAGGATCAGCTGGTGGCGACAGCACAGCAGTCCCTGCTGGAGGCTAACCTTCTCGCCGGGCAGGCTATCGACCCGCAGCTGTTTATGGTCGATGCGTTCACGGAGATCGTGGACGTGTACGGCACGGAATCCGCGCTAGCTGCGCGGGATTATGCGCTGGCTGATTATGCGGCGCGTGGTGAGCGAGTGAGGGCTGGCCAGATCGACTTGGCGGCACCGTCGCTTGAGCAAGCGGACAAGTCTGGCCGGTGGGCAGTGTTTGGCGTGCAGGACGAGTTCGAGGCCGCCGCGCTAGACCGACTACAGGGCGCACTCACGCGCCTAGTGCTGCAGTCCTACCGGGAAACGGTGCTCAATGCCGCGCGGGATCATGGGCGGCGCACCCGCACGGCGGTGGCTCGTGTCCCGGAGGCGGGCGCGTGTGCGTTTTGTCGCATGTTGGCCTCTCGTGGCGCGGTGTATGGGTCTGCCAGGTCTGCGCAGTCCACGAAGGACGGAAACCGTTTTCATGACAACTGCAGGTGCTCAACACAGATCGCCCGCATTGACGGTAGAGACCTGCCGCAATCGGTGCGGCATCTAGAGCGCGAATGGGCGCAGTTCTCGGAGGAGACCGACAGTCTCACGCTGTCCAGCTACGCAAAGTGGCTTAAAGAGGGGGCGAGCCGTTAAGGGGCTTTACCAGGTTCGATTCCTGGCGTCTCACTACCGCTTCCTATAAGGGTGGCGGGTTTTTATTGGACGGGGCTAAATGTCCCGGTTGTACGCACGAGTATGTGCGGTGATTTTTAGGGGGCTTTATGTCTGACAATCCAACACCTAACAACATGCCTAACGCTGACGCGAAGGCCGATGAGGCTAATGCCGATAGCGGGTTCGAGGCGATCACAAGCCAGGAACAGCTGGACAAGATTCTATCCAAGCGCCTAGAGCGCGAGCGGGCGAAGTACGCGGACTACGAGGAGCTGAAGAAGCAGGCGGCGGAGGCTGCCGACTCTCGTAGCGAAGTAGAAAAGCTGAACGACCGCGTTAAGGAGCTAGAACAGGAACGCCACCAGAGCGCGCTAGAGGCCGCGAAAGCTAAGGCGGCTAGCGAGCATGGCGTACCGGCTGATCTTCTCGTAGGCGACGATACGGACGCGATTGAGGCGCACGCCAAGCGTCTTGCGGAGTATGTGGCCGCGCAGGCGCCAGCAACGGGCGCATACGTGAAGAACGTAGGGCGCGATGAGGCTGAATCGTCTGCCGAGGCGTACGCGCGCCGCATGTTGGCAGGCAGCTAGCCCTCGCTAATAAAACCAAGCCACAAACACACGATTCCTTGAAGGAGGAACACACTAATGGCTACGCAAAAGCTCAACTCTCTGATTGGCGGCAAGGGCGGGCAGGATACCCTGCCACGGAACCTGTCCCAGGAAATTTGGAAGGACGCACTGGAAGAAGCGGTCGTTCCGCGCCTGTCTAAGGCGCACCCGGTGATTCTGGGCGAGAACACGATTCCGACGCTGACTAAGCGCCCGGCTGCCGCGATCATCGGCGAGGGCGAGAACAAGAAGCAGTCCGATATGCAGATCGGTGCTAAGAGCTTCCGACCGATCAAGGCTGTGGTCGGCATGGAGTTCACCATGGAGGCTATCGAGACCAACCCAGTGAACGTGCTCGAGCAGATCGGCGCGGAGGCCGCCGGCGCTCTGGCTCGTCAGATTGACCTGGCTGTCCTTCACGGTCGCCAGGCTATCGACGGTGGCCAGCTGTCTGGCCAGGAATACGTGACCAAGACCGCCCACGAGATCGAGCTGCCAGAGCCGGAGGCGGTCGATGAGGCTATGTGGGAAGGCTACGGCCTGGTCAATGAGGCCGACGGCAACTTCGACGGCTTTGCTGCCGACCCGCGCTTTGCCGCCTACATCGCTAACGCGCGCGACAAGGAAGGCCGCCGCCTCTACCCGGAGATCAACATGGGCGGCCAGGGCATCTCTACCTTCGCTGGCCTGCCGGTGGCGGTCGCTAAGACTGTGTCTGGCCGTGTTGACGCCTCTGCGGACACGAACATTCTGGCTATCGGCGGCGATTGGCAGCAGGTTCGCTTCGGTCGCGCACTGGATATTCCGCTGCGCCGTATCGAGTACGGCGACCCGCTGGGCAACGGCGACCTGCAGCGCCGCAACTCCGTGGCGTTCATCGCGGAGATCATGTTCGGTTGGACGATTATGAAGGATGACGCTTTCGTCAAGTTCGTGAAGCCGGGCGATACCGTTCCGGGTTCCGGCGCGTAAGACGATAGCGTCACTATGACGGAAGGGGGAGCCTATGGCAATCGAAATTACCCCTGACGAGTTGCGCGCCTACGGCCTCGACATCACGGACGAGACGGCGGAGCTGTTTATCCGTGATGCCGTGGCTATGGCGGTCACTATTGCGCCGGGGCTGAAGAATGCTGACCAGGATACGCAGGACGCGGCGGCTGGTGTGATCCGCGGCGCGATTGTGCGCTGGGGCGAGTCTGGCGCTGGTGGTGTGGCTTCGCAGTCGAAGACGATGGGGCCGTTTAGTACCCAGGAGTCCTACCGTCAGCGCTCGTCCATGTTTTTCCCGTCCGAGGAGGCGCTACTGAAGCGGCTCGCGGATTCCGCCTCGCGGCGTGTCTACTCGGTGGACATGCTGCCTAATGAGGCGCGCGGGCTGTATCAGGATTGGCCGTCGACGTGGCCTGAAAAGTATCTTCTTGGACCGTATTCGACGGGGTGGGCGTGATGGATTTTCCAGTGAAGCACACTCTGCAATTACGGCGCGGTATGGAGGCGGTCAACGAGGATGGCGACCCTGCCTACATGCTCGGCGAGCCTGAACCTATTGCGGTCGCCGCATGGTGGCTCACGGGTGGCGAGGAGCCAGGTACTGATGGGCACATGTACCGGGTTGACTACGACGCTGCGGCGTTTATTCCCGTTGGTGCGAATATTCAGCCTGAAGATGAGATTTATCTTCCTAGTGTTGGCTGGTTTCGTGTCGATGGGCCAGTAGCCAACTGGGATCATGGTCCATGGGGCAGCGTTGGCCTGGACAAGGTGACGCTATCGAGGGGGTCTCATGAAGACGTGGCATAACTGGCACGCCTATGCCGTGCTGCGTAAGTCGCCGGGCGTGGCGCGTCTCGTCGACGAGAAGGCGCGGGCGGTACAGCAGTCCGCGCAGGCTAACGGCAAGGGCACTTACGTAATGGAGTCCGGCTCGCCGGGCACTGCTGATCGTTGGCGCGCGTTCGTTGCCACAGGCGATGGTGATGCGCGTCGAGATCAGGCGACCAACGACACGCTCTTGAAGGCGTTAGGGGCTGGTAGGTCGTGATTCCTGACGCTGAAATGGTGGCTGTAACGCTGCTTAGGCAGCGTTTAGACGTGCCGGTATACATCACCCCACCTAGGGACATTCCAAGCACCTATGTGCGTATTACGCGCCTAGGTGGGGTGCGGAGAAATGAAGTAACCGACGCGGCTCTTATTGGGGTTAATTGCTACTCCAAGAGCCGTAGCACGGCGGCCAAGCTAGCCAACGAGGCTCGCGTGGTGCTTGATGGCAGCGCGGGCGAAAAAGTACATGACGCGGGTATTCGGTTTTGGCGAGAAGTTGCTGGACCGGTGAACTACCCGCAGCCAGACGTGGACAGGGTTCGCTACCAATTCACAGGCGAGCTTCGGCTGGCAACAAACAACATCACTCATTCCTAAAGGAGGAATATTCACATGGCACTGGGTAACACTCAAGATGTTCTGGTTGGCATTCCCGATAGCTCTGGCGGGCTGTGGGTAGGCGACCTTATTACCGACACTTCGTCCCTTCCTGACGCTAGCACCGACCTGGAGGCTGCTGGCTTCGTCCCGGCTGGCTTCATTGGCGAGGACGGCGTCACGGAGGCTAACGAGCGCGATACCGACAAGATCAAGGCGTGGGGCGGCGATACCGTCCGCGTGATCCAGAACGACCACACCGTTACCTACAGCTTTACTTTCCTTGAGCTGGGCAACGCGGAGGTTCTGAAGCTGATCTACGGCGACGAGAACGTCGAGGTTTCGGGTGATCAGATTCTGGTGAAGAAGAACTCTGACATTCTGCCTCACAAGACCTGGGTTATTGAGGTCTTCGACCGTGGCGCAGATCGTAAGATTCGCCTGGTTGTCCCTGATGGCCAGATCACCGAGACCGGCGACCGCAACTTCACTCACTCTGACGTGATCTCTATGGAGGTCACGATCGAGGCGTTCGTGGACGCGGACGGCAACAAGGGCTACGAGTACCAGGTAAAGCCTGACGCTAAGCCCGGCAACTCCACCCCTAACCCCGAGGATCCGGGCAACTCTGAGGGTTAGATAGCTAGTTCGGCGCGTAGGGGTGCCGCGCCTAACAAGTAGCCCCCTTGGGGGCGGGGACTCCGTGTGCCGTCCTCGCCCCCTCTTTTTCATCTTTCACTTTTCTAGGCACACCGTTTTTCTATTGGAGGCACACGATGGCAACAAAGAAGAATCCAAACAAGTTCAACTACGACTTCAACGGCAAGAACATTGAGCTACCACGGTTCGATAAGCTGCCGTTCGGCACGATGCGCCGTATGCGCAAGGCTGACGAGTCTGAGCAGGCGTTCCTGCTGTTCGAGTCCACGGCAGACGAGAAGACCCTAGAGATCATCGACACTATGGGCATTGATGAGATCGGGGAGCTGCTGGAGGCGTGGCAGAAGGCCTCCGAGGTGACCACGGGGGAATCCGAGGACTAGTAGACGTTCTCGACGATCCAGGCAAGAAGGAGTGCATCGAGGCCGACCTGATCCGCGCAGGTATGCGGTTGAGGTGGTTCTTCGATCCTGACGCCCTGGATTACTCGTGGCGCGATCTACTAGTTTTCGTCAAGCATTCCCCTAAGGGGTCGGCGTTTCACGCCTTAGAGACCGGCGAAGAGGCGCTATGGGGCGTGCAGGAGCATCTGACGGCGAACCTCGTCGACCTGACGAGCATTCTCGTGTGGTTCAAGACTAAGGACGGCTCCAAGGGGCGCAATCGCCCTAAGCCGATCCCCCGCCCAGGCGTGCAGGAGCCGGGCAAGAAGAAGCATGGCGGGGCGAAGATTCCCGCGAAGAGGCTCGCGGAGTTGCTGGGCATGAAGTTCTAGATTAGGGAGCATCAGGTGGCTGGTATTGAGCTAGCGCAGGCGTGGGTTACGATCTCGCCCCGCACTAAGGGCATGCAAAAGGAGATCGACAAGCAGCTTAAGGGCATTGCCTCTAAGGGTGAAAAGACCGGCTCCGCGCTCGGCGAGAAGATCACCAGCGGCCTGAAGAAGACCGCCAAGGTTGGCGCGCTCGCCGCTGGTGGCGCCGCCGCTGCCGCTTTTGGCACTGCTCTGAAGAAGGGCTTTGATCGTCTTGACGCTATCGAGCAGGCGAAGGTGAAGTTCGAGGCGCTGGGCTATACCGCTAAGCAGCAGGCTGGCCTCATGGACGATGTGACGGCTGCGGTGAAGGGAACCGCGTTCTCCACGTCTGAAGCTGCCGACGCTGCCGCTATGGCTCTTGCGGGCGGTATTAAGCCCGGCAAGGAGCTGACTGGTGTCCTTAAGACTATTGGCGACTCCGCGTCGTTCGCTAACAAGAGCTTCGCTGACGTGGCTCCCATTTATACGAAGGCGATCAATAGTGGCCGCGTGATGGGCGATACGCTCATGCAGCTGGAAGAGAACGCTATTCCAGTTACACAGGCGCTCTCGCAGTCGATGGGTAAGTCGACTGAAGAAATTCGCAAAATGGCCTCCGAGGGCAAAATCTCGTTCGATGATCTGCAAAAGGCGATGGATGAGACGATCGGCGGCCAGGCGCTAAAGGCGGGCGATACATTCACTGGCTCGCTGGCGAACATTGGCGCTGCGTGGGCTCGTCTGGGTGAGACGATTCTTAGCGCCCCGTTTAACGCCGCCCCTGCAGTATTCAACAACATCTCCGACCGTATCGACGTGGCGAACGACAAGCTGAAGGGCTTCCTTGAGCTGTTTTCGACCGGCGAGTACACCAAGGAGATTGGCGTCAACCTTGCGGGCGGTGATGAGGCTAACGCGCTATCGGAAAACAGTGCGCTAGTGACAAACATTCTCAACTTCCGCGACAAGAGCATCGAAGCTATCGACGCGGTCAAGCATAGGTGGGATCAATTTCAGCGCGGCTTCAATGGCCAGGCGACCGAGGGCATGTTTGGCCGGTTAGGTCAGCACTTCGGAACACTGGCCGATGCTGCGCTACGCATGGCCACCCCGCTAGCCCGTGTCGCCACGTCGCTCGGCGAGGCCGGTATGACCGCCTCCATGGTTTCCTTGCTGGGTGTGCTCGAGGCGGTCACGCCACTGATTGACCATATCCTCGTGCCTGCGCTCGAGAAGCTTGCGGACATCATGGTCAATAACCAGGGCGCAGTGAATGCGTTCGTCACAGCCTTTGTCGGCTTCCATACGCTCAAGACCGCCAATAAAGGGCTGACGGCGTTTGGCGATAAGGCTAAGACCGCCTTTGATGCCGCCAAGACTGGCACTAGCTTCGTGAAGAACTTCGGCGGAGCGCTGAAGGATTCGTGGAAGTACGCGGGTCAGGCTGCGCCTAACGTTGGCGCGTTCGGCAAGGCGTCGCTGCTCGTGAAGGAGAATGCCAAGGCCGCTGGCTCTGCGCTCACGAAGATGAATGGCCCTATCGGAATGGCCGCGCGCGGCTTTAAGGGGCTTGGTCTAGCCATCAAGGCTAACCCGATCGGCGCGATTGTCACCGGTGTAGTGGCGGCTATTGCTGCGTTGACGTGGTTCTTCACGAAGACGGAGACCGGCAAGAAAATCTGGGCTAAGTTCATGGAGTTCCTACGCCCGGTTATTGACTGGATGGCGCAGAAGTTCTCGGAGCTGGGCGGCATTGTGTCGAATATGTGGGAGTCCTACATTAAGCCCGCACTTAGCGCGTTCGCCACTATGGCTAAGTGGGTGGCAGCTATCGTGCTGACGATCCTGATTACGCCGGTCATGCTGGCGTGGAAGGCTATGTCTGCGGTTTTCCAGTGGGCGTGGAATACGCTCATTAAGCCCGCGTGGGACGCAATGAAGGTCGCGGCGCAGTTCCTGTGGAATAGCGTACTGAAACCGGTTTTCGTTTTCATTAAGGGTGCATGGAACCTGCTGGCCTTGAGCATGAAGGCACACTGGGAGGGCATTATTCGCCCTGCGTGGGACGCCCTGAAGATCGCCGCGCAGTTCATGTGGTCGAACGTCCTGCAGCCCATTTTCGGCCATATTAAGAACGGTTGGCAGATCATGGCCGCCGGGATTAAGTGGATCTGGGAGAATGTCATTCGCGTGGCGTGGGACGCTCTCAAGACTGCGCTATCGGCGCTTTACAACAACGTCATCAAGCCGACATTTCAGTGGATCGGCGACCGCTGGCGAGACATGTCGAGAGTCCTGCACCAAGTTGCCAAGTGGATCGACGAACACGTATTCGGCAAGATCAGGACCGGTCTTGACTGGGTGAAGCGCGGGTTCAGTGTCGCCGTCGACGCGATCAAGAACACCTGGGATCGCATAGGCAATATCGCCCGCAAGCCCGTCGCGTTCATTGTGGACACCGTTTTCAATAACGGTATTCGCAAGGCGTGGAACGCGGTTGCAGGCTTCGTTGGCCTGGACGATAAGAAGCTCAAACCGCTTGGTCCCGTGGCACAATACGCCAAGGGTGGCGTTCTGCCCGGCTATACGCCTGGTCGTGACGTGCACGCTTTCTACTCGCCCACGGGCGGCCGGCTCGCCCTGTCTGGCGGCGAGGCGATCATGCGCCCCGAATGGACTCGCGCCATAGGTGGCCCAGCAGCCGTTGAAGCAATGAACCGCACTGCTCGCAGTGGCGGCGTAAACGCTGTAAAGCGCCAGCTCGGCGAGGGCGCAGGGTTCCACACGGGTGGCGTTATCGCCTTCAAGAAGGGCGGCACATGGGACGATAAGATTCGCCGCACCCAGGCGGAGGCGCGTAAGCACCATGGCAAGCCGTACCAGTGGGGCGGTGTGGGCAACCCGTCATTCGACTGCTCTGGCCTGTGGTCTGCGATCACTAGCCACCTGAATGGTGGCCCGTTCGGCGGTCGCCTGTTCACTACCCACACCTTCATGGGCAGCACCCCTCCGGGCTGGTCGCCCGGTCTGTCTGGCCCCGTCACTGTTGGCGTGAACAGCGGTCACATGGCTGGCACCCTGGGCGGCATCAACATGGAGTCCGCGGGCGGCGGCAAGGGAGTTCAGATCGGCGGCTCCGCGCTTGGCTCTGACGATCGTAGTTTTACGAAGCAGTTCACGCTGCGAGACTTTGTCGGCGAGTTCATCTCTGGTGGTTTTGGCATTACTGGCGGCGGCAACCCGGTTGCACGGCTCGCCAAGGCTGCGTGGGATAAGGTCATCGACGCCCTGCCGAAGTTCAAGGAGAAGGTCGGACCGTGGGCTCCCGTGCCGGGCAAGTTCCTGAAGAAAGCCGCCTCGACCATGTGGGACTGGATTAAGTCTAAGCTCCCGATTGGCGGCGGTGGGTCGAGTGACGTCGACCTGTCTGGCGTGAACGGCGACACTATGGCCAAGGTGCAGGAAGTGTTCAAGCGCCACGGCTGGACTGGCCAGCAGTGGGAGGACGCGAAGTGGATCATCGGGCGCGAGTCCGGCTGGAACACCACGGCGACCAACCCGTCCTCGGGTGCGTTCGGCCTGTTCCAGTTCAATCCGTCCTCAGGCACTCTGCAGCAGTACCTGCCTGACCGCAACCCAGATGCCGCTGTGCAGGCTAACGCCGGTGCGCGGTACATCAAGGATCGTTACGGCGACCCGTCGGCTGCTCGTCGTTTCTGGGAGGCGAACAACTGGTACGACAACGGCGGCTACCTGCAGCCGGGTGTAACCCGTGTTCACAACGAGACGGGCAAGCCGGAGCCGGTGTTCACTAATGCCCAGTGGCAGACGCTGAAGAAGGCGATCCTGTCGAACGAGCAGTGGGCGCAGGTCGCCAGGCCGATGGTTAGCGAGATCGAGAAGTTCGCCAACGGCGTGCGCGTCAAGCAGGTCGATAAGCCGGTCGAGATCGACGACCCGAAGGCCAAGGGCTCCAAGGCTAGCGCTAAGGACGAGAGCGACGAGAAGGTTGCAGAGACCACCTCCGAGAAGGAGGAGGTTAAGCCTGACGAGGTGGGCGCATCTATCGCAGCTGGACTCATTGAGGGGCAACTGGAAGATGTGCGCAATGTGTTCGGCCTGCCTGCGCTCAAGGAGGTTCCGGCGGTCAAGGCTGCCTTGGAGGCCAATAAGGCCGTTGTGGAAGATGGCGGCGAGTCTAACCCGGTTGCTGACCTGCTCGAGGCTGGCTGGTCTGGGGCGATCCTGGACACAATGAGGGGCGGGGACGTGGTTCCGCTCGCCCTGAAGTCCGCAGAGGAGATGGCACGCACGGCACCACAGCTGGCTAGCGCTGGTATGGCGTCTATCGCTAGGGCGACCTCTGGTGCGCCTGCTGCTGCCGCTAGCGCTGCAGCCAACCCTGGACAGTCCGTCAAGATCGTTGTGGATTCAACGCAGCGTGCGTTTAGTGAATATAGGAAGCTGCAGGCGAAAACGTCTGCAGGCGCGAAGGGGGTTAGGTAAATGGGTTTCGCTGATTCGGTAGATGTGGCGCTCCATGGCGCCGATGGGTCGATCTGGAATATCAGTGGCCCACGCTCGGCGCATTCCCCAGTGGTGATGGTCGAGGGTGGCGTGGGCGATCTGTTCGACGCGCCCGCCGCTACCCACTTCAAGCCACGGGCAGGCCAGGCGGGCACTACCTACCGAGGTTTTCGCATGGAGGAGCGCAACATCGTTTTGCGTGTCCTGATCTACGCGGACTCGTCGGTAGAGTGGGCGCGCATCGACTCTGATTTCCGCCGCGCGCTGGACTACGACAAGCAGTCCGAGCTCGTGGTGCGCTCCACGATGAGTGGCGAGCGTCGCCTGAAGGTTCGTTTGGGTGAGGCTCCGTCTTATCAGTGGGATAAAGACCCGCACTATCACGCCGCGAGCTTGGTCGAGTTTGTAGTCACGGCTGAAGATCCGTTTTGGTATTCAGCGCACGAGCGCGACGAGTACGTATTTGACGGTCTGAATTGGTACGGCAGCACTGTGACGGTCAGTAACCCCGGCGATGTGCCCACGTGGCCGAAGTGGGTGCTGACCGCTCCGGCGAAGTTCATTCTGCCTGACGTGTCATTCCGCGAGGACGGCGAGAAGGATCGCACGATTGTTCTCCCGTTCCAGCCGCTGGGGCGTGAGGTGCTCGTTGACACTGATCCGCTAGAGGAGCTGATCACCGCCAACGATGACACGTTGTTGTGGGCGGAGATGGGCGGGCAGTTCTTTCAGAATCCGATCCCGCCGCGCACAGCGCCCACGGAGATTCCGGTGGCGGTCGACCCGTTGCCTAACCTGCCGGTGGTTTTACCGCCGGGGTGGCGTGAGTGGATTGCCAGCGAGATCGCCAGGTGGGCTAAGAAGCTCGGTAAGGAAGAGGTGTTTAGGCGCACGCCTGAAGATGTGGCGCAGGTGATCCATGAGGCGCTGTACAACCCGAAGCGCCCGCCATGGCTGCAGAAGATCGGCGACCCGATCCTGGACTTCCTGAAAGTGGACTACATCGCTGGGCGGCTCATTAACGCCTGGGGGCAGACAAACAATATGGCTGGGGCAACCGCGCAGATTCGTGTGGATCATAAGTGGTCTCGCCCGTGGGGTATGGAGTAAGAGGAGGTGTAGGCGGTGGCTAACGCCGATCTGGACAGGCTGGACTCGATCTACGAGGCTGCTCTGTCTCGTCGCATGAGGCGGGCGGATATTCGCCGTAAAGAGCCGGAGGTCTACATCTACGACGGTGACTGGCAGCTGGTCGCTAGGTGCCTCGGTTTCTATGATGCCTCGTTCGAGTGGAAGCTCAATGCGGTGGGTGCGGGGCAGCTTGTCCTGCCGTATGAGCACCACTTGGCGAAGTGGGTTATCGAGCACTGGCGGCGCAAGAAACAAAACGTGCATGTCAGGGTGGATAAGGACGGCGCGCGGTGGACTGGCCGCCTGTCTGATGCCGTGACGGAGCAGGACGAGAACGGGGTGCGTAGCGTTACCCTGAACTTCTTGCACGACATGGAGGAGCTGCGCCACATTCAGGTGTGGTCTAACCCGCTGACCCCATCGGCGGTGCAGTTTCCGAAGCAGTTCATCTTGGCTGGGCCGTCGGTCTACACCCTGAAGCTCTCGTTGTTCCTGAATCTGTTCCGACTGCAGGGGAATCTGTGGTCGCTACCTGATGACCCACTGTCGGCACGCTCGTGGCTGCAGGGGCTGAATTACAAAGAGTGGCCTATCGTGGTCAAGCCTTCGTCGCTATTGCTTGATGATTCCAAGTGGACTGTGCTGGTGAGCCGATTTAAGAACTGGTTGGATATGGCGGAAACCACATTGGGCGACGGGCAGCTGATGGTGGAGTGTCGCCGATGGTTTCCGGGCGACCCGCAGCCGTGGTTCGGCGCTGGGCTATATAGGCCGGGGCAGCTGGTTATCGACATTGTGGACAAGTCTGGCTGGTTTAGCGAAACGGCGATCGGCGGCACTATCGCAGGCGGGTTTATCCGCAGTGGCTTGGAGCTCGCAGACAACCTCGTCGATGAGGCGCGCGCCGCGCTCGAGTTCGTCTCGGAGCCGGAGCAATACGCAGTGTCAGGCTTCCTCGGCGTGGCGCCGCAAAAGCCGTGGATCGCCTATCGGACTAACGTCCGCGATGGGCAGAATACGGCAGAGTCCACGAGCTTCACGTGGCAACCCGCCACGGTGGGGCAGGTGACCGTGGGCGGCCACTCTATGCCGGGCGTGAACGAGGGGATTAGCGCGTCGATCAAGCTGGCCGGCGCGCTGGCGTCGCGGTACTTCTTTATCCCTGATTTCGGCGGCGCTGCGGATACGCTGCTCGCGCCACTGTATGAGGATGTGTTCCTAGCGTTCCAGACCGTTAAGAGCCCGCTGCGCACGCGGAAGCTTGGCTGGTCGCACTACTACGAGAACTTCGGTTCGGGCGGCGATAAAGCCTATACACTTTCAAGCTTGCTGGCTATCCGTGCGGAGTTTTGGCGCACCCGTCAGCGCGTTTCGCACTCCATGCAGATTGGTGACGCTTCGCCGTACCTGATCGGCGAGAACGGCGAGGGGCATTTCTTCCTCGGTGATCGTGTGGGTGGCGAGGTGCCGGGTGCGCCTGATGGCTACACGGTGGTCGAGCAGGTCAAGGAACTGAAACTGTCGTGGGGCGCGGATTCGCCGCATGAGTGGGAAATTACCGTCGGCGACCCGAACGATGTGGAAGACCCTGTAGAGCACGCGCTTGAGCGTATCCGCGAGGTAACGGGCGCGATCCATGATCTAGGAGTGATTTAGCCATGGGGCTACCTACACAAGACAAGTGCAATATGGGCAAGCCAGACGAGCACTTCCTATGGGCGCTGCTGAATATTGGTGATTCGATTGGCGCGCCCCTATTGGTGCCTGAAGCGATCCTGCGGGAGTGGTCGAAACACCTATACCTGGCTGGCTTCAGACATGACAGTGGCAAGCAGGAAATCTGGTATGAGGCGCCGCGTGATGGCGTGAGCGTGTTCGATGGTGCGGCTGGTGGCCGGTGGGTCGACCACCCGCCGGGGAATGACGAGATGCAGCGGGTGGTGGACTCCATGTCCGATGATGACCGCGAGGCGCTACGTAGGGCGCTGGATAAGGGGGCAGAGTAGTGAGCGTTTATCCTGACGATTCCAAGCCGGTGCCGAAAGGGGCTTATACCCCGTCGAGCGTGAAGGCGCTGCAGTCTGTGACTGAAGATTCTGCGCGGGCGGAGATTCGCTCGCAGGCACTGCTGCCATGGCGCGAGGGGAGAACGAACTTCTTCACCAACATCATCGGCGGTATTGGAAAAGCTTTTCAAGAAGGTTTGCGCGGGATCGCGGGCAGCTTAAGCAGCATTTTCAACCCCGTCAAAGAGGCTGGCGTGGAGGTGCGGGACTACCAGACCACCTTGAATGACCGCGTAGAACTACTGGACGGCGTGCGTGGCTATGCATCGGCCTACCAGACGCTTAACGTCTATACCGACTCTGGCTACGTCTTTTCGGGATACAAATGGCGCTTTCTGCCGTTTGGCGGGCAGCTTGGCCCATCAAGAGGCGCGAGGGTAGACCCTGATGGCGGCCTCGTTCTGGAAGAAACCGGGCTGTGGACGGTATACGCCACTGTCACAAAGGACGACACGAGCGGACTTGGTGCGCTATCTAACGACCAGGTAGACGTTCATCTTTTCGTGAGTCGAGATAAGTGGACTAAGAACGACTCGCCACCCGCCGATACCTTGCTGCGTGAGTTGCGCACTACGGATATGACAATCATTGGCGGTAAGCAGACCGCAACCGTGGTGTTCTCCGTGGTGGTGGATCGCCCGAACGTGTTTGTGGGGGTGCGCGCCTCGGCTATCAGTAATACGCGCTTCCTGGGGGGCACCTTGTACTCGAACCTTTTTGCCATAAAGCACGATAACCGGGCGATTGAGCCCGGCCAGAAGACAGTCCCGAACGAATAGGAATCAGGTGGTTTGTGATGGCTACTATCAACGGAAGTTTAGCGTCGGTGAACTCGGTGCCCACCGAGGGCACGGTTCTTTTGCGAGCGCTGGAACTTAGGCCAGGTAGCACTTTCGCGGTGACGGGCGAGCCGAAGGTCGCGGTAATCAAGGGCGGCCGCTTCACGATCGAGAATGTGGAGCCTGGCCCAGTGCAGCTAACGATCCAGGGCAACGGGGTGACTCACGATGTGCGAGTCGATGTGCCTGATGAGGCCGATGTGGATTTCCTCGACCTGCTGGACAACGTCTACGAGTGGGAGCCGGAGCAGGTTAGCGCCGTAAAGAAGGCAGCGCGTGAGGCTCGCAAGGCTGCGGACGAGGCTGGCCGCATCGCCTCCGCATTCCGTGGCGCAGAGCAGCTCGAGGGGTGGGCGGAGTCTGCGTCATCGTCCGCTGACGCTGCTGGTAAGTCCGCTAAGTCCGCCGCCTCGTCTGCAGGTGCAGCCAGGTCTGACGCGAGTGCAGCGAAGGCTGACGCTGGCAAGGCGGCTACGTCCGCAAGCGCGGCGAAGACTTCCGCTGATAATGCTGGCAAGTCCGCTACCGCCGCTGATGGTTCCGCGACCGCGGCTGATAAGTCTAGGTCTGACGCATCGTCGTTCGCTAATTCCGCTAAGTCGGCTAGTGAGTCGGCTACGGCGAGTGCGCAGGCGGCGGCTGATTCGGCGAGCGCGGCGAAGGCTGACGCGGGCAAGGCGGCTACGTCCGCGACGGGGGCTAGTGACTCCGCGAAGGCGGCTAAGGCCGATGCTGACCGTGCGAAAGTAAGCGCTGATAGTGCTAGTTCGTCCGCTAGTGGCGCGAAGGGTAGTGCTGACGCGGCTAAGGGGGCTGCTGATGCGGCGGGTAAGTCTGCAAGTGCGGCGGCGTCTAGCGCGGGTGCGGCGAAGGCTGATGCTGGTAAGGCGGCTACGTCCGCGACGGGGGCTAGTGACTCCGCGAAGGCCGCTAAGGCTGAGGCTGACCGGGCTGTGGGCGTTGTGGATTCCGTGCAGTGGGATGGTGACCGGCTCACGGTGGCGGGTAAGACGTCTCCGTCGCTGCGTGGCGAGAAGGGCGATAAGGGCGAGCCTGGCGAGTCTGGCGCGTCTACGTGGGACACGGTGACGGGGAAGCCCGCTGCGTTCCCGCCGGAGGCTCATAAGCACAAGATGGCCGATATTAGCGACCTACCGAAGGTCTCCCCCTACGGAGACCCGAATACGATTATGCAGCGTAGCTCCAGCGGACACGCGATCCTCAACGCGAACGCCACTCCTACGTCTATTGCCCATGTGACGCATAAGAAGTACGTGGACGATAGGGACGCCGCGACCCTAGCGGAGGCGCGCGCGTTGGTGGGGTCACGCCCGGCGTTCTTTTCGGGATCAGGCGCGCCACCGTCGTCCATTCCCGGCGCTGTCGTTGGGGATTACTACCTCGATGAAACGACGATGGAACTTCACAAGATCACGGGGGTGTAAGCGATGGCGATTAAGACTGTTTCCCTTGGGAAAATGAGGGGAGAGGGGTGGGTCTTTCAACCCCAAAAAGACACGAGATACTACCTGCCAAAGGGGGATTACACGTTCTTGGTAGCGGGTGAACCTTATGGTTCCAGTTATATAGGCATTATCCCTAGCGCGGGGCGCTTCTACTCGAAAAAGGATAGAGTCTATTCAGCCGAAATACGGGGGGTTGAGTGGTTTGAGTTTCGTGGCGACGTTTTGCAGGTGGCGATTATCCCCGGGGCGGTAATGAATAAGACACCGCGGGCAACACCCGCACCAGGCGCGGCGACGCTCCCGTCTGGCAACCCCCGTGGGAATTTTGAACTTGACGTTCTATACAAGGTTGGCGACACGGTGACCGTTTGGAATCAAACGCCGTCCATCAACGGCACCTACGAATGCATCGAAGAACACAAGTCGTCGTTCTACGACTATCCGTGGAACAGCGCCCGGAAGTGGAAGAAGATTCGTGACGCTAGTGGCAACCCCGTCTAGACCCGCGCGCTGTTCGAGAAAATCTAACAACATCTAACAACCCCCGCTTTTCGGCGGGGGTTTACTCATGCCCAAAACAAGGAGGAGGGGAGCATGGACTGGGAAAAACTCGAACCAGACAAATACAACCTAGTGAAAAAGCATTTCACTAAAGGCCGTGGAGGACGCAAAATCCGACACGTCACCCTGCACCACATGGCCATGATCGGCGACGTAGACAAATGCGTAGCCGTATGGCGCGACCGCCCAGCGAGCGCCCACTACTGCATCGACCAGTACGGCAAGATCGGCCAGGCGGTTAATGATTGGGATACGGCGTGGAGTAATGCGAACCTGCGGTCGAACCAGGAATCAATCACTATTGAGCACTCCAATAGTGGCTACGCAGATAAAGACTGGCCGATCAGTGAGGCTACCCGCGAAGCGGGCGCGCACCTCGTGGCCGCGATCTGCCGATACTACAAGTTGGGCAGGCCGGTATCTGGTAAGAATGTCCGTTTCCACTCTATTGAGTCCGGTGGGTCTACGGGGTGCCCGTGGCACCTGCGACCAGGGCATAAGTACCACGATTCCTACATAGTCCGTGCGCAGTGGTGGTACGACCAGATGGGCAAAAAGGCCGCACCGAAGCCCGCGCCGAAGCCCGCGCCTCAACCGCAACCCAAGGGGGATTCCATGGCGGATTTCGACCAAATCAACCGGCGCTACAAGAGTCGCGTGCCGGGATCGCTCGTGACTATGACCCCGCGTGACGCGCTATACAACACGGACGCGCACGCCTACCTGATCCTGCAGAAGATCGAGCGACTAGAGCAGAAGATCGACCAACTCACAGAAGGGAAATAACCATGCAGCAGCAGAAACTAACCCCCATGGCGTGGGTACGCCTCGTGATCTACGTGATCTCCGCACTAGTAGGCGTCGCAGCGGTCGTGGCAACCACACTGGGCTACACGGACATCGCAGCACTCCTAGGCACCCTCGCAGGCGCGGGCGCAGCTATCACAGGCGGCACGGCAGCAGCCAACCTTCCTAAAGCCCCAGACCAAGCACCCCTGGCAGGCCTTGACCTCGTAGCGGCGCTCCAGGCGCTCCCTACTATCGCGGCGGCTGCGCAGACCTACCAGCAGCAGGCGAGCTACGAGCCACGCCACGCAGCACCAGAGGTGGAGCCGGAGGTTGAGGGCGCATACCCGGGGCTGGACTCATGAGCCGCACCTGGTGGGCAACCGACGCGGCAGGACTACTCATAGTCGGCATAGCCACCATCGCGCGCGGCATCTCATACATGCCCGGCGTTGTCAACCAGGATCGACGCGCAGCACACTACCTAGAAAGCGTGTTCCAACCGTCCGTGTGGAGCGTTGTGTGGATCGGCATTGGCCTGATCTGCCTTATTGCGACGCTGTCCCCTAAGCTCATGCCGACGTGTGTGGGGCTGGTTGTTGGCATTCACGCAGCATGGGGCACTAGCTTCATGGCCGGCCAGTTTTTCGACGAGCAACTGCCCCGCGCCTGGGTGAGCGCACTATCCTACTACCTCATCTGCGCCCTAATCCTATGGGCATTCGGCCGAGGGAAAGCCACAGAGGTACGCATAGCTAAGGAGGGGTGATGGACGTGAGCGCGATTCTCACAGTCGCGGGGACAGTCGCCGTTGCGCTAGTCGGCGGCCTATCCACCCTCATTGGCCAGCGTATTTCGGCACGCTCCCAGGAGAAAGCGGCGGAGGTGACTACCCGCGCGGAGGAGTGGTCAAAACTGCTAGCGGAGACGAAAGCGTATGCGGACGAGCGCCTGGAGGGGCAGCAGCAGCAGATTGAGGAGTTGCAGGCGGATATGCGCACCGTCAAGCAGCAACTCGCTGATCTGAAAGCTAGGTATCGTGCCGCGCTTGAGACGATTCGCAGGTGGCTGCGCGACCACCCGAACCACCGGCTGCAAATCCCCGAAGAGATTCGGGACGATCTGAAAAACCTTTGATAGACTAACCATGCTGCAAGAGGGCGCGCCCCGCCGACGAAAAGCGCCCTCCACCCCCTGCAGCAATCCCCCATAGACCCCCACCATGTGGTCGAGCTTTGGCTCCCCGTGGTGGGGGTCTTTTTTGCGTTTCTAGGCGTCTTTGATCTGGTACACGCGGCTGCGTGCCATGCCGGTGATCCGGCAGATGTCTACTACTCGTGCGCCTGCTGCGAGCGCTGCGCGTACTGCTGCCATGCGCTGCTGCTCTGCAGTTTGGAAGTCGATGTGAGCCTCGTTGTAGGCGCGTGCTGCGTCTTCGAGGTCTGCGAGTTGTCGGTCTCCGAGGTCGCCTGCACGTTGGGCTTCTCGGCAGGATTCCATGAGGAAGGCGGCGTCGTCGTCGTTGATCTCGTCTGGGTTGATGGTGTCGCCGGTTTCGCGGGCGAGCTGGTCGATGTAGGTGTCTAGGCTGTCGCGGGCTGCGTCGTCTGTGATGTCTAGGGCGGTGGCGACTAGGCGGGTGAGTGTGTCTAGGTCGGTCATGATGGCTCCTGTGTGGGGTATGAGTGTAGCCCCGCCGGTTGTGGCGGGGCTGGGGGTTAGAGGGCGTTGGCTTCGACTACTGCCCAGAAGTCCACATCCTCGTCGAGCATGTAGCGGTAGTCGCTGCCCTCGCCGGTGGTGGTGAGTACCTGGTCGGCGATGGCGTCGATGTCGTGCTCGTCGGCGTAGTCGCCGAGGGCGGTGATGGTCTCGTGGTGGATGGCTTCGTGGCGGTCGGTGTAGGTGGTCATTTTGGGGTTCCTTTCGGTGTGCGCCCCGGGGCTTTCCCTTGGCTTCTGTAATTAGTATATGTCATGTCGCTAGATGTTGTCTAGTCGGTAGACTCTTTTTTATGTGTGATGTCCACCACACCACCAGCCGGGCGCTCCCACCAAGCCACATCCACACTCACTCCCTCCGACACAGCACCCATCACCCGTAGCTGATGCCTCCGCAGAGACAGCACCCGCTGCCGGGCGCTTTGCTGAGACATCCCCGTACCCCTCGCAGCCATCCTCCATGTCGCTCCGCCAGCCTGCGCCCTATCGATCCTCGCTAGCATCTCCCCATCCGCGCCATTCCGGTTCCGGTAGCGCAGGATTTGCTCGCACACAGGACTAGCGCACGTCATAAAAGGCGACCGCCCAACACCCCTAGGTTCCCCACACACGGCACACACCCCGTCATGCACCCGCTTGCGCTTACCCTGAATCCTCTGCGTCCCCGACTCGCGCGCACTGTCACGCGCCACGCCACGCCGCCTAAAATCATCCCCCGAGCGCGCATGCGCCGCCTTCTCGGGATCACGCGCCTTCTCAAACTTTTTCCACTCGTCGGAGTCGAGCCTCGCTCTAGCCTCGGCGGATTTCCTGCGCGCCAACTCCGGGGCGACGAGGGCGGTTCCGCGAGGCAACCCGTGCCTGTCCTTGTACGCTTTCGCCCGCAGCCCATGCGTGCCGTAGATATGGCCAGCGACGGAGGCGAAATACTCCCCGCACTCATGGCACATGATCGACTTGTCGTCGCCGTCGATGATCCCGTACCGGCCACGCCCACTAGGCTCGCCGACGCGCTTTTCGCGGGTGAAAATGTCCTGGCCTCGTCGCTGGCGTTTGTAGTGGGTTAGGCAGAGGCCTTTTGCTGCCACGGGTTTGTCACAGTCGAAAACCTGGCAGGTTTTTTGTTTAGTCATACCACTAGTATATATCTAGCCGCTAGATAGTGTGTAAGGGAGGGCTTGGGGGCTACCTATCAGTATTGCCGATCCCGCAAAAATCCCGCACGCGCCCCGGTAGCCCCGGCATAATCGTCACCAATGACACTAGAGTCATGCCCGCGACCAGCGAAAATAGCGAACCACCAGAACACCAACTACCATCAAAAAAATGATCCTTATTAATGTGAAGTACAAGGTCCGCCCCGAGTTCGCCGACAACTTCCTGCAGGAGGTTTCCTGGTTCACCGAGGCTACTCGCGCCGAGGAAGGCAACATCTTTTTCGACTGGTTCCGCGATCCGGAGAACGCAAACGAGTACCTGCTGATCGAGGCTTTCCAGGACGATGCCGACGTCGCCCACGTTGAATCCGAGCACTTTAAGCGCGCCTGCGACGAGATGCCGAAGTACCTGCTGGAAACCCCGGAGATCATCAACACGAAGATCCCGGGCAAGACCGAGTGGGACCGTATGGCCGAGTTCCGCGTCGAGGATAACTAGCCCTTAGTCTCGCCCCCCCCTTAACCCCACCCCCTTAACACCACTATGACTGTCAGCGTTTTCGACCTCTTCCAGATCGGCGTCGGCCCGTCCTCCTCACACACCGTCGGGCCGATGCGCGCAGGTCTGTCCTTCGCACAGCGGGTCAAGGCTTTTTTGGGTAATGACGCCACGTCTCCCCGCGCCGCCGACTCAGCAACCGAGGAGGGGCTGCGCCCGCTGGGCTCCGACAAGCTGGCCGACGTGGTGAGCCTGCCCGATGAGGGTGAACACCCGCTGAGCATCAGCGTTGTCCTGTATGGCTCGCTAGCCGCTACGGGTGCCGGACACGGCACGCTGGGAGCCTGCCTGCTGGGCCTGGACGGCGCCGATCCGGCGCAGGTCGATCCGGATTACATGCAGTCCCGGCTGGATGAGATCCGCCAGACTCGCACCATTTATCTGGCGGGCGATAAGAGCCTGCCCGTCACCTGCGGTTTCGAAGACATTGTGCTGCGGCCGACCGTGCGCCGTTCGATTCACACGAATGCTATGACATTCGTGGTCAGCGGCCTATCCGAGCCGCTGAAGCAGACTTTCTACTCCATCGGCGGTGGCTTCATCCGTACCGAGGAGGAAATCCCCACCCTGGACGAGCTCAGCGGGCAATGGCTGTTCGAGTCTGGTGACAAGCTGATCTCCCTGGCGGAGCACGCGGGCATTAGCCTGGGGGAGGTGCAGCGGCGCTGCGAGCAGTCGCTGCGCACCGACGAGCAGATCGATGCGAACCTGGATGCCATCGCCCAGGCCATGCAGGATTGCGCCAAGCGCGGAGTAACCTTCGCCGGAGTGCTGCCCGGAGCCTTGATGGTTCGCCGTCGCGCGAAGCGCTGGTACGACCAGCTGATGGAGGAGGACCCTCACCGCACTGCCGAGTTCTCCGAGGACTGGGTAAACCTGATCGCCTTGGCGGTAAACGAGGAGAACGCAGCTGGTGGGCGGGTGGTCACCGCGCCGACGAATGGCGCCGCGGGAATCATCCCCGCCGTGATGTTCTACGCCCGCGAGTTCACCCCCGCAGGAAAGCAAGACCCGTTCCAGGTGAACCGGCGCTTCTTGTTGGCCGCCGGCGCAGTCGGTTCGCTCTACAAAGAGCGCGCCAGCATCTCCGGCGCAGAGGTTGGCTGCCAGGGTGAAGTCGGCTCTGCGGCCTCTATGGCCGCCGCCGGGCTGGCGGAGGTGCTGGGAGGGTCTCCGCGACAGGTGGCGAACGCGGCGGAGATTGCGATGGAGCATTCGCTGGGGCTTACCTGCGACCCCATCGGCGGCTTGGTGCAGATCCCCTGTATCGAGAGGAATGCTATCAGCGCCGGCAAGGCTATCAACGCCGCCAAGATGGCTATGCGCGGCGACGGGGACCATCACGTCACCCTTGATGAGGTCATTGAGACCATGCGGCAGACCGGCAGGGACATGTCCGAAAAGTACAAGGAAACGGCCGGCGGCGGGTTGGCGACGAACGTCTCCGTGAACGTGCCGGAGTGCTAGGAAAAAGGGGCTTGAGCCCCTTAAGCTACTTAAGCCCCTTTAGCCGCAGAGCCCGCCCGAGAGCCTGGAGTTTTGTCGCGGTAACGCGCTAGGCGAATCGCCATCACCAGCAGGGCCAGGATTGTCCACCACAGGTAGGAGTTACCCATGAGTGCCTGCCAGGCATTCCACTCCAATTCGCGCTGTTCCTGGAAAGGCACGAAAGCGGTGGGCTCGAAGGCGAAAGCGACAAAGCCCAGGGCAACCAGGGCAATCCACAGCCAGCGCGGAGTCGCCAGCGGGGAAGTGGGATCCGCAATCGCGTAGCAGGTCAGAGCCACCAGTAACACCGGAGCCCACGACCAGTGGTGGTTCCAGGAGACTGGGCTGGCCAGCAATGCAAACAGGGAATTGACGCACAGCGCGACGATCGGTGCCTGTACCCGCAGCAGCTTAATCATGACGAAGGTGATGACTGCCAGCGAAACACACACCAGCAGTACCCACAACAAGCTGGAGGAGTCGTCCGTCCGCAGGCCGAAGCGGTACAACAGACCGTTGATGCTCTGGTTCAGGGCGTATTCGTGGTTACCGATACGCCCGGTTTCGCGCAGCGTGTGCGTCCAATACTCCAGAGAGTCCCGCGGGAGGATCAGCCACGCTAGAGCTGTAGTGCCTACCGTTCCCGCGCCCATGCGCAGGATGGAACCCCAGTCCTTGCGCAGAAGGAACCAGAGTCCGAAGACTGCGGGCGTCAATTTGATAGCAACCGCAGCGCCCGTGAGCAGGCCGCGGTAGCGACGAGGCACAACGAGCGCATCGACGAAGACCATACCCATCAGCAGAACGTTGATCTGCCCATAGGCCAAGCTGGTGTGGATGGGGCTCAAGTGGATCAACACTGCGGTGAGCGCCACCGACACCCACCCGGCGGAGGCACGATCCAGGCGCGCTGCCGCGTGCACGGTGTGGGCGAGCACCCACCAGGTGACGGTCACCGTGGCACAGACCAGCAAGACTGCGGCCAGGTTGTAGGGCATCACTGCCAGGGGAGTAAACAGCAGCGCCGAAATCGGAGGGTAGGTAAACGGCAGGTACGTATCGCCGATGATGTGAAAGTGGCCGCTGTAGAGTTCCTGGCCGTCCAGAACGCGCTTGGCTCCCACCCGGTAGACGTCCAGATCCAGGTTGTAGTGGAAGCCGCGAGTGTTGAAGATTTTCGGTAGGACAGAAAGCACTAGCAGCACGCTCAGCGCGATCTTAACCGGGAGGCTGATCTTGAGGTGCTTGAAGTTTTCCAACCGCGCCGAAGCGGCTTCCTTTGTCTGCATAAGGGCTAATTATTGCACTATCTGTGAGGTTGCTCTCGCCCAGGTTCACCAATGGTCAAAAGCTAAGAAAATATTAGGCGTTCGGCCGGCGAAGAACTAAACTTGGAACAATGAGCGATAGACTTCCCAAGCTGGACAAACAGGCCTATGAAAAGGAGCTCAAAAGGCTCCAAGCTGAACTCGTCGAAATGCAGCAGTGGGTGGTGGAAACCGGAGCCCGCATCGTCATCGTGATGGAGGGGCGCGATGCGGCGGGCAAGGGGTCCGCGATTAAGCGCATCACCCAGTACCTCAGCCCGCGCGTCTGCCGCATTGAGGCTCTGCCAGCCCCCAACTCGCGCGAGAAGGGCCAGTGGTACTTCCAGCGCTACATCGAGAAGCTGCCCACCGCCGGAGAGATCGTCATCTTCGACCGCTCCTGGTACAACCGTGCCGGCGTGGAGCGCGTCATGGGCTTCTGCACCACCCAGGAATACCGCCGCTTCCTGCACCAGGCTCCAATCTTCGAGCGCCTGCTGGTGGAGGACGGCATCATCCTGCGCAAGTACTGGTTCTCCGTGTCCGACGAAGAGCAGATTCGTCGCTTCCAGTCCCGCCAGTCCGACCCGCTGCGCCAGTGGAAGCTGTCCCCGATGGACCTGCAGTCCATCACGCGCTGGGAGGACTACTCCCGTGCGAAGGATGAGATGTTCGTACACACCGACATCCCGTCCGCTCCGTGGTACACCGTGGAGTCCGAGGACAAGAAGCGCTCCCGCATCAACGTGATCAATCACCTGCTGAACACGATCCCCTGGGAGTATGTGGAAAAGAACGTGCCGAAGATTCCGGAGCGCCCGGCATCCGAATCCACCTACGAGCGCCCGCCGCGCACCCAGTTCCGCTACGTGCCAGACGTGGCGAAGATGCTAGAGAAGGATCTGCTGAAGAAGCAGGCTGAAGAAGCCAAGCAGGGCCAGGAAGCTGAGTCCGAGGGGAAATCCAAGAAGGATTCGAAGTCCAAGGACAAGGAGGCTGCGGCGTCCAAAAAGAACAAGGGCGACAAAAAGAAGAAGGGCAAGAAGTCCAAGAAGGGCAAGAAATCTAAGTAGACCTTAGATTTAAATTAGGCTGCACTTCCTTGTCGTTCCTGTAATTATGGTGACATGGCAGACAAGAGAAGGAAGCACCCGACGTACGACCCGGATGCGGAAGTAACGACCGTCGTTGCAGGTCACGTCGGGGTTATCGAGCTGAATCGCCCTAAGGCTCTGAATTCCTTAAACGTGGAGATGATCCGCCTAATCCGCGAGGCGGTCGACAAATGGGCCGACGATGACTGGATTCAGTTCATCGTGATTAAGTCGTCTTCCGACCGGGCCTTCTGTGCAGGCGGGGACGTGCGCTATGTGCGGATGCGAGACATGAAGCGCATGTACCGCTTCGGGGACTCCTTCTTTGAGGAAGAGTACGACCTCAACGAGCGGCTGTCGCGGGTAAACAAGCCTGTTATCGCACTGCTGGAGGGCATCGTGATGGGAGGGGGCATGGGCATTTCCATGCATGGCTCGCACCGCGTGATCACTCCGCGCACCCTGGGAGCGATGCCGGAGGCCGCGATCGGGTTTGTTCCCGACGTGGGTATGTCTTACCGGCTGACGCACCTGGATTGCTCGCCTGCAGTGGGGCTGTTTATTGCCACGACGGGGTGGCGCCTGAGCCCTGCGGACATGTTGTATACCGGTCTGGCCACGAACCTGGTGGCGGATGTGCATGCCTTCGAATCGGATCTGCACTCGGGCGACCTTCCGGAGGCACTGCGGTCTAACGCGCTCGACCCGCAGAAGCTGGAGGAGCCGACCTCTATGCTGCAGAAGCACGCGGACTGGATCGAGAGGACCTTTGCCGAAGGTTCTTGGACAGACATCGAAGCCCGGATCGTGCGGGATGAGGGTTCTGTTTCGGACGCCGAATTGGCGCAGTTTATAACCAAAGTGACCGATTCCCTGAAGGGTGCCAACCCGGAGAGCCTCGTGGCCACGGTGGAGCTTTTCCGCCGCGCGGAGGGCGCAACGTTGCGCGAGGCGCTGGATATGGAATTCAAGGTCGGTGGTGAGCTGCGCCGGGGGCCGAACTTCATCGAGGGAGTGCGCGCAGTGCTGGAACACAAGGATCACAACGCGCAGTTCGAGCCGGCCTCCACGGCAGACGTGGATGTGGAGAAATGGCGGGCGCTGCTGGGCTAGGCTCTTGTACGTTGCACCCGCAGCCACACGAAGAATCCCCACAGCACGAACGCGCCGTAGACCACGTATAGCGCCGCGGAGGGGTAGTAGCCCGCGGCGAGCAGCAGGGGTACGCCGACAATATCCACGCCGATCCAGATCAGCCAGAACTCGGTCCAGCCGCGGGCCATGCCAAACGTGGCCAGGATGGAGCCGGTGAAGATCCAGGCGTCCGCCCACGGCCCCCACGAACCTAGCGCGTCGAAGATCAGTGCGAAGACGACGGTGCCGATCACCGCAAAGGCGAGCATGCCGAGGCGTTCCTTGGGGCTGGCCCAGCTGGGTTGCACTGCCGCGCTGTCGGCGGCGGGTTCGCTGACGATGGAGCGGGAAGGGTCAGTGTTTTCAGGCTCGCGCATGCCGGCGGTGCGGGCGCGGCTCCACTGATACCAGCCGTACAGCGAGACGATGAGGAACATCACCTGGCGGCCTGCCTGGCCGTAGAGGTCCAGATCCTGCGGGGTGTGGAACAGCCCGCCCAGGAATACCGTGAACAGCAGCATGTTGCCGACGATGCCCACGGGCCAGGCCCACACCACGCGCTTCATTCCGCCGATGGCGGAGGCTAGGCCGAAGAGATTGCCAATGATCTCGCGCCAGAGGATCGGGTAGCCACCGATGATCAGCGTTGCGTTGAGAAGCGTTGTAAAGATTCCCTCTGATTCCACAGTGCCCATCTTCCCTTATCGGGTCTGGGTAAGGGAAACCGGGTTTGATTCTCGGTGGGCTGGCTGGTGGCTACTCGCCATCCTCGGTGCGGTCTACGCGGGACAGCAGGTCGAAGGCCTGGTCGTAGAGCTCCTGGGGGCTGAGGCCGCCAGCTAGCCTCTCGTCGACAGATGCCTCCATGGCGCGCATGGCGATGCTGAAGGAAACATCCAGCAGCAGGAATGCCTTGAAGGGAGAGAGGTCGGGGTCGACATCGCACAAGGCCTTGGTTCCTGGAGCCGTCAGGGTGGGCAGATCCACGTCCAGGTGTTCACTGCTGTCCTTATCCTGCGGGTTTTCCAGCATGACGAGCAGAGGTTTGAACTTGCGGATATCCGGGGTGGCGGGATCCACTAGCTCGGAAGTGTCGGCAGAGTCGGCAGAGTCAGCCGATCCAGACGAGTCAGTCGAGCCCGTCTGGCTGACCGAGTCGCCCTGATCACCGTGCGGCGGGAAGCAGTAGATCCACATGGCATCGCGCATGATGTCCACGATTCGGCCGGTGGGATGGTCCACCGCAATCTCGCGGATGCGTTGGGCGAAGTGATCGAAGACTTCATGCAGGTAGTAGGCGAAGACATCGTCGCGACGCTCGAAGTAGTTGTGGAATGTGCGTGTGGATACGCCCGCTCGCTTAGTAATGGCCTGGACCGTCGCTTCCTCCGGGCCGTAGCTCATGAACAGCTCAATAGCTGCATCGATGAGATTCTGCTTTGTTTCGGCCTTCTTCTGTTCGCGCCGGGAAGCGGAGGGCTCGGGGATCGTCGAACTCGATGACATGTGAGTGAGAAACCTTTCAATATGCCCAGATGATCCGATTTGATGGACATCGTACGATGCGGGCTAGCGTAGCAAATCTGATATTAACAAAACGGAAGTCGGGTATTTAACTGTTTCTCATCTCAGCTAGCCGAGCTGCGAAAGCCCTCCCGCTAGTAGTTGGAAAGCGCCTCGAATCTCTTCTTCCGTCGCACATTCCCCACTCTCGTTGAGTTCCACGAAAAGTGTGGGTACAACCATGATCGAATTGATGAGCAACAGCGCGTGGGCGGTGTTGAGCGTCCGACCTTCGCGCTCGCTGTACTGCTGAAAAGCCTGTACGAGCGGAGAGAAGAACTCCACGGCGTTGCGGGGAAGGCCATCGTTCTCAGTGAAAAGCTCTGTACGAGCTTGGGCGGGGATAGAGAGTAAGTGGTCCGCAAGGCGGGAGAGGGTTTGAATGCTGTTCGGGCTGCCCGTCGTTCGGTTAAAGAAGTCCACCGCGATATTCTCGCCAATCGATATCAATTGTTGCCCAGGTTGTGCAGTATCCACCTTGCCAACCATTTCCTCAACGAATTGATTAAGCGTGAATAGTAAAGCAGCGTCTCGATGAGGGAAATAGTTGTGAAAAGTGCGCGGGGAAATATCAGCTCTTTCTGCGATCTTCGCGATGGTAGCATTCTCCGCTCCCTCGTTGACTAGCAAGTCAACGGCGGCACAGGCGATGCGCTCACGGGTTTCGGCCTTTTTGCGATCCCGTTGGCTCGGCGTTGCTGCCTCTACGCTCTTTCCGCCTTCGAAGATCACTTTCACAACCTTTCTCGAGTGACGCCTTACTTTACTGCTGCCTGTGCGTCTCGCGGATCTGCCTCACCTGACTCGGTAGGTGTATCCGGAGTGCGGCTACCGTCAGCGTTCAATCCCACCAGGCTCTCGCCCTCGACGTCGACAGCGGGAACGATCTTCGCTAGCCACTTGGGGAACTTCCACGCGTGCTCACCGAGAAGGAACATCGTTGCTGGAATAAAGGTCATGCGGACGATGAAGGCGTCAAAGAATACGGCGGCGGCCAGCGCAAAGCCCATCACCTTAATAAACGGCTCGTCGGCCATCATGAAGGCAGCGAAGACCGAAATCATGATGAGCGCGGCTGCAGTGACCACGCGCGCGCCATGCTTGAAGCCGTTGGCGGTGGCGTTGCCGGCGGTCTTGCCGTGCGCCCAGCCCTCGCGCATACGGGTGACCAGGAAGACCTGGTAGTCCATTGCGAGGCCAAAAACAATACCGATCAGCATGATTGGCAGGAAGGAGATGATGGGCTGCGGGTCGTCGATGATGCCGCCGAAGCCCTCCTGCCACAGTGCGACGGTGACGCCGAACGTAGCAGCCACCGACAGGCCGAAGCCCAACGCCGCGATCAGTGGCACCCAAATGGAGCGGAAGACGATCATCAACAGGATGAAAGCCAACACGAGGACGATGGCGATGTAGGGGATGAGGACGTCCGAAAGCCGCTGAGAAATGTCCTCGTACATTGGGGTGACACCGGTGATGGCATAGGTTGCGCCGGTTTCTTCGTTATAGCCGGCTTCCTCGGCACGCATCTGCTCCAGGACATCGGCGGCGCGGGCATCTGTCGCACCGTAGGACGGGGTGATCATCACCTGAGCCGCAGTACCCAGGTCGGCTGGGTTGTGCGGATCGCCGTTGGTCTGCACTACCTGTGCGTTCTCCACACCTTCGGTGCCCTGGAGGGTCGCGACGGCCTCCTGGGTGGCGGCGGCCTTTTCCTTGTCATTGAGGTCAGGGTATTCCACGAGGGCTACCATCGGGGCGTTGCGGCCTGCACCGAAGCCATCTTCCGTCATTTCGTAGGCGACGCGGTTGGGAGTGCCCTTGGCCATAGAACCATCGGAAGGCATAGCCAGACGCAGGTTCATTGCGGGGATGGCCAGCAGGATCAACAACACTGCAGCGCCTACCAACCACAGGGCGGGCTTCTTGCGGATGATGCGCACCCACTTCAGCCCCATGGTCGGCTTCTCGTTCTCTGGGTCCGGAGCCTTGACGAAAGGCGCGCGCCCCGCGAATACCTTCGTGCCAATGAGGCCCATGATGGCGGGCAGCAGGGTGATCGCGACGATCACGGCAATGGTAACGGTGCCGGCAGCGGCCAAGGCCATCGCGGTGAGGAACGGGATGTTGATGATGGACAGTGCTGCCAGTGCAATTAGCACCGTAAGGCCGGCAAACACGACAGCGGAACCAGCCTTGCCGACTGCGAGGCCGGCCAGGTGGGCGCGTTCCTTGACGGGAATCGTCTTGAGTTTCTGGTGTAGTTCCTTCGGTTCCAGATCTTGACCACCCACATGGGCGATCAGCTCGTTGCGGAAGCGGGAGAGGATGAACAGCGCATAGTCGATGCCCACGGCCAGGCCGATCATGGAGGCCAGGGTGGGGGTCATGGAGTTGATGCTGTCCGTGACGGAGGTGGCGGCCATGACGATGCCAATACCCGTGCCCACGCCGATCACTGCGGAGAGCAGCGGCAGGCCTGCGGCCACGAGGCTGCCGAAGGTGACGATCAAAACAATAGCGGCGACCGCCAGGCCGATGGCTTCGGAGGCCATGCTCTTCTCTGGCTGTTGGAATGCGTTGCCGCTCCATCCGACCTTGAGGTTACCTTCGTTGTTCTTTACCGCGTCCTCGAACTTCTGCACGTCCTCGGCTGGCACGTCTGCAGCAGTTTCCGCATCGAAGGAGACCTCAATGACACCGGTGCGCTTGTCGGGGCTCAGTGGGCTCAGTGTAGCGATGTCGGATGCAATCTGCTCCTTCGGCATGCCCTGCTTCTGCTTAATAGGAGCCATTTGCTGGTGCATGCTTTCGCTGGCCAGCACGGGGGAGACGAGCTTTTCCTTGTCTTGCAGGAAATCGAGCTCTTGCAGCGCCTGAAGGATGTCTTCGGTCGATTGTGCAGCCTCGCCCTCGGCAAGAGTCTGACCTTCAGGGGCTTGAATCACGAGCTTGCCCGTGGCTGCCTCTAGCTGATCAGCGTCTTCGCCGTTGGGGAATTCTTCCTTGATCCTGTCCTGGGTCTCGATGGACTCCAGGCCAGGGATGGTGAAGGACTGCGAGGTTGGTTTGGTCAAAAGTGCGGAGGCGGTGCCCACGCCGACCAGCACGATCAGCCAGACGGCGAGGAAGCGCCACTTGTGAAGGTAGGCGGAGCGGCCTACTCGATACAGGAATTTTGCCATGCGTAAAATATTGCACAGCATGGGAAACTTTGCAAGACTTGTGCAAATATTTAGATGGGGTCGCGATGAATCGCTGCTCCGCCTAGTCGGCGACCAGCGTCTCCATTGTCAGCTCCGGGTGTTCCTTCTCCACGAAGGCTAGCTTCCACTTGTCACCGAACAGGGCAATCAGCTCCCCGTCCGTGCGGGTGAAGATCTCCACGCCTCGCTGCTTGGCCAGTACCGGCGCGGACTCGGCGTCAGTACGACGGGCGACAGAGTAAGGGACCGGGTCGGCCACGGTCTCCACGTTGTACTCAACGTCCATGCGGGCCTGCATAACCTCGAACTGCATCGGACCAACGGCGGCCATGACCGGGTTCGCGTCACCGCGCGCGTCGTTGCGCAGAATCTGCACAACACCTTCGGAATCGAGCTGCTCGAGGGCCTTGCGGAACTGCTTGTACTTGCCCAGCGACTTCGCGCGCAGTGTGCGGAAGTGCTCCGGTGCGAACTGCGGCATGGGCGGGAACTGCACCTTCTTGCCGGCGTAGATCGTGTCTCCCGGGGCGAGCGAACCCGCGTTGACTAGACCCACGATATCGCCGGGGTAGGCGGCCTCAACGGTGGCACGGGTACGGCCGAAGACGGTCAGGGCGTACTTCGTGGAGAAAGACCGGCCGGACTGAGCATGTGTGACCTGCATGCCGCGTTCGAACACACCGGAGACCACGCGCATGAACGCCAAGGAGTCGCGGTGGTTGCGGTCCATACCCGCCTGCACCTTGAAAACCACGCCCGAGAAATCGTCGGTGGGGTCGCGGTGTTCGTCCACCGCGACGGAGTTTCCGCCCGCGGCGGCCTCGAGGACCTTCGGGTCGGAATCGCGGCCAGCCGGGGCGGGCGCCAAAGCGCAGAGGGTATCCAAAATCTGGTGCACGCCGAAGTTCAGCATCGCAGAGGCGAAGATCAGCGGGGAAGTGGTGCACTCCAAGAACAGCTCCTGGTCGTGCAACGCACCGTCGGCGGCCAGCAGCTCCACCTCTTCGGCAGCGGTTTCCCACACGTCTTCTTCCCGCTCTGCGGCCTGCTCCGGGGTGTAGTGCTCCTCCGGGGCGATGGTCGAACCACCGGCGGTGCGGAGGAAGTGGATGTACTCCTCGGCCTCGCCGTCGTCGTTTATGCGCGCCAACCCGCGGAAGTCACCGGCCTCGCCGACTGGCCAGAACAGGGGAGTGGGCTGCAGCTGGATCTCGTTGACGATCTCGTCCACCAGCTCCAGCGGGCTGCGGCCGGGGCGGTCCCACTTGTTCACGACGGTCACGATCGGCAGGCCGCGGGCTTTGCACACGCGGAACAGCTTCAGCGTCTGTGGCTCCAGGCCCTTCGCGCCATCAATGAGCATCACCGCGGCATCCACGGCGGACAGAACTCGGTAGGTATCCTCCGAGAAGTCCGCGTGGCCCGGGGTGTCTACCAGGTTGATCATGAAGGGCTCGCCGTCGTGGCCCTCCGGGGCGTACTCAAATTGCAGCGCGGAGGAGGCGATGGAAATGCCACGATCCTTCTCCATATCCATCCAGTCGGAGACGGTGGACTTGCGGCCGGCCTTGCCGTGCACGGCGCCGGCTTCCTTGATCATGTGGGCGTGCAGAGCGAGCGCCTCGGTGAGGGTAGATTTACCGGCATCCGGGTGGGCGATGACGGCGAATGTGCGGCGGCGCGAGGCTTCGGATGCGGTTGAACTCATAATGCCCACAAGTCTAGCGGGTAGGCATTAGGCGCAGGTAGTCGTGGTCTTCTTCTTATGCTCTGCAGCCTGGGCCAGCGCCTCGTCGAAGGATTTCGCGTACTCCTGCGCGCCCTCGGGCATCGGGTGAACACCGTCTTCAAACAGCAGGTTCTGGTGGGACTGCGCGTGGCCGCACCAGTCTGCGATGTAGACGTTGTCGTGAGCCTTGGCTGCATCCAGCACTTCCTGGCGGGATTGCGCCATCCACTCTCGATCGCCGTAGGGCATGGCCATGAAGATCTGACGGTCGGGGCCGATGAGGTTAATCATCTCCTCCAGCTGTCCCGGGAAGGCTGAGCCGTTGGTTCCGAAGCCAAGGAACACGTTCTTGCGCAGCTCGCCGGAAGCGTTCAGCTGTTGCAGCACTTCCAAGCCGGCGGTGTAGTGGCGGGAAACGTCCGCATCGATGTAGATGCCCGGGTAGTTCGTGTTCAGTGCTTCGCTGGCTGCCAGCATCACAGAGTCACCCACGGCGGTGATGTCCTTGCCCTGCACGGTCGCGGCCTTCTTCTCCTTCGGTGGCGGTGGAGTGGCCGGGGCGGGGGCTTTACCCTTGTTAGCCTCTTGGTTCATACGTTGTAGCTGGTCCAACTCCTGTTCCAGTGCAGTCTTATCGTTGGAGTTCACCACTCCGTAGACCACGCCGCCGACACAGGCCACGACAAGCAGTGGTACGACGGGCCAAGCGACCTTCTTAAAGCCTTCGTTGATCTCCTGGAAGCTCGGGCGGGAAGCCCAGTAGTCCTTCCACGTCTGCTTGTAGCCACGGCGGCGGAAGGGGTTCTCCACGTGCTGGTAGGAAATCTCGGAGATCAGCAGTGCGATCGGCACCGCTACTAGTCCCAGAATCCACTTGTGGTCCATGTGACCGTCGGCGTCAAAAAGAGCACGCAGAATCATGATGACCGGCCAGTGCCACAGGTACAACGAGAACGAGCGTTGGCCGAGCCAGCGCATCACATTGGTGCGGAAGACCCACGTCAACGGGCCGGTCTCGCGGATCACGCCCCAGATCATCAGCACGCCCAGCACGCTGGTTAGCAGCAGGCCACCCTGGTAGGTCACCGCCAGGTCGTCGCCCATAAACAGAAGCTGGATGACGTAGCCGACAAGCGCTAGGGCACCGATCGCGCCCGCAACCCGGGCCTCAAACCTGCCTGCCGACGGCCAGGAGTCCACTCGCGGATCGTTGCGCGTGGAGGTGACAGCCAGCGAGAGGAAAGCGCCGATGAGCAGGCCGAAAGCGTGCGTATCCGTGCCGTAGTAGACGCGCGTTGGATCCTCGCCAGGGGTGAAAAACAGCGCCATGGCCGCAGCGGAAAGCACCGCCAGCAGCGCCGTCACCAGCATCGGGACGCGGCGCGGACTGCGGCGGAGCCGACGCTGGGTGAACACGAAAATCCCGAGCGTCACCAGCGGCCAGATGATGTAGAACTGCTCTTCGACCGCCAGTGACCAGTAGTGGGCGAAAACCTGGACCTCGTTTTCCGCGAAGTACGACTGGGAAGTGGCGATCTGCGTCCAGTTGTTGACGAAGAACAGCGTGCCCAGGAATTGCTCGCGGATGCCCACGGCGATGTCCCCGCCTATGGCGGTGACGATTGCGGTGACGATAAACAGCGTGACCAGCGCGGCGGGAAGGATTCGGCGGAATCGCCTGATCCAGAAGTCTTTCAGACTGATCGTGTTGTTTACGCGGTACTCGCGCACCAGCAGAGAGGTGATCAGGAAGCCCGACAGGACGAAGAACAGATCCACACCCAGGTAGCCACCGGGCAGAATGTCGCCGAAGAAGTGGTAGATCACCACGGCGAGCACAGCGAGGCCACGCAGGCCATCGAGTCCCTTGACCTGGCGCAGGCGCGCACGGCGATCTTTCTTAACCGTCTTGTTTTCCGGCGGGATCGCCAGCGCTTCCGGCACCTTGTTCTGCTGCGGTGCAGGGTGCCGCTGCGGTGCAGGTTGTGCCGTCGCCACCTGTTTCGGTACGGGCTGTTTCTTTGGTTGTGACGCCGACTTCTCCGCCGCTGGCGGCACCGGCTTCGGCTCCGTCTTCGCGGCTGGCTTGGGCGCTTGCTCCGCAGCGGGCGCCTGTGTGGGCTTCGGTTTGGGTACAGGCTTTGCGGCTTGCTTGGGTGCCTGCTTTGCAGCTGGCGCCTGTTCAGCCTTCTGCTTTGCAGCTGGCGCCTGTTCAGCCTTCTGCTTTGAGACAGGCGCTGGCACTGGTTTCTGCTCGGCCTTCGGCCTTGCAGGCGGTGTGGTCTTTGCTGCGGGCGCCTTCTTGGCAGCTGGCTTCGCGGTCTCCTTGGGTGCTGGCTTCGCTGCGGGTAACTTCGCCGCTTGCTTGGGCTCCTGTTTGGGAGCAGACTTCGCGGCGGCCGCCTCCTTGACAGCCGGGGTCTTTCGCGCTGCGCCAGGGACAGCACCCGGAGCGGGTGGTGCGCCTGCGCTACCAAGTTTGATGGCTGGAGCAGCCGCAGCTGGCCGGGCAGCCGCAGCCTGCTTGGGGCTAGTGCTTGTCTGCTTCTTGTCTGCTTTAGCGCCCTTCGCAGCCGTAGTCGACTCCTTGGGCGCCTGTGAGGCAGTGGATGCCTTCGGTGGCTTCTGCTTCTGGGCAGTGGCCTTCGGCGACTTCGGAGCGGAGGGGGCCTTGGGGGCGCCAACTGCGGAGAGCTTGATTGGCGGTTGCGCGGGTTTCGCTGGAGCTGCCTTCTTTGACTCCGGCTTCACCGGTTCCTGCTTCGGAGGGGCAGGCTTTTTCTCTGCAGAGGTCTTCTCCTCGGAAGGCTTGGAAGCGGCAGACGGTTCGGAATTCGCAGACGGCTTGAGAGGCACAGAAGGCCCGGAAGGCGCACCAGACTTCTGGCGTTTCTGCTGGTCGGGAGACGACTTCGCTGAACCTGTTCGAGCGTTACGAACAGCGCGCAGTAGTCCAAAAACCTGCTTCACTTTGCATCTCCCAAAGGCAAGATCGAGTGCATTGATTCAACAATACTAACGCTAGGTAGCTCGAAAACCTGCGAATATTCTCGTTACTGCGCGCTACCTGCACCGCAGCACTTATTAGTGCTTGCGTGTGTGGATATCGTTTCGCGCAATGTCTGTGCCATTGTTCACGATGAGAGTCACTGAGTCCACCGAATCTCGAAGAGTGTTTTCCATCCATCCGCTCTCCGGGTCGATGTCTGCATCCTCGAACGGGCTCAAAACGAAATCAATCACCGACGTTCCCTTGGGCGGGCGACCGATGCCCATGCGGACGCGCACGTAGTGCTGGGTGCCTAGCTCGGCAGTCATTGAGCGCAGCCCATTGTGGCCGCCCTCGCCGCCTTTATCTTTGATGCGCACCTGGCCGGTGGCGATATCCAACTCGTCGTGGCAGACAATGACTCGCTCTGCCGGCAGACTCAAAGCGGAAGCCAGCGGCCCGACCGCTTCACCAGAGTTATTCATGTACGTCGTAGAGCGCAGTAGCAGCACGGGGGTTTCTTCCACCGTGATCAACGCCGCATGAGCCTTCTGGCCCTCCACCGGCAGCCACTGCGCCTCATACCGCTCAACCAGGCGATCAATCGGCCAATAGCCGATGTTGTGCCGGGTTTCCGCGTACTTGGCGCCGGGATTACCTAGTCCGATCACAATCCATTCAGGGGCGAACTCTTGCAGCTGCTCGACGGTGAACTTCGCACGCTTCGCAGACTTAGCTGGCTTAGCACCAGCACTTTTAACTACAGGCCCCTGCGACGCGGAGTTCTTGCGGAAAACGGAAAATAAAGATTGGAGGAAAGACACAGCCACTAGTTTCCCACACCGAGGGTGCGCTCAACCTCGTCGGCTGCGTCAGCGCACATGATCGCCACATCCGCCGCCTCCGACTTGGGGAAGGGCTTCAACACATAGGCCGCCGGATCCATGCGTCCGGGTGGCCGCCCAATGCCGCACGACAGGCGCCAGTAGTCCTTCGTGCCCAGGGACTTCGTGATGGACTTCAACCCGTTATGCCCCTTGTCGCCACCGGACTGCCGCAACTTCACCGCCCCCGGATCGCCCTCGAGGTCGTCGTAGGCGACGATGATGTTACCCGCCGGGATCTTGAAAAACGCCGCCAGCTGCTGCACCGGCCCGCCTGACACATTCATGTAGGTCCGTGGCTGCGCCAAAACTACCTTGCGCCCCGCGATCGTCACCTCGGCGATGTCAGTGTTCGTCTTCTTGTGGGTATTCAGGCTGGCCGCTGGTACTTGCCGGTCCAGCAGTTCGCCGATCACCATTCGCCCAACGTTGTGCCTGGTGCTGGCGTATTTATCGCCGGGGTTGCCCAGTCCGACGATCAGCCACGTATCGCTGTTGGTGTGTTGTTTCTTATTTTGTGACGCCACCGTCTCCCAGCCCTCTCTCTAGCTCACTGACGGTCATTGTACTGTCCACCCCGGACAGCCCCCGCGGCCGTGGGTGGGCGTCAATAAAAAGGGCAACAAAAAGGGCCACCCGGTGCGAAAAGTGCACGCGAGTGACCCAGTGGGGGGAGTGGATTACTCCTCGGACTCGCCCTCTGCGGACTCGCCCTCGGCTGCCTCGGCAGCCTCGCCCTCGGCGCCTTCGCCCTCCTCGTCCGGCTCCGGCAGTTCCTCTTCCTCCGGCTCCACGACGTTGATGATCAGGGTGTCTTCCTCGGAGACCAGGGATGCGTTGCCCGGCATCTGCAGGTCGCCGGCCAGAACCTGGTCGCCGATTTCCTTGCCCTCGATGTCGACGGTGATCTCTTCCGGAATGTTCAGAACGTCGGCCAGGATGGTGATGACATCTGCCTCCTGGGTGACCAGGGCGCCCGGAGCAGGCTGACCGGTGAAGATAACCGGAACGTCAACCTCAACCTTCTCGCCGCGCTTAACGTTCAGCAGGTCAGCGTGGTCCACGTCCAGGGTCAGCACGTTCTGATCCACAGCCTTGATCATGACCAGGTGGTCCTGGCCCTCGATCTCCAGCTCCAGAACAGCGTTCACGCCCTCGTTACGCAGGATGGCCTGGAACTCCAGGATGTCCACGTGAACGTGCATCGGGTCCAGCTTGTTGCCGTAGACAACAGCCGGAACGCGGAAGTCACGACGCAGGCGGCGGGAAGCTCCCTTGCCGAACTCGGTACGCAGCTCGCCCTTCAGGCGGGTAATGTCAGCCATGATTTTCTCCTTCAATTTTTGTGCTTCAGATGTGCTCTGAATCGCTCTTGCGTTTCAACCGCGGACATAAAAAATGCCGCGATATCTCGCGGCGTGTATGCATCCCACAGTTTTATTGGTCACGCACCCGCACGCGAGCGGTCTCGCTTTGAAAGGTTACGTCACACAAAAAGAAGGGGGAGTGTGCTTTTCGCGCCGATAACGGCCAAATTCTGGGTAAGAATTCAGCCCTCGCCGAGATTCGAAAGTATGTTAGCACACCCCCAACCGGGGATTAAAACTACTCAAACAGTGTGGTCACGGAGCCATTCTCGAAGATCTCGTGAATGGTCTTGGCCACCAGCGGGGCAATCGGCAGAACCGTCAGGTTGTCCCAGCCCTCGGTGGTCTGCGGCAGAGTATCGGTGGTGATGATCTCGCGGGCGCCGCAGCTGCTCAGACGCTCGCGGGCCGGACCACTAAACACGCCGTGGGTGGTGGCGATGATCACGTCGCCCGCGCCTGCTTCGCGCAGTACGCCGACGGCGCCGGCGATAGTTCCACCGGTATCGATCATGTCATCCAGCAGCACGCAGGTACGGCCCTTCACGTCACCAACCACGCGGTTGGCGGTGACCTTGTTGGCCACGTCCACGTCGCGGGTCTTGTGGATGAACGCCAGTGGGGCATCACCCAGCACGTTCGCCCACTTTTCGGCTACCTTCACGCGGCCAGCGTCGGGGGAGACCACGCAGATGTTGTCTAGGTTGTAGTTGGCCTTCACGTAGTCGGTCAGGATCGGCATGGCGTGCATGTGATCCACCGGGCCGTCGAAGAAGCCCTGGATCTGATCAGTGTGCAGATCGACGGAGACGATGCGATCCGCGCCGGCGGTCTTCAGCAGGTCGGCAACCAGGCGGGCGGAGATCGGCTCGCGGCCGCGGTGCTTCTTGTCCTGGCGGGCGTAGGGGTAGAACGGCAGGATCGCGGTGATGCGCTTGGCGGAGCCACGCTTCAGTGCATCGATCATGATCAGCTGCTCCATCAGCCAGTTATTCAGTGGCTGCGGGTGGGACTGCAGCACGAAGGCATCGGAGCCGCGAACGGACTCTTCGAAGCGGACGAAGATCTCGCCGTTAGCGAAGTCGCGGGCGGTGGTCGGAGTAACCTCGATGCCCAGTTCGCGGGCAACAGCCTCCCCCAAATCCGGATGAGCCCTACCGCTAAACAGCATCAGGTTCTTTTGATTGTCGATCCAGTGGGTGGTGGACACTTGTGCTTTAACCTTCCGGTCGAAGAGCTGGACTATTCACTTTTACTAAGGCGCTCCCTATTTTAGGGCGAGCCCAGAGATATCAACAAAAACCAGCGTAGCTTCCGTTTTCTACTTCTGGTCTGCCTGCGGTGTGGAAGCGGGGGAACCGCCTTCCGCCACACGCTTGGCTGCGGCCTCGCCGGCCTCCGCCGCTGGGGTTCCGGGGCGCTTCTTCGCTACCCAGCCCTCGACGTTGCGCTGCTTGCCGCCGGATACCACCAGCGCGCCCGGAGGTACGTCCTCCTTGATGACGGTACCGGCGCCGGAGTAGGCACCATCGCCCACGACGACCGGGGCGATGAACATCGAATCGGATCCGGTGCGCACGTGGGAGCCCACGGTGGTGTGGTGCTTGTTCACACCGTCGTAGTTCACGAACACGCTGGAGGCGCCGATGTTGGAGTACTCGCCGATCGTCGCATCGCCGACGTAGGTCAGGTGTGGGACCTTCGAGCCGCGTCCGATGTGCGCCTTCTTCGCCTCGACGAAGCCGCCGAGCTTGCCCTCTTCGCCCAGGATCGTGCCGGGACGGATGTAGGTGAAGGGGCCCACCTCGGCGCGCGGGCCGATGGTGGAATCGAAGCCGTGGGTGCGCACAACGTGTGCGCCTTCGCCGACCGTGACATTTTCCAGCGTGGTATCCGGTCCGATCTGCGCGTTATCGCCGATGGTGGTGGTGCCAAGCAGCTGGGTACCCGGCAGGATGGTGACGTCCTGGCCTACCTGCACATCCACGTCGATCCAGGTTGTCGCCGGATCCACGATGGTGGCTCCACCCCGCATTGCGGCGGTCACGGTGCGGCGATTGAGTTCGGCGCCCGCGGCGGCAAGCTGTACTCGGTCGTTGACGCCCGCAAGTTCCGCCGCGTCGGCGGCAATGTGGGCGCGCACGGGGTGACCCGCCCGGCGGGCGATGCTCAGCACGTCCGTCAGATACAGCTCGCCCTGGGCGTTATCCGTGTTCAACTGCGCCAGGCCGTCGCGGAGGATGGCCGCGTCGAAGGCGAATACGCCGGAGTTGACCTCGGTGATTGCCTTCTGCTTTTCCGTCGCGTCCTTTTCCTCCACGATGGCAGTGACCATGCCGTCGTTGGTGCGCAGGATGCGACCGTAGCCGGTGGGGTTGTCCTGGTTGACAGAAAGCACGGTCACGCTGGCGCCGTCGTGGGTGGCAGTAAGTTCCTGCAGGGTCTCCGGGGATAGCAGCGGCACGTCCGCGTTGGTGACCACTACGGTGCCTTCGAAGCCTTCCAGCTCCTCCATTGCGCACTGCACGGCGTGGCCGGTGCCGTTCTGCTGCTCCTGGACCGCAGTGTCGATGCTGCGCCCCAGCTGCTCGGCTACCTCCGCCACCGCTGGGCCGACCTGCTCGCGCCCGTGGCCAATAACAGCCACGATGCGGGCGGGGTCGATGCCGGCGGCAGCGTGCAGGCTGTGAGAAAGCAGGGTGCGCCCGCCGATGGAGTGCAGGGTCTTTTGGGTTGCGGACTTCATCCGCGTGCCCGCCCCTGCGGCCAGTACGATCACTGCCACAGGCTTGTCTTGGGCCTTTGGTTGAGCTTCGGGGTTCTGAGCAGCATCAGTCACGTTGTTGGCATTCCTTACTTCCGGTTAAAAGCGAATACCAGCATAGCGCCGCTTGACCGCCGGGTCGGGGAGGGGCGCCCGCGGGCGTTTAGGAAATCTTGTCTTTGCCCACCGATACTTCCGGCAGGGTCTTCGACAGTGCGGCGCCCAGAAGCCCGAAAAGCGCCAGCGCAGCCAGCGCGACCTCGGGGGACACCAGTGCCAACACACTGGTCAGCGCACCCACGATCAGAAGCAACACGCCCATCAGGGTGTTCGCCACCGAGACATAGCGGGTGCGTTGCGTGCCCTCTGCCATGTCCACGATGTAGGTGGAGCGGGCGACCCTAATCGCAGCGTGGGCAAGCGAGATGATGAAGAACGCGATGGGCAGCCACCACACCAGGGCGGTGGTCCACGCATGGGCGTCACTAATCGAAGAAGCGTAACCCAGTGCCACGGTGATGATCAGGACGATCGTCGCCAGTAGCGCGGCGCCGGACAGGGTGTTGCGGGAGCTCACGTCGGACAGTAGGCCAGAGATTCTGCCTGCGAGCAGCGCGGCCACGCCGGAAGCGATCACGAACGTCCCCAGACCCGTGAAGATGGCGCTGGCCAGCGATGATTCCTCCGTCACACTCTGTTGGTTCGCCATCGTCACCAGGAAAGTCGGCGACAGTGCAGAGGCCAGCAGCAGCGAACGAACCAGCACGAAGCGCCTAAAGTCACGGTTAGAACGTACGAGGTCCACGATGTCGTCGAACACATCGCGTAGGTAGTTCGTGCCCTGTGGCAGCTCTTTTTGTTCTTGTTTAGTGACGCCCTCACGGATCCCCTTAAACAGCCATGCGCTGGCCAGCCAGGCTGCGGTGGCGATGGCGAAAAGCACTGCGAAGAGGGTAGGGGTGAGCTCGCCCCGGGCGGCCTGAATGGCCACACCTACCAGGATCGCCACCGCGCCGGACAAAGTAGTGGCAAAGCCGGTCAGCCGCCCGCGGAAGCCCTTCGGAACCGTGCGCCCGGCGATGTCCTTACTGGTCAGCGAAACCAAAGAGCGACAGGTGGACAGCAGTGCGAGGGCGAACAGGATGATTAACCCGGCCAGCAATCCATCGGTCAGGAGTGCAGCGGCGACCATGATTGCACAGGCCAGTGCCTGGCCGAGAGTGCCTACCTGCATAAAGCCCAACCGCGAGGTCTTCGTCTGCAGCCACGGGCGGAATAGAGCCTGCGGCAGCATCGAACCGGATTCACGGATCGGCACCAGCAGCGGGATGACCCATGCGGGGGCGGCGACGACTGACAGGAACCACGGCAGAACCGTCTTAGCGGACACGATCTGATCGCCGATGTTCTGTGTGCCGAAGCCCAGGGAATAGCGGCCTGCGTTTTCCTCGACGTGCTTCAGGTCGCTCTTGGGTGGTGTGCCGATGAATTTCGTGGTGAATGTGTGCCAGAACCTACTGGAATCTGTGCTGGACTTGCCGGACATGTATGGGTTAAGGGTCAAAAGGGGATGCGGACGGAATCTTGGAGGATTCCATCATGAACCGCTCATACACCAAGGAGCAGCGACGCATAGCTCTGCAGGTTTACAAGCGCACTCAATCGGTGACCAAGACCGTCCGTGAACTTGGCTATCCAGGGCGATGGACGCTGTACAAATGGTTGCGTGAACCCGCCAAACCTGGTCGCCCCCGCAAACAGTCAAGAACACTGACTCGCTACCCGTT
>NZ_JFCH01000028.1 GCF_000738175.1 Corynebacterium jeikeium | reverse complement strand
GGTCAAGTCCGGTGTAGTGGTGTAGCCGTTTGTGCTTTCGGCTCGATATGAAGTTCGGGGCTTGGTTAGGCGGTTAGCTGGTGGTGGTCGTCACGATGTTCTCCTGGGTGGTGCATGAGGTGCTTGGTGTGTTCGAGTGCGGTCAGTGACATGTAGCGTTTTTGTTGGATCCAGTCGTCGTGTTGCTCGGCTAGGACCGCACCGACAAGCCGGATGATGGATTCACGGTTTGGGAAAATGCCGACGACGTCGGTGCGCCGGCGGATCTCACGGTTTAACCGTTCTGTGGGGTTGTTTGACCACACCTTCGTCCAGACTGGTTTCGGCGCTGCGGTAAACGCCAGTACTTCATCGAGTGATTCCTCCAAATACGCCGCGACGTGAGGGAATTTCGGCTCCAGTAGGTCGACAACTTCGCGGGCTTGAGCCCAAGTGGATGTGGCGTCAGGTTGCTGGAAGATTGTCTGGAACATCGCAGAGACCATCGGCCATTGTGTTTTCGGGACCTTTTCGTAGAGGTTCTTCGCGAAATGGGTGCGGCACCGCTGCCACGACGCATTGGGCAGCACTTCGGAAATGGCGTGCTGGATGCCTTCGTGGGCATCACTTGTGATAAGGAATACCCCAGTAAGTCCGCGGGCTTTTAAGTCCTGGAAGAAGCCTTTCCACGACGCGTTGGATTCCGCGGTGGCGACGTGCATGCCGAGCATTTCGCGATACCCGTCGGCGTTGACTCCGGTGGCAAGCAGCACTGAGCATTTGACCACCCGGCCGCCTTCACGGACTTTGATCGTGAGCGCATCGCACGATAAAAAGGCGTACCCGCCGGGGTCTAGTGGGCGGTTTTTGAAGTCTGCGACCATGTCGTCGAGTTCTTCTGACATGCGTGAGACTTGCGATTTCGACATGCTGGAAATCCCAAGCGTAGCCACCAGATCATTCATCCTGCGGGTGGAAACCCCTTTAAGGTAGCACGTGGCGATCACAGTCGATAAGGCTCGTTCTGCTCGTGAGCGGCGCTCTAACAGCCAGTCTGGGAAGAACGCGCCGTGGCGCAGTTTCGGCACCGCCACGTCGATCGTGCCGACACGGGTGTCAAGGTCGCGGTGGCGATACCCGTTGCGGTGGTTGACCCGCTCGGTGGATACAACTCCGTATTCGGCGCCGCAGACGGTGTCAGCCTGGGCGGAGAGGATCTGGTTGATAAACCCTTGCAGCATCTGGCGCATCAAATCCGGAGACGCTTGGGCCAGCAAATCATCCAGATAGGTTGTCGGGTCGATAGAATACGGTGCAGCGGTCATCGTCATAGGCCTTTCGGTGAGATGTGGTAGTTGAGTCGAAAGGCTAACTGGCGGTGGCCGCCCACTACTTTCCGGGACCCACCATCAGCAAGCGTTACACCACACTAAGGGACGCAACCAAGAGAAACGGCACCACCAGCAAAGGAACAACCCGCTGGCGCTGCACCAAATGCGGACACTCCTTTACCCGCAACACCCAAACACACAACAAAAATACCGCCACCATGGCTTTGTTCATCCAATGGGCCACCGGCACCCAATCTCTAACCACCTTCGCCGCACACCATGGCGTAACCAGGCAAACCATGCACCACCGATTCCGATGGTGCTGGTGGATCATCCCCACACCCACCATCGACTCATTCCGCATCCATGACCAAATCTTCCTCGACGCGACCTATCTAAAGTCCGGATGCCTCCTGATCGCAGCCAGTAAAACCCACGTCATCAACTGGACCTGGGCCAGACACGAAACCACCGCCGCCTACACCGAACT
>NZ_JFCH01000027.1:103766-255635 GCF_000738175.1 Corynebacterium jeikeium | reverse complement strand
CTGCCTGATCGTCGCGGCGACCATCGACCACGTGATCGCCTGGCACTGGTGCAAACACGAAACCACCCGCGACTACCAACTGCTGCTTGAACGCATCGAAGCCCCACTCATCGCCGTCATCGACGGCGGCCAAGGCGCATACAGCGCAATCAAAAAGTGCTGGCCGACTACGAAAATTCAACGCTGCCTCGTCCACGCCCAACGCGTGGTCCGCCGCTACACCACCACCAACCCACGCACCGATGCCGGGCGCACCATCTACCGACTTGCGCTGAAACTGACCCGGATCACCACACTGGATGAAGCCGCCGCGTGGGGTGTGCAACTGCACGAGTTTTCAACGATCTACCGGGAATGGATGAACGAGAAAACCATGATCAAAGACCCCAAAACAGGTGCATGGACCCGCGTGTGGACCCACCACAACGTGCGCAAGGCCTACAACAGCCTCAACCATCTTTGGCGGTCCGAGATGCTGTTTGTCTACCTCAACCCGCCAGCAGGAGTCCTTGCGCCCGAGCGGATCAAATCCACCACCAACAGCTTAGAAGGCGGCATCAACGCCCAGCTCAAACTGCTCGCCAGAACCCACCGCGGCAGATCAGGCGAACGACAACGCCGCATGCTGGATTGGTGGCTCTACTTAAAAACGGAACTGCCTGACGATCCAGTACGAATCGCCAGGCAGTCCGACTGGGGCCAGGGCCAACTCGCCAAAGTATCCACCCTGACCCAAACCGAGAACCAAGCCGACCACGAAACAGGACGCCCAGCCCTCTACGACAACGCTATCGACACCGACTACACCCACTCAATCGGCATTCAAAAAGGCCAAATCTAACCCCCGCGACACGCCGAGCCAGACACACATTTTGACCCTTAACCCACATGTATCGCCCCACCCTTCCAAAAGAAAAAGCTCTCCCACCAGGACTCGAACCTAGAATGACGGTACCAAAAACCGTAGTGTTGCCAATTACACCATGGGAGAAGTGCACATATTAATGTGCAGCGAACACTTTACAGCACACCCAACCGGGCGCATAAACCGCAGGGTGAAGTGGAGGATAGACTGTTGGCCATGAGTCAGACAGCCACGCCCAAAGCCAACGCCAACCGCACTTCAAATCCGGCGCCCAGTCTGGCGGGGCTGCTAAAAGCGGCTGCGCAGGACGGGAAACTGCGCGGGATGATGACGCACCTGGGGGAGGGAACCCTGCACATGCAGGCCCCCGAGGGTGCGTGGCCTTTCGCGGTCGGCACGCTGGCGCAGCGCACCCCGCTGCTGGTGGTGACGGCTACAGGGCGCCAGGCCCAGGACCTCACCACGGTGTTGCGCTACATGTTGGGCGACAGGGTGGAGCTCTTCCCGTCGTGGGAGACCCTGCCGCACGAGAAGCTGTCGCCGGCCGCGGAGACGGTCTCCACCCGCATGCGCGTGCTGCGCCGCCTGCACGAGGGCGATGAGAACCTGCAGGTGGTGGTGGCTCCGACCCGCGCGGCGGTGCAGCCCGTGCAGTCGAACCTGGGCGAGGTTACGCCTGTGCGACTGAAGGTGGGGGAGGAGATCGACTTCGACTCCTTGACCCACCGTTTGCAAGAGCTCGGGTACACGCACGTGGACGTGGTGGGTAAGCGCGGCCACTTCGCCATCCGCGGCGGCATCGTGGACATTTTCCCCGCGACCGAGGAAATGCCCGTCCGCGTGGACTTCTGGGGCGACGAGATCACGGAAGTGCGCGCCTTTAGTGTTGGCGACCAGCGAACCATCCCCGGGGTGGAGCCGGACCAGGTGATGGTTTATGCCTGCCGGGAACTGATCGTCACGGACGAGGTGGCGTCAAAAGCAAAGAACCTTGCCCAAGAGCATGCCGGCAACGCGGAATTGGCCGAGATCCTCGACAAGATCAGCCAGAAAATCCAGGTGCAGGGGATGGAATCGCTGATCCCGGCCCTGCACACGGCGGAGCTGGTGGCGCTGCCGGAGCTCATGCCGGAAGGTACGCACACGCTGGTGATGGCGCCCGCAGCCGTCGAACGCCGTGCTCACGACCTGCGCGAAACCGGCCAGCAGTTCCTCGAGGCCGGCTGGGATGTTGCGGCGATGGGCGGCTCGGCGCCGATGGAGGGCGTGGCTTACCTATCGATCGACGCGGTGCAGAAGGTACAGCAGAAGCTGGGGCGGCCCTGGTGGACGTTGTCTACGCTCGGGATGGCCGATTTTGACGCCGACACTTCCGATGTTCTGGAACTCAACTACGACTCGGCGCCCCGACCGCACGGCGAGATGGAGGCCATCGGTGCGCTGATGAGCGACATCCGCAAGCGCGTCGAATCCGGCGGAAGGGTGGCCTTCGCGGCCCCAACCCCGGCCGTGGCGGCCCGCATGCTGCGGCGCTTCCAAGAAGCCGGCATCGCGGCCGAGGCAATCGGCGTGGATCTCAGCGGCAGCCGTGGCCTGGGGCGGATCAGGAAGTCCAAGCACACCACCGCCGACGAGCCCGCGCCACACCAGGTGAGCATCTACCACGCCGTGGCTTACGAGGGGCTGGTGTTCCCCTTTGCCGGGGATGACAAGCGCCCTAGCCTGCTGTTCTTCACGGAAACGGATTTGACCGGCAACCGCGTGGACGCGAAGGCCACGGGCAAGCGCAAGCCTGCGAAGAAGCGCAACCGCGTGGATCCGCTGGCGCTGGAGCCGGGTGATCTGGTGGTGCACGATTCCCACGGCATCGGAAAGTTCGTGAAGATGACGGAACGCACCGTGGGCAAGGGGCCGGATGCCTCCCGCCGCGAGTACCTAGTGCTGGAGTACGCGCCCAGCAAGCGGGGCGGGCCGGGCGATCAGCTATACGTGCCGATGGATCAGCTGGATATGCTGTCGCGCTACGTCGGTGGGGAGAAGCCCGCGCTGTCGAAGATGGGCGGCGCGGATTGGAAGAACACCAAGCGCAAGGCCCGCGGTGCCGTGCGTGAGATCGCGGGCGAGTTGGTGCAGCTCTACGCCAGCCGCCAGGCCGCGCCGGGCTATGCCTTCGCCGCGGATACGCCCTGGCAGCGGGAGATGGAAGATGCCTTCCCGTTCACCGAGACCGAGGATCAGTACAACGCCATCGAGGCTGTGAAGGCCGACATGGAAAAGCCGGTGCCGATGGATCGCGTGATTGTCGGTGACGTGGGCTATGGCAAAACCGAGGTGGCGGTGCGCGCCGCATTCAAGGCCGTGCAGTCGGGCAAGCAGGTGGCCGTGCTGGTGCCTACCACCCTGCTGGCGCAGCAGCACTTCAACACGTTCAGCGAGCGCATGCAGGACTTTCCCACCACCATCAAGGAGCTGTCCCGCTTTACCACCCCGGCGGAGTCCAAGAAGGTTATCAATGGCATGGCCGACGGCACGGTGGACATCGTGATCGGTACCCACCGCCTGCTGCAGACGGGCGTGCACTGGAAGAACCTGGGGCTGATCATCGTGGACGAGGAGCAGCGCTTCGGCGTGGAGCACAAGGAGCACATCAAGTCGCTGCGCACCCACGTGGACGTGCTGACGATGTCCGCAACCCCGATTCCCCGCACGCTGGAGATGTCGATGGCGGGCATCCGCGAGATGTCGACGATCCTCACCCCGCCGGAGGATCGCCACCCGGTGCTGACGTATGTGGGTGCGCAGGAGGATAAGCACGTGGCCGCGGCCATCCGCCGCGAGCTGTTGCGCGACGGGCAGGTGTTCTACGTCCACAACAAGGTTCGCAGCATCGAGCAGACCGCTGCGGACATTCGCCGCCTGGTACCGGAGGCCCGGGTAGTGGTCGCACACGGCCAGATGAGCGAGGAACAGCTGGAGACCACGGTGAAGGGCTTCTGGGATCGCGAGTTCGACGTGCTGGTGTGTACCACCATCGTGGAGACTGGCCTGGACATCGCCAACGCCAACACCTTGATCGTGGAAAATGCCCACCACATGGGCCTTTCCCAGCTGCACCAGCTGCGCGGGCGCGTGGGGCGTTCCCGTGAGCGCGGCTACGCCTACTTCCTCTACCCGAAGGGGGAGGTGCTGACCGAGACCTCCTACGACCGCCTGACGACCATCGCCCAGAACAACGACCTGGGCGCGGGCATGGCGGTGGCCATGAAGGACCTGGAGATGCGCGGTGCGGGCAACGTCTTGGGCGCCGAGCAGTCCGGACACATCGCGGGTGTGGGCTTCGACCTTTATGTCCGCCTGGTCGGCGAAGCAGTGGAGGCGTTCCGCGCGATGGCTGACGGCAAGCCCGTCGACGGCAGGGAGGAGGAAAAGAAGGAGATCCGCATCGACCTGCCGGTGGATGCGCACATCCCGGCCGAATACATCGCTTCGGAGCGCCTGCGCCTGGAGGCCTACCGCAAGTTCGCCGAGGTGCAGGACGAGGAGCAGATCGAGAAGGTGCTCGAGGAGCTGCGCGACCGCTATGGCGAGCCGCCGGAGCAGATCCAGATGCTCGCGGTGCTCTCGCGCCTGCGCCTGCTGTGCCGAGATCTGCAGGTCACGGAGGTGGTGGCCACGGGCTCGAAGATCAGCTTCAGCCCCATCGAGCTGCAGGATTCCACCCAGGTGCGCCTGAAGCGCCTGTTCCCGGCGGCGAACTACCGTGCGACTACCAAGATCGTGCTGATCCCGGCTCCGAAGCGCGGGCAGGGCATGCGCGCAGTTCCGCTGCGCGATACGGAGCTGGTGCAGTGGTGCGCCGATGCGTTGACGCAGCTGGCAGGCATCCCGATTCGCAACATGGCGGGCGGTGCCGGCAAGGGGGCTGGCAAAGGCTCAAGTAAGGGGGCAGGCAAGGATAAGGGCACGTCCTAAACACCGACGCGCTAGAATAACCGCCATGTCAGTCGTATTACTAGATCCCCGTTTCCCCGCGATGATTCCCGTGGAGGCCGTCGATCTGCTCCGTGGAGATGTGTGCTACACGGAGGAGGTGCCCATCCGCGTCCGCTGGGTTATCGCGGATCTGGGCGGCCACACGGTCGATGAGTCCGACATTATCGTCACGACGGATCTGGAAAACGAAGCTGTCGTTACCCGCATCGAGGCTGGTGAGGAGCTCATCACCGCGCCGAGCCTCAAGGTGCACATGGAGCCCGCCCGCGAGCTGGAGGCCGGTAGCTCTTCTGTTAGTGACGCCACCGACGGGGAAAACGCAGCCGAGATCACCCACTCGGGCGATGGCGTGGTGGACGGCGAGATCGTCGGGACCGACGAGCACACTGCGGCCGTGGCCGGCCTGCGCCGCACGACGCGCACCGAAGTTCCGGCTTCCGTGATGGATGAAATCGAGGACGCGGTGGCGCTAATGGCGCGTGCTCTGCGCCAGGGGGAGTGGGAACAGTCCATGACCCACACCAGCCTGGTGAAGTTCCTGCGGGAGGAAACAGAGGAGCTGGCCCGCACCATCGAACTGATGGAGAGCTGGAAGCCCGAGGGCGAGGGTGAGGCTGCTGCGCGTCCAGAGTGGATAGAGCAGGATCTGTGCTCCGAACTGTCGGACGTGTTTCTGCAGGTGCTCTTCCACGCGGAGATCGCCAACCGCCGTGGCGCCTTCGACATTGGCCACGTGGCCGGGGCGTTTTCGGCGAAGCTGCGCGCCCGCGCCCCCTACCTGTTTGAGGAGATCGAGCGCCAGGTTCCGCGCCAGGAGCAGGACCGCCTATGGGAGGAGGGCAAGAAGGAAGAGGAAGCCCAGCGAATCCGTAGTTTCGGCGAGGATTACCTGCGCTACAGCGAGGCCAAGAAGGAAGCTGAGCGGAAGGCGGCCGAGAAGCAGGCTGAGCCTGCTCAGTCTGCACAGCCCCGCCAGGAGCCGCACGCGGAACAGTTCCCGGCCGTCCAAGCGCCCGCTGAAACGGCAGGTCCGGCAGTCCCCGCCGGCTCTGTTGGCACAGCTGTCGGCTCGACTGGCACCAGCGCCCTGACCGCAGCGGAGGCCGTCATCGCTGAGGCGCGGGAGCGGGGAATCCCGGATAAGGACATCCCGACCGACATCCGCTACCCGATGGTTGGCCTGGAGCTAGATAGCCCCGGTGAGGCAGAGCGCCGCCTACACGATGCTGTTGCGGCGTTCCGCGAGAAGCTGCGGTCCCAACAGCACAAGCCTCAGCATCCCAACCCCCAGCAGCCAGGGAGCCAGCAGCAGAGCAACTAGCGCCGCGTTAGAAAACTGCGTACCAGGCCTTCACGTGGGGCGAAGAGGTACGTCAGCCCGAAGATGGCCGACTGTACCAGCACGATGGTGCCGCCAGTGGATACGTCTACGTTGAAGCTCAGCAGGATGCCCGTGATGCAGCTGACCCACGCCACCAACGGGGCAATAAGCAGCATGTGGCGGAAGCGGCGCGTCCACAGGTAAGCGGTTGCGCCGGGGGTAATCAGCATTGCTACCACCAAGATCACGCCAACGGCCTGGGCGCTGGCCACCACCACGCACGCCAGGCACGCCAACAGTGCCCACCGTATGGCCTTCGTATTGAAGCCCATGGTTCTGGAGTGTTCGGCGTCAAAAGCCCACAGAGTAAACGTGCGTGCATTCGCCAGCAGCACCACAAACGCGATGCCTCCAATGGCCAGGATCTGCCACAGCGCGGACTGCGTGATGCCCAGCAGGTTGCCGAACAGGATCTCCTGTAAGTGCGTGCCGCTAGGCGTCACAGAAAGAAGCACTAGTCCGAGGGCGAAGAAGGTGGTGAAGACAATGCCGATGGAGGTGTCCTCCCGCAGCGTAGTTCTTTCCTTGACCGAGCCCACCAAGCCCACGGCAATGAGGGCGGCGATCATCGCGCCGACGGCGAAGGGCGCGCCAAAGATGTAGGCCAGAACCACGCCAGGCAGTACAGCGTGCGAGACCGCATCGCCGAGTAGCGACCAGCCCACCAGGATCAGCCAGCAGCTCAGCAGCCCCGCGACCACGGCCATCACGCTGGCGGCGAGCACCGCCCGCTGTACGAAGCTGTAGCTCAAGGGGAGCAGGATCGGGTCGAAAATGCTTGCGAGCGTGCTCATTACAGCGCCGCCTTTCCTTTAGTTCCCGTGGATCCATCGGCCCCTGCGATTGCGGTCGAAGCGTCGAGGCTAAACGTGCGGGTGAGGTTCTCCGCCGTCAGCACTTCGTCCAATGCGCCCTCGGCGACGATCCGGCGATTGAGCATCGCTACGTTGTCGCACAGCTCCGGCAGCCGATCCAGGTCGTGAGTGGAGATCAGCAGCGCCGTCCCGGCCTCAGCCAGCTCGTGTAGCAGAGCGGTGATCTGCGACTGTGACTGCGTATCCACGCCAGCGAAAGGCTCGTCTAGCAGCATGATCTTCGCTTCTTGTGCAATGCCACGCGCTACGAACACGCGCTTGCGCTGTCCGCCGGATAGGGCTCCGACGGGGCGATCCTGCAGGTTCGTCAGTCCGGTCTGCTGTAGCGCTTTATCGACGATGCGGTCGTTGTTCTTCTTTTCTTGACGCCACCTTCTCAGCCCCCACAACCACGAGCTCTCGGGCAGGAACCCTGCCTTCGAGCGTGCCCGGCGCCGCCCGCTGGCGACGATCTCGCGCACACTGATGGGGAAGTGCCAGTCCACCTGGTCGTGCTGGGGTACGTAGGCCACCGCGCCGCGCAACCCCATGGCCGAGTTCTCGCCGGTGTTGACCACAATGCGCCCAGAGGTTGGGCGCTCCAACCCCATGATGGCCTTGAATAGCGTGGACTTGCCCGCACCGTTCATGCCGATGAGCGCGGTGATCTGGCCGAAATTCAGGCTGAGGCTCACGCCGGTCAGGGCATTGACGGCGCCGTAGCTCACGTGCAAATCATCGACGATCAAAGCGGGGGAGGTGGAAGAGCGTGGCGAGTTCATTAGTTACTTCGCATCCTTGCCGGTCAGTCCGTTGACGATGGTGTGGGCGTCATAAGAAAGAAGGTCGAGGTAGGTCGGCACGGGGCCGTCGGCCTCAGATAGCGAGTCGACATACAGCGTGCCGCCGTCGCGGGCACCCGTATCTCGCATCAGCTGCTCCTTGGGGCCGGGCTCGACGGTGGATTCGCAGAAGACGGCGGGAACGTCGTTGTCACGGACAAAGTCGGACGCCTGGGTGATCTGCTGAGAGGTGATCTCGCCCTCGGTGTTGACGGGCCAGATGTAGCCCTCCTTCATGTTCATGTCTTCGGTGAGGTAGCTGAAGGCACCCTCACAGCTCATCAGTGTCCGCTGGTGGCGGGGCAGGGATTTCAGGCCGTCCTGGAGCTCGGTCTGCACGTCGTCGAGCTTGTCTTTGTACTTCTTGCCGTTGTCCTCGTAGGTCTTTGCGTTTTCCGGACGCAGGTCGCTCAAGGCCTGGACGATGTTGTCCACATAGGTTTTGGCGAGGGTGGGGCTCATCCAGGCGTGTGGGTTGGGCTGATCGGTGCCCTTGATGTTGATGGGCTTCACGCCGTCGCTGGCAGTGGTGCGCTGGGCGGAGCTGTCTGCGGTCAGCTTGTCCAGCCAGTGTTCCAGTCCCAGTCCGTTGTTGATGATGAGCTCCGCATCGGACGCGGCGGCGATGTCGCTGGGGGTGGGGTCGTAGCCGTGAACCTCCGCGCCGGGCTGGGTTAGTGAGCGCACGGTGAGGGTATCGCCGGCGATGTTGGAGGTGATGTCTTCCAAGATGGTGAAAGTCGTTAGAACCTCGGCTTTTTCATCGGGTGTGTTCTCGCTATTGCAGGCGGTGGTGCCTGCAACTGCGAGGATTGTGGTGCACAGAGTTGCCGCTAGCTTCTTACTGGGCTTCATTTTCAAGGTAATAAACTTTCCGATAGTGAGGGGCGTAATGTTCAATGGGTTGAACAATATAGTGCAGCTTAGTCCACACCCTTGAGTTCTTAAAACCCCGATTACCCCCGTACACTGGTCGACATGCATGTCACAGACCTTCCCGAGAGGTCCCAGGATTACCTGAAGAAGATCTTCGATCTGCAGGAGTGGTCCGGAGGTGGGGTTTCCCTTTCCGTCTTGGCCAGCCACATGGACCAGCGACCTTCTACTGCCTCGGAGGCGATCAAGCGCCTCGCCACCCAAGGGCTCGTCGACCACGCCCCTTATGGGGACATCGAGCTCAGTGAAGCGGGTCGCAGAATCGCCCTTACCATGGTTCGCCGCCACCGCCTGATCGAGACTTTTCTGTGCAACCACTTGGGCTACGGCCTGGATGAGGTGCACGACGAGGCCGAGGTTTTAGAGCATGCGGTTTCCGAAACCTTCGTCGATCGCATCGCCAGCCTGCTAAATAACCCCACACGAGACCCGCACGGTGACCCTATTCCCGACGAAGGCGGCCACATTCCTGCAAGCTCGGCTTTCCTTCTTTCGGACGCCCACACGGGCGAACAGCTCATCGTGGATCGCATTAGCGACAGGGATGCCGCCCTGGTGCGTTATCTCACCGAGCACGGCGTGCTCCCCGGAGTTCACATCACCGTCGGCGAGCGTGTGTTCGCAGATATGGCGGAGTTGCACATCGCCGAGTCGGAAACACGGGTTCAACTTCCAGCGAGTAGCCTAAGCGCAGTGTTGGTAAGCGCTGCTGATAAGAACTCGCAGAGTGAGCGCGCTGAGAAGCCCAAGAAGGCATAAGAAGGCTTAACAAGTAGGAAGGACATCCATGGCGTCGAACCACTATCGCCGCCCGCAGAGGATCGAACCAAACGATTCTGTGTGGGATGACGACGCAGCCGGCAGTCGCCCGAACCGGGGGCTTCTGGGGGGCTGCGGTTTCTTCGTAGTGGTCGTCGCGCTGCTGGGTATCATCGCCCTGGTTGGTTACCTGGTGGCAGGGTTCGTCACCAGTGACCGCGACTCCGAATCCGACCGCCTGCCGGTGCCTACCGATATCCCACCGAAGGCCGCGAGTCCCGCGCCGGACTTCGACCCGAATGACAGCGACCGCGCATACCAGCAGGCTCTGGACTGGGCTAAGCCAAAGTCCGAGGAGCTAAACATCCCTCTGCAGGCCCTCATGGCCTACGGCAAGGCCGAAGGCTTCGCCCGGAGCGAGACCCCCGCCTGCAACCTGACCTGGAATACGCTGGCCGGGCTCGGTTACGTAGAGACCCGCCACGGGACTTATGACGGCCAGCGCTTCGGGGCGTCCAAACTCAACGACGACGGCATCGCCGAACCTGACATCATCGGCCCGCAGCTCAACGGCCGCGAGTTCGCCAAGGTGGAGGATACCGACGAGGGGCGCCTGGACGGTGACCGCGAGTACGACCGTGCGCTGGGGCCGATGCAGTTTATCCCCGAATCCTGGAAGATCTACGGGGTGGACGCAGATGGCGACGGCAAGAAGAATCCGCAGAGCGTCTACGACGCTGCCGCCACCGCGACCAAACTACTGTGCAGAGAAGGGCGCGACCTTAGCACCGAAAGTGGTTGGAAGAGCGCGATCAAGGGGTACAACCTTTCCAACGAGTACGTCGTGCAGGTACGCGACGCAGCGGCGAACTACGCGATTGGCCAGTCGCCGCAGTAGGCCATTCCCCCTTTAGGGAGGGGTGGTTTTAGCCAGGATTTGCCCGCGTGACGGCGAAAAAATTCTGGCGGTGCCACAATGGAAGTAGACCGCTGTGCTCGGTGCCACCCGTGGGCTGCCCAGCGCTGCGGTGGAGACCTTTGTTAGCTGTTAACCCAAGAACAGATAATCAACAGTTTGGCACCTCAATGCCACATGCCAAGGAGGCAGACACATGGCCCTGATCCTCAACATTGACGCCCGTGAAATCATCGATTCCCGCGGTAACCCGACCGTCGAGGTAGACGTACTTCTGGACGACGGCTCTTTCGGCCGCGCGGCCGTTCCCTCCGGCGCTTCCACCGGTGTGCACGAGGCACACGAGCTGCGTGATGGTGGCGAGCGCTACCAGGGCAAGGGTGTGCTCAAAGCCGTCAAGAACGTTATCGAGGACATTGACGAAGAACTGATGGGCGTGGAAGCAGACGATCAGCGCCTGATCGACCAGCTGATGCGCGACCTGGACGGCACCGAGAACAAGTCCAAGCTGGGCGCCAACGCCATCCTGGGTGTTTCCATGGCTGTTGCCCGTGCCGCTGCAGAGTCCGCCGACCTGCCGCTGTTCCGCTACGTCGGTGGCCCGAACGCCCACGTGCTGCCGGTACCGATGATGAACATCCTCAACGGTGGCGCACACGCCGACTCCGGCGTGGACGTCCAGGAGTTCATGATCGCCCCGATCGGCGCAGAGACCTTCTCCGAGGCACTGCGCGTTGGCGCCGAGGTCTACCACACCCTGAAGAAGGTCATTAAGGACAAGGGCCTATCCACCGGCCTGGGCGACGAGGGCGGCTTCGCCCCGTCTGTGGACTCCACCAAGGCAGCCCTGGATCTGATCGTCGAGGCCATCGAAAAGGCCGGCTTCAAGGTCGGCGAGGACGTCGCACTGGCGCTGGACGTTGCCTCCTCCGAGTTCTTCAAGGACGGCAAGTACCACTTCGAGGGCGGCGAGCACACCGCCGAGGAGATGGCGAAGGTCTACGAGGATCTGATCGAGGAGTACCCGATCGTCTCCATCGAGGACCCGCTGCAGGAGGACGACTGGGAGGGCTACACCGCCCTGACCGCCAAGATCGGCGACAAGGTTCAGCTGGTCGGCGACGACTTCTTCGTCACCAACCCGCAGCGCCTGGCCAAGGGCATCGAGGAGAAGGCAGCCAACGCACTGCTGGTGAAGGTGAACCAGATCGGTACCCTCACCGAGACCTTCGACGCTGTCGAGCTGGCACACCGCAACGGCTACCGCAGCATGATGTCCCACCGCTCCGGTGAGACCGAGGACACCACCATCGCCGACCTGGCCGTCGCCCTGAACTGTGGCCAGATCAAGACCGGCGCTCCGGCTCGTTCCGAGCGCGTTGCCAAGTACAACCAGTTGCTGCGCATCGAGGAGATCCTGGGCGACGCAGCTGTCTACGCAGGCCGCTCCGCCTTCCCGCGCTTTACCAAGTAAGCGCTAGGCGCTCCCCAAGGAGCACAAGGCAAACCAGTAGCCCACCGCCATCCAGCCGATGGCCGTGGGCTACTCGCATTTCAGTCTCGCTTCGCTAGACTCTGTAGACCATGAGCAAATCGACCAAGGGCGAACCGGACAAGGAGCCGGAGGATCAGCCGCGCGCAGATGTGGCGTCCGAAAAAGAGGGGCCAGAAAACAGCCGCCCCGAGTCCGCCCACCTGCCCCGGGCACGGTCGATCGAGAGGCGCGAGAGGCGCCGAGCCCGCGCGCAAACCGCGCCGAAACGCATGGCGCGCTCCTTTGTGGAAGTGCCCAAGAACATGAGCCCCACCACGTGGCTCGTGGCGCTGGTACTGGTGATCTTTCTGGCGGTTTCCATAGCCAACCCGCTGCGCAACTACTTCGAGCAACGCGCCGAGCTGGCGCAGCTGAACCAGAAGATTGAGGTACAGGAGAAGGAAAAAGCGGAGCTCACGAGCGAGCTCAACCGCTACCGCGACGAGGATTTCATCAAGGAACAGGCACGCACGCGCCTGGGGCTGATTGAGCCGGGGGAGTCGGCATATCGCATCATTTCCCCGAAGATCCCCGCTGACGAGCTAGGCACCGAAACGGACGAAGAGTCCCAGGGTGAGGGCGAAGGCAACCGCGACTGGTACGCCCAGTTGTGGGACTCGATTTCCACGCCGGAGGAAGAGCTGCAGGAAGATGATCCGGCGACCGAAGACCACAATCTGCCGACGGTGCCGGAGGAGAATACGGAGCAGGAACAGCCCGCAGCACCCGCGCCCGAGGGGCAGCCCGCAGCGCCAGAACAGGCGCCAGCACCAGCACCGGCTAATTAGAGCACCAAACTAGAGCGACAACTCCAACAGAGGAACTGAGGGATCCCATGACCAACCAACGCCAGCCCGGCCCGCCAACCGAAGACGACCTGGAGATAATGCGCCAGCAGCTCGGTCGCCCGCTTCGCGGTGTGGTCGAGGTCAGCTACTACACTCCGGATGGGGTTCCCGCCGTGGTGAAAACCCAGCCGAAGCTGCCGGATGGCACTCCGTTCCCCACGCTGTACTACCTGACGGATCCGCGCCTGACCGCCGAAGCTTCCCGCCTGGAGGTTGCAGGCGTGATGAAGACGATGCAGGCGCGGCTGCCCGAAGACGAAGAGCTGGCCGCCGACTACCAGGCCGCGCACGAGCACTACCTGGCCGAGCGCAACAAGATGGAGGATCTGGGCACGGATTTCTCCGGCGGCGGCATGCCCGACCGCGTGAAGTGCCTGCACGTGCTGATTGCCTATGCGCTGGCGGAGGGGCCACAGCGGGTGCGCCTGGGCACCGAGGCCGTCGCGTTGGCCATCGAGAACAATCCGAAGCTAAAGGGCACGGCGCTGCCAGCGGGCTGGCCGACGTCGGCCTCGCTGGGTACGTCCATGGATGCCGCGAGCATCGCGGAGTAGTCGCAAGGCTGCCGCAGAGTGACCGCAGCGTAACCCCAGGGCTGTCGCGGGGTAGCCTGGGTACCATGAGCACCGCCCAGAACCAGCCCCAGAACGAGTCCCAGACTCCCCGCTTCGCCGCCATCGACTGCGGCACGAACTCCATCCGCCTACTGATCAGCGAGCGCACCCCGGACGGGCAGATTAACGAGCTCAACAGGGATAACATCATCGTGCGCCTGGGTCAGGGCGTGGATGCCACGGGTCGCTTCGCCGACGAGGCCCTGCAGCGCGTGGACAAGGCTCTGCAGATCTACGCCGACCGCATGGTCGAGTACAGCGTGGTTGACGTAATGATGGGGGCGACCTCCGCCACCCGCGATGCGGCGAACCGCGAGGAGTTCTTCGACATCACCCGCCGGCACCTGGGTCGCGTGCTCGAAGGGGCGGTGGCGCAGGTGATCTCCGGCGAGCAGGAGGCGGAGCTGAGCTTCCGCGGAGCCATCACGGATCTGCCGGATGCACAGGACCGCACCGTGTGCGTCATCGACCTGGGTGGCGGCTCCACTGAGTTCGTCGTGCACGGCCCGGGGCGCGAGACGCAGGCTTTCTCGGCAGACATGGGCTGCGTGCGCCTGACAGAGCGATTCCTACACGACCAGCCACCGGCGGAGCAGCAGGTCGCCGAGGCTCGCGCCTTTGTTGGGGAGCTGATGGAGCAGGTGCGTTCTAACGTGGATCTGCGCGACGTGGATCAGGTCGTGGGTGTGGCGGGCACGATGACTACCCTCGCCGCCATTACCCTGGGGCTTTCCGAGTACGACTCGCGGGCTATCCACATGGCCACCCTGTCGCTGGAGGACTTCCGCGCCACGGCGCGTAATCTTTTGGGATTGACGCCACCCCAGCGCTGCGAGTACGGGCCTATGCACCCGGGCCGCGCGGATGTGATCGGTGGCGGTTCTATCGTGGTGGATGCCTTCACGAGCCAGTTCCTTGATTGGGGGCTTAGTGAGATCACGGTCAGCGAGAAGGATATATTGGACGGGATGCTGGCTGAGGTCATGGCACGCCCCCTATAGCCCAATTGGCAGAGGCAGCGGACTTAAAATCCGTTCAGTGTCGGTTCGAGTCCGACTGGGGGGACTTTTTGTTTTTCTTTTAGAACTTCTTCTCGAAAGTGAGCCAGCTCACGATCATACTGTTGTAGCGTTATTCCCGAGAAAGTATTTCGCTGGCAAAATCACATGCCGGCGTTTCAATTCACTTTTGAGGGAGCCATCGACATGATTCTGGATAACTACCGCGCACCTTGGGAAACCGAGGAAACTGACGCCCTACGCCTGCACGCCCGCGAGTTCATCGCCAGGGAGGTGACTCCCAACGAGCTGAAGTGGGAAGAAAACCACCAGGTCGAGCGCGAGTTCTGGAACAAAGCTGGCGATGCTGGCCTGCTGTGCGCCTCCATCCCCGAGGAGTACGGCGGAGGTGGCGGCACCTTTGCCCACGAGGCCGTGATCCAGCAGGAGCTCGCCCTGGCTGGCAACTCCGCCTGGCACAACGGTGTGCACTCCGTGATCGTCGCCCACTACATCTACCAACTCGGCACGGAGGAGCAGCGTAAGCGCTGGCTGCCGGGAATGGCTAGCGGTGAGCTGGTCGGCGCTATCGCCATGACCGAGCCCGGCACCGGTTCCGACCTGCAGGCCATCAAGACCCGCGCGGAGCTGGATGGCGACGAGTGGGTAATCAACGGCTCGAAGACCTTCATCACTAACGGCACGCACTGCGACGTTGTGGTGATCGTCGCCCGCACCAACGACCAGCCGGGCGGCAGGGGACTGTCCCTGATCGTCGCCGAAACCAAGGATCTCGAGGGCTTCGAGCGTGGCCGCGTGCTGGACAAGATCGGCCAGCGTGGTCAGGATACCCGCGAGCTCTTCTTCACCGACATGCGCGTGCCCGCCGACAACTTGCTGGGCGGCAAGGAAGGTATGGGCTTCGTGCAGTTGATGCAGCAGCTGCCGCAAGAGCGCTTGATCCTAGCTATCGCCGGTTCATCCGCGTGCGAGGGTGCTGTGCGCGAAACCATCCGCTACGTCAATGAGCGCGAGGCGTTTGGACGTCCGATCCTAGGGTTCCAGAACACCCAGTTCGTTCTAGCCGAGTGCGCGAGCGAGACGCTGGCGGCGAAGACGCTGACCGACCACTGCACGGCGCTACACATTGAGGGCAAGCTGACGCCCGCACAGGCCTCGGCAGCGAAGTACCTGGCCTCCGACCTGCAGAGCTCCGTGGCGGACCGCTGCCTGCAGCTGTTCGGCGGCTACGGCTTCATGCGCGAGTACCCGATCTCCCGCATGTACACGGATGCTCGCGTGCAGCGCATCTACGGCGGCACGAACGAGATTATGAAGCTGCTGATCGCCCGCGAGTTTAAGCAGGACTAGAGACTGCGCCAGGGGTCAGAGGAAGGTTGGCGGCTCGGCCAGTTCAAAGTCCGTGCCGCCGTTCCAGGTCAGGTAGACCTGCGTGCGCTGGGAGGGGGAGGACATGGGGTCTGAATCGCCGTACCCAAGGTAATCGACGAACAGCTTTCCATCCTCGATCTTTACCTCGTCGGCCGTCTGGCCACGCAGACCCATCGTCGGCAGATCTTCATCGAGGTCATCCACCTGGGTGTAGCCCATCGGGGTGAGGTTCTTATCGTACACCACGAAGTGGTTGACGAAGCTGTTTCCTCCCCGGTTGCTGTACATTTGCACAACAATCTCGTCCTCCCCGTCACCGTTAAGGTCGCCTTGAGCGTAGATCGGGGAGATTTTGTCACGATCGCCGCTTGGATCGTTGCTGCCGAGTCTGATGTTGAAGCCATAGCCGGGTTCGCCGTATACGCCATCGTTCAAAGTGACTGCTGGAAAATTCGTTTCATCGGAGCGTTCGGCATCTTCCAGCACGCTGAAGTCGGGCACCGTCATGGAGGCCATCCGTGGGACCAGGTCGGCGGCGTCGAACTGCTCCCCGGACTCGTCAGCCCCATCGGAGTCGCCCCCGTCGTCGGAGTCATCCGCATCAGATCCTGCACCAGTCTCTGCGTCAGGCGCCGCCCCTGAGGCTGCGGAGGGCTTGCCTGGATCAACTTCGTTGTTGGAGGGCTCGGTGAGCTTCTTATATCCGAACAGGCCACCTGCCAGCAGCAGGACGCAGACGATGAAGGTGACGATTGCCGGAAGAAGTGCCGAACTCTTCTTAGGAGGCTGAACTTGCGCCATGGCCTGAGCTGCCGCAGGTGGGGGAGCCATGCCCGGGCCGAATACGGGCGCGGGGCCGGAGCTGGGACCGGCACCTAGGGCCGCAATGGGATTGAAAGCCGGCTGCTGGGGTGGCGATACCGGCTCGAAGGGCTCCGTGGAGGGGTGCGTGCTGGAGTTGGTCTCCGCATCGGCTTCCGCAGCCGAGGTCTCGTCCGAGCGCACCACGGTCTTCCACTCGTTCCGCGAACTCCACTCATTCCGTGAGTCGCGCGAGCTGCGAGTGTCATTCGGTGCCCCTGAGCTCTGCGAGTTCCACTGGTTCCGTTGGGTTCGCTGGTCTCGCTGGTTCCGGCTGCCGTTTTCCGGTGATTCCACGCCTGGGCTCCTACACGTTGAACCGCCTATGGGCGCTAACCTCACGAGCGCTGCATAAGCCTTGCATTAAAGAAGAACGTACAGAAGCTTAGTGTGTTTCCGCACGTTCTTGGGATTTTACGTTCTGGGGAGCTTGGCTCTATAGCCCGGAGTTCACCACCAACTCGTCGGAGGGCTGGCCACCCTTCGACTTCGGGTAGGCCTTGGCAAGGGCAGCGGGGAAGCGCTCGGCGCGCTGACTGTTGCCCTCCGGACCGTAGTGGGCGAAATCGCCCTCGGCAAACCACTCGGGCTTCGCCTCGGCGGCCCAGTCGTAGACCCGCAGGTTCGGGTAATCCTTCTGCGCGTCACGCAGAGCCTGGTTGAACTCCTCCATGTTGGAGTTTGCGTAGTAGCCCTCGTTAGTGTTGGTGGTGACCGTCGGCCACATGACCTTCTGGTCGCCCAGAATGTCCATCATGATCTTGATGCGTTCCGGGGCAGCCAGGTTTGCGCCCGCCGCGTAGTTCGCCGCATCGTTCACACCGGTGGCGATCACCCAGCAGGTATCCGGGCCAGCGGCGGTGGGCAGCAGCTCCTGTACGGAGTCGATGGCCGGCGGGTAGCTCTGCGAGCCGTCCTCGGACTGCCAGCCCTCTGTGGTGTTGCGCGCGCCGAAGACACTGTCGATGACTTCCTCGGCGCCGTACTTCAGATACGTCTCGAAGGCCGTGTTCTCGGGATCGTTCACCATGTCGTTGGCGAACATGCCGATGGACGTGGAATCGCCGACGTGCACCACGCGCTTGCAGCTCATCAGCTTGGAATCCGGTTCCTGGTCGACGTCAGCGGCAGACCCCTCAGTAGTGGGATCTTGCGACCCAGCAGCCTTCCCAGCGCCACCCGGACGTTGCGACGGATCCAGCTCCATCGCAGGCTCGCCGCCCTTACCCGCGCCAGCTTCCTGCCGGGATGCCGTGGGATTGATGCTAATGGGCGTCGCACCAATAGCGACCACCGCGGCCAGCACCACAGCGGCACCGGAAGTGAAGTAGGTGGGGAAGGGCTGGCGGAATATGCCGGCAGCAGCCCCCGAGTTGTCGTGGTTGTCGCCAACCTCGCGGTCTGCCTTGCGACTACGCAGCCATGCCTTGATCGGCGGGATCACGCCATGCTTGCGGATCGGATCCTCGATAAGCGTCCAGCTGATAGCGGCCAGGGCAACGCTCACGCCGATGGTGATAACACTGGCCAGCAGCTTGTTGTTTTCCAGCCACGACTGCGGCATGAAGGCAATCGCCGGCATGTGCCATAGGTAGATGCCATAAGAACGCTCGCCGAGCCAGCGGATGGGGCCAAAGCCCAACACTCGGCTCCACAGGCTCTGCGGGTGCAGGACGGAGAAGATCGCCAGCACAGAGGCCACGGAAAGCAAGATCAGCCCACCGTGGTACAGGAACATTGACTCCTGCTCCACCAGCACGACGAGCGCCACGATACCTGCCAAGCCGATGAGGCCAAACAGGTTCGCGGTAATTTTCGCAGGCTCGACGGACTTACCCGCTTGGCGACGGGAAGAAAGCCAAATCGCCAGGCACGCACCCAACAACAGGGCGCCGGCGCGGGTATCGGTGCCTTCGTATGCGCGGGTGTTGTCCATCCCCGGAGCCGCTAGCGCCCACATCCAGGCAAAAGAGGCACCCGTCAGTAGCAAGGAGCCAATAAGCGCGCCAATCCGCGAGCGGGTAACGACCAGCAGCGCAAGCAGCACTAGGGGCCAGAGCAGATAGAACTGCTCTTCGACGGACAGCGACCACATGTGGCTCAGCGGGCTCGGGCCGCCGAAGTTATCCCAGTAGGACTTCTCCTGGAAGATGGTGTGCCAGTTGTTCACATAGAACAGGGCGGACAGCGCCTCCCAGAAACGATCGGTGAGCTCGTCACGAGCGAGCGCCGCCGTCAGGATCAGGGTGGCGATCAGTGTGACAATCACCGCCGGCATAAGGCGCCGGAACCTGCGCAGCCAGAAGGTGCGGAGCGTCAGGTTGCCCTTCTTGTCCCACGAACGCATGAGGTTGGCGGTGATGAGGTAACCCGACAGCGTGAAGAACACACCCACGCCCATGAGGCCCCCGACGAAGCCGGGAACGTGCAGGTGGTAGAGCACAACCACGGCAACTGCGATCGTCCGCAGCCCATCGAGTCCGGATACGTATCGCTGATTCTTGTTTATTGGGCGAGGCATGTGAAGCGAGTGAACCTTTTCCAAGTGTGAGGTGCTTATGAGGTTTTATGCGCGCCGCCGGCGCGTCAGTTCAGACTATGCAGTCTAGCCCTTTGGGGAACCTTTGGGAAACGATTTTTTTAGAACGCCACTACGGGGGCAGGGCTGGAGGTCTAGTTCGAGCGCAGGGTAGGTGCGCTGCACACCTATCATGGGAAATATGCGCACTCTCTACACAGCCCAGGACATCCGCACGGCCGAGGCTGCCTTGTTCCCCCGCGAGCAGCGGGAGGATGAGCTGATGCAGTCCGCCGCGCATGCAGTGGCGGTCGTGGCAGAAAAAATCCTGGCCCAAGCAGAGGAGCCAGCGGGCGCTGCAGAGGGGTCCGTGTTGCTGCTGGTCGGCCCGGGAGGAAACGGCGGCGATGCGTTGTACGCCGGCGCAGTTCTTGCGATGCAGGGGAGGAAGGTTGAGGCCTACCCACTCGAAGGCGCTGACCGCGTGCACGAGCGCGCCGCGCGGGCGTTCACGGCGGCGGGCGGAAGCTTCGTCGGGCTGGGACTAGCAGACAGCTATCGCGTGATCGTCGACGGGATGTTCGGCCTCGGCGGGCGTGGTGAGATCCCGGTGGAGGTCGATGAGTTCCTGCGAGAAGCCCAGGGGGTGCGCGCTGGAAGGAAGCGCCGGCCGCTTGTGTTGGCCATCGACATCCCCAGCGGTGTGGCCGCCGATACCGGGAAGGCACCGGGCAGGCACGTTAGTGCCGACGTGACCGTCACCTTCGGTGGGTTGCGCCGGGCGCACGGCCTCAGCGCCGAGTGCGGAACGGTGCTGTGCGAGGACATCGGCTTGGACGATGGCTCTATGCTTTCCGCCGAGTTGGCCAGGCTCGAAAACGCGGAGAGTGCCGAGAGTGCCCAAAGCAATGTCGCGTTGTGGCACACGCCTGTTGAGCGTCTCGCACCGGAAGACATGGCTGCGCAGCTGCTCGGCAGCCCGGAACCGTTGCCCGGAGAGCTGCCCGGCGAGCCGGGGGCAGTGGACGACAAATACTCCGGCGGGGTAGTAGGCATCTGCGCGGGCAGCAAGGACTACTTGGGAGCAGGCGTGCTGGCCACGCTCGCGGCGGTGAACACCACTAGCTCGATGGTGCGTTACATCGGCGAGCACCCTGAATACGTTCTGGCAACCACCCCGGAAGTCGTCGTGCACCCTGTGGTCCGCGGGGCGGGGCAGGTGCAGGCGCGCATGGTCGGCTCTGGTCGCGGCACAGACCGTGACGCCCGCGATGAACTGCTCTCCGTTCTAGACATGGTGCAGCCCTTGGTTCTGGACGCCGACGCGATCACCGTCCTGGCGAAGAACCCTGACGTTCTAGAGATTCTGCGTGCGCGCAACGCTCCCACGCTGCTCACCCCGCACGATGGGGAGTTCGATCGGTTGGCCAAGGCGGCCGGGCTGCCAGCAGAATCGCCGGACCGAATCACCTCCACCGAACGACTGGCCCGCGAGCTGAATTGCACGGTTTTGCTGAAGGGGCGCTTCACCATCATCGCCAACCCACAGCGCACCGTGGTTGTCGATACTGCATCGTCTTGGGCCGCCACTCCCGGATCCGGCGACGTACTCGCGGGAATTCTGGGCGCGCTGGTGGCGCGCGATGCCGGCAAACGGGCGCGGGATAGCGGTTACACAGAAGCCGGGCAGTACGAGTTGGAGGCGCACGAGGCAGATTACGTGGTTGACACAGCCGCGATCGGTGTGGCGATGCACGCTGCGGCGTCATATATAGCCTCCCTTACCCCGTACGGCCCGGCGCCGACCTCGGCGTTGAAGATCGCACAGCATATCCCGCATGCAACGGCATGGCTGGGCACTGTGGCGCCCGACCATAAATAACGCGAGAACGCGCAAGGGTGCGCAAGGGTGCGCAAGGGTACAGAGCAAGAGAACAAGAGAGTAGAGGAAGGAAAGCAACAATGGAACGCAAGATCGCACTGATTACCGGCGGCACGCGAGGCATCGGCCTGGCGATTGCCCGCGAACTGCAGGACGACTACCACCTGATCATCGGTGGCAGTTCGGAGAAGGCCCACGACGTTGCCTCCCAGTTCCCGAGCGCGCAAGGTTTCGTGGCGGATCTCGCCGATACGGAAGGCATCGGTGCAGCCGTGGCAGAACTGGGGCTGGACAGCCTGGACGTGCTGGTGCACTCCGCGGGCGTGGTGGCACACGATCCGGTTACCGAAACCACCCCTGAACAGTGGAAACACGCCTTCGACATCAACCTGTTTGCCGTTGCGGAGCTCACCCGGCAGCTCCTCGGCGCGCTGCAGGCGGCGCACGGAACCGTGGTGACGATCAACTCTGGCGCGGGCTACCGCTCCAGCGTGGGCTTTGGCCCGTACGCCACCACGAAGTTCGCCCTGCGCGCCTACACCGATGCGCTGCGGGAGGAGCAGCGCGACAAGATCCGCGTGAGCTCCATTCACCCAGGCAAGGTCGATTCCGACATGCAGCGTCAGATCCAGGCCCACCGCGGTGTGGCCGAAGCGGATTACGACGAAACTCAGTACCTGCGCCCGGGGTCGGTGGCGAAGGCTGTGCGCCTGGCCATTGACGCGACGGACGATGCCATGGTCGAGTCGCTGACGATCCGCCCGGCTAACGGGCGCTAGTTTCTTCCTTGCAGGCAACTCATGACAGAACCAGTCTCAGCTTCAGCCCCTGACTTAAACCGCATTCTGGACTGCGCCATTGTCGGTGGCGGCCAGTCCGCTTTGGCCACAGCCTTCTACCTGCGCCGGGAGGACAGACGGGGGCGCAAGGCACCTGACTTTGCGGTGTTCGACGATCAGCCGGAACCGGGCGGGGCCTGGCGGCACATGTGGCCGTCGATGACATTATTCTCCGACACCAACTTCTCTAACCTCCCGGGCATGCCGATGCCCAGCTACAACGGCCCTAAAGGCTATCCACCGCCCGGCCATGTGGTCGACTACCTGCGCGAATACGAACGCCGCTACGATCTGCCCGTCGTCCGTCCCGTGCATGTCGAACGGGTGGAGTACGACGAGCCGACCGGGCTTTTTCAACTGCATGCCCGCACGGGTAGAGGCGATGGCCACTCGTCTAGCGCCTCCCACACCAGCCGCGCCCACATCTGGCGCGCCCGCACCGTCGTGGCCGCCACGGGCACCTGGTCCGCGCCTTTCGTGCCCTACTATCCCGGCGAGTTTGCCGGCCGGCAGTGGCACACCGCCACCTATCCGGGGCCGGAGCTATTCGCTGGTTCCTCCGTGGCTGTCGTCGGAGCGGCCAACTCGGGAGCGCAGATCGCCGCAGACCTGGCCGATGTCGCCGATGTCACCTGGTTCGTCCGGCACCCGCCCCGCTGGATGCCTGACGACGTCGACGGCGCGGAGCTTTTCCGCCGCAACCGTGAACGCTACCTCGCTATTTCCGCAGGTAAGAAAGACCCTGGCGCTGATTCCAGCCTCGGGGACATCGTCATGCTCCCTGTCGTCCGCCGCGCTCGCGATACCGGCCGCCTGCGCCCCACGCAGATGTTCTCCACCCTTGATGACGTTTCCGCCGACCACCTCATCTGGTGCACCGGGTTCCGCCCCGCCCTCGGTCCTTTTCGCGGGTTGCTCTCTTTTCGTGGTGACGCCCCCTCGCCCCAGCACCCCGGCTTTTTCCTCGTGGGCTATGGCGATTGGGTGGGGCCCGGCTCCGCCACCATCACTGGCGTGGGAGTGCATGCAAAAAGGGTGGCCGCCGAGGTAGTGGCGGCCACCCGAGGGTGACAGCCGCGCGAGCTTCGCGCGGCGGGAGTCGCTGCTACGGCAGCATGCGGAAGGTCTTGCCAGCCTTCAGCAGCGTGAGCATAACCTTGGAGAAGCTCTTCCGGCTAAGCGACTCCGGCCCGCGGAAGTACATGAAGCGCTGCGAGGTGACGTTCTGCGTTGCCGTGTACTTCTGCAACCCCTCCGCGCCGTGGCGGTGGGAGACACCGGATTCCTTCATGCCACCCATGGGGTTATCAATGGCCGCCCAGCTGGAGGTGTAGCCATCGTTCAGAGCCACCGAACCGGACTCGATCTTCGGGCCGATCTTCCAGGCAGTGTCGTCGGCGGCAAACACAGAGGCGTTCAGGCCGTAGTCCGTATCGTTGGCCAGCTCGATCGCGTCGTACAGATCCTCCACCGGCTCGATGTAAACTACCGGGCCGAAGACCTCCTCGGTGCGCAGCAGCGCATCCTCTGGAACGTCCACCATGACCGTCGGCTCGTAGAAGTAAGGGCCCAGATCCGGGCGCTTCTTACCACCACACAGGATGTTCGCGCCCTTCTCGCGGGCGTCCTCCACATACTTTTCCACGGTCTCCAGCTGGCTAGCGGAAGCCAGCGAACCCATCTGCGTCTCCCACTCGAAGCCGCTGCCCAGGCTCATGGACTGCACGCGCGAGGAAAACGCGCCCACGAAATCCTCGTAGGACGCACGCTCGACATAGATGCGCTCGATGGAAACACACAGCTGACCGGAGTTAGAGAAGCACGCATCGATAGCGCCGCGGGCGGCGTAATTGACGTCCGCGTCGTTGGCGATAATCAGCGGATTCTTGCCACCCAGCTCGGCGGAATAGCCGATTAAGCGACGGCCAACCTGCTCGCCCAAAACCTTGCCCGTTGCGGTGGAGCCAGTGAACATCAAGAAGTCGCACTGATCCGCAATGGCACTACCAACCACGCGGCCGGAACCGGTAACTAACTGCACCAGGTCGCGCGGCAGTCCGGCGTCAAAAAGAAACTTAAAGACCAAAAGCGAGGTGAAAGGCGTAGCAGAGTCGGGCTTAGCGACCACAGCGTTTCCGGCGAGCAGTGCGGGGATCGCGTCGCCAATGCCGAGGGACAGCGGGTAATTCCACGGGCTGATCTGGCCGACTGCTCCCAGCGGGTGACGGTACTCAACGGACTTCGCCATGACCGACATCGCCGAGGCGCGCCTGCGCGGCTTCATGAACTTCTCCACGTTGTTGGAGTAGTAACGCGAATTGTTGGCGACGTCCATGACCTCGTCAAAGGCGCTGGCACGGTTCTTGCCGGTCTCCAGCTGCACCATGTCGCAGAGCAGTTCGGCGTTCTTCAGGACCAGGTCGTGGAAGCGGCGGAAGATGCGTTTGCGTTCGGCGAAGGGGACATGCACCCAGGACTGCTGGGCACGGCGGGCGAAGCGGAAGGCTTCGGTGACATCGTCGGAGTCACCGCTGGCGACCCAGCCGATCGTCTCGCCGAGGAACGGAGCCTCGATCTCCAGGCGCTTGCCGTCGTATTCGTCGTTGAGGTTGTGAAGGCGGGCGTTGGTGGTGAGTTCGCGCAGCTCTACTTCCAGGTCGGCGGGCAGAGCGGCTACGGATAGGCGCTTGTAGTTGGTTCGTTTCATGTTTGGGAGACTACCTAAAAGGCCGGGGAAGTGTGTTCGATCTAGAACATTTCTAAGCAAATGAATAGGTCGCCGAAGGGGCGGGGGAGTGCGAATTTTTGCTTGTGGGAACCTTTATGCAGACTAAGCCGTTGGTAGGATGTACGCGAAAGCGCCGGTGGCTAATCGCTAGGCTCCGGCACCGAAAATGACCAGCACAACTTTGGAGTACTAAAGAATGAAAAGCTCGAACCCGTTTATGGGGTCGCTGGCCAAGAACCAGGGCCAGCACCCGTTCGCACAGCAGGGCAACCAGGGTGGCTACGGCCAGCAGGGCGGTTATGGTCAGCAGGGGATGAACCCCTACGCGACCTCCGCTCACGGTGGTGTGCAGACCGCCGCTATGGGTTACGGCATGCAGGACGCAGCCAACTACGGCCAGGCCGGCAGCGCCGACCGTCCGATGACCGTCGATGACGTTGTTACCAAGACCGGCATCACGTTGGCCGTGATCATTGCTCTGGCAGTGGTGAACTTCATCATTGGCCTGAGCAACCCCGGCATTGCGATGGGGCTGACCTTCGTCGGTATGATCGGTGGTCTGATCGCCGTTCTGGTTTCTGCCTTCGGCAAGAAGTACGACTCCGCGCCGGTCACGCTGACCTACGCAGCCTTCGAGGGCCTGTTTGTTGGTGGCTTTACGTTCCTGGTTTCTGGCGCTGCGGTTGGCGATACTGACGCCGGCATGCTCATTGCCCAGGCGGTTCTGGGAACCATTGGCGTGTTCATTGGCATGCTGTTTGTGTACAAGACCGGTGCTATCCGCGTGACTCCGAAGTTCACTCGCTTCCTGGTGGGCGCCATGATCGGCATCCTGGTTTTGGCGCTGGGCAACCTGGTGTTTGCGCTGGTTACGGGATCCGCAGGCATCCTGCGCGACGGTGGCCCGATCGCCATCATCTTCTCCCTGGTCTGCATCGGTATTGCTGCCATGAGCTTCCTGCTGGACTTCGATCAGGCGGATCGTCTGGTTCGCGCTGGTGCTCCGTCCAAGATGGCCTGGGGTGTGGCGCTGGGGCTGGCCGTTACCCTGGTCTGGCTGTACACCGAGATCCTGCGCCTGCTGTCCTACTTCAGGGACTAGCGCTTCAGAGGCTAGCGCTGAAGTTAGGGCTAGTCAGGGGCTAGCGCCTGAGGTGCTAGCGCTCGAGGCGCTAGGGCTATAAGGCCAGTGCTCGAGGTGCCAGTGCCTTGGAGCCCGGGCTTCTGAGCCTTAGGCGCCTGGTTTTAGACTTTGAGGCGCTATTAGTTGAGGGGCTTCCGGTTTTCCGGGAGCCCCTTTCTGCTGCCCATAGGGGGGCTGTCTCATGGGGGCGGGGGGAGTTGGCTGTTCGTGTGCGGGGGAGCGGCGACTTGGCTGCTCGTGTGCGGGGGATTTTGCTACTTGGGCGGAGGAATGTCGTTAGATCGGGAATGCGCGAGCGTGGTCAGCCAGCCTGATAAAAGCGAAACGCTCTGACCTGCACTTTCTCGAAGTTGCAAATGGTTTGCAAGAACGTATTCCCGTTCTAGCGACATCCACCCCGGTATAGGCCTGATTTGGAGGGGTTCCCTCCTGCGTATTCCCGATCTGACGACACTTCCCCCTGTGTATTCCCGATCTGGCGACATCTGGAGGTTTAACCTCTTTCAGGATGGGGCTAAGGGGAAATGGCGGGGGTGGAAAAAGGAGAGCGCGGAGCGGAAAATGTCGGAAAAGTTGCAGTTCTCAGGGCTAAATGTCGGAAAAGTTGCAAAACTAAAATCCCCGCCACTGACGCGTGAGCAGTAAAACGCTCTGACCTGCAGGTTTATGTAAGTGAGAATGTCTCCCAATAACAAATTGCAACTTTTCCGACATTTAACCGCTCCGAGGGGTGGTAATAACCGCTCCGAGGGGCGGCAATGGCCGCTGCCGGGGTGGGAAACGTGTCGCCGGGGTGAGTGCCGGATGCCGCCGGGGGCAGCATTGGGCTCTGCAGGGAGACCTGAAGGCAGAGGAAAACAAGAAAAGGCGCCCAAAGGCGCCCTTTTCTATTACCGCCAGCCAGCAACCAGAGGGTTTAGCTGCCTGCAAAGCAGAAACTACTGCTCCGCGCGCGGAACGTCCAGGTCCGGATCGTAAGGCTCAGCGGAAACGATCGTCACAGATACAGTATCGCCGGCAGGGGTCTGGTACTCGCGAGTCTCGCCGACCTTGGCACCGACGATGGCTGCACCCAGCGGAGCGTCGGTGGAGTAGGTCTCCAGGTCCGGGTTAGAAGACTCCAGGCCGCGGGTACCGATCAGGAAGGTCTCCTTATCGTCCTCGTCACCGTCGTAGTAGACGTGGATCACGGAACCAACCAGTGCCACGCCGGACTCCTGCGGAGCCTCACCGATGGTGGCGCTATCCAGCAGTTCCTCCAGGTAGGTGATGCGTGCTTCTTCCTGGCCCTGCTGCTCGCGGGCTGCGTGGTAGCCGCCGTTCTCCTTGAGGTCGCCCTCTTCGCGGCGCTCGTTAATCTCGGCTGCCAGCACCGGACGGTTCTCCTTCAGAGCCGTCAGTTCTGCATTCAGTCGGTCGTAAGATTCCTGGGTCAGCCAGCGAGTCTGGTTCTCGGCCATTGGGTTCTCCCATCTTCGTTGAAGGTTGACGCGGTCTCTCACGTGGGCGTCAATAGATTATTAAGTAGGCGTGCAAAGTGTAGCACCTGGGCGCCAGGCTACCTGGGCTGCCCGGCCTAGTCGCGCGGGTCTGCTTAGCCTTCCGGCTTAGTCGCGCGGGTCGAGGTGCGGCGGTAGCGTGGCGGAGCAACCGTAGGCGGTGGCTGCGTAGCCGCGCTCGCGGGTGGGGATGTCCACTAGGAAGCGTTCTACTTCTTCGCCGCCGCGTGGCACGACGAACTCGCGGCGGCCGACTTCGTTCTTGTCGTAGTCCAGGGCGGTGACGATGCAGTACGCGGGCTTGGAGGGATCCTTGCGGGTGACGTCGATGCTCATGGTCATGCGCTCGTCCGAGACGATCTCGCCACCGGACTCCTGCGCCGTAACATCCGCTTCCGAATTACGCATGAATTGCGTGACCGCATAGGCAAGCGCTGCTGCCAGCATTACGGCCAGGATTACTACAACGATTTTCCCGGAGAATTTCTGGTTGCGCGTTTCGCCGTAGCGCTCTTCTTGGATGCTCTTCTTCGCCGCCTTCATGATGTTTCTAGTCTAGCCCACCATTTTATTATTGACGCCCACGTCCCCGGCCTGCCTGGACTGGTGGCTCTATTGGGCAGGGGAGGGCTGGGTAGTAGATTGTATTGGCGTGAGTGAAAAGACATCTTCCGTAGATACGCCGCGTTATCGCCTGCTGGCGATTCACGCACATCCGGACGACGAATCCAGCAAGGGTGCGGCCACCATGGCTCGCTATGTTGATGAGGGGCACCGGGTGAAAGTGCTGACGTGCACCGGCGGTGAGCGCGGGGACATCCTGAACCCAGAGATGCAGGAGCTGGCAGACCAGGGCATCGGAGATATGATCGAGGTGCGTCGCGAGGAGATGGCTCAGGCGGCCTCCATCCTGGGTGTGGAGCATGAATGGCTGGGCTATGTGGATTCCGGCCTGCCGGAGGGGGATCCGAAGCCACCGCTGCCGGAGGGTTGCTTTGCTCTGCAGGACACGGAAGAGGTCACGCAGGACGTAGTGCGGGTGGTTCGTGAGTTCCGTCCGCACGTCATCATCACCTATGACGAGTACGGCGGTTATCCGCACCCGGATCACATCAAGGTGCATGCGGTTTCCGTCCGTGCCTGGGAGGCTGCCGGCGACCCGAACTACCACCCGGAGCTCGGCGAACCATGGGAGGTGAAGAAGCTGTACTTCACCCATGGCTTCATCCGCGAGCGTTTCGAGAACCTGGCGACCGCCATGTATGAGCGTGGTGTGCAGCTGCCGGATCACGTCCTGCGGCACTTGGAGCTGTGGAGGCAGCTGCCGGATATTTTCTCCCGCGTGACTACCCGCGTGAATGTGGCCGACTGGTTTGAACGCCGCGATGATGCGCTGCGTGCCCACCGCACCCAGATTGACCCAAAGGGTGCATTCTTTCTGGCGGACACGGATCTGCAGCAGCAGGTGTGGCCGACCGAGGAGTTCGAGCTCGCGCAGTCGCGTGTGCACAGCGAGCTACCGGAGACGGAACTCTTCGCCGGACTGGATTCGACGGATTAGCGCAGTACTGGGCTGATCCGCGCAGCGCAGGGTTTCCCCACAGGCGGGCGACAAACTACAGTTAATGGGCAGATAACAAGAAGGAGTTTCGAGCGATGAACACCGCCACCTGGATCATTGCGCAGGCAGAGCGCACCGGCCCGAAGGGTGCCGAGTTCGGTAAGGCCGCCCCCGTGGGCCTGTTCGTGATCGTCATCTTGCTGCTGGTTGTGCTGCTCATCGGCTTCGCCATGAACAAGCGCATCCGCCGCCTCGAGCGTCGCCAGGCTTTCGCCGATGCGCGTGGCATTGATCTGTTCGACACGGAGAAGCTGGAAGCTGCAATGAAGGCCGAGGGTTTCGACGAAACTGCCGGCAAGCGCTCCATGTTTGCCCGAACTGAGGTGCCGCAGACAGATGAGCGCTTCTTGCCCTCCTCCGGCACCCTGACCGGTCCCGCTGCTATTGACGCTGAACGGGCGCGGGCTAAGGGCGTCAATAAGGATGGCGAAGAGCCCCCGAACCAGCATCAGTAGGATCAATACCGTGAACCGCATCCCCCAGCTGCTATACCCAGCGTACGAGGCCAGCCTGGCGCGCTCGCTGCGCGATAAGCCGCGGCCGAAGCACGTCGCCATCATGGCCGACGGCAACCGCCGCTGGGCGCGCGAGAACGGGTTCACGGATGTGTCGCACGGCCACCGCGTTGGCGCGAAGAAGATCGCGGAAATGTGCGGATGGTGCGATGAACTGGGGATCGAAACCGTCACGGTGTACCTGCTCAGCACCGAAAACCTAAAGCGCTCTCCGGAGGAGCTGTCGTTGCTGTGCAGCATCATTGGTGATGTTGCCGAGGAATTGGCAGATTCTGACGCCGGGTTCCAGCTGCGCACCGTCGGCCACCTAGAGCTGCTGCCTGAACAGCTGCGCATTCGCCTGGAGGAAAACCAGGCCAAGACGAACGACCACACGGGCGTGCGCGTGAATGTGGCCGTGGGCTATGGCGGGCGCCAGGAGATCGTGGATGCGGTGCAGACCCTCGTGGCCGAGCTGGCGGAGCAGGGGACGGCGCCGGAGGATATGGCAGAGGCAATCACCGCCGAGGCGTTGGGGAATCACATGTACACCTCGGGGCAGCCGGATCCGGACCTGGTGATCCGCACGTCGGGGGAGCAGCGCCTATCTGGTTTTCTGCTGTGGCAGTCCGCGTACTCGGAGATCTGGTTTACCGATACCTATTGGCCGGCCTTCCGGCGCGTGGATTTCCTGCGAGCACTGCGCGACTACTCGCAGCGGCACAGGCGCTTTGGGCTATAGGCGGGGGATAACCGGCGATAGGGGTGCGGGCAATAACTGCCCGCGATAGCGCGCGGGGGGCTAGATCTTCCGCATCCGCACTTTCTGCACCAGGTGGTCCGGGCCCTTGCGCAGAACCAAGGAAGCACGCACGCGGGTGGGAAGGATGTTCTCCATCAGGTTCGGCAGGTTCACGGTCTGCCAGATTTCCCTAGCGACCACGGTGGCCTCTTCATCGCTGAAGTTGGCGAAGTGGTGGAAGTGCGCCTTCGGATCCTTAAACGCAGTGTTCTTCAGGCGCAGGAAGCGGTCGATGTACCAATCCTCGATGTCCTCGCGCCGGGCATCGACGTAAACGGAGAAATCGAAGAGGTCAGAGACCATGAGGGTGGGGCCGGTCTGTAGAACGTTTAGCCCCTCGACGATGAGGATATCCGGGCGGTCGACTGTGATGGCCTGGTCCGGAATGCGGTCGTAGGCCTCGTGCGAGTACACCGGAGCCTGCACCTTCTGGGTGCCGGACTTCACCTTGGTGATGAAGCTCAGTAGTTCCGCCTGGTCGTAGGACTCCGGGAAGCCCTTGCGGTGCATGAGCTTGCGGCGCTCGAGCTCTGCGGTGGGCAGCAGGAAGCCATCAGTAGTTACGAGGTCCACCCGCGGGTTTGTCTCCCAGCGCTGCAGCAGAACCTGCAGCACGCGGGCGGTGGTGGACTTGCCGACGGCGACGGAGCCGCAGACGCCGATGATGTAAGGGATCGGCGGCATTGCTTCGCCGAGGAACGTTTCGGTGGCGGCGTTGAGCCTGCGGTGCGCTTCGACGCGTAGGAAAATCAGGCGGGACAGCGGGAGGTAGACCTCGGAGACTTCTTCCAGGTCGATTTCATCGCCGATGCCGCGGAGCTGTTCCAGTTCATCTTCGGTGAGGACCTGGGGCATCGACTTTCTTAGGGTGCGCCACTGAGTACGGTCCAGCTCAATGTAAGGGCTGGGGGAAGTCATAGCACCCATTGTGCCCCGAAAATGGGGCAAGGTGAAATTGGATCGCCCTCGGTCGGCCAGAGGGCCGCAATGGGATGGCTGTGGGTTGGGTATGGGGTGTCACGGGCACTCGCTATGATAGTGAGGCAGATAAGCAACCGGTTTTATCTTTCTTAGATTCATCCACAATGGAAGGCCTTGGTAGACGTGACTTCTCCGCAGAATTCGTCCACTCAGAACTCGCAACAGCACAACACTCCTCTAGCGGAGCTGGATCCCCAGGTCGCAGAGGCTATCGCAGGTGAGCTGCGCCGCCAGCGCACCACCCTGGAGATGATTGCCTCGGAGAACTTCGTGCCGCGCGCCGTGCTGCAGGCGCAGGGCTCGGTTCTCACCAATAAGTACGCCGAGGGCTACCCGGGCCGTCGTTACTACGGCGGTTGCGAGCACGTGGACGTCGTTGAGGACCTGGCCCGCGACCGCGCCAAGCAGGTCTTCGGTGCGGAGTTCGCCAACGTGCAGCCGCATGCCGGAGCCCAGGCCAACGCTGCAGTCCTAATGTCCCTGGCTAACCCCGGCGATAAGATCATGGGCCTGTCCCTGGCCCACGGTGGCCACCTGACCCACGGTATGCACCTGAACTTTTCCGGCAAGCTCTACGAGGTCGCCGCTTATGAGGTGGATCCGGAGACCTTCCGTCTGGATATGGACAAGATCCGCGAGCAGGCCATCGCAGAAAAGCCACAGGTGCTGATCGCCGGCTGGTCCGCATACCCGCGCCACCAGGACTTCGCAGCGTTCAAGTCCATTGCCGATGAGGTTGGCGCGAAGCTGTGGGTGGACATGGCTCACTTCGCTGGCCTGGTTGCCGCAGACCTGCACCCGTCGCCGGTTCCGCACGCCGACGTGGTTTCCACCACCGTCCACAAGACCCTGGGCGGCCCCCGTTCCGGCATGATCCTGGCTAAGCAGGAGTACGCCAAGAAGCTGAACTCTTCCGTCTTCCCGGGCCAGCAGGGCGGTCCGCTGATGCACGCCGTCGCCGCCAAGGCCGTAGCAATGAAGGTCGCACAGACCGACGAGTTCCGCGACCGTCAGCAGCGCACGCTCGAGGGCGCGAAGATCCTGGCGGAGCGCCTGAACGCTCAGGATACGAAGGACGCTGGTGTGCAGGTTCTCACCGGCGGCACCGACGTACACCTGGTGCTGGTGGATCTGCGCAACTCTCAGCTGGACGGCCAGCAGGGCGAAGACCTGCTGCACGAAGTTGGCATCACCGTCAACCGCAATGCTGTCCCCTTCGATCCGCGCCCGCCGATGGTCACTTCCGGCCTGCGCATCGGTACCTCCGCCCTGGCCTCCCGCGGCCTGGATACCGAGGCCTTCACCGAGGTTGCGGATGTCATCGGTACTGCTCTGGCCGGCAACGCGGACATTGCTGCGCTGCGCGCCCGTGTGGACAAGATCGCCGAGGACTTCCCGCTGTACGAGGGCCTGGAAGACTGGAAGCTGGTCTAAGAAGGCAAGCGACTTCAAGAAAAGGGGTTTAGCACTATGGTCAGCACGCAGGCGAAGGATGCAATCATCGTTGTCGACGTTCAAAACGACTTCGTCGATGGTTCCCTGGGAACCGAGCGTGGCCTAGAAGTGGCGCGGGGGATTAACGCCTGGTTGGGTGGCCTGGTGCATGCCGAGGGTGAGGAAGCCGAAACCGACGACGGCTCTTCCGTTGTCTCCCTCCCGCTCATCGTCGGTACAAAGGATTGGCACATCAAACCCGAAGGCCACTTTGCGCCAGAAGGGGAGGAGCCGGACTACATAGACACCTGGCCCGCCCACTGCGTAGCCGATACCCACGGCGCGCAGGTCTGTGCCGAACTAAACCCCGAACTTGTGGACGTCTGGTTCCACAAGGGCGAATACACCGCCGCCTACTCTGGCTTCGAAGGTCACCTCGCAGGCGAGGAACAAACACTTCAGCAGTGGCTAAACTCCCACGAGGTAGAAAACGTAACGATCGTGGGCATCGCCACCGACTTCTGTGTCCGTGCCACGGCGCTGGATGCTTTGAATGCTGGGTTCCACGTGCGCGTCATCGAGCAACTGTGCTCGGCGGTGACTGAGCAGGGCGGCAGGTCCGCTATTCAGGAGCTGGAAGACGCAGGCGCGGAGATCATCCGCGACTAGGCCATCTTCCACGCAAAGCTTTCGTGCTAGCCGGCAATTACGATGTCCGGTCGCCACGATAGCTTGCGAGCTCCGAGTGCTGCCCAAACGACGTGCAGCAGAAGTAAAGCCAGTAGGGCGGCGCTGAGGGTGTCCATCCATCCCAGATCCCACACCAGAAGCGTGGAATTTGTGGATTTCTCGGCCAGGGTATGGGTTCCAAGACAGCACGTACCCACGGGGAAAGTGCTGGCCCACCAGGTGGGGTTATAAGGCATGGGGGCACTGCCCAGGGCTGTTCCCCAGTGCTTGATTATGGCGTAGCCGGCGAGGGGAATACCAACGCTCAGTATTACTAAGCCGTAGACCGTGGCACGGAAGTGCCACTGGTCACCCGCAAGCAACTGTGCGGCCACGGTGGACTGGCCGACGAGGCCCAGCGGAATCCACGCGGTGGTGGCGAACTGGGTGGGGATGGTTGGGAAGGTGCGCGCGTAGACGAAGGCAAATGTCGGTACTGCCGTCACCCAGGCCAGGGCAAAGCAAGCGACGCCAATTCCGTGCACAGCCGAGCTCCACGCGCCAGCATGAGGTGCCAGCTGAGCCGAGGCAGTAGCAGCAACCATGGGCGCGACCAGGGGCAGCCCCCAGGTAAAGGCGGGAGCTGGGCGGCTAACAAAGAGGTAGCGGATGAACTTCACGCACGTGATTGCGCCAAGGACGGTCCCGACGGCCCAGCAGAAGGCGTGAACCAGCCAAGCACCGAAGATGAGGGAGTATGCACTGCCCAAGGCGAGGATGCCCATGGAAGCCATTCCCCATGCCGGCATGGCGCTCGAGTGGAAACCCGGGTTGCGATGTCTATGGAACCCTACGGTGAGAGCCAAAGCGAGGAGTGTCGCCGCGCCAAGCATTAGCTCGGCAGGGAGGTGCCCCAGCGTTGAGCTTAAGTGAATGTCCATGAGTGACGCCGTGATGCCCAGCCCCATCACCGCTCCGGCCCAACCGGGGCCTAGGGGCGGTAGGTCGGGCTTGCTGTGCTTCGTATTCATATTCTTGAGGCTAGGCAGTGCTCGGCAGTAGCGGGAGAGTGTATGTGCTGGACAGGGTTACAATGAATGCATGTACCCCCAAAGGAATCTTGATAACGAAGGGGATTCTTTCCCTGCTCGACGTGGCTATGTTCCTGACGCCCTCACAGTAGATTCCGTCCTCGCTGTCGCTCGGTATGGAGGCATGAACCGGGCCGCAGAGCATCTGAACGTCTCGCAACAGACCGTCAGTATGCGCATTGCCAAGTTGGAAAAACACCTAGATGCGCGCATCTTCTGGCGCGGAGCCGCAGGGAGTTCCACCACGGAGGTAGGCCGCCAGGTCGTCCGCGTACTGGAGAGCCTAGAGGACGCGCTCGACGAATGCGCTCGTGGCCTTGAAGAAGCACTGGGAGAAGGCGTTGTCGAAGAGGTTAAACTCGTGGCCTCGAACACCGTGGCGGAATTGGATTACCCACGCTGGGCAGCGAAGTATTTGCGCATCAGCCCACAGACCCATCTGCATATGCGGCAACTCAATAGCCAAGGGGCGCAGCGCCAGGTTGTCCAGGGCCAGGCGGAACTTGCGGTAGTAGAGGGAAACTGGGTCTCACACGAACTGCACCAGCGGGTGCTGGGGCACGATGAACTGGTGGTTGTCGTGCCTGCAGAGCACCCCTGGGCGCAGGCCAGCGATCATGGTCATTCGGACACTAAGCCGGGGAAAACGGCGTCAAGAGAAAAAATAGTGACGAAGAACGAGTTGAAGTCCACACCTTTGGTGCTACGCGAACCGGGAAGTGGTACCAGGGAAGTGGTGGAGGCCGTTTTGGGCGAGCTCGCTCCACCGGCGGGGGAATTCGGTTCCCTGGGAGCGCAGCGCACGGCAATCGGTGCGATCGGCGCGCCAGGGGTGATCGCGCGAAGAGCCGTAGCGTCGCAACTAGCTACTGGGCAGTACGTGGAGGTTCCGGTGGTCGGAGTCAAGTTTGACCGGCCGCTGCGAGTGGTGTGGAGCTCGAAGAACCGCCTCTCCGAGCCGGCCCTCCGTTTCCTGCGCTTCCTTGCGAACCAAGCTGACGGACAGATGGCCTAGAGTTTGTTCTATGACTCAGGACACTTCAAACTCTGCTAAGTCTCCAAGCACTGCCGCTGCGTCGACTCCGACGGGCGACATCGTGCAGGTCTCCACAGTTGGAGCCGTACGCTACATCACGCTCAATCGCACCGAGGCATACAACTCGCTGAATCAAGAACTCCGGCTCGCGCTGATTGAGGCTTTCCGGAATGCGCAAAAGGATTCCGAAGAACTCGGCTCCGCCGTGCGTGCCGTGGTGCTGCGCGCCAACGGTAAGGCATTTTGCTCCGGCCAGGATCTGAAGGAACAGCTGCGGGATACGCAGAATCGCACGGGGATGGAAAAGGTGGTGGAGGAGTACAACCCCATGACTGAGCTCCTCGCCGGGATCAGCGTGCCGACGATCGCCGCGATTCAGGGGCCGGCGGCAGGTGCGGGCTGGGGACTGGCAATGGCCTGCGACTTCCGCGTGATGTCCACAGCAGCCTCTTTCAAGGGCGCCTTCACGGGTGTGGGCCTGGCGGCGGACTCGGGCCTGTCACAGACCCTGGTGGACTGCGTGGGGCGTGCGAAGGCTCTGCAGTTGCTGCTCCTGGATCGCAAAGTGCCCGCCGAGGAAGCCGCAGAGCTGGGCCTGGTAGAGCAGCTTGTAGAGCCGGCGGATCTCGAAGCGACCGTGGAGAAGCTGGCTAACAACTTCGCCGCTGGCCCGACCGCGGCATATAAGGAGATGAAGGCGCTGGTGAAGAACACCGCGGCGATTAGCGATGCTGCCGCGGCGGAGGCGGAGGCACAGCTGCGCCTGTTTAACACCGCCGACCATAGCGAAGCGGTGGCCGCCTTCCTAGGAAAGCGACCACCGCAGTTTAAAGGGGAGTAAGGCTAGGTCTAGTAGAGCTAGGCCTTACTTCTCGCCCTTGGCCAGGCGGCGAGAGATGATCTCGATCATGATCTCGTTCGGGCCGCCGTAGATCGGCTGAACGCGGGAGTCCAGGTAGTGGGTGGAGATCGGGTACTCCAGCATGAAGCCGTAGCCGCCGTGCAGCTGCAGAGCCTCGTTGACAACCTCGATCTGCAGCTCGGTGGTCTGGTACTTAGCCATTGCACCGGTGACCTCGTCCAGGGTGCCGTTGACCTTCTCCATGATGCAGGCGTCAACGAAGGACTGGGAGCCCTGGATGTTGGTGGCCATCTTGGCCAGCTCCCAGCGGTATGCCTGGTGGTCGATCAGGCGCTGACCGAAGGTCTTGCGGTCCTGAGAGTGCTTGTAAACCAGGTCGAATGCGCGGCGGGAGGTAGCGATGGAGCCCACGGCGATGGACAGGCGCTCCTGTGCCAGGTTGGTGCGCAGGTAGCCGAATGCGGCGCCCTCCTCGCCCAGCAGGTTCTCCTTCGGAACGCGGGTGTCCTCGAAGGACAGCTCAGCGGTGTCCTGGGACTTCAGGCCGACCTTCTTCAGCGGGCCGGTCTTGGTGTAGCCCTCCATGCCGTCCTCAACGATCAGCATGGAAACGCCTGCGCGGCCCTTCTCCGGGTTGGTTACGACGACCAGCAGGGTGAAGTCTGCCTGAACGCCGTTGGAGATGAAGGTCTTCGCACCGTTGACGATGTAGTCGCCGTTCTCGTCCTTCTTAGCGAAGGTGCGGATGCCAGCCAGGTCGGCACCTGCGCCCGGCTCGGTCATGGCCAGTGCGGCGATCTTCTCACCGGCGCACAGCGGCTTCAGGAAACGCTCCTTCTGCTCGTCGTTGCCGAAGCGCTGCAGGTAGGGGATGACCAGGTCGTTGATGGTCTGGATGCCCACGATAACGGAACCGGAGTCAGCCTTAGCCAGCTCTTCGGTCAGCACAGCGTTGAAGCGGTAGTCGTTCTCCATACCGCCGCCGCCGAACTCCTCCGGAGCCATCATGCCCAGCAGGCCCTGCTGGCCGGCCTTCTGGAACATCTCGCGGTCGCAGTAGCCCTGCTCGTGCCAGCGATCAACGTTCGGGGCGATCTCGGCCTTCACGAAGTCCGCGCAGGCCTCGCGGAACATATTGTGCTCTTCTTCGAAAATGTTGCGTGGCAGGAAGTTCTTCATGGGTTCCTTTCAAACCAAGACGTTGGCTGCTTGAACTGTCGAACTTGGACTACTGGGATGCCAGCAGTGTGCGTAGCGCCAGAGGGCAGCAATGTCGGTTATAGAGACTTCTGTGTGTTGCAGCTCGATGTTACGTCGTTATTGTGACGTGCATCTCTGCGTTGCTTATGAGAATAGCATTTCTTTGGGGCGAAAGTACAAGGAAACCCCTCGATATTGGGCGAAAACACGCTGTTATGTGCCACACACGGTTGTTGCTTCACCCCTACATCGAAAGCTAGCCACCCCCGCACTACAAAACCCCAGTTCAGGGATTTATTCAACATTTTTGTTGTTTAAATATTGACAAGCTAGGTGAGGCTTGGCTAACCTCTTGAGTGTGTCACAGGCTAGTCACCTGAGGCGCACTGCAGTTGTGGAATATGTTGCAGCATCTGTCGAAAGGTCAGTTGCCGGCGCACCAATCATGCGACGAGGGTTTCTCTCTTCTCCCCGAAGCGCATGAGCATCGGTTACCGCTTTCTCCTCCGAGGTGCTGTGGTTGTTCATCCGGTTATCCGGCAACCGTCAGCTTCGTCACCTGGCGGTTGCTTACCGGATACCAGCTTCTGATGGCTCGTCACCATCGAAGGCGAAAAGGCGAGGAAAGGTCCGAAATATCGGGCTTATCCTCGCCTTTTTCTTATTCTTGTGCCGCCTCTAGCTGAACTTATTGGCGCCCCGTCTCCTCGCGCTCACTAGCCAACTTACGGCGAGCTTCTCGCAGCCACTCCGGCTGCTTTTCAAGCAATGCCTTAATCTCCGCGGTCGTCAGTGGCTTGTCCATGTCATTGTTCTTCAGCGACGTAATGCTAATGCCCAGCTTGCGAGCTACCTCGGGGCGAGGGTGTGGCCCCTCTCGGCGCAGCGCCTGTAGCCACTCGGGCGGGTTCTTCTGCAGCTCCACGAATTGCTCATGGGTAAGTGCGGAATCCTGGAACTCCTGTGGCGTGGCTGGAAGGTAGATGGCCAGCTTCTTTGCGGCGGTGGCAGGTTTCATGGGCGGGCCGGACTTGTAACTCGGGTTCGCGTCAGTCATGTTCATCATTCTAATGAACGGCTCTATTATTGGTGCCATGCCCACTCAGCAGAGCCGCACCGCGAAGTCGCGTCAGCACCTAAAAGTTGTCTTTAGCACTGGCGTGCAGCCGGATAAGTGGTTCCGCCGTTTTGACGAGCGGGTTCCCGGGTGGAAGATCGCCAGCGCGGGCACCGACGATCCGTTGCCCTATATTCGCGCAGGCCAGGCGGATGTTGCATTGGTTCGCCTCCCGGCGGAGGGGTTCGAACGCCCGGCTGACATGCACGAAGTTGCCCTCTACGAGGAGCAGATCGGCGTTGCCGCACCCAAGGAGCATCCCGCCAGGGTCATGGATTCCATCAACTTCCGGGAGTTGGCCGACGAGAAACTTATGTACGTCACCCCGCCTACCGGCTGGGATGATGTGGCAGCCCTGCGCGAAGCTCTGCAGGTTGTTGCCGCCAATGTTGGTATTGCCGTCGCGCCGCGCCCCTTGCTGCGGGCTATCAACCAGCGCGGGGTGGTTCACCGGGACCTTTTTGGGATTGACGCCACTACGTGCCCCCGCACCCGTGTGGCCCTGATGTGGCTTACTGAATCCGACAGTGACGTCATCCAAGACTTCGTCGGGATATGTAAAGGGCGCACCGCGAGCAGCTCGCGACAGGTGGCTAAGCGCGGGCGTGGTGGCGTCCATAAAAATGCAGATAAAACAAAGAAAAGCGGGAAGAAGAAGACCTCCCAAAGCGCGCGGCGAAAATAAAGAACTGATTTCGATTGGGTTAAAGATCCTAAACAACACGTGCATTTTTCGTTGGAACACTATTAAGAATGGAGGGGTATTGCTTTTGCGATGAGCGAGAGCTGAAGAAAACCGACAGAAACAGAAAGGTATTAGTAATGAACTCCAACAAGCGCTTCCGTCGTTCCGCAGTGGCACTGGCTGCAGGTGCATCCCTGGTTTTCGGTGTTGCTGCATGCTCTGACGATGCCGAGGACGCCAAGGATAAGGCTGGCGACGCAGCAAACTCCGCTACTGAGAAGGCTGGCGAGGCTGCCGACTCCGCTACCGCGAAGGCCGGTGAAGGCGAGGACGGTGAGTCCGAGGCTGAAGGTGCTGACTCTGAGGGCGCAGACGCAGAGGGCGCCGAGGGTGAGACCGAGAAGGTCCAGACCGCTAGCGGTGAAGAGGTGGAGCTGCCGAAGGACGTCAAGACCGCTTGGGACAACGAGGGCGGCGAGTCCGGTTCCTTCGGTAAGCTGGCCGAGTTCACCGAGGGCGAGAACGGCTCCCTGGCAACCTTCGAAAAGGGCTGGATCGCCTACTCCAAGGATCACGGTGCTGTTCCGCTGATCGGCAAGATCGGCGAGACCTGGAACAACGGTGGCGGCCTGGATAACGAGCTGGGTCTGCCGACCGCTCCGGAGAAGGGCGACGCAGCCAACGGCTGGACTCAGTCCTTCGAAAACGGCACCATCACGTGGGCTAAGGATGAGTCCGGTCAGTTCTCCGAGACCATCGAGAAGCGCTAAGTTCTAACCTTAAAGTAGAGCTTGATAACCCCAGGTGAGGGGCAGGAACTGCCCCGAAGCCTGGGGCTTTTTATGTTTACCCAGAGTTCATCTGACAACAATGTAATTTCCATGCGGTGCGCATAACGTCGAGGGTGTCCGAAGCAAGTAACAACTACCCACCTCATCCGTTTCCCGGATGTAAAGCGTAGCTTTTGCGGCGTGGAACGTCCGGGTTGATCGACTCATAATCCCCTACAAGGAGCACCACCTCCATGACTTCCGCCGCGCCCACCGATCAGGCAAATCAGAACTTTCAGGCAGAGCAGGCTCTCAACGCCCATTCCGACGCAGAGCTCGGCCTACGCACCTATGTCCTTGACACCTCGGTGTTGCTTTCCGATCCCTGGGCACTCATCAAGTTTGCGGAACACCGCATCATCCTCCCCGTCGTCGTCATCAGTGAACTCGAGGGCAAGCGCCACCACCCGGAACTTGGCTGGTTTGCTCGCCAGGCTCTACGCATGCTCGAAGACTTTCGTCAGGAGCATGGCCGACTGGACATGCCCAGCATCGTCAACGAAACGGGCGGTACCATCCAGGTCGAACTGAACCACGTTGACCAGTCCGTGCTTCCTACTGGTTTGCGCGGAGAGCAGAATGACCACCGCATCCTGGCTTGTGCTTTGAACCTGCGGGCTGAAGGGCACAACGTCACGCTGGTGACGAAGGACGTGCCACTGCGCGTGAAGGCCGGCGCCGTTGGTCTTGACGCCGACGAATACCATGCCCAGGACGTCGTGCTCACCGGATACAACGGCATGGCTCGCGCGGAGGTGCCCTCCAGCATCATCGACGAACTGTACGACGTGGGGGAGGCCGACATCTCCGGCGCACTGACGGTAGACGGCGACGAGGTCGACGAGCTGCCGATCCACTGCGGCCTGCAGCTGACCGCGGGCAGCCAATCCGTTCTGGCGCGCTCGATGGGTGACGGCATGGTGCGCCAGGTTCCCACCGACCTGGAAGCGTTCGGTATCCGCGGGCGCAGCGCCCAGCAGCGCGTGGCGCTGGACCTGCTGCTGGATAACGAGGTTGGCATCGTAAGCCTCGGCGGTTCCGCGGGCACCGGCAAATCCGCTCTGGCATTGTGCGCCGGTTTGGAGGCAGTGCTGGAACGCGGTGAGCACAAGCGAATCGTGGTCTTCCGCCCCCTGTATGCCGTAGGTGGACAGGACTTGGGCTACCTGCCTGGCAGTGAGACGGAAAAGATGAACCCGTGGGCGCAGGCGGTGTACGACACCCTGGAAGGGGTGGTGAGCGATAACGTGCTGGAAGAGATCGACGCCCGCGGTCTGCTGGAGGTCCTGCCGCTGACGCATATCCGCGGCCGCAGCCTGAACGATAGCTTCGTCATCGTGGACGAGGCTCAGTCGCTCGAGCGCAACGTTCTGCTGACCGTGCTCTCCCGCCTGGGGCGCAACTCCCGCGTCGTGCTGACTCACGACGTTGCGCAGCGCGATAACCTGCGCGTAGGCCGCCATGATGGCATCCAGGCGGTCATCGAAAAGCTGAAGAATAATCCGCTGTTCGCGCACGTCACGCTGACCCGATCCGAGCGTTCCGCGATCGCTGAGCTGGTGACGAATCTGCTGGAAAAGGGATAGTTCGCTCACAGCTGCCGGTAGTCAGGTGGCGTAACCGCTGGGTCTTAGGGCACAATTTCTTCCATGACTTCCGCGAACACCGCAGGGAACACTGCGAATACTGGGAACGCTGCGAATACTGCAGGGAGCGCCGCAGATAGCAGTGCTGGCAACAACGCCAAGAACAGTGCCAAGCAGGCTATCTCCATCCGCCTGATGGAGAAGAAGGACTATCCGCAAGTCCAGAAGATCCTGCAGACCGGTATGGATACGGGCGAGGCTACCTTTGAGGAAAGCGCGCCCGAAGCGTGGGATGACTTCATGCGCCACCGCCTGCCCGAGCTCTCCTTCGTTGCCATCGACACGGATCCCGCAGCTGCGGCGGCCGCGGGGCTTGGGGAGAATGAGGAGAAAATCCTGGGGTGGATCACCGCCACCTCCGCCAGCCACCGTGACGTGTTCGACGGGGTGTTGGAGGACTCGATCTACGTCCACAAGGATGCCGCGGGCAAGGGCGTGGCCGGCAGCCTGCTCGATAGGCTGCTCAAGGACGCCGCCGAGCAGGGCCACTGGGCGATGCACTCCAGCATCTTCCCGGAGAATGAGGGCTCCGTGCGACTGCACGTCTCTCGAGGCTTCGAGGAAGTGGGAGTATTCCACTGCATGTCCCACATGAACTACGGGCCGAAGAAGGGCACGTGGCGCCACAACATGGTGATGGAGAAGATCCTCGAGGGCGGCCCGGCCTGGAAGTACTACCAGGAGAACCTAGACCACCCCGACGAGGGTAGCGCCGACAGCGCTGGCAACACCGACAACGTTGGCAGCGCTCACAACGCTAGGGGCGCTGAGGGATCGGCAGAAAAGTCCGAGTAACCTTCCAGGCACTTTTCCGAGCACGTTTCCTAAGCGAGCTCAGACACAGCAAAAGGCGACCGCATTAGCCATTAGCGCGGTCGCCTTTCGCTTGCGTGGAATCCCAACGGGGACTATTCGATGGTTTCCTTCAAATTGTCCTGACGCACCAAGACCAGAATCAGCGCAGCCAACACGGCTACCGGCGCCATGGCGCCGAGCACGGGGACTAGGGCGTCGTTATACGAGGTAGTGATCGCGTCGTGCAGCGGGCCAGGCAGTGTATCGACGATCTCCGGGGTGAGCCGAGCACTGCCGCCACCCTGGAAATCCTGCGCGAACTTAGCTCCCTGCGGGCCCAGCTCCTGCAGCGCGCCGGGTAGCCGTTGACCCATCAGATCAGCCACGCGGTGCGTGAACAGCGAACCGATGATCGCTGAGCCAGCCGTACCACCAATCTGGCGGAAGAAGTTATTCGAAGCAGTTGCAGTGCCCACCATCGAGATCGGGAAAGAGTTCTGCACAATCAGCACCAAAATCTGCATCGAAAGCCCCAGGCCAACACCCATGAGAGCCAAGACAAGACCGAGGTGCACGAGGGAATCGTGGGCGTCAAAAAGTCCCATAAGACCAACCGCAGTGGCGGCAACGAGCAGACCCGCGACGGGGAACCACTTGTAGCGACCTGTCCGGGACACGTACTGGCCGGAGGCGGTGGCGGTGACGATCATGCCGGCCATCATCGGGATCATCATTAGACCGGCCTTGGTGGGGGTCATGCCGTGCACCATCTGGATGTACGTGGGCATGTAAGCCAACACGCCAAACATGACCACACCCGTGATCGTGCCGGCCGCAGTCGTGACCACAAAGTTGCGGACGGTGAACAGCTGCATCGGGATCAGCGGATCCTTCGCCTTGCGTTCCACCAGCACAAACAGGGTAGCCAAGACGACTGCTGCGATGCCCAAGCAGATAATGACGGGGCTGGACCAGGCGTAATCGCGCCCACCCCAGGTGAGCAGCAGAATCAGCGAGCTAGTTGCGCCGGCCATCAGAACCGTGCCGGGGACGTCCAGGCGGGCGCCCGAGCCACGCTTCGGCAGATGGAGGTTGAAAAACACCATCAGGAACGTGATGACCGCCAGCGGAACGTTGAACCACAGCGCCCAACGCCAGCCCGGACCGTCGGTGAAAAAGCCACCCAGCAATGGCCCCAGCACGGAGCTCAGACCGAAGACGGCGCCCATGATGCCCATGTAACGGCCGCGATCGCGCGCGGGAACCACGTCGGCGATGATTGCCTGCGCGCCGATCATCAGGCCGCCGGCGCCGAGGCCCTGCACACCGCGGGCGACGATCATCATGTCCATACTCTGCGCCAGCGCGCCGATGACGGAGCCGGTCAGGAATAGGGCTACTGCCACCAGATACAGCGGCTTGCGGCCCATCTGGTCGCCCAACTTGCCGTAGACGGGCATGCCGATGGTCATGGTCAGCAGGAAGCTGGTGATGACCCAGCTCATTTTGTCGGCGCCGCCGAGCTCGCCAACGAGGGTGGGCAGGGCCGTGGAGAAGATCATCTGCCCTAGCGAAGACATCAGCATGCCCAGCATCAGGCAGCCGAAGACTAGGGGGACGTTGTTGGGGTTTTCCTGGCGCTGCTTCTCTGCCGCGTCGAGCCGCGCCTTGGCTGCTGCGGCTTCTTCGCGAGTATCCTTCATTGGCGGTTCTCCTTGGTTGTTTCTGCTGTTGGTTCGGGGGTGGCTGGTTCGATGGCGCTGAAGATCTTTTGCAGGCCTGCAAGCGCGATGTCGAAGTCATTTGTGCTGGTCAGCGTTTTACCATGACGTGTGGCTGAGGTTGCTGCGGCCCATTGCACCGTTGTTGCCGCGGTGACGATGAGGTGCGCTTCTTCCATCGCCTTCATGTCAGTGCTGCGGTTGCCCGGGTGGCCTTCGAGGTTCTTGTACACCGCCTCGGCAAGGTCGCTGCGCAGCTTTTCGTAGCTGGCGAGCTTCGCAAGTGCCAGGCTGGGGAATCTCTTTATTATTTGGGATCGACGCCACCTTATCGACTCCGCCAGTTCCGGATCGAGGTTGGCATTGTCCGATTTTTTAGCCTCCTCGATGCGCTTCTTGGTCAGCATGTCGTAGAGGTATTGAGGCAGGCTGCCTTCTGTGGGGGAGAAGCTTTCGAGCTTGTTGAAGTCGTCCTTGGTGAGCAATGGGGGTTGTTTACCGACCGCAACGTGTTCCTTTGAGGAGAAGTAGTTGAAGAAGGTGCGGCGGCTGATGTCGGCCGCTTCGCAGATTTCTTCTAGGGTGACTCCGTCAAAGGATCGGTCGAGGAAGAGGCGGGTGGCTTCGTCCTCGATCCTTAGCCTGGTTTCCAGGCGTTTGCGCTCGCGCAGCCCCATGGTTGTGGGATCTGTCGGACTTTGGGGATCCGTGGGATCTGTCGGATCTGTGAGATCGGAGGGGTCCGTGAGATCGGAGGGGTTTGAATGCATCACTTAGCCAAACTTACACCCAGTGCAAAGTTGTATCCAGTGCAAGGTTTGTGTGATTCTTCATACGGGTTTGCCTGGTGTGCTGTGGTTAACGGTTCGTGTGGTAGGGGGTGTGCTGTGGTTAACGGTTCGTGTGGTAAGGGGTGTGCTGTGGCGGGGAGTGACTGGTGTTGCGGGTGGATATGCGGTGGTTCATGTGGCGGCAAAGTTCCATTCCGGTGGGTTAAATGTCGGAAAAGTTGCACTCCGGTGGGTTAAATGTCGGAAAAGTTGCACAACCTTGTCGGGGCAGATTTCCAATAGTGCAAAAGTGCAGGTCACGGGGGTGTTGCGGAAGGCGCCAATTCTGGAGGGGAGGCGTTTTGCAGCTTTTCCGACATTTATGAAACGTGTGGTGCTGGTGTGACCAATAGCTTTTGAAGGATAGTGGTTGGTTGGCGGTGTGGCGGCAGGCAGCGGGTACTGGTCAGTGCTGGAGAGGCTGAGTGTCGCTAGAACGAGAATACTTTAATGGGATCAAATTCCAGTAAGGTAAAAGTCCAGTTCAGGGTGTTGTGATTTTCTACAGCCGGTCTCGAAGCTGAACGTATTCTCGGTCTAGCGACATTTCGCCCCATCGGTGGTGGCGAGAGGGGTCAGAGGGACAGGGGCTAAATGCACGGCAAATAGGAAAACCCGCTGTCGCTCCTCCAAAGACGGTGGCCAGTGCCTACTAGTAGCACTAATGACTACTAGTGCCTTCGGAGAACAACAGCAGGTGTGTCGGCCCAGCTTGTAGGCCAGCCAGGATGACCCGGCAAGTGCGGCCAGCCAGGATGACCCGGCAAGTGCGGCCAGCCAGGATGACCCGGCAAGTGCGGCCCGGCAAGTGTGCCAGCCAACCAGCCGTGCCAGCGCGCCTAGCCAGCTGGCCCCGCAACAGCGTCAGAACTTAGTTTTCGCCTACTTGTCGCGGTCGGTGTTTGCCATAGCCAGGACGTCGAGGCGCTTATCCAGCTCCTCCTCGGTTAGCTTCTCACCGTCGACAAAGCCCAGGTCGATGACCGTCTGGCGGATGGTCTTGCCTTCCTTCAGGGCAGTCTTGGCAACCTTTGCTGCAGCCTCGTAACCAATGGCAGAGTTCAGCGGGGTAACGATGGACGGGGAGGACTCAGCCAGAGTGCGCATACGCTCCTCGTTCGGCTCGATGCCGTCGACCAGCTTCTCTGCGAAGACGCGGGCGGTGTTAGCCAGCAGCTTCGAAGATTCCAGCACGTTGCGAGCCATCATCGGGATGTACACGTTCAGCTCGAAGGCACCCTGGGAGCCGCCAAAGGCAACGGCAGCGTCGTTACCGATGACCTGCGCAGCAACCTGGGTTGCGGTCTCGCACAGAACCGGGTTGACCTTGCCCGGCATGATGGAGGAGCCCGGCTGCAGGTCCGGCAGGTGGATCTCGCCCAGGCCGGTCAGCGGGCCGGAGCCCATCCAGCGGATGTCGTTGGCGATCTTGTTCAGAGAGACAGCGATGGTGCGCATAGCACCGGAGAACTCAACCAGGCCATCGCGGTTGGCCTGCGCCTCGAAGTGGTTCTCTGCCTCACGCAGCTGCTCCACGCCGGTCAGCTTCACCAGCTCGGCGGTCACGTTCGCGCCGAAGTCAGCCGGGGTGTTCAGGCCGGTGCCGACTGCGGTACCACCGATCGGCAGCTCACCCAGGCGGGGCAGGGTGGCCTCAACGCGCTCGATGCCTGCCTCGATCTGGCGTGCGTAGCCGGAGAACTCCTGGCCCAGGGTTACCGGAACGGCATCCATCAGGTGGGTGCGACCGGACTTCACGACCGTCTCCCACTCCTTGGCCTTCTTGGCCAGGGACTCCTGCAGGACCTTTAGTCCCGGGATCAGGTCATTGACAGCAGCCTGGGTGGCGGCCACGTGGGTAGCGGTCGGGAACGTGTCGTTGGAGGACTGGCCCATGTTCACGTGGTCATTCGGGTGGATCTCCACGCCATTGTTCTTGGCGATGGAGGCGATGACCTCGTTGGTGTTCATGTTGGAAGAGGTGCCGGAGCCGGTCTGGAACACGTCGATCGGGAACTCAGCGTCGTGCTTGCCGTCAGCGATTTCCTTGGCAGCGGAGATGATGGCATCCGCCTGCTCGTCGGTCAGTAGGCCACGATCCTTGTTCACCTGCGCACAGGCCGCCTTCAGCAGACCCATCGCGCGGATCTGTGCGGACTCCAGCGGGCGATCGGAGATCGGGAAGTTCTCCACGGCACGCTGCGTCTGCGCACGCCACAGAGCCTTCGCGGGAACCTTAACCTCGCCCATCGTGTCGTGTTCAATGCGGAATTCTTGCTCGGTCATTCTTTCATCACCTTTATCTTCTTAGCTTTTTGACGCCTCCCGCTCCGAACCCACCGAAGGGTTCAAAGTCGGGAACCGTGGGAAAGCGGATAGTCTTTCGTGCCCCGCACGGACACCGCCCAATCTACCTAAAAGGCCTGCTGTACGGCGGCGGCGTGGGGGCGTCATAAAAAGGGCTAGTTACGGGTGTAATCCAGCACGGAGTAGGACTGCAGCTTCGCCAGCTGGTGCTGCGACTCGATGAAGCGGATCGTGCCGGAGCGAGAGCGCATGACCAGGGAACGGGTGGTGGCGGAGTTCTGGTGGTAGGAGACACCGCGCACCATATCGCCGTTGGTCACGCCGGTGGCGACGAAGTAGCAGTGCTCGGAGTTCACCAGGTCGTTGGTGGTCAGCACGCGGTCGAGGTCGTGGCCTGCGTCCAGGGCCTTCTGGCGTTCAGCCTCGTCCTTCGGCCACAGCTTGCCCTGGATCTCGCCGCCCATGCACTTCATGGCGGCGGCGGCGATAACGCCCTCCGGAGTGCCGCCGATGCCCATCATGATGTCCACGGAGTTGGTGGCGGTGTCCTGGGCGGTTGCCACGGCACCTGCAACGTCGCCGTCGCCAATCAGGCGGACCTTCGCGCCGGCCTCGCGGATCTCGCGGATCAGATCCTCGTGGCGTGGGCGGTCCAGCACGACGACGGTGATGTCGCCCGGGACAGTGCCCTTGGCCTTGGCGACGGCGTTGATGTTGTCAGCGACCGGAGCGTCGATGTCCACCTTGCCCACGGCCTCCGGGCCAACGGCGATCTTCTTCATGTAGAACACAGCAGACGGGTCGTACATGGATCCGCGCTCGGCGGCGGCGATCACGGAGATGGCGTTCGGGCGGCCTTCGGCCATCAGGGTGGTGCCGTCGACCGGGTCGACGGCGATGTCCACTGCCGGGCCGTTGCCGGTGCCGACCTGCTCGCCGTTGAACAGCATGGGGGCTTCGTCCTTCTCGCCCTCGCCGATCACGACAACGCCGTCCATTTCCACGGAGTTGATCATTTGGCGCATCGCATCCACGGCTGCGCCGTCACCGGATTCTTTCTGTCCACGGCCAACCCACTTGCCGGAGGCGAGGGCGGCGGCTTCGGTCACGCGGACCAGCTCCATCGCCAGGTTGCGATCCGGAGCCTCCGGGTTGGGGGAGACAGCAGGGATGTGCTCAGTAGACATGATCTTCAAGCTCTTTTCTGTTGCTGATTGGTGGCTGATAGGTAATTGTTTCCACTCTTCTTCCATTGTGCCTCATTTACCCCGGGCGTTGTTTCATGCTTTGCCCTATCTTTTGCCGTCCAGCCTTACCTAGGGTTGATTTGGCCAGGCCAGCGGAGGCAATGCGATAATGGCGGGCGTGCAGATTCAAAAACCCCGTGCGTTTCAATCCACCAAGGACATTGTGCTTTCCCTGGTGGTGCTGTTGGTTGCCATGTTCCTGACGGTCGGGTTTACGGGCCTGTGCTCCTATAACCCTGGAGAGGCTGATCGCTCGGGTCCTGTGCAGGAGGTCGACAAGGATACTGTGCTGCAGATGGATGCCCGGACCTTCGACTTCCCGATCCGTAATCCGGAGATGCCGGAAGGCTGGGTGGCCAACTCCGCCCGTCGTGTGATGGTCGGCGGCGAGCCGTCGAGCCTGGTCGGTTGGGTTATTAACGGGGAGAACTACATTTCCTTGACCCAAACCGGTGCCGACTTTAAGGCTGCTTCTCAGCCTGATGATTCCGTGCGGGAAGAGACTGGAACGGAGACCACGGGGGACGTCGAGTGGCACATCTTCACCGGAGACGACGCCCGCCCGCTGTGGGTCGCTGACCTGGGGGATGTGCGCTTGGCTATAGAGGCGATGGCCTCCCACGAGCAGACTCGCACTGCCGCAGAGAAGATTGCTGCGACGCAGCCAATTGACGTCACCGACGTTTCCGACAGTCCCGATGCTGCGGGAGCGGCTGCCGAGCCCAGTAGCGCCGAAACAGCTAATTAGCCCCAGGCGCTGGCTAGCTTTCGCCCTGCGCCTCGGCGTTGCGTGCTTCGCGCTGCTGTAGCGCTTGCTCGATGCGCTTGGATGCGCCATTGAGGTAGTCCTCACAGTATGCGGCCAGCTCCTCGCCGCGTTCCCAGTAGTTCAGCGACTCGTCGAGGCTCATCTGCCCGAGCTCGAGGATCTTCACAACCTCCACCAGTTCATCGCGTGCCTGCTCGTAGCTCAGCTGGTCGAGTGGGCGAAACTTCTGCTGCTCGCCGTTTTCGGTGTTGTTGGTGCCGTTGCTGGTGTTGTTCGCCATCGTCTTAAGCCTCTCCTGTGCTGTTCTCGGTGCTGTCTGTGCTGCCGGTACTGTCTGTGGTGTTGCTGTTTCTATTCATGACGCCCCCAGGCGCCGCCTGTACACCCATCGCCGCGGCCGTGATGGATCCGTCAGGGACCCGGATGCGCAGCTGTGAACCGGGATCAACCTGATCCACCGTGGTGACCACCTGGGCTCCAGATTTGTCACGCGGAATGACCTGCACGATGGAATAGCCACGCGCAAGGGTCTGGGACGGCCCCAGGGCATTGACCTGCGCCTTCAGCGATTCGATGGAGGAACGCAGCGAACGGACATGCACGCCGAGCGCGCGATCCTTGCGCTGCAGAGCCTCCGCGATGATGTCTTTCTGACGGGTGACTGGCAGGCTGGGGTCCGCCATCACGGGCCGGGTGCGGATCTGCGCCAGCCCCTTACGCTCGTGTGAGACCCAGTTACGCAGGGCACCGGCGCCGCGCTGGCGTGCTTCGCTGATTATTCGCAGCTCCTGAACCACATCCGGGACCACTGTCTTGGCCGCATCTGTGGGAGTGGCCGCGCGGACGTCGGCCACGTAGTCCAGCAGGGGATTGTCCGGCTCGTGCCCGATGGCCGAAACCACTGGGGTGCGGAGGCGGGATACCTCGCGAACCAGTGCTTCTTCGGAAAACGGCAGCAGATCTTCCACAGAGCCACCGCCGCGCGCGACGATGATTACGTCGACCGCCGGGTCCTGCTCCAGCTCGTGTAGAGCATCGACGACCTGCGGAACCGTCTTCGGGCCTTGGACGGCTGTGTTAATCACCCGAAAGCGCACTGCGGACCAGCGGCGCTTGGCCACCTCCATCACGTCCCGCTCCGCCGCCGAACCACGACCGGTAATCAAACCCACGGTGGTGGGCAGGAAGGGCAGGGTGGCCTTCAAGCGGGGATCGAAAAGTCCCTCGGCGAACATGGCCTTCTTCAGCTGTTCGATCTGCGCGAGCAGCTGGCCGATACCGACCTGTCGGATTTCCGTGACCCACAGGGAAAAGCTGCCGCGCTTGGAATAGAACGACGGCTTGCCGTGCACGACAATGCGGTCGCCGTCTTTCACCGGAGTGGCCAGGTTCTTCAGCGCGCTCGTCTCCACGGTCAGGGAGACCGAAGCTTCCAGGTTCACGTCGCGCAGAGTGATGTAGGAAAACCGCCAGGTGCTCTTCATGTTTACCTGCGTGACCTGGCCTTCTACCCAGATGAACCCCAACCTTTGGATCCAGTTCTTCACCTGGTCGTTTAGCTGCCCGACCGCCCACGGGGCTTCAGGGGAGTTTGGAACACTCATGGTTAAGCATTCTAAATGACGGCTCGGACACCAGTTGATGACCAGTGGATGAGCAGTACAAAGGCAGCGGATGGGCAGGGGATGGGCACTGTCAGGTACTTCCATTACGATGGGGCACATGAGTACCCCAACTACCGAGGCAACTGCCGACACGAAGAAGGTTTATCTAGCTGCTCCGCGCGGTTATTGCGCCGGAGTCGATCGTGCCGTCGAGTCCGTCGAGAAGGCTTTGGAAAAGCACGGTGCGCCGCTGTACGTGCGTAAGGAAATTGTGCACAACAAGCACGTTGTGAAGACTTTCGAGGATCGCGGCGTGATCTTCGTCGACGAGACCTCGGAGATTCCTCGTGGCTCCAATGTGGTGTTCTCGGCGCACGGTGTATCGCCCGCCGTGCATGAGGAGGCACGCCAGCTCGAGTTGAAGACTTTTGACGCCACGTGCCCGCTCGTCACCAAGGTCCACCACGAGGTCACGCGCTTCGCTAAGCAGGGATACCAGATCATTCTGATCGGCCACCACGGCCACGAAGAGGTCGAGGGCACCGCGGGTGAGGCCCCGGATGTCGTCCACCTGGTCGACGGCGAGGACGACGTGAATGCGCTGGACTTCCCGGAGGATACGAAGCTGGTGTGGCTGTCCCAGACCACCCTGAGCGTGGACGAAACTATGACAACCGTGAAACTGCTGCGCGAGAAGTTCCCGCACATCCAAGATCCGCCGTCCGATGACATCTGCTACGCCACTCAGAACCGTCAGGTCGCGGTCAAGGCCATCGCTCCGAAGGTGGAGCTCATGATCGTGGTTGGTTCGCAGAACTCCTCCAACTCCAAGCGCCTGGTGGAGGTAGCCCTGCAGCACGGAACGCAGGATGCCCACCTGGTGGACTACGCAGAACAGGTCGATCCCGCTTGGCTGGATGGCGTGACGCACGTCGGCGTAACCTCAGGCGCATCCGTCCCGGAGATCCTCGTTCGCGGTGTGCTGGAGCTGCTGGCGGAGAAGGGCTATGGCGAGGTGGAGGAAGTCACCACCGCCACAGAGGATCTGATCTTCTCCCTGCCACGCGAGCTGCGTCCGCCGCGGACCCAGAAATAAACCAAACCCGATAGGGGGGGGAGCTAACCGCAGAGCGCCAGAGCCAGATCAGCTATTCGCGCTCGTCGTCGAGGTAGCGCTTGGGGGACATGCGCCGCTCCGGGAAGGGGATCCGGCGGCGCTGAGCGTTCTCGCGTAACTCCTCAGAGCTTCGGGTGACCCGCTTGGCGCTAGTACGGGAGTTGTCGGCGCTGGAGGTCTCTCCAAGGCGCAGGAATTCCTCGTCCCTATCGATGCTCCTGTCGGAATCCCTATCCAAGCTCCTGGCGGCGCGCTCCTGATAGGGGGCAGGAACCGAATCCCCGCCCCGGGGAATGCGGGTTCCACGCTGTGCCGTTCGTTCTGAACGTTTCCGCGGTTCGTAGCTGGGGGCGTCATTAAAAGAACGAGCACTTCTGCGCGCGTGGCTTCGAGCGTGCGAACGCTCTTGTGCGCGACCGTAGGTCTCAATATTGCTGCGGTCGGATTCGCTGCGACGGCGGCGCTGCATCTCCAGCTTCGCGGCCTTGCGGGTGAGGGACTCGCGGAAGTTCCACCAGCGGAAAACCGCAATACCCACTGCGACGAGGAAGGGGATCAGTAGCCACAGGTAGTGCTCAATGGCGGGGTAGATCGAGGTGATGACCTTCGTCTTCCGGCTGGCAATTGTCGCCCTTCCGGAACTGAACCAGCCAATCAAAAGCGATCCGAACAGGTAAAACAGTGGGAACGAAGCGACGGTGATGAAGAGTCCGCGCGGCTCGACGAAGATGGTAGAGGCAATCATTCCTACGGCGAAGAGGCCGAAGAAAAGAGTCGGGATCGTGGTATCGCCATTGGCGAGCACTAGGCCGGTGAAGACAATGGCCAGCATCACCAGTACGGGTGCCCAGACGGGGAACCAGTGCGCCGGTGAATCATCATGCGCCACCTCAGCCTTGCCGCGGCTGCGTACGCCTCGGTGTGCGGTGCGGCTATTGCTTCTGTGTCGGCTGCTTTCGGTCACGGGGTAATGCTACTTCTTCGGCTTGCTCTACTCGTTATTGCCACGGAGGGACTTATAAATTGACTGCACCTTACCGCGGATCTGTGCTCTCTTGTCGCTGAGGGATGACGCCCCCTCGTCTGCGTCTGCTGCCGTCTCCGTAGGAGCGTCGCTGACCGCCGCGGTGGTCGTGGCTTTGGAGGACTCGGCGGAATCAGTCTTATCGGAGCTGTTCAGCATCATGGCCTTACGCAGCTCCTGCCAGCGTTGGGCGGCTCGCTCTGATTGTTCGCCCGTTAGGGAACCGGCAGTGGTAGCAAACTCGATATCCCGGGAGGTTTTCTCGCCCGTAGCAAGGTCCGTTAGGTCGCCCATGTAACGCAGAATTACGGCGATCATGGCGGCACAGGGCACAGCCAGGAATGCACCGATGATGCCGAACAGGGTGGAGCCCAGGGTGACGGAAAGCAGGATGATGACGGGGTGGACGTTCATCGCGCGGGACTGCAGCACCGGCTGCAGGATGTTGCCCTCCAGCTGTTGGACGGCAACAACCAGGAGCAGCGCCATAACGGCGGTGTTGAAGTCGACTGCCACCAGAGCGATCAACACAGACAGAGCACCGGCGACGAATGCGCCGACCATCGGGATGAATCCACCGAAGAAAGTCAGGATAGCTAGCGGGCCGGCCAGTGGCACGTTCAGCAGCACCAGACCCAGACCGATAAAGATGGCGTCGATCGCGGACACGATGGCCTGGGTGCGGATGAAGCCACCCAGTGTGTTCCAGCAGCGGGTCAGAACCTCAGTGAGGTGCCAGCCGACACGGCGGCCGGTCACGCGGCGCAGCATTGGCAGGAAGTTCTCTCCGTCCTTCAAGAAGAAGAACGTCAGAACCAACATCACGAAGAGAGTGACCAGCAGGGAAGCAGTCTCCGTGCCGAAAGCGGCAATGCTGGTTGCGATGTCGCCGGACTTGTTCTGCAGCCAGTCGGTGATCTGCTGAACACCGTCGTTGAACTGGCTTTCCTGCAAGTTAACGGGAGGACCTTGCAGCCAGTCCTGGATCCGGCCGATGCCGTCGCTGGCCTGGTTAACGATCGTCTTACCTTGATCCACGGCACTAGGTGCGATGGCGGCGAAGGTGCCGATGATGAGGGCGAAGAAGCCCAGGATAGAGATCAGCACAGCCAAGCTGTTGGGGATCTTTAACTTGCGGAGCAGGCGCACGACCGGCCACAGCACGGTACATACGATCACCGACAGACAGACCGGCAGAATGCCTGCCCAAAGCTTGCCGAATACCTGGAAACCTAGGTAGAGAGCCGCAGCGATGATGATGAAGCGCAAGCACCAGCCTGCAAACCAGCGACCCGTGGTGCCGATGACCTCCGCACGGTCGCGTAGTTCAGGGTTCAGCTCCTCATCTATGGGAGACCTCTTGGCTGGTTTCTTGGCCTTCTTTTTAACCTTTGCGGCATGAGAACGAAGGCCGGGGTGATCGTCGGTTTCTGTCTCCCCATCCGGCTCGTGATCTTCATCCAGTGGCTTTTCCGTGCCTGTTGTGGCGCGGGCTGTGTTGCGCTCCTGGACGTAGGAATCCCCCTTTTCCTCCACGGTGGGGGAAGTTTCCGCCCGCCTGTCCTCGACCAGCTCGGCCTCGGGGGAATCAGGACTTACGGTTGGGTGCTTGGCTGCCTGCGGTTCGTCAGCGAACTGACCGTGGCCGAGGCGTTCTTCGTCTCTATCGTCACCCGGGATTGGGATGTTTTCCGTATCCATGCGATGGGAACCCGCGATAAAGTCTGCAAAATCACGGCCATCCTTACGAGGAAAGGACCTGTCGTGGGGGTTCTGGGAGTTCATTCTCCCCATTCTGCCTCACGCAGGTCCAAAACGGGAGTTTATGACGCACCCCGGGGCGTGTTATCTGGCGGCCTAATGCGCCGCGGAGGATGTGTTCACCTGGAGTAGGGACTCGTTGTCCGTGCCGGGAGCAGAACCCAGCTCGCCAGTGGTGGCGTCATCAGTCTTGGCGAGCATAAGAATCGCTGCAACGAGCCCACCCCAGATCACGATAATGAACAGGGCCATCAGGAGAATTGCGGGGCCGGTCATGATAGTTCCTTTCCATTGTTAGCGCCGTTGTTAGAATCGGAGGCAGAGGTAGCAGAGGTAGCAGCAGCGGCAGTGTCAGTCGCGAGCGGATTCGGTGTGTTCTTCGGTCGCCCCTTTGGAGGCACGCCGTAGTCCGAACTCGGCAGACCATCGAGGAACAGATTGCCGCGGAAAGGCACGAAGCTCCATACCACCGCGCCCAGGCCGATGATGATGAGCACCAACCAGCCATAAGCGAAGATCGTTCCGGAAGCGTAGCCCTCGTAGCCTTCGGAGAGGAGAGTACGAATCTCCTCGAACAGGAAGTAGAGAAGTACTACAGGAGTGATGGCGAAGACGCATGCCTTCCACGCGAGGCCGAGGCGCAGCTCCGAAACAGCGTTGAGGTGCTGTGCCATCTCGTTACGGCGCCCCTGAACCCAGCCAATGGTCAGAACCGCGGCGACGGCGCAGATCACGATGCCCAGGTTGTTGGTGAACTTATCCATGATGTCCAGGGTGATCAGACCGGACGTGGTGGAGAACAGTAGGCAGGAGACGACGGCCATGATGCCACCAATGCTGATCGAGGCGACCTCACGGGACAGGTTCAGTTTGTCCTTCACAGCGGAGATGACAACCTCCATGATGGAGATGAGCGACGTAATGCCAGCAAGGAACAAGGAGCCGAAGAACAGCACGCCGAACAGGGGTCCCGCCGGCATTTCGTTGATGATGGTCGGGAAGGCAATGAACGCCAGGCCGATGCCGCCGGAGACCGATTCCTCGACGGAGGTGCCAGACTGGGCAGCCATGAATCCCAGGGTGGCGAACACGCCGATGCCGGCCAGAACTTCGAAGGAGGAGTTAGCGAAGGCCGTGACCATACCGGTGCCGGTGAGGTTCGTGCGCGGCTTGAGGTAAGAGGCGTAGGTCATCATGATGCCGAAGCCGATGGACAGGGAGAAGAAGATCTGGCCATAAGCGGCGATCCATACGGAAGTATCGGACAGCACACTCCAGTTAGGGATGAAGAATGTGTTCAGACCTTCGGCAGAACCGTCGAGGAACAGGGCGCGGACCACCATGACCACGAACAGGACGATCAGTACCGGCACGAAGAACATGGTGACGCGGCCGATGCCTTCGTTGATTCCGCGAGCCAGGGTAAAGATGCAGATCGCCCAGACGGCGACCATGACCAGCAGAACCGGGATGACGAAGTCACCGGTCCATGCAGAGGAGTCATCAAGCTTCAGGAATTCAGCCTGGAAATAAGACTCTGCGTCCTCACCCCATGTCTTGTTGATGGACTTCCAGGTGTAGATACCCGCCCAGGCGATAATGGCGGCGTAGTAGACCGCGATGAAGAAGTTCACACCTACCTTCAGCCAGCCGATCGGCTCTGCGTACTTGCTGGTGCGGCGGAATGTCAGGGGAGTGGAGCCGCGGAAGCGGTGACCCATGGCAAGGTCGAACCACAGCAGGGGAATACCCGCGGTGAGGAGCGCGACCAGGTAGGGGATCAGGAAGGCGCCGCCGCCGTTTTCAAAGGCGACGTAGGGGAAGCGCCAAATGTTACCCAGGCCGACCGCAGAGCCAATTGCGGCCATGAGGAACACGAGGCGGGTGTTGAATGTTTCCCGTCTCTGACGGGTGCTAGCTTCAGGCGAGGAGGATGAAGTGGTCATTGAGGTGCAACTTTCTAGCAGGCATCTCGCAAGGCGAAGGATTAATAGAAGTGGCTTAATGGGTGGTAAAGCCTCAAGGTTTTCTAAGGTGCACTTACTATATGGCGGTTGACAGGCTCTGATAGTGGGTTTTCACAATTCTTTCCTCGGATTGATTACCTAATGAAAGGGCGGGGGTAGCCGGTCTGGGGTATGTGGGGGTACTGGAGCGGCTTTGGGTGGGCAGCGGTGGGCGTCAAAAAGAAGCAATAAGTATGGCAATAGAGGCAATAGAAAGGGCGCATTGGAGGCAGCGACGGCCGGGCGATAGGATGGGGTACGTGACTCTTACTCTTGGAATTGTTGGCCTGCCCAACGTGGGCAAGTCCACGCTGTTTAACGCCCTGACCCGCAACGATGTTCTGGCTGCGAACTACCCGTTCGCAACCATTGAGCCCAACGTGGGGCTGGTAGAACTTCCGGATCCGCGCCTAACGCGCCTGGCGGAGATCTTCGAATCCGAGCGCATCCTGCCCGCGACCGTCTCCTTCGTGGACATTGCCGGCATCGTGAAGGGCGCCTCCGACGGCGAGGGTATGGGTAATGCCTTCCTGGCGAACATCCGCGAGGCGGACGCGATCTGCCAGGTGGTGCGTACGTTCTCCGACGACAACGTGATCCACGTCGATGGGCGTGTGGACCCGGCCAGCGACATTTCCGTCATTGAGACGGAGCTGATCCTGGCCGACCTGCAGACGGTAGAGAAGGCTCTGCCGCGCCTGGAAAAGGAAGCGCGGAAGAATAAGGACCTTGCTGAGCAGGTGGAGGGAGCTAAGAAGGCCCAGGAAATCCTGGAGGATAGCCGCACATTGTCGAGCGCTGCTGCGCTGGGGGAGATCGACCTGGCGACCGTGCGCGACCTGCACTTCCTGACAGCCAAGCCGTTCCTATATGTGTTCAACTCCGACGAGTCCGTGCTGACGGATGAGGACAAGAAGGCGGAGCTGCGCGAGCTGGTGGCTCCGGCGGACTGCGTTTTCCTGGATGCCGCTACAGAAGCCGACCTGCTGGAGCTGGATGACGAGGAGGCAGCTGAGCTGCTGGAATCTGTCGGTCAGACCGAACCAGGACTGCAGACGCTGGCCAAGGCTGGCTTTGCAACGCTCGGCCTGCAGACCTACCTAACCGCCGGGCCGAAGGAGGCTCGCGCATGGACGATCCATAAGGGTGATACTGCCCCGCAGGCTGCGGGTGTGATCCACACGGACTTCGAGAAGGGCTTCATTAAGGCAGAGATCGTAGCCTTCGAGGACCTGGACGAGCTCGGTTCTATGGCCGAGGCCCGCGCCCACGGCAAGGTGCGCCAGGAAGGCAAGGACTACGTGATGGCTGACGGTGACGTGGTCGAGTTCAAGTTCAACGTGTAGTGCTTAACCTCTGCGATGAACTCTTTGATCCCGGGACGTGATGAGGACTGGGGCTATTGTGCTCCCCCGAACGCTACGGCCCGGGGACACGAGGCTGTGTCGCAGGTGCAAGCGAGAGGACCAGGAGCGAAACACAGACCGCTGAGTCGACGCAGTCACGGTAAAGACGGAGCCGTCTAGGCGGTGCTCGAGGTTGCGCGAGATACGGTGACGCTGGGCGTCGGTAAGCGATGCGCATTCGGCGACATCGATGGAAAGCTGGACTTTGCCGTCCGTCGTGTTGACGCCCTGGCCGCCTGGAGTCGACGATTTCGCGAAACGCTCCGCGAGATCGGCGGCGATGACCGCACCGTCGGGGATCCCCGGGCCGGGCGCTATGGTCAGGTCGTTCATGCCGCCCAGCCTAGGTGCCCACAACCCTTTCTCGTCTCGGCGGGAGCGGAGACCGCGTCGCGACGGCCGGGATCCAGCCTCAGTATTATCCGCGTCACCGGTTGATTCGAACGCTTTTTGCTCCTCCTTCTCCCGTCGGGCTTCGATTTCAGCGGCCTCCGTAGGTGGCAGTGATCGCTGGATCCCTCGAACTACCGGTTCCGATCAGCGGTCGAAGGATTTTCGCAGCAGCCGGACCTGCGGCGCCGGTGCCGCCGCCGTAGCCTGACGAGCATCCCCGCCATGACGGCCATCACGACGGCGGTCCCGGCACCGATGATCCAGGGATTACCGAGGAGCCCACCGACGCCTGCAAGTGCTCCGCCCGCCGCGATGAACGGCAGGCCGCAGCAGAGCAGCGACGGAAGCGCGCAGCATGCCAGCAAGAGCAGCCCGGTCACTGCAGCGACGACGGGACCGGCGCGCCATTCGTCGCGGTCCTGATCGGCGCTGATCGTCTGCTTCAGGATGAGATCTCCCCGATTGCCTGTGTTGCCGTTCATGCGCAGCACGACAGCAGCGACGGGTCGGTGGTGAAAGCCTTCGCGGCGATCCGGATGCCCTCGGCCATGGTCAGGTAGGGGGCCCAGGCGTTGGCGACCTCGGCGACGGTCCTGCCGAGCGCGTGGACGCCTGCGGCGGCGAGCTCCCCGGCGTCCTTGGCGACGGCGGTCAGGCCGAGGATCTCGTTCGTCTCGGCGTTCACGACGATCTTGATGAACCCGCGGGTGTCGCGGTTCACCAAGGCGCGGGGCACGTGGTGCAGGGGCAGGACGCGGCAGTCGCAGCGGATCCCCGCGGCGAGGACGTCCTTCTCGGTCATCCCGACCGCGCCGATCGCGGGCTCGGTGAACGTCACCCGCGGCAGGCGGGCGTAGTCGACGGACCGGTCGGCGTCGGCGAACGCGTTCTCGGCGACGAGGGTGCCGTGGTGGGCGGCGACGTAGACGAACTCGGGGTGCCCGGTCACGTCGCCCGCGGCCCAGATCCGCGGGTTCGAGGATTGCAGCCGGTCGGAGACGACCACCTCGCCGGAGTCTCCGGTATTCACCCCGACCGCATCGAGGTTCAGGCCATCGGTGACGGGACGGCGTCCGAGGGCGACCAGGACCTGGTCGGCGCGGAACTCCTGCGAGCCGCCGGACAAGGCGGCGGTCACGACGGCCTCGCCTCCCGTGCCGCGGGAGACCCGGGTGGGCACTGCGCGGCTGACGACGCGGATGCCCTCGTCGGCGAACACCTCCTGGAGCGCCTTCGACACCTCCGGCTCCTCCTTCGAGGCGAGCCGGGACCGCACGAGCAGCGTGACCTGCGAGCCGAGGCGGGCGAACAGCTGCGCCTGCTCCAGGGCGACGTAGCCGCCGCCGAGCACCAGCAGCGACTCGGGGACCTCCGTCAGCTCCATCGCCGTGGTCGAGGTCAGGTATCCGGTCTCCTCCAGGCCGTCGATCGGCGGTGCCCACGGGCGAGAACCAGTCGCGACCAGGTAGTGGTGGGCCTCGATGGTCTCGACGCTTCCGTCGGATCCGGCAACATCGAGAACCGGCGCATCAGGGGTGCCCACGAACGAGGCGTCGCCGCGGAGGACCTGCCAGCCGTAGGAGTCGGCGACGTCGGCGTACTTCTCGCCGCGCAGCGACTCCACCAACGCTTGCTTCCCAGCGATCAGCGCGGGCATGTCTACGGGATCCGCCGTCGTCGCGATCCCGGGGAACCGGGTTGCGGCGTCGACCGCGACGTGCCGCGCGCCGGCCGCGGCAATGAGCGCCTTCGACGGGACGCAGCCCGTGTTCACGCAGGTGCCGCCGAGCGTCCCGCGCTCGATCATCACCACCGACTTCCCGAGCGTGCTGGCGCGGATCGCAGCGGCGAACGCGCCGCCTCCCGATCCGATGATGGCGAGATCGTACTTCGTAGGCATCGCTGCTCCTGCCAACTCTTGGCTTTCTGCTCTGTCTCAGCCATACTGGACCTTCCAGTGCAGGGGAAGGTCAAGCGCGGCCACGGAGGGAGACAGCAATGTGGATCGGAGAACTCGCCGAGAGGGCGGGCACTACCGCGAAGACCCTTCGCTTCTACGAGGAACAGGGCCTTCTGCCCCCGACCGAGCGCACGCCGTCCGGATACCGCGACTACGCGCCCGAGACGGTCGCTCGGATCGACTTCATCCACCGCGGCCAGGCCGCGGGCCTCACCCTCGCCCAGATCCGCCAGATCCTCGACATCCGCGACGGCGGCCATGCGCCCTGCGAGCACGTGCGCGACCTGCTTGACGTGCGCCTCGCTGAGATCGAGCAGCAGATCGCGCAGCTCTCCGTGCTGCGCGACACTATCGCGGACCTTAGCCAGGACGCCGCGCACCCGGATCCTGAAACGTGCAGCACCGATCAAGTGTGTAGGTACTTGTAGACGGCGGGAGTCAATGACTCAAACGCTACAACCCCGATATGCGCTAGCGCATGTCGATGCCGCCGGTGCCCACCTCGATGATTTTGGTGGTGGCCGCGATAGCACACAGCAGCGGCATCGGGGCGGAGGCCTGCAGCGCGAAGTGGTGGACTCGGAAGGACGCGTTGTTCACGCCGATTTCGTCCGCAGCCTGGGTGATCTCCAGACGAGTCTTGGCGATCTTTTCCGCAGATGGCTCGCACTAGCTGCCGAAGGCGTAATGCCCGAAGCTTAAGAAGCCGAACGCTTTCATTGGATAACACTCCTTTTGATGGTGTTAACGAGAGGGGGTAACTTTGCAACGACATACCGTGGAATTTAAGTTCAATGTGTAGATTAGCCAAATAAGAATCCCTGGCAGATGGTGGGGTAACCCTGCTCTGACATCTGAATCTAGCTTTGATGCGCTGGGATTAAGACTGGTCACGTGTGAGAAGGTTTCGTGTACAATTAGGTACATGAACTTTTTATTGCTCGGTGGTACCGGTTTCCTTGGAGGACACATTGCGTTTGCAGCAGTCGAGCGAGGACATCAAGTTACTTGCCTTGCACGGGGTAACGGGAAGGTTCCCAACGGAGCTGAGTTTGTGAGTTCAGACCGTGACCGTGACGGTGCGTACGATGAGGTTGCGGGGAAAACTTGGGACACCATTGTGGATCTGACGAGTCAGCCGAAGCATGCGCGGGATGCGGCGGCGAAACTCCAGGCCAAGCATCGTATATTCGTGTCTTCGAGCAGCGTATATGAGGACCAGGGAAGTATTTCTTCCGAGTCTGATTCCGTAGTCGCACCGCTTGAAAATGACTACATGGAGAACATGGGGCAGTACCCAGCCGCAAAGTCTGCTTGCGAAACGATTTATCGCAGCACAAATCGGTCGGTAATGGTAGTTCGACCCGGTCTGATTGCCGGCTACGGCGACGAAACAGGGCGCAGTGGTTACTATCCGTGGCGTTTCGCGCATCCCACGGGTGAGAACGTGATCGTCCCAGACCCGGCGTTTCCCGTCGCTATGATTGATGTGAAAGACCTTGCAGGCTGGATAGTTGAGTCTGCAGAAGTTGGGACTTTCGGAACCTTTAACGCTACGGGGTTTGCTACTTCCATGTCTGATGTGTTCAAGATTTCGCGTGAGTTAACCGCATCGGAGGCTACTGAGCGACCTTGCTCTGATGAACTGCTTCTCGCTAATGATGTAACCCCGTGGATGGGTCCAAAATCGTTGCCGTTGTGGGTATCAGGTGAACAGTTTCGCAACATCGCGCTACTCGATTGCGCCGCAGCCTACGAAGCTGGCCTGCGGATTCGCCCGTTGAAAGAAACATTGGCGGATGCGCTGCGATTCGAAGAAGAACAGCAGGGTGAAAGACTCGCTGGACTCAGCGATGAAGAGGAAGTCGTGCTTCGCCAGCGGTTAGAAGATGGTATTTAGCTTCGGAGGAACAGTTTTAGTTGCAGTCGGGACCGTGCTGAGTTGTTCTTGTTCCGCGACTGACTGTGAGGTTTACATAGATACTTCAGGAACGTCCATTACACGCGAGTCTCAAATGGGGCCCACGAGCTGGCAGTCACGGGTAGAGCTTGAAGACCGTTTACGCTCCTGCCCCCGCAGCTGCCGGGGCGACTGCGGCGGAAGCGCCTCCTATCGATTCAGCGGTTACCCTGTACTGAAACGTGGTCGAGTTCAAGTTTAACGTCTAACGTTATTGACGCTTCGCGTTATGGGGGATAGGGTGAAGCATGATCCAGTCGTTCGCTGACAAGGACACTGAGTGTCTGTGGAATCGAGAGCGGGTTCGCTCGATCGATTCCCGCATTCACTCAGTAGCGCTGCGTAAGCTTCGCCAGCTTGGGTACGCACAGACTCTTGATGAGTTACGGATTCCCCCGGGAAACCGGCTTGAGGCGTTGAAAGGTGATCGGCGGGGTCAGTTCAGCATTCGAATCAACGACCAGTGGCGGATCTGTTTTCGGTGGTCCGCCGCGGGGCCAGAGGAGGTTGAGATCGTTGACTACCACTGACAAGCTCCCTCCGGTTCACCCCGGTGAGATCCTCATGGAGGACTTTCTCAAAGAAATGGGGATCACCCAGCACAAGCTCGCCGTCTCCATCGGCGTTCCGCCCCGCCGGATCAACGAAATTGTTCACGGTAAGCGCGCTGTAACCGCTGACACGGCCCTTCGTCTAGCGAAGTTTTTCGAGATGAGCCCCCAGTTCTGGCTCGGGTTGCAGACCCAGTACGACCTGGATGTGGCGGAAGACAAAATCCTCGCCGAGATCGAGCGGATTCAGCCGGTTCACACGGTCTCGGCGTAGCGGTTACCCGAACCAGGTCCGTCAGCGTGAGGATATGCACGCGGATGGTTCGAACTAGGGAATTTGGGGCCGCCGTCGCGTGGACTTGAGTTCCGAGCGCCGCTTCTTCGCTTCGAGACGGCGCCGCACCGAGCCGCGCGTCGGCTTCGTTTTCCGTCGCGGGGGAGGTGGTGGGGCGAGCGCCTCACGCAATAGGGAGGCCATGCGCTCTCGCGCCTCGGCGCGGTTACGGACCTGCGAGCGCTGCGTCGACGCGCTCACGGTGAGCACAGTGCCGTCCAGGCGGTGTTCGAGGTTGTAGAGGGCGCGGCGGCGTTGGGCGTCGGAAAGCGATGCGCACGCCCCGATGTCGATGGAGAGCTGCACCTTGCTGTCGGTGGTGTTGACGCCCTGGCCGCCGGGGCCCGACGACTTCGCGAACCGCTCCGTCAGATCCGCGGCGGCGACGACGAGGCCGCCGGGGATACCCGGGCCGGGTGCGATGGTCAGGTCGTTCATACCGCCCAGCTTAGTTAGAGTTGTTTCCGGATCAGACCCGCCGTGCGAGATCAGGGTAGTGTACGACCACTCCGTCACCGTCGACCTCCAACTCGACGTCGACTCCCCGTGTTCCGCTTCCGTATCGGACAGTTTCAGCATCGACGGAGCTGTAGTACTGGTCTGATGCGATCACCTGGAGGGACGGTATATCAATCCAAGCCATGATCAGCTGCGTTTTCGGAACCTGAGTCTCAAGCAGCGTCAAGCGACGAATAGGCATTGTGTTGGTGAGAGGGCACAGACCGAGATCGCAATCGAGTGCGGCTTTCAGGTCGGCTGACTGGACGATACCGGGGGAGGGCAGATCTTCAGGCTGGGCGCCCTCTTCATTGGTTTCCGCCGACCACACGCCTTGCTCGGACCTAAACAGCTCGAGGCTTCGCCCCCATCCGTCGCCTTCAACGTTCACCGACACACGTTCGGTCACCCAGTTCTCCGCGGCGCGCAGCTCCCACGTGGCCTCGTATCCATCGCCGTATTGCACTCCGGAAGCGGTCAAGCCGGCTCTTAAAAAATGAACTGCGGCCTCGTGCCGGATGAGGGGAGTCTCGACATGCTCCCACTTATACGTGCGCTCTATGGTGAGGATTTTACCACGCTTGATGGTGCGAAAAGGCAGGTAGCTTTCGACTGAAACTCGGTGGAGTTCAAGTTCAACGTGTAACGCGAGCAGCCGCCGCCGGATTCTCGGTGGCGATTCCGGCCCGAACCTCGGGGACATTGTCGCGCTTCCTCATTTACGTGAGCTCCGCGACTCCGGCCAGCTCGCCGCTACCCCCATCTTCGATAGCTTGAGCGAGCTCGACCACGACCGTCTGATCTGGTGCACTGGTTTCCGTCCGGCCCTCAGTCCATTCCGCCACCTCATGCGCGGCCGCGAAACCGCGATGACGAATCTGCATCTGGTCGGTTACGGCAACTGGACCGGCGACGCCTCGGCAACACTGATGGGTGGGGGCCCGTTGCCAAACACACTGCCCAGGTAGTCGCGGACCGTGTCGATGAAGCTCGGCATCAAAAGTTTTGAGGCGACGCTTGGTCCCTGAGCAGCTCGATCCTTCCAAGATCCGCGCTGGAGAGCCAGCGCGCTGGGCGAAGGTGTGTCTCAGCGCTTCGCTCGTGCGGCCCGCAGGCCGTTCAAGATGACAATGACTTCAGCGACCTCGTGAACCAAAACGACAGCGGCCAGTCCCAGCACGCCGCTGATCGCCAGCGGCATCAACACGATGATGATGGCCAGAGACAGCACGATGTTCTGGTTGATGATCCTGCTGCCTCGGCGAGCGTGCTGCAGCGCTTGCGGGATCAGTCGGAGGTCGTGGCCGGTGAAGGCGACATCAGCGGACTCGATCGCGGCGTCAGAGCCGGTTGCTCCCATCGCAATGCCCACCGTTGCGCCCGCCAGTGCCGGGGCGTCGTTGATGCCGTCGCCGATCATCGCCGTCGGCGTCTTGGAGGAGAGTTCGGCGACGATGCTTGCCTTGTCTTCCGGTCGCAGCTCGGCGCGCACGTCGTCGATTCCGGCGATTTCAGCCAGCGCCCGGGCGGTGCGAGTGTTATCGCCGGTGAGCATGCTCACTTCCACGTTGTTGGCGTGCAGGGCCTGCACAGCTTCGGGCACCTCGGGCCGCAGCTCGTCGCGGACCCCGATCGCCCCAGAGAGGGCGTCATCGACGGTTACTAGGACGCAGGTCTGGCCCTCGGACTCCATGCGCTCAACGTCTGCCTTTAGTGGCCCGGCGTCGATCCACCGGGGGCTGCCCACCAGCACCCGTCGACCTTCGACGGTGCCGCCGATGCCATGCCCGGCCTCCTCGCTGATGTCCAAGGCAGCGGGCGCTTCGGGCCCCGCTGCCGCGATCGCCGCGGCGAGGGGGTGCGTCGATTGCTGCTCAACTGCCGCCGCGAAGGCAAGCACCTGCGCCCGATCGAATCCGTCTGCCGGGACCACGTCGGTAACCTCGGGCTGGTTGCGGGTAAGGGTTCCGGTCTTGTCCACCGCCAGGTGACGGATGCCGCCAAGTCGCTCGAACGCCGCGCCGGACTTGATGACCACGCCGAACTGGCTGGCCGCGCCAATCGCGGCCACGACCGTCAGCGGCACGGAGATTGCCAGCGCGCACGGCGACGCAGCGACCAGGACCACCAACGCGCGGGTGATCCACGTCTCGGGGTCGCCCAGCAGCGAGCCCATCACGCCGACCAGCACCGCCAGGATCATCACCCCGGGCACTAGGGGTTGGGCAATCCGGTCGGCGATCCGGGCGCGGTCGCCCTTTTCCGCCTGCGCCTGCTCGACCAGGTCCACGAGTGTGGTCAGCGAGTTGTCCGTTCCAGCTGCGGTCGTCTCTACTTCCAGCACACCGGCGGAGTTGATCGCACCCGCGGGCACCTCGTCGCCGGGTGCAACCTCCTCCGGAATGGATTCTCCGGTGATCGCTGAGGTGTCAAGGCTGGAACGTCCAGACCGAATGATGCCGTCCGTGGCGATCCGCTCTCCGGGGCGCACGAGCATCAGTTCGCCAGCCACGAGGTCCTTCGCTGCGACCTTGACCGACGTGCCGTCGCGCAGCACCGTCGCGGTCTGCGGTACCAACTTCAACAGTGCCCGCAGCCCGCCCTGTGCCCGGTCCATTGCCTTGTCTTCCAGCGCCTCGGCGATCGAGTACAGGAACGCTAGCGCCGCGGCCTCTCCGACGTAACCGAGGATTACCGCGCCGACCGCGCTGATCGTCATCAGCAAACCAATGCCGAGCTTGCGCTTCGTGACAAGGTTTCGGATCGCGCCGGGCGCGAACGTATACGCCCCTAGCAGCAGGCCGACCCAGAACAGTACTGTCGCGGGTGTCTCTACCCCGGACCAGTCCAGCGCCAGACCTATGCCGAGGGCTACGCCGGAGAAGATCGGCAGTAGCAACTCGGGGTCCTTCCACCATGGCCGATCGAGTTCTTCGATCTCTGTGGCGGGTTCGTGTGCGCATCCACACGCCGAGCTCATGCGTCCGCTCCCTTCTCGCCGCAGCCGGGCACCGAGCATTCAGGGTCGATGCACGGGGCGTTTTCGTCGACAGCCAACGTCGCGTTCACCAGCGCGTTGAGCGCTGCCGCGAGGTGCGGATCGGCGATTTCGTAGCGTGTCTTGCGGCCCTCCGGCTCGGCGACGACGATGCCGCAGTCGCGCAGGCAGGTCAGGTGGTTCGAGACGTTCGAGCGGGTCAGGTCCAGGTCGCGCGAAAGCACGGCCGGGTAGCTCGGGCCGTCGAGTAGTGTCATCAGGATTCTGGAGCGCGTCGGATCCGCCATGGCCCGGCCGAGCCGGTTCATGACGTCGAGGCGTGAAACAATGGTCAGCATGTGCTGAACAATACATCGTGTGCTGAACTATTCAAAATGCGCTGAACTGACAGTTACGCGAAGGTCCTGCGACCTGCAAGAATTAGTCGATGGGATAGCAGATGACTGATCCTTTGTGGTTCGGCTGCCACCCAACGCGGGAACGACGTGGGCGGCGAGGTTCTCGAGAAAGTAACTTTGCAACTACATACCGTCGAGTTTAAGTTCAATGTGTAGCTAAGGGCCTTATTAATAGCGTTTGACAACACGCGCTCCTATTTACCTTCGTATCTCACGAGACGCTGACGTGGATGGCCTCACCATCGACCGGCAGCGTCAGGACTGTGAAGCCATTGCAAAGCAGCGTGGCTTGCACGTTGGACATAGGACATAACTACGTCGATCAGTCCATTTCCGCGTCAAAGAAGAATGTGGCTCGCCCCGACTACGACGCCATGGTGGCGTCCTTTGAACGCGGCGAAATCGACGCGATCATCTGCTGGGACCTCGAACTACCCGCCCCACGTCGGTGGATAGTCCGATCGGTCGGACAAAATTACTCCCGCACCACAGCGTAATCAGGGGTGCACCTTAAAAACATCCGGAGGTGGGGGTAACTCCCCCTCGTTGCCCAGAGACAAAATACGCCAGTGGCGTCTGTACGACGAGCCGAAAGTAGGACAAATTCCAATCCAGAGAGGTCTTGCACTGTTGCGGTGCGGTTGTCTTCTTTCTCACCGTATTGGACCCTGCGAAATTAATTGGATACGATAGGCCCATGTTGATTTCAGGTTCCGTTTTCATGCGGCCGCTCACCAGCCGCTAAGGCGGTTTTCTCCCTCCCGCAGGTTAGAAACCGCTCCGGTCCTTTAGCCGGGCGGCCATTTGCCATGCCCGGCTTCGTTTCAACTCCACGGAGCACACCTGATGTCTACATACGGATACGGCCGTCACGAACATGGCCAAAATTTTCTCACAGACCACAAGATCATCAACTCCATCGTCGATCTTGTAAAACAATCCTCTGGCCCCATCATTGAGATCGGGCCAGGAAGCGGTGCCCTCACTCACCCGCTATCCCGCTTGGGGAGGCCAATAACGGCAGTTGAGGTAGACGCAAAACTAGCTGCCAAACTCACAAAAAAGACCGCCTCGGCGTCGGTCGAAGTGGTCCATGATGATTTCCTTAACTTCCCGTTACCCGCCACTCCCTGCGTCATTGTGGGAAACATTCCCTTTCACCTCACTACTGCCATTCTTCGAAAGTTGTTGCATGCGCCGGCATGGACTGACGCTGTACTCCTCATGCAGTGGGAAGTCGCTCGCCGCCGGGCCGGGGTAGGCGCAAGCACAATGATGACGGCTCAGTGGTCCCCATGGTTCACATTTCACCTTGGTTCCCGAGTACCAAGGTCTGCTTTCCGGCCACAGCCAAACGTTGACGGGGGGATCTTAGTGATCCGCCGGGTGGGTGACCCGAAGATCCCGATAGAGCAGCGCAAAGCCTTTCAGGCGATGGTGCACACCGTTTTCACCGCCCGGGGACGCGGGATAGGGGAAATTCTCCGAAGGGCAGGGTTGTTTTCATCACGTTCAGAGACACAATCATGGTTGCGCTCGCGAGGAATCGACCCCGCAACCCTACCTCCCAGATTGCGCACCAGCGACTGGATCGATCTCTTCCAGGTGACTGGTTTCTCTCCACCGCGCCATCGGCCCATTTCACAATCGGGAAGTAGTCAACGCCCTCCTCAACGGAAAAAACGAGGCCGGCGGCGGTAATCCCCCCACCACCAAAACCGAAATCCACCAGTAGTAGTGAACGACCCATGCTCGTCTACCGTGAGCCGCGTTATGACAGTGACGTGTTCTCGTCGGGCACAGTCATAGTTCCCGGCGTTGCCAGCGACAGGGTTCTACACCCGGCAGCGGGCCGATCAAAATCACCCGCACGGGGAACGACCCTGCTGGTGGTTTCGATTTTGATGAAAGCGAGGAGACATAGCCCCTCGCCAACTCCCCGTAGCTGGCGAACAGTAGCTCCTGGCGGTGGCGCTCGTTGGTGAGTTTGCGTGCCGCACCGAAAGCCTTATCGACTTCCTGGTCCAAGTTGTTGTGAGCCTTGAGCAGAATTGGGTCCATCGATAACGGGTTGTAGTGCTCCGCGAGTGACCGCCGGGGGTGCCGCTCGCGTGCCCGCAGCACCAACTGTCCAGCGTCGATGATTCGCTGCTGCGCCTTCTCATCTAGTTCACACAGAGCTGGTCCGCAGTTGTAGCTCCCGATGTACTCCGAAAAACGGAAAAAATAAATAGCGGGGATACATCAACCTTCCACTTTCCATTCTTCCGGCTCAGAGTATTGAGGGGTCTGGGACCGGGTCCGTAAACCCTTTATGTTTTCCGCGCACAGCGGTTTTTAGCGACGCGCCCTATAGGTTTTCCGCAGAACCTATATGTGTTTCTGTGCACCCCATATGTTGTCTGTTTTAGCGGTATTTCGTTGTTAATTCCGCACGCGCGCATCAAATGGTTAGTTATCGCCGACACTCCGTGGAGTTCAAGTTCAACGTAACCTAAGGCGCGCTAGTGTTAGTCGTATAACAACACGTGCTGCCATTTACCTTCGCATCTCGCTCGATACCCTGCTGTGGGGGTTACTCGTAGCGAAGCGAGCTGAGCATCCCGGTTTCCATGTGATAGGCGTTATGGCAGTGAAATGCCCACTCACCGGGGTTGTCAGCGATCAGGTCGGCGATCATGGTTTCACCGTGGCGGAGAAGGACGGTGTCCTTGCGTAGTCCGCCGCTGCCGGGCAGCGCCCACGTGTGGCCGTGGATGTGCATGGGGTGGGGCATCATGGTCCTGTTGCGCATGACCATCCGCAGGCGCTGGCCCTCCTGCACGGTCGCGGAGGAGGATTGGCCGTCGGTGAGAATGCTCCATTCATACGGCATCATCTGCCCGCCCAGGTCGATGCTGACTTCTCGGTCTGGTGTGTCCTCGGGTAGGAGTGCACGGTCTGCTGGCTTCAGGGAGGACAGGAGCAGTCCGGTGGACGACAACTCGGGGAAGTCGACATCGGGGTGGGGGGCCTGGCCGCCGGCGGTGCGGATGACGGCGAAGGCGCGGTCGTCCTTACCCACCGCCAAAGCCGTGAGCGGGAAGATGCCGTCGCCGAGGATGACCTCGACGTCGACACGCTCGCCCATCGACAGGTAGATCGATTCGGTCTCCCGGGGCTGGACGGGGAAGCCGTCGGTGTGGGTGACGGTCATGCGGTGACCACCGAGGGCCACCTTGAAGATGGTGTCACCGCCGGAGTTGATAAACCGCAGGCGGGCCTTGTCGCCCGGGCGAGCCTCGAAGGTCCGGTGAGCACGGGGGATACGTCCGTTGATGAGGTAGTGCGGATACATCACATCGCCGACATCCCCGCCCAGTACCCGGTCCGGGGTGCCGTGCATCATCTGGCCGTGACCTCCCATTCCCATACCCCCGTTATGGTCGCCCGAACCCATTCCGGTGAGCTTGTCGAGCTCATCGTCGGGAGTGCCCTGAATGCCATCGACCCAGTCGTCGAGCACGATGGTCCACTCGACGTCGTGGTCTTCAGCGTCTTGCGGGTCACGGATGATCAGTGGGGCGTGGAGGCCGCGATCAAGCTGCAGGCCGGTGTGGGAATGGTAGAAGTAGGTGCCACCGTGGGGGACTTCAAAAACATAGGAGAAAGACGCGCCAGGTTCAATGGGGTCCTGGGTCATGCCGGGCACACCGTCGGCTGCGTTGTGGAGTGCGATGCCATGCCAGTGGATGGAGGTGCTCTCAGGCAGTTCGTTAGTGATATCGACCTGGAGGACGTCGCCGGCAGTGGCCTCAATGGCCGCATCCCCGGTGTCAGAGACGTATCCCCACGTCTTGGCTTCGATGCCGCCGATATCCAGGGAGAGGGGCCGGGCGGTCAGTGTCCGGCGCACCGTCGGCTCACCGAGCGCAGTGGGGGTGGGGCGAAGGGAGGAACCTGGTGCCGAGGCAGCGGGTCCAGGGTCGCTGGTGCAGGCGGCCAAGGCCCCGGTGCCGGCGAGGACGAGCCCGCCGAGCAGAAACTGTCGTCGGGAAAACGTGTTCGTCATGATTTAACCTTTCTTGGTGCAAGATTTCAGTGACACGGGAGACAGGCGCAGGTGAGGATCCTGCTGAGCCATCACGTCAGGCGCAGGTCTGTGACACAGGTGGCACCGTCGTCGGTGGTGGAAAACTCCGTGGTGGCGGTACGCCCCTGGTAGCTGACCTCAATCAGGCCGGTGACATCATCGGGAAGCCAGAAGCCGACAAACCCGTTGTCGAAGGTGGTTGTCGCCTCGTCCACCAGCACCTCACCGGTCGCCTCATCGGTGATCGTGACCTGGATATCCTCATTGTCGAGTTCCCCCTGGCAGGTCGTGAGGCTGTGGTAGAAGCAGTCGTGGGTGGAGGTGAGATAGGGTGCGATCGAGACATACGTCTGATTGTCGGGAAGATCGACCACGACTTCCTGGTCATCGCTCGAGAGCAGCAGTTCATCGTTACGCACTGAGGCGATCAGATCCGTGGGACGCTCAGTGACCTTCTGCCGGTCGAGGTGATCAATGATCTCCACCGCGTCCATGTCGGCCAGGCCATGGGTAGTCAGGAATGTATCCTGGGACACCGTCTCGTCGGCGGTGGGTTCCGGGTCGGCGGCCGAACACCCCGTGAGGGTGAGGGCAAGGGTGGCGGCTGCGATCGCTGCTCGTTTCACGTCAATCTCCTTGGATCGTGGTAAGACCGTGAGAAGACACCGCCTCAAGGTCGATGTCATACCTTTATCTAGCACGGGTTCCTGACGGACTAGAAATCAAAAGCCCTGCTCACAGCCTTATAACAGGGCGAAAAGGGGGTGGATTCGGTGGGCTGGGTCACCACCGGGACACCACCCCACAGCCGTGGGCGATGTCTTTCTACCCGCCCCGGGTATGCGGTGCAGGCAGTGAAATCCCTGGTGGCGTCTGCTGAACCGACCAGGGGAGGCGATGCCGCCGGCCCGGGGTGGGGCACAGGGGTGACGGCGGTCGATGGGTGATGTTTGAAGATTTGATGAAGATTTCCCCGCCGGGCACTGAGCGAGGGTGGTATTCCCCCCTGGCCGGAGCAATACTGGGGTCTATGGCTGACCGCACACCGACCACCGCCACGCCCCCGGGGCGGGTGCTGGTCGTCGATGATGAACAACCCCTGGCTCAGATGGTGGCCTCCTACCTCATCAGGGCCGGCTTCGATACCCGCCAGGCGCACACCGGCACCCAGGCCGTGGACGAAGCCCGTCGCTTTTCCCCTGATGTTGTGGTGCTGGATCTGGGGCTGCCCGAACTCGACGGCCTGGAGGTGTGCCGACGGATCCGCACCTTCTCGGACTGCTACATCCTCATGCTCACCGCGCGTGGCAGCGAGGACGACAAGATCAGCGGTTTGACCTTGGGGGCGGATGACTACATCACCAAACCTTTTAGCATCCGGGAACTGGTGACCCGGGTGCATGCGGTGCTGCGCCGCCCGCGCACCAGCACCACCCCACCGCAGGTGACCACCCCCTTGATCGTTGGTGACCTCATCCTTGACCCCGTCGCCCATCAAGTGCGGGTGAGGGAGACGACTGTGGAGCTCACCCGCACGGAGTTCGAGCTGCTGGTTGCCCTGGCCCTGCGCCCCGGCCAGGTGCTGACCCGCCACGACCTGGTCACCGAGGTCTGGGACACCACCTGGGTCGGTGATGAACGCATCGTCGATGTCCACATCGGCAACTTGCGTCGCAAGCTCGGCACCGACACCCGGGGCCGGGGGTTTATCGACACCGTGCGTGGCGTGGGCTACCGGGTGGGGCGGCCATGAATCACGGACCCGGCCTGACCTTCCGCTTCCTGGCCGCCCAGGTGTTGGTCGTGGTGATTAGCCTGCTGGTGGCCGCGGCCGTGGCCACGATGGTGGGCCCGACCCTGTTCCATGATCATATGTTGATGACCGGCCGGGAGGACCCCTCGCTGGAGCTGTTCCATGCCGAGCAGGCCTACCGGGGCGCCAACCTGATCACCCTGGCCGTCGCCCTGCCCACCGCCTTGATCAGCGCCCTGCTGGCCAGCCTGTGGTTATCGCGTCGTCTGCGCACCCCCCTGCAGGATCTCACCCGCGCCGCTACCAGCCTGACGGCCGGCAACTCCCGTATCCGCGTGCCCGCCGGAGAAGCAGGCCCCGAGATCACCACCCTGGCGCATGCCTTCAACACCATGGCCGACCGGCTGGAACACACCGAACAGGTCCGCCGCCAGATGCTCTCTGATCTGGCCCACGAAATGGGCACCCCCTTATCGGTGCTCACGGTCTACCTCGATGGTCTCCAGGACGGGGTCGTGGACTGGAATAATGCCACCCACACGATCATGGCTGACCAACTCACCCGCCTGGCCCGGTTGATGGAAGACATCGACGATGTCTCCCGGGCCCAGGAACACCGGATCGATTTGGACCTGGCGGAGGAAGGGCTCGGGGATCTGCTCCATACCGCCGCTGCTGCCGCGGGGGAAGCTTATGCTGACAAAGGCGTCGATCTACAGGTCGAGACCATTACGGACACCGCCCGGGTGCTCGTGGACCGGCAACGCTTCGGCCAGGTGATGAGCAATCTCCTGTCGAACGCGCTACGGCACACCCCGGCCGGCGGGCAGGTCCGGATCAGCGTCCACCGACAGGGGGCGTCCACCGCGCTCATCCACGTCGCCGATGACGGCGAGGGCATCCCACCTGGCCAGCTCGGACACATCTTCGAACGCTTCTACCGGGGGGATGCCGCTCGCAGCCGGGACAACGGCGGGGCCGGTATCGGTCTGACCATCTCCAAGGCATTGATCGAGGCCCACGGCGGCACTCTCACCGCCACCTCCCCCGGACCTGGTCGTGGAGCGGTGTTTGCCCTCTGCCTCCCGATGTCCCCTCCCGATAGTGAGGAGGCTGCTCGGTGACTACACCGTGCCCCGCGTGAGGGCCGTGCCCTCCACCCCTTGAAAGTATACCCCGGGGGGGTATACGCTGGAGAGCGGCATCGCCGAACCCCACCGAACCGAAGGAGCTTTCCTATGATCACCTCCCCGCCCCGCCTCTTGCCGATGGCCTCCAACGGCTGCAGCTGTTGCGGACCTGCCTCACGTGCCGACACCGCCTCCATCCCTGCCGCCAGCGACTCGTCAGCAGGAGGATCCTCCCCGAGCTACCAGGTCACCGGCCTGACCTGCGGGCACTGCGTGAAAAGCGTGACCCAGGCCCTTCAGGCCCTCCCCCAGGTCGACGACGTCCAGATTGACCTCGCTGCTGGTGGTGTTTCTACCGTCACGGTCACCGGTGTCGTACCTCCGGAGATGGTTCGCCGGGCCATCGAAGAGGCCGGCTACACCGTCTTATCCTGATCAGTTCTACCCATCATCTCGACCCCGACCGGGTTGAGTGGAAAGGAACGTCATGAGCACTCCCCACCATTCCGGTGATCACCATGGTGATCACCCCGCTCCGGAAACAGACCACACCCACCACCCGCATCATGCCAGCCACGAACACCACGCAAATGCCGACACCCACGGCCAGGCGATGCCCCACGATCACCCGCACTCCGCCATGGACGACGACCACCACGTTCATAGTCACGGCGAACACGCCGGACACAGCACCGCAATGTTTCGGGAACGCTTCTGGTGGTCGCTGATTCTGTCCATTCCCGTCGTTATTTTCAGCCCCATGGTCGCCCAGCTGCTCGGCTACCATCTCCCGGCATTCCCCGGATCCACCTGGATCCCCCCGGTGCTGGGCACGATCATCTTCGTCTACGGCGGAACGCCTTTCCTCAAGGGCGGATGGAACGAACTGAAATCCCGCCAACCCGGGATGATGCTCCTGATCGCCATGGCCATCACCGTGGCGTTTGTCGCCTCCTGGGTCACCACTCTGGGGCTGGGCGGTTTTGACCTGGACTTCTGGTGGGAGCTGGCTCTGCTGGTGACCATCATGCTGCTGGGCCATTGGCTGGAGATGCGCGCTCTCGGGGCCGCGTCCTCCGCGCTTGACGCGCTGGCTGCCCTGCTGCCGGATGAGGCCGAGAAAGTCATCGACGGGACCACCCGCACCGTGGCCATCTCCGAGCTGGCCGTCGACGACGTCGTGCTGGTGAGGGCCGGTGCCCGGGTGCCGGCCGACGGAACCATCCTCGACGGAGCCGCCGAATTCGATGAGGCGATGATCACCGGCGAATCCCGTCCCGTCTTCCGCGACACCGGTGACAAGGTGGTCGCCGGTACTGTGGCCACCGACAACACCGTCCGCATCCGGGTGGAGGCTACCGGCGGGGACACCGCCCTGGCCGGGATCCAACGCTTGGTTGCCGACGCCCAGGAGTCCTCCTCCCGGGCCCAGGCCCTGGCGGATCGGGCGGCGGCGTTATTGTTCTGGTTCGCGCTGATCTCCGCTCTGATCACCGCGGTGGTGTGGACCATCATCGGCAGCCCGGACGATGCCGTGGCGCGCACGGTCACGGTACTGGTCATCGCCTGCCCGCACGCCCTGGGCCTGGCGATTCCGCTGGTCATTGCGATCTCCACCGAGCGGGCCGCGAAATCCGGGGTGCTCATCAAGGACCGGATGGCGCTCGAGCGGATGCGCACCATCGACGTGATGCTCTTCGACAAAACCGGCACCTTGACCGAGGGAGCGCACGCGGTCACCGGTGTCGCGGCAGCTGGCGGCGTCACCGAGGGCGAGCTGCTGGCCCTGGCCGCCGCCGCGGAGGCCGACAGCGAGCACCCCGTGGCCCGCGCCATCGTGGCGGCCGCGGCCGCCCATCCCGAGGCCTCCCGTCGGCAAATCCGTGCAACTGGTTTCAGCGCCGCTTCCGGCCGGGGGGTCCGGGCCACTGTCGATGGCGCTGAGATCCTCGTGGGCGGGCCGAACATGCTGCGCGAGTTCAACCTCACCACCCCGGCCGAGCTCACCGACACCACCAGCGCCTGGACCGGGCGTGGGGCCGGTGTGCTCCATATTGTCCGCGACGGTCAGATCATCGGTGCGGTGGCCGTCGAGGACAAGATCCGCCCCGAATCCCACGCCGCCGTGAAAGCCCTGCAGGACCGCGGGGTGAAAGTCGCGATGATCACCGGTGACGCGCAGCAGGTGGCCCAGGCGGTTGGCCAGGACCTGGGGATCGATGAGGTCTTCGCCGAGGTCCTGCCCCAGGACAAGGACACCAAGGTCACCCAGTTACAGGAGCGTGGCCTGAGCGTGGCCATGGTCGGCGACGGTGTCAACGACGCCCCCGCTCTGACCCGCGCGGAGGTCGGTATCGCCATCGGTGCCGGCACGGATGTGGCCATGGAATCTGCCGGGGTGGTCCTAGCCAGTGATGACCCGCGGGCAGTGCTGTCGATGATTGAGCTGTCCCAGGCCAGCTACCGCAAGATGATCCAGAACCTGGTCTGGTCCTCTGGCTACAACATCCTTGCCGTGCCGCTGGCCGCCGGAGTGCTCGCCTCGATCGGGTTCGTGCTGTCCCCGGCCGTGGGCGCGATCTTGATGTCTGCCTCGACCATCGTGGTGGCCCTGAACGCCCAGCTGTTGCGCCGGATTGATCTGGACCCGGCCCACCTGGCTCCCACCAGTCCGAAGGAGTAACACACCACGCCTATTCCGAAATCCACCGCCGTCCACTGATCCATCACTTCTCTCCACTGCCCCCATATGCCCCTGAAAGGGCTCCACCATAAAGCGCACCCTTGTTCTTTCCGCTCTCGCCGTAGCCTCCATCCTGGCGCTGGCCGCCTGCGGTGAGGCCACCGACTCAGGCAACACCGACGCCACCACCTCGGCACCACCACTGTGACGACTACCGCTGAGACGACCGAGACCACCAGGGCGGCGACTGAGGAGGACGGGGAGATCTCCGCCGATCACAACGACGCGGACATCATGTTTGCCCAGATGATGATCCCCCATCACAAGCAGGCCGTGGAAATGAGTGAGATGCTCCTGGCCAAGGAGGGCATCCCCGCCCAGGTCGTGGAGTTTGCCCAGGGGGTTATTGACGCCCAGGGACCGGAGATTGACCGGATGAACGCCATGCTCGAGGCCTGGGGCCAGCAGCCGGTCACCGACTCTGGGGCATGGGGACCATGGATGAGATAGGTGGAATGGATCACGGCGAGATGGGTGGCATGAGCGGGATGATGAGCCAGGAGGACATGACAGCCCTTGAGGAAGCCCAGGGCACCGGCGCCGCCCGCCTTTACCTGGAGCGGATGACCGCCCACCACGAAGGTGCGGTCGACATGGACCGTGACGAGGTGGCTGACGGCCAGAATCCCCATGCAACCACCCTGGCCGAACAAATTATCAACGACCAGGAGGCCGAGATCGCCCAGATGCAGCAAATGCTCACTGACCTATGACAGGTCCCCGTCTTTTTCTGATCCCGAGGACAGGAATCTGAAAAAGAGGGATAACCGTGACGATTGCCACCTGCTGCGGGCGGTGGGTCGTTGTCACCGCAGCGGGTGCACCGGGGTGGATGTTTCTACTCCCTCTGGTCGCACCACTGAGGAAAGGGGGAAAGCCTCTGTGTCCAGACCCTTGGAGGACTACGCATTATTGTCCGATACTCACACGGCCGCCCTGGTCTGCCGGCAGGGCAGCATTAATGTTGGGGGTGTCCCCCGAGTAGTGGACACGGCGTTGGTGTGGAGTTCAAGTTTAACGTTTAGCTAGGCTTCGGGATTGCCCACGCAGAACTCGTTGCCTTCCGGATCCTGCATGACGGTCCACACGAGTCCTGGCGCCTCGTGGGTGCCGAGTTCGGTTGCCCCTAGCCCCTTCAGTAGTTCCACCAAGGCTTCGCGCTCCGCCCCGCCAACGTCGATGTGCATGCGGTTTTTCCCGCGCGTCGGATCCTTAACGCGCTGAAATCCCAACGTCGGGGTGGAATCGACCATAACGAAGTCGCCGTAATCTGCAGCGATCTCGCAGCCTGTTGCTGCGGACCAAAATTCGGCAAGCTTTGAGGGATCGTGGCAGTCGAAGGTGATCTGCCGGATCGTGAGATTGGCATCACTCATGGTCTCCATTTTAAGGATGGGATCTGACATTTGCAGTGCCCTGGCGAGCGCATGATTGCTGTATCTGCGAAGACCACCGGGTTTCTTTGAAGCTATTCGTGACTAGTCGAGCAGGCTGCGATATTGTTTGCGCGCCTTCATTGAGTGGATGATCGTTTCGGTGCCGTCGTCCCAGATGAGAATGACGAGCTCGAGCAGCCTCATTGAACCGTCGAAACCCAGGCGTAATTCCCGTTGAGGGTTCTCTTCGTCGAGCGGGGCCGCAAAAACGCAACCTGATGTCGCAGCAGTAACTGAGTCTTCCGGCTTGATGCCGTGTTTCGTGGCGCTACGCCGTACGTCCATGCCTACATGTGTCCATGTCTAGATGGCGTTCTTTAACGCTTCGCGGATTGCCTGGGATCTGGACCATCCGTGGGCGGCTGCGTATTTGTCGAGGTCCAAGATTTCGCGAGGAGAGAGCCGAATGGAGATAACCTTCGCAGTATCTTCGTTGCGAGGTTTCCTGCCTCGGCGATGAAGCGTTTCCACGTCGTAGCCGTTTTCAGCTTCGGCTACCCATGCGTCGATTTGCTCTTCGCTGACTGGCTTGCCGTTGATAGTTTTCATGAACGTAATCGTATTACGGAAAGGTTCTATCGGCTAGGGTGAGGTTACTTTCTTTCGACGCTCAGTGGAGTTTAAGTTCAACGTTTAGCTAGGCGTCTGGGCTGCCGCTGTTCCGTTACCTCTTGGTGTGGTCCAAATCCTGAGCGGGTGGATGGGGTTTCCCGTGGTCCACAGATGGTCATCTCCGCGGCTACATGGGGGAGTTCCGCTTCAATAGCTAACCTTGGGGGTTAGATTCTCATTCTGCGGCGCTGCTCAATTCGAAGGTCACGACGTCGACGTTATCTTCCATTTCGAGGCCGGGATAATGCATGTCGAGGGCTTTGTGCAGCTTGGTCAATGAGGCGAAGCCGTCACGCTGTGCTTGTTCCTCAGTGAGGTCGCAACGGCGTGTAGCAATCACGGAGGTGACTTTCGCGTCGATGGTGGTGACCTCGCCGTTCTCCTTCTCAAAGACGAGCTGGGCTGGCCCGGGTCGGAAGGGATCGTCGACGCGGATGGTCTGGCGTTTGGATCCATCTCTGATGGCCGGCTCGTAGCCTTCCCACATGAAGACCTTTTGTGGGAGTTCCATGGCACGCCAGTCATAGGCGCAGGGAAGTAGCTCGGAGAGGCTCAGCGCTTCGAGCCCGTTGCTGCCGTGGACAATGCATTGGATGGCGGGGTCGATGTCGAACAACACTTGACGACACTTTCCGCACGGAGAGATCACTTGGCCTGTCGGGCCGTATACCGCGACCACGGCGACAATGGGGTCATCGGCGCATGTGGCCGCGTGGTTGGCCAGTGCGGAGATTTCGCCGCATGGGCCGCCGAGGAAGTGGAAGGCGTTCAAGCCAAGTACGGTCTGGCCTGAACTGGTCAGCAAGGCGGCGGCGACTGTGTGGTCGTGGTCATCGTTGCACCGCTGCGCATGGGCAGTGGCGGTCTCTACAAGCTGTCGGAGTGTGGCGGTGATCATGTTTCGACACTATCAGCCGGAGAGCAAGCCACGCCGAAGCCGGCGAATCCGTGCCTGCGGGCGTGCGTCCTAGAGCTTAGTACGTGCTTGAACCCGGTGGTGTTCAAGTTCAGCGTTTAGGCGCCTCGTCTTTTCGACAAGGGTCCCGGACGTCAACGCCGTCGCGCTGTGATGAGTACGTAGCCGGTCGTGGATTCGATCCGTCCTGAGGTATCTGCATGAGCTTTGAGGTGGTCGCGCAAGGCGGCCCATAGAGCCTCTCGGCGGGAGCCGGCATGGTCGGCCATCCATACATGCGTTGGACTGCCCTCGCGGTAGAGCTGCATACCGTCTTCGACGCTGTCGAATGTCCACTCCAGCTCGCGGTTCTCGATGTGGATGCTTTCGAACCATTGCGATAGGCGTTCGTGAGCCACCTCGGTGATACCCCAGGCCATGTGTGGCGGGGTCTGCTTCGAGCCTCCAGGGTTTACCGATTCCATCATCGCGTCTGTCATTGTGGCGAGGAAGCCTTCTTGATTCCAAGCAGTCATCACCAGCTCGCCTCCCGGCCTTAGGATGCGAGCCCATTCTGCTGGTCCGGTGGTTGGGTTGCAGAACATCGACCCAAAGGTACTCGTGACGGCGTCAACGGATGAGTCTTCCAAGCCGGTGGCTTCGCCCAGTGCATCTATCCACGTGGCGTTTGGCGCGTTGCACTGCCCGATCGCGCGGATTCGGGCGGTCGGCTCGATAGCGGTCACGGTGTAGCCTTCGGTGACGAGCGCTGTGACGCCATCGCCGTGCCCCGATCCGATGTCGACAACCGTTGCAGGGGTGGGCAAGCGCCGGGCCAATTCCGCGGCGACCAGTTCAGAGATCGGTCGTAGGCGTGCAGCTGTCGGGGCGTAGTCGCTGGCGGACCAGACATCGCTGGGGGAACTCATGTTGCCCACCCTATCTGAAAAGCGTTTTCTTTTACTGTGGGGCTGGTTTGGTCCACTCGATAGTGTGCCTGAACGCTAGTCGACGGCGAACGCGCGCACCTGGCAAAACGTGATCGACCGCCGTCCGGATTGTTGCTATCGACAGGTCTGGGTTGCGTGTAGGGAGGGGAGCGGTCGATAGTGCGTAGTTTGGCCAAGGGTGGCGCATGAATCCAATCAATGGGTTCGTCAAGGCACAGACGATGTCCCATACGTGATCGGCCATCGAATCGCTGTGGGCGAGTCCTACACAAAGGAAGCGCCCTCCCTCCGCAAGGTGATCCCGCACCTGCTGTAATCCTGTGATTAAATCCATGTGATGCAGAACTGCGACCATGGTGATGAGGTCGAACCCGGGGGAAGCGTCGGCGAGTGTGGTGCCGTCGATGGTTACGTTGGAAAGTCCCGCGCAACGGTCAATTGAGGCCCGACGCATCGAACTATCCGGGTCGATTCCGTGCACGTGCTCGAAATGCTTCGCAAGCTTGGCTACGAGTACGCCGTGCCCGCAACCAACGTCGAGCGCTCGGGCACGGTTGTTCGGCAGTTGGGTAAAGATCCATGGGTGGAATGCGTCGTTGTGGCTCCACGGGTGGCGTGCGTTGAAGTGATCTAGTGAGCTCCGTACGAACCGAGTTGTGCTTGTCAAGACATCTGACAACATGCCGACAGTCTACTGCGGTACGCCTGACCTTATGTTTTCGTAATGCGTGAGACCTGTGATGGCATCATTTGGCTTGTGGAATAGCTGCGCTATTCTCCACTCAGTGCGGTGAACTAGGGGCGCGGTGAATTGGAGCTAGGAGCTTGTCATTTCTGATTCGTTTCTAAGCTCGACGCCACCGCCAGTTTGATACTGCATAGAGCCAAGAACATCGCAGCAAAGGTGCTGCCAAACGCTGTCCACCAAATCCCGTGGAAAGAAACAAAGCCGGTGAGATGGTCATTTACTATTCCAACGGTCAGAACCGTGAACACCAAAACCACCAGTGCAGCCGTTCCGGTAAGCGCGAAGGCTTCGCCTATTTGAATTAGAATCCACGACCTACCGGGCGCACCTGCAAGGCGAAGCCCGCGGATATCACTTGTGATTCGGGCGTGCATGATGAGCGAAGTCATAACGGCGCCAGCGATGCTGGGGGCAAAAACTGGACCAAGGACAACTACAAAAACTTGCCATGCCGACATTGAGCTCCCAGGTTCTGCGTCCTTGATTACGCGAAGCCCTGAACCCACACCGATGATGAGGCTTCCGAATAATACCCATGGAACGATATGCGGCGAGGAGAAGTTACGTCGGACGCGAACGTTGGCTCCTGCAATGCCGAGTACACGTGTCCACTGGTCAAGAAGGGGGAGCAGCCAGGGCAGTAGTAGCGGTATGAGGACTGACATTCCCATCGCCCAGGCGAGTACATCTTCTGTTTTTTCGATGCAGGCGCCTCCAATACTGCATCCAGCAATAGCGACCGTAGCAACCGCGCTCCGGACTGTGATCCACAACGGGTGAGAGTCGGTCTGTGGTCGAAAAATCTGTCTTAGCGGTAGCAGTGCGCCGGCTATAGCGGCCCCACCACAAGCAAGTACGACCCACATCACCACAGAGGCATCAACCGATAGGTCAGGCATGGGGATACCATCACCACGAAGAGTCTCGACTGCTGGGCTCAGCGCTGGGCGAATGAGTTGTGCCCCGATTAAAGAGGCAGTAGCACTAACTACGGCAACTTGGCCGAGTATTAGGAGGTTGATCATCCACCCAGGCATGCCGACCATGCGCCAACTCTGATAAATCGGTTGGTGTTCTTCGATGGTCAAACGCATTTGACTAAACGTGACTAGAACGATGGCACAGATTGACATTCCAAGGATAGTTCCGCCAAGGGGAATTGCGTCTTTGCCATCTGCGGAGATCATCGAAATTGCCAGACTGCAGCTAGCGGAAGAAACGAGCATCGTGATTGAAATCGCTAGCCATGACAACCAATTCGACTTTAGGTCTTTAAGCCAAACAATCATGAGTATCTGCTCCCAGGAGTGGCCAGAGGTTCTTTAGCGAGATCAATTACGCGGTCCGCATATGCGGCTGCTCTTTGGGAGTGGGTAACCATTACCACTGTCGATCCTGATTGGGTTGCTGTTTTGAGATGCCTTAACACCACATCAGCAGTTTGATCGTCGAGAGCTCCCGTGGGCTCGTCAGCAAAGATGAATGGTGCGTTTGCAAGCAACGCGCGAGCCACGGCTACACGTTGCTGTTGACCTCCGGAGAGTTGATTTGGAAGATAGCTTTCGAATCCTCTAAGTCCCAATGAATTAAAGATTGTCTTGACCTGAGCCTTGGAGCAGCGGCGCCCACTAAACCTGGCGGTAAGAGTCGCATTGCGCATTGCCGTGAGGGATTCCAGCAGGTTGTAATCCTGGAAGACGAAGGCGCGCTCGGTACGGTTAGGGGAATTCACTGTGCCCGATGAAGGTTTGTCTAAGCCAGATAGAATTCTGAGTAGTGTTGTTTTACCACTCCCAGACGGGCCCATTATGGCGACGAATTCACCAGAGTTAATGCTCAGTTCGAGACCGTCTAGCACCTTGTGCTTACCGAATCGCTTCGTAAGGTTATGAGCTTGGAGCGCTCGCGGAGAGACTGGTGAGTTAGCTGATGCAGTGGTGACATGACTTCTTGATTTTGATTTCTGCATACTCTCATCAGAGCAGTCACACAGTATGGAAGCCATGGAGCCAACTACCTACATAAAGGTAGAGCTGGCTCTACCGTTTTCCTTAAAGGCGACTACTAGTGTTGAAATCGATGAAGACATTGAAGAGTTTGGGGTGGAGCGCAGTCCTCGCGCTCCTTTTCGTACCTGGATTCGTTGTCTCGTTGTTGATGCTGCCTTGGATTCCCTTTGTTGCACGTGGTGCGGATGCCATCTGTAGACGTGGGGCGTTGTGGATGGGCGCAGAAGTCCCGTTTCGCAAAGCGAGCCACTGGTTCGACTGGCCACAGTTCTTTCATCTGTTGATGCAGCTTGTGCTTGCTGCGGCTGCCTTCTTCACATGGGTTTCTTTGGGCTTCTTCGCAGGAGTACTAATTGCCATCCCATTCCTACCTATCGGCGAGCTTTCTCTGGGCGAATGGTCCACCTCAAATCCAATTCTTATTTTTGTTGTTTCTTGGGGTGTGGGCGCCGTTGCTATTGGTCTTTTGATGATCTTCTCGCGGCTGCTTTCCGCGGCGTCAATAGCTGTAGTTCGGTTTGCGCTGTCTCCCAGCGATAAGGAACTCGCGGCTTCTCGTGCCACTCTTATCGACGCTTTTTCTGGCGAACGCCGTCGCATCGAGCGGGAACTCCATGACGGGCCGCAACAATATTTGACAGCGCTAAAACTCAACCTCGCTACTGCAAAATTGCATTACAGGAATCAGGCTTCCTCTGAAGTTATGGAGATGGCATTGGAGGATGCAGAACACAATGCCTCCCAGGCATTACGCGCATTACGTGCGACGGTGCGGGGGATCGCTCCGCAGGTGCTCTTTGATAGGGGGCTGATTGCAGCCCTTGAAGAGCTCATTGCGCACGCAGGGGTTGACGCTGCTTTGCACGTCGAAGGTAGCTCTCAGGAATTGGACGAGACTATGGCGCTACTGGCGTACCACTGCGTCGCCGAAGCTTTGACGAATGCAACCAAACACGGCGAAGCTCAGCACGTAAACGTGAGAGTCGCCTTTTCGAATCGGCTACGAGTGTCTATTACAGATGATGGGGTGGGCTTTATTGAATCCCCTTCTATGGATTTACGCCACTTGGACGGTACGGGTATTGCAGGTTTGCGCGAGCGTGCTGCTGCACTTGGTGGAACGGTGAAATTCCAGAACACTAAGGATGGTGAAGGCTCGGTTGAAAATGAATCTGGTGCGCAGTTGATTCTTGAATTGCCCCTGTCGGAACCCCTCAAATCAACCTAGTGGAGAATATTTTGAAGGTCTTGCTTGCAGAAGACTCTGCGTTGCTTCGTGCCGGACTAGAACAGTTACTAAAGGCGCTCGGGCATGAAGTCTTGACGGTGGTCGATGCGTCAGAGTTGCGTGATGCCACGATGGCGAGTGATGAAAACGGACAGAAATACGATGTGATTATCACCGATGTCCGTATGCCTCCCACCATGACTGATGATGGTCTGCGCGCCGTGTATGAACTGCGCAAACAGTATCCTTCTCAACCGGTTATGGTGCTTAGCCAGTATGTTGCGGCGAGCTATCTCGATCGGCTGTTGGAGCACGGTGGCTTCGGCTATCTTTTGAAGGAACGCGTCTCTGATGTGGATGAATTCGTTCACTCTCTTAACGAGGTTGCTCGGGGAGGAACAGTCGTTGATCCAGAGGTTGTATCTGCACTGCTTTCGGCGCGACGGACTGGCTTGGCTGCGTTGACACCTCGGGAAAAGGAAGTCCTTGCTTTAATGGCGCGTGGTCTGAGCAACTCGGAGATCATGGATGAATTGGTGCTGACCGCGGGAGCAGTGAGCAAGCACGTTGCTAGTGTTTTTATGAAGCTTGGGTTTGCACCCGAGGATGCCAATCGCCGCGTAAAGGCAGTGCTTGCTTGGTTGCGGCATACGGAGCGATAAGGACAAACATCCCCTAGTCGAGGATCTCCGGCTTGTAGTCCGAGTTTTCGACCGTCACCGCTGTCGGGGGAGCGGATGGGTCCGTCGCGAAGGTCATGTTATCCCTGTGCGCGATGGCGCGGATCCTACGCCCGACCATAGAGTCCCAGTTCATTTCATTCGGCATACTGCTGCTGCCAACGATGGCCCATTCGGGAGTCTGGGTGCCAATGCCCGCCCCCAACTTCGCCGTCACGGGCTTCTTCGGATCGAGCTTGATCGCGTAGTAGACCACGCTATCGTCCACGATGTCCGCCACTCGTGCGAAGTCCTCCGGTGGGGTCATGTCGCTGAAGTGCACCTTCATCAGCTTGCCCTCTAGAGCCGTTTCATTCGGGGCGAGCTCGACCTTATCGGGCTTCGGAGTGCTGGGTGCTGTGGGGTTGGGGCGCTTCTTGGCTCCGTTGCCAGTGTTGTCTGTGTTACCTGTGTTGCCAGAGGCCTTATCATCTTGCCCTTCTTCCGAAGTGCCTTCTTGTCCTGCGGTGGCGGAAGTTTCGTCGGACTTCTTCGAAGGCTGAGCAGCGCTCGGCTCAGGCGGAGTCTCGTCATCCGAACAAGCTGCAAGCGAGAGAGCCGTCAACGCGGCAACGGAGAGTGCAACAAGGCGATTTCGCATGAAGCTAAGCGTACAACGTCGCCCGGTCCTGTCCAGGTAAAACAGCAGAATCAGGCAGGTGGTTCGGCGAATTAACCTGTCACAATGGCGCGCGCCATGCGGTGCAGTGTTGCCGTTGCTTGTTCGAGGTCTTCGGGGGTTTTTGCTATTTCTGACGCCCTTACCACCGCCGCATTCAGCAATCCGATGTCGATGGAGGAAACACCGGGGCAGAAGCTACCCACGATCTCTTTGAAGCCGGCGTGCGATCTCTGCACCTTTTCCTCGGCGAACGCTTCCGGGAAGTGCTGGGCGGCGGCCATCAGAGGGCCGTGGGAGCCGTGAACGAAGAGATCGAGCATCGCGTCCACGTAGGAGCAGATGCGTTCTTCGGGCTCTGGCGGGGCGGCTTTGACCTTGTCTTCCAGCTGGTCATGCCAGGTTTCGCTGTTAAGTACCAGCAGTTGAACCATCAGGTCATGCTGGGAGGAGACGTAGCGGTAGACGCTCGGACGGGCAAGGCCAACCTCGGCCGCCACCTCTGCCAGGGAGGGAACCTTGCCGCCGCCAGTAACGATCAGCCGCTCGGCGGCCTCCAGCACCGCGCGGTGCTGGACCGCGCGGTGCTCCGCTACTGTCGTCTCCGTGATCTTCGGCATGGTTCCCTAGTTTACTACCCGCTTTTCGGCCTGCGTACAGGCCTATTTGGATGCCTAGTTGGAGGCAGCGCTCAGGCGCCCGTCGACCATCTCGTAGACCTTGTCGCAGTGGTTTAAGACCTCGTGATCGTGGGTGACCATCACGCCCGCGACGTTAAATTCGTGGCACTCGCGGGCCAACAGCTCCACGATTTCCTGCGAACGCTTGCGATCCAGAGCCGCGGTGGGCTCGTCGACTAGCAACACCTGTGGGTCGCCGACGAGAGCTCGGGCGATGCCCACCCGCTGACGCTCGCCACCCGACAGATTTCCCGGACGGTGCTTAGCTCGGGGCGTCATACCAACCTTCTCCAACAGCTCCGCACCAGAGTAACGACCGTGCTTACCCATAACGCGCGCGGCGAGCTCCAGTTGTTCCTCGGCGGTGAGGGCGCCCGGCAGACTGCCGGAGGATTGAAAGACGAAGCCGATGTAGTCGCGACGAATGCGGGCTAGTTCCTTGTCGTCGTAGTTGGTGATGTCTTCGTCGCCGATCTTGACGCCACCCGCGGCCGGGTTGGTCAGCGCTCCAGCGACGGCCAACAGCGTGGACTTACCGGAACCGGAGGGGCCGACGACGGCGACGAACTCTCCGGGCTCGACGGTCAGGTTCACCTTGTCCAACGCGGTGATCTGGGAATCACCGTCGGTGTAGGTCACCGTGACGTCTTTAAGTTCCAGGGCGGGAAGATGCGGGGCGGGGCTCATCGGTTTTCTCCTAGGGCTGCGAGCGGGTTGGTGCGGGTGACGCGGACGACGGCGATCAGTGCGCCGATCAGGCCAGATACGAAGAGGATCGCGCTGCCGCTGAGGACGGATCCGAGTTCGGTGGCGTAGGGCATGGCCGTGGTTTCCAGGAGGCTCCCGAGGCCAACGGCAATAAGTGCACCGACGATGACGGACGCACCCAGAATGATGACGGCTTGGCCCAGGCTGTCGCGGAGCAGGAAGCCCTTCGTGGCTCCCATCGCGCGCAGTGCGGCGATATTGCCGGCACGCTGGATGGTCCACACTAGGAAGAAGGCGCCGGTCACCAGGGCGGCGATGACGTAGAGGAACCATTTGATCATGGAAAGGGTCATCATTTCGGCGGTGTAGCCAGGGGAGGAATCGAAGCTTTCCTTGAGGATGCGGACGTCCAGGCCGGAGGCGTCGGAGAGCGCCCCAGTGTCTGGCTTATCCTGCGTGCTGGCGGCGATGACGGATATTTCCTTGTACGCCTCCGGGCTTACCTCTTCGCCCTTACGTACGCCGGCGTGGATTTCCTGCCAGACGTCGAGGGGCAGGTAGGCGGCATCGACGTGGCCGAAGGTGCGCTGGCCATCGGTGAAGCCGACGACTTTCAACGGGATCTCAAGGCGATCGATGGTGATGGTGTCGCCTTCTTTGATGCCTTCGTCTTGGAGGGTGGAGGACACGACGATTTCGTGCTTGGTTTTGGTGGGGGCGCCGCCGTTAGGGGCGGTGCTTTGTTCCGGCAGCCCCTCTGGTGCGATGAAGGAGTCGGGCTTTACTCCGAGGAGGGTGAGGTCGACGGCCTTGCCGTTCTGGTTGTGAGCGTTTGCAATGGTTAGGCCCAGTGGGGCGGCCTCTTCCACTCCGTCGATGTTGGCGAACTTGTCGGACTCTGTGATGTCGATGACGGAGCGGGTGAAGGCCGAATCGGTCTGGGTGCCATCGGCGAAAGCGATGACGTCACTATCCATTGCCTTCAGGCCGGAAACACCGTCGTTAACCAATCCGGCTGTGAGGCCGGAGATGATGACGACCAGTCAGGACATGAGCGTCAACACAACGCTCATGAGAAGGGACCGGGTGCGCGCAAAAAGCATTTCGCGCAAGGCTAGAAACATGATGAAACTCCCTGGGGTTGAGGTTGGGGAGGTGAGCGGTTGATCAGTCGCTACACAGACTTTAGCAACGATGTGTTGCCAAGATAAAAACAGGGTGTTTCTAACCTTTGTGGAGTGTGTGTTGATCAGTCCTTTACTAAACCGCCAGCCCACGGTTGCGCCGCCATTGGCGGTACACCAGTGCAGTCACGGTTCCCGCGTACAGCATGCCCGTCACTACCAGAACCGCATGCAGGCCCACCTGGACATACATCCAGCCGCCCAGCAGCGCTCCGCAGGCAAGCGCCATCCACAGAGCGAAATAGCGCAGCCAATCCAAGTGCGGGCCGCCGAAGAGTGCGGCCACGAACCGCTGAGACATCTTCACTAGCGTGCCCGTCATGTATGTCAGGGAAATGCTTACCTCGCCGTCGCGCTCGAACGTGGAATTCATAGCGCCCACGGTGAATGACAGGCTGTAAACCGCCCACTGTTCGTGCCCGGTCAAAACCAGTACTGAGGCAATCGTCGAGGTGGCACAAATGAATAGCAGAATTGCCTCGCGTGTACGCGTCCGGGGCAGATAGCGCCGCCCTAACTGGCTGATTAGTGCCCCAATACCCACGCCGACCAGGAACAGAACCATTACCCCGCCGGCCGTCATCGCGACGTCCCATTTTCCCGCATTCACGGCGGCTGTCAGGCGCGTGGTGTTACCCGACATGAACGACAGGAAGTACCCGCCCAGATACAAAAAGCCCAGCGTATCTACGAATCCTGCGATAGAGGATAAGTAGATAGCCAGTGCGTGTTCTCCGGTGCGGTAGCCTTTCATGGCGCAATCGTAGCAACCCCGATGCAGCTCCGGCGCCTAACAAGCTCGGTTAGCTTCCTCGACTAGTCATCCCAGGTGGGGTTGGTGATTCCCTCCTGCTGGGCACGATGTTCCACCAGCGAAAGCAGGTAATCCTGTGCTCCCTGGTACGCCTCGGCAAAACGCTCGTCGGCCACGTACATCCGCGCCAGAATCAGCTGCCGCGAGGTCGTAACCTCGTACCACTGGTTAATCGTGGCGCGGTGCCGCTCCACGAGGGCTTGTGCTTCTTCGCTATCGGGGGTGACGCCACCATCTCGGGCGGCTACCAGATCCGCCACGAAGCGGTCGTGGTCGGCCTTAACCTCCTGGAAGTCGCCGTCAGTCATAGAGGCCAGCTTTTCTTGAGACTGCTGGTATTCCGGGGTGTCGCCCCAACGTTCGCGAGCTTCCTCCTGGTAAGCGGGCATCTTCTCGCCGAAGTACTGCTTGATCTTGTCCATTTGTTCCATGGTGTATCCCTCCACTCGGGTTGTTGTTATCAAATCCTCGACCGCACGCAATTGGCTCTCCACCTCGTCGCGCTTGCGCGCCAAGGCTTCCCGGTGGGAGCGGAGAGCACGGTCAAGGGCAGCATCGGAAGGCGCTTCAATCAGGTCGGGAATCTCCGCCAGCTTGAAGCCCATGTTCCGGTACAGCACAATGGCCGCGCCGATGCGCAGATCTTCCTCGGTATAGAGGCGGTAGTCGCCCAATGTGCGCCACTGTGGGCTGAGCAGCCCAATGGAATCCCAATGGCGCAGGGCTTTGGGCGTCACACCCAAAAAATCTGCAGCATCACCAATCGTGTATTCGGTCATGGGCTACATCCTTTCGGTTGCCGCAACGGCAAGGTCAAGTGGCAAGGTCAAGTGGAGAGTCCAAGCGGTGGAGAGGGAAAACGCGAAGTTGTTATGAATTCATCTTCAGGAAACCCTGCGCTTACCTGCTGGCGATAGCTTATGGAGGTTCAATTCTCGCAGAAACAGAAAAAGGAGCACCCTCACCTTGTCCCATAATTCGTCCTTTGATTCGCCGTCTAACTCTCAGCAGCCAGAAGGCCGGAAGAAGCTCAAGCGGTTCAATGTAAACCGCCGGAATTTCCTGGCGGGAACTGGAGCGTTGGGCGTCACCGCTGCACTTGCACCGGCTGCGCAGGCACAGGCGTGGAACTCGTCGGCAGGCTCGCTGGCCGGTTCCAGTTTTGGTTCAGGCCGTGGCAACGGCGGCAGCGGTGGCGCCAACAACGGCGGCACGGACACGCCGCTGAAGTTCAACGGCGACGGTAGGTTCAAGATCGTCCAGTTCAACGACACTCAAGACGATCACCTCACTGATCGCCGCACCATCGAGTTCATGGGCAAGGTGTTGGACCAGGAGAAGCCGGACTTCGCGCTGATCAACGGCGACGTGATCTCCTCTGGTCCCAAGACCACCGAACAGGCATTCCAGGCCGTCAACAACGTAGTGCTGCCGATGGAATCCCGCAAGGTCCCATGGGCCATCACCTTCGGCAACCACGACGAAGACTCGATGGAAGACGGTACCCAGGCCGACGAGGTCGCGCTGCTGAACTTCGTGCGTAAGTACAAGTACAACCTCAATGTCGCAGACGATCCGATTCACGGCGAGTCCAACGTATCCCTGTTGGTCCAGGGCAACGCCAACCCGAACCCGGCTTTCGCTATCTGGTTGCTGGATTCCGGTAACTACATCGGCGAGGAGCTGGCGGGGCAGGAGACCAAGGAGATCCCCGGCTACGACTACATCCACAGCGACCAGATCCAGTGGTACCGCGATACCTCCCGGGGTTACGAGGAGCGCTACGGCAAGAAGATTCCAGGCCTGATGTACTTCCACATCCCGACCTACGAGCACCGCGACATGTGGTTCGGCGGTCCGTACAACAACGACCTCATCAAGCACGGCGAGGCCAAGAAGCGCCATGGCATCGAAGGCGTGAAAAACGAGGACGTCTACGTCGGCGCCTTCAACCCCGGCATCTACACAGCCGTCCGCGAGCGCGGCGATGTGCTGGGCATCTACTGCGGCCACGACCACATCAACTCGTTTAACGGCAACTACTTCGGCGTAGAGCTGGGCTACTGCCCGGGCACCGGCTTCGGCCCCTATGGGTTGAAAGACGGCACCTGGTCCATGCACACTCTGCGCGGCGCCCGCGTGTTCGAGCTGGACGAGGCGGATGAACGGGTCTACAAGTCCACCCGCCTGGTTTTCGCCAAGGAGCTGGGGCTGGATATGAACCCGAAGAAGCAGCCGCTGGAAAAGCCGGCCGACCTTCCGGAGTACGTGTCCTTCAAGTAGCGCGGCGCCGGGGTCTGTGCCGCCGGGTTTTGCGCCGCCGGGCAACGCGACGCACCGGTGGTCTCTGTGCAGCCAGCTAGGATAGGGAGCAATGTCCGTCAATTCCCCTGAGAACATCCTGCTGAACCTGCCCGACGAGCAGGCCGCCACCGTCCGCGGCATCTTCGACGAGCTCGCCGCCCGCGGGTTCCCGTCCCAGCGCCAGACTCCGCACATCACGGTCACGTTTTCCCCGAGTATGGCCCCGCACGTCGTGGAGCGCGCCCGCGAGATCCTGCCATCCGCCGTGCCCTCGGAGCTCAGCCGCCGGGGCGTGGTCGTCTTCGGCACAGGCAAGAAGCAGACCGTGGCGTGGTTACTCGAAGCCACGGATGAGCTGGAAAATGCCGCCCGCGAGCTCAGCGCACTCAACCCGGATGGTCGCGGCCCGCGCTGGGTGCCGCACCTCACGGTCGGTTTAAGGTTGCCGCGGGATGTTGTTCCTTCTTATATTGACGCCCTGTCTCAGATCACACCGCGAGAGTTAAAGTCCATCACTGCAGCTGAGGCGGCGTATTGGAGGCCAAGTGTGGGGGAGCGTGTGGTGCTTGCCTGATGCCTGGTGGCGGGTTGGGGGCCTAGGGGCGTCACAAAGAAAGCAAGAAAGAACTGAACCCTGTCTCACTGAGGCTGCAGATGTTTGGTAAGCTGCTTCGCGTAAAAATTCACGGCTGATCTAACGGGAGCCATAGACCGTAGCTAAAACCACAACTTCAGAAGAAGGTGTCTCTTACGTCCGCGTCAGCGAATAAACCGAAGAATCTACACGAAGACCCCAACGCGCAAGGGAACGCCACAGCGAAGGAGCCGGTTGTCACACCGGCTTTTGTCTTTGCATGGTTAGTTAACTTCGCCCAGTTCATGATCTTCTACGTCCTCGTGACGACCATGGCGGGCTACGCCGTCAAGGAGTTTGCGGCCAATAACGCGAGCGCGGGCCTGGCCTCCAGTGCCTTCGTTATCGGCGCGACGGGGGCTCGCGTATTCTCGGGATTCCTGGTGGACGCGGTGGGGCGGCGGCGAGTGCTGTTCACCGCGCTGGTGCTGGTCATCGTGACCTGTGCTTTCTACATTCCCGCGAACTCCCTGGGGCTGCTGATCGCCGTGCGCATTATCCACGGCATCGGATACGCCTTCGCCAGCACCGCAGTGATGGCCGTCGCCCAGTCCGTGATTCCCAATGCACGCCGCGCGGAGGGCACCGGCTACTTCGCTCTGGGGACCACACTGGCCACCGCGATCGGCCCGGCGCTGGGCCTATGGCTGGTGGGTTCCGTTGGCTACACCACCATGTTCCAGGTCGTGGTGGGCATGTCCATCGTGGCCTTCCTGCTGTCCCTGCTGGTTCGTTCCCCAGAGCCCAAGGGGGCGGATGCGCATCATCACCGGCCGACCTTTAGCCTCTCGGCCATCGTGCACCCGAAGGTCGCGCCTATTGGATTCTTTATGCTGCTGGTCGGTATCTGCTATGCAGGTGTGATCACCTACCTGAATAGCTACTCCGAGGACAACGGCCTGGTCACCGGCGCCAAATACTTCTTCCTGGCCTATGCACTGGTGACCCTTGTTATGCGCTTCGTGCTGGGCAAGATTCAGGACCAGAAGGGCGACAACATCGTTATCTACCTGGGCTTGGTAACCTTCGCCATCGCACTGGTTGTCCTCGCGTTCTCGACTCAGGACTGGATGGTGGTCTTGGCCGGTGCGCTGACGGGCTTGGGCTATGGTTCGCTGATGCCAGCCGCGCAGGCAATCTCCGTCAAGGCAGTCGAGCCGCACCAGATGGGCGCGGGCATTTCCACGCTCTTCTTGCTGCTGGATGTCGGCGTGGGCTTTGGCCCGATCCTGCTGGGCATGATCGTTTCTGCCACCAGCTACCAGGCGATGTACACGATGCTTGCTGGGTTGGTCGTCGTCAGCGCCGCAGTGTACTTCCTTGTTCACGGCCGGAAGGTTAGCTAGAGTTCGCTAGAGTTCAACCCCTCCTTCCCGCGCCCTGACCCAAGATTGTTCAGGTAGATCGTTCAGGTGCTGTGGGAGCCACCGAAAGGATCCCCCGCATGCTGCACGCCGTGAGCTTCGCGTTGGCCGATTCCGTCAACGTGCTGCTCATCGGCGTGCTTTTCGCTGTCGCGGTGATGCACCCGAAGCCGCGCCGCTACGCGCCCATCGCCGCAGTGCTGGTGGCGGGGGACTGGTTCGGAGTGTTCCTGCTGTCGCTGGCTGTGTTGCTGCTGTTCAACGGGATTTCGGATGCCGTGCAGACCGCCTTGGCCTCGCCGATATTTGGTCTGGTCCTCATTGCGGTGGGTCTTCTAAGTGCCTTCTTGACGCTACGAGGCGGCGATCCCACCCCCATGATCAATCGTCTGGCCCGCCCCCTCCGCCGAGCGTCGTGGGGGACCTTCCTCTCGGGCATGGCCCTGGGAATCGTCCAATCCGCGACGTCCGCGCCTTTCTTTGCTGGCCTGGCGTACTTGAGCACCGTGGGAATCAGCTCTGCGGCGAAATACTTTGCGGTCTTCCTCTATGCCACGCTCGCGCTGAGCCTGCCGGCGCTGTCTGGCCTGGCGCTGGGCTTTGTTCTGCGTAAGCCGGAAAGCGCACTGGCTCGGTTCATCGATGGGCTACGCCATAGAAAGGAACAGATGGTGGCGCTGGCGGGCTATGTGGTGGCGGCGATGCTCATCGTGCTGGGTTTGCTGAGCATCATTTAGATTCGCCCAGAAACTCCATCCACGTTTCCCATTCGCGCTTGGTCTGCTCCAACCCGTCGCTCCAGGATTGCTTCAGGCGTTCCAACCGGCGCTCGGTATTGCTGACGTTCATCTTCTCCGGGTAGAACACCAACGCCTGGCCCTTGGCCTCTAACTCCGCGATCTTGTCGGAGGCTAGGTTGTATTTCGGCGGCCGGTCGATCATTGCCTGGGCTACGGCCGGGCGAGAGCGTAGTAGTGACTTAACTAGCTTTGGGCTCCGTAGCGCGGGGCGGACGTAGCCCTTGGGCTTGGTGCGCAGCACCAGGAACTTCTCAAAGCCATCCTCAATGGCGGCATCGATCAGCAGGCCACCGGAATCTCCGAGGGCACCATCGACATAATCCACCCCGTCGATGGTGGGCACGGGCATGAGGCCCGGCAGGGTAGAGCTGGCGCGGACCTTGCGCATGAGATCCGGCAGGTCTTTGATGTCCTCGCGGCGCCAATAGACTGTCTCGCCGTTATCCGCACGGGTCGCGCCGATGCATACCTGGGAGTTCGAACGCTGGAAAGTTTCCCAGTCGAAGGGCAGATCGTTGCCGGGTGCGCCAGCGGTCTCGTAAATGTACTCCGCGTTGAAGTAGCCGGTGCCCTTGAGTAGGGACTTGAACCCGCCGGTCTTTGGGTGTCCACCGAATTCCACGAAGGACTCGCGGGCTCGCTTCCTATCGCCAGAAAGGAAGTTCACGGTATGGGAAGCTCCGGCACTGATGCCGCCGACCCAGCCGAACTCGATATTGTGCTCCAGCAGCTGGTCGATGCAGGCGGCGGTGTAGCTGTTGCGCATGCCACCGCCCTCGAGCACGAGGGCTACGTCCTTCGCAGACAAGAGGTGAGCCTCCTTAGGCTTCTAGCGGAATTCTGTATTTACATGTGTAGCGCACCTGCAGCGCTTAGCGGGCGCGCAGTTTCTTTACCCCGCCGACCACCACGGCGATGAGTGCGCCGACTAGCAGGCCGAACAGCAAGCTGAAACCGGTCTCCATCAGCCAGGTTACCGCGCCCCCGAGGTGCTCAAAGTTCTCCACCACGTGGTGCACCGCCTGGTAAGGCCAGTGCAGGCCCAGCTCATCGAAGCCAACCAGCAGGATATGTCCACCGACCCACAGCATGGCTAGGGTGCCGATGATGCCGATGGCGGTCAGCAGTTTTGGCATTCCTTTGACCAGGAACAGGCCGAACTTCTTCATCCCCTTGCTGGCGCCTTCCTTGTTGGCGAGGGCAAGTCCGATGTCGTCGATCTTGATGAGTACGCCCACCACGCCGTAGACGGCGAAAGTGACTATGAGGCCGACCAGGATCAGCACCAGGGCGCGCGTCAAAAGTGGCTGGTCGGCAACCTCGTTCAGGGAAATCACCATGATCTCCGCAGAGAGGATCAGGTCGGTGAGGATCGCCCCGCGCACCAGTGCGCTTTCGGACTGGTCTTTCTCCTCATCGCCATCGTCTGATTCTCCCTCGCCGTGGCTACCCAGACCTACCTTCTCCAGGACTTTCTCAGCGCCTTCGAAAGAAAGGTAGAATCCGCCGAGCATCAGCAGGGGAGTCAGCGCGCCGGGCAGCAGCCAACTCAGTAGCAAGATGATCGGCAGGATAATAATCAGCTTGTTGACGAGGCTGCCCTTGGTGATCTTCCAAATGATCGGCAGCTCGCGCGCGGGGGATACCCCAGCGACGAACTTCGGGGTGACGGCGGCGTCATCAATAACAACCCCAGCCGCCTTCGTCGAGGTACGCCCGGCGATGGCAGCGACGTCATCCGTCGTGGCCGCGGCCTTTTTAGCGATAAGCGCAATGTCGTCTAGTAGTGCCGCAAGGCCAGCTGCCATGAAATTCTCTTTCTCTTAGACCGATCGGTTCTCGGCGTGTGCGTCGAGGGCCTCGGTGATGGGGGTGTCGCCCGTGTTGAACTCGATGAAGTGGCCGACCAGGTTCGGGCGATCCACAACCTCGGCGATGACGGCGGCCACGTCGGCGCGGGAGACCTGGCTGGCCTGCAGCGTGTCGTCGCCGTTGGCGGTGCCATCAGCCTTCGGGGAGCGTGTTTCGATCTTAGCGGTCGGCTCGTCCATCGTCAGCGCAGACGGGCCGACGATCGTCCACTTGGTGGAAGAAGCACGCAGGTGGTCGTCCGCGGCGGCCTTCGCCTCGCAGTAGGCGAACATCGAGTGGTCTTCCGGCACACCGTGATCGGCGCGGGAATTGAAGTAGCTGACCATGACAAAGCGCTTGGTTCCGGCGCCGTCGATGGAGCGGATCGCCGCATCGCGGTCCACACGGAGGGTGCGCTCATCGTCGCCGCCGCCCACACCCGCGGACCAGATGATCACGTCCTGATCGGCGAAAAGCTTCTCGAAGCCAGCCACATTCAGCTGCTCTATGTCCTGCACCACGGCCTTCGCGCCGGTGGCCTCCACGTCTGCCACGTGATCGGGGTTGCGCACCACGGAAGTGACCGTGTGGCCGGCCTCTACAAGTTTCGGAGACGCCAGCAGCGCCACCTTGCCGTGGCCTCCGAGGATCATGACGTTCTGTGCGTTCCGTGCGTTCTGGGTCGACATCTGTCAGCGCCTCCTAGAAGTGCGTTTTGGTTCGTTCCTAAGCACCTTCAACGGTACGGAAAGGCACACTATTCCAGCTATCCCAGCTTTAGTCCGCCTTCGCCACCAGCGGACCGATGCCACCCGCCCCGATGCAGACGTATTCGTCAGATGCACCGGAATCCGCTTCTGCTCGCACCAGCAGGATTCCGCCACCACCGGAAACCCGCACCCAGCGGGGCTTGAGCTCCGTGCCAACGTGTACATCGACGGCACGGCTCTTGGTCTCCTTGGCATCCTCGAGCCCGTTGGGGGTGGTGATGGTCAACGTCATATCCGTGCTGGCTGTCGCGTTCAGCTGCCACGTCCAATCCCCGAACGGCAGTGCGTTATCCAGCAGGATAGCCTGGGAGTGCCCCGCGGCGATGCGCACCCCGCACTCGGGTTCTTTACCTGCGGTGCTTGTTGCGGACGCCACCACCTCCGCATCCACAATCTTCCCCGACTCGTCGATGATCCGTGGTGGCTCGTCTACCTGCGTTGCCGCGGGCTGGCCAGTCAGCGCGGAGACGCGGTCGTAGGGGTGCACCACCGGGGTGAGAATGTCCAGCGGAACCGGCTGATCCAGCAGTTGCGGCGGTTCCCCCGAACCGTCCAACTTCGTGGAGGTGCGCAGGTTGGCCAGGTAGTCGGCGGTCCGGTCATTGCTCCACGTGCCAACCCAGGTGTAGGTAGAGACGATGCTGATGGCCACAGCACTGAGAATCGCGCCCACCCCAACCCAGCGGGAGCGCGCGGCCGCGAAGCTGGGGGTGGGGCGGTTGGCGACGTGGGGGCGTCCATAAGAAAGGGAGCAACAACCTACCACCAGCACGGCGAAGGTAAACCAGTCCGCGAAGTAGTGCATAGAGGAAAGCAGCAGACCAGAGGTGCCGGTGCTGTTGCGGGCGCGGCCAAGCAGTATGTAGATGGCGGCCAGATAGCCGAGCACCAGGAACAGGCCGAGAAGACGGTGGCGAGTATCGCGGCGCAGCCAGAAAGCGGCGAGGGCGAGCAGCAGGATAGCGCTGGCGACACTCCACCACGTCGGAGCGGTGGCGAAAGTGCTGGAGGGCGACCAACGATCCCACGACAACGGGCCACCCAGCGCGCCGGGGATCACGGTGGCGAACAGGCTATTGGGCAGCGCCGACCACAGCGACTGGCTATTCGACTCCTCGCGCGGCAGAGGTGAGAGGGTGAGGAAGAGCAGCGACCAGACGACAAAGAGCGCGCCGGGCGCAGCGAAGAAGCGGGCGATGTCGCGCCGGGCCATGCCTGCCAGCACAGCGAGGGCGAGGGCGGCCGGGACGATCGTCAGAGCTTTTTCCGTGAACAGCAGGGCTAAAAGCAGAAACCCGGTGGCGCACAAGGAGTAGCGGGGGAGAGACCGGCGCGCGGAGAGCAGGCACACCATGAATCCCGCCATGCCGATCTGCCAGGCCAAGGCGTTGATGCCTGCGGACCACCAACCGGCGGCGTCCATGAGGAAAGGGCTGAAAAGGAGCGCGGTGTAAAGCCCCAGGGTGGCGAGGCTGCGGCCGGCGAGCTGCACGCACACCTTCGCCCAGAGTGCCGCGGCGAGGGCGCTGAGCAGCATCAGCACAGTGACGGGGAGCCACCAATTGAGCGGCGCAATTCGATGGGCTAGCACCTGCACGAGTGCGGAAGCCGGCATGAGGTGCCCATCGTAACTGGCGAAATAGTCGCCGAGGGAACCGCCGCTGAAGGTGGCGGGGATGAGGAAATCATCCCAGTAGAACGTGCGCTGGCCCAGCTGGAGGCCACGGACGAGGAGGGAGAGCAAAGCCACCGCAGCCAGCCATGCGGTGAACCGGCGGGGTGCGGCGCGGGAAGAGCTGTGGAGGGAAGGCACGGTGGGCGGGGCGTGGGCTTGTGGGCGGCGCTACTCGCTGGCTTGGTCGCCTTGGCCGGTGCCGGCCTGGCCGCTTTGATCGCCCATGCTGACGGGTTGTACCGACAGGTACTCGACTTCCCCGGAGCAACCCTCCAGGTTCTTCATCGGCACATAGGCGGCCTTGGTCTGCTCCGGTGGGTAGACACGCAGGCCGTCAGCATCCTGGGGCTTGCACTCCTGCGGATCCAGGGCGCCGACCTGAGTGATTTTTACGGGCGCGATGGCCGATGCGCCGGGGTCGAGTTTTACGTCCTTGCTGGGCACGTCCTTCTCCCGCTGCGCGGGCTTGCCCAGCTGGGTGCCGTTGTGGTTTGCGACCATGGATACGCCCGGGAAGCCACGCATCGAGCACGGCTTGGAGGAAGTGTTCTTAAAGACGACGTTGACCAGCGTGGAGCCGGCTGCGCCCTGCGAGTCGGCGGTGGTGATCTCTAGATCATTGGTGGCACACATGCCGCCCTTGCCCACGGAGCCGTCTTCGGCCTTACTGTTGGCTGCGCCGGTACTGGCAGTGCTGTGATCAGTGAGGGATTGGGCAGAGCTTTCCTCTGCGGATTCCTGGGTAGACGCTGCGTTGGAGGGAGTGGTGTCCTCGTCATCGCAGGCGGTCAGGGTGAGTGAACCACCGGCAAGTAGCAGGGCGGCTGCACCCGCGGCCAGGGCGGAGCGGGGAGCGCGGGATCGGGAGATAACCGGACGACGACGAAGGCTCTTCATGGATAACACTGTAAACACAAGGTATGTATGTGGCCAATGAGATTGGCGTTTTGTTACCGAATGGTGAGCGGAAAGTGATGTAGCCGTATCCGGGGAGGGGAGTACTGAGGGGGCGGCCGTAGCCGTATGTAAGGTTCTTTATGTAAATATCGCTTTCAGATCACCGAATCGCCGGAGCGCATTACACTCGGTGGGAAAGAACGTTCTCAACTTCACTGCTAGAGAGGCGAAGAATTAACCATGGGCTTCAACCCTGATTTCGAACCATTCCGTCTGCCCGACGAGTACCTCGCACTGCGCGAGGCTATCCGCGACCTGGCTGAGCAGCAGATCGCTCCGCACGCCAAGGACGTTGACGAAGAAGAGCGCTTCCCGCAGGAGGCCCTAGAGGCTCTGAACGCCGCGGGCTTCAACGCTATCCACGTTCCGGAGGAGTACGGCGGCCAGGGTGGCGACTCCCTCGCAGCAGTCATCGTCATCGAAGAAGTTGCCCGCGTTTGTGGATCTTCCTCCCTCATTCCGGCCGTGAACAAGCTGGGCACCATGGGCCTGATCCTGCAGGGCTCCGAGGAGCTGAAGAAGGAAGTGCTGCCGGATATTGCTAACGGTGCGATGGCCTCTTACGCGCTCACGGAGCGCGAGGCTGGTTCTGACGCCGGCGCGATGAAGACCCGCGCTGTCCGCGACGGCGACGAGTGGGTTATTAACGGCTCCAAGTGCTTCATCACCAACGGTGGTAAGTCCACCTGGTACACCGTGATGGCCGTGACCGATCCGGAGGCTGGCGCACGCGGCATCTCTGCGTTCATGGTGAACAAGGACGACCCGGGCTTCAGCGTTTCCGGTTACGAGCACAAGCTGGGCATCAAGGGTTCCCCTACGGCCGAGCTGCTGTTCGAGGACTGCCGCGTTCCGGCTTCCCGCATGATCGGCGAGGAAGGCACCGGCTTCAAGACCGCTCTGCAGACCCTGGATCACACCCGTCCGACCATCGGCGCGCAGGCTCTGGGCATTGCCCAGGGTGCGTTCGACCAGGCTGTCGCTTATGTGAAGGAGCGCAAGCAGTTCGGCAAGGCTATCGCCGACTTCCAGAACACCCAGTTCATGCTGGCTGACATGAAGATGAAGATCGACGCCGCCCGCCTGATGATCTACACCGCGGCTTCCAACGCGGAGCGCGGCGTGGCTGAGGATGGTGCCAAGCTGGGCCTCATGGCTGCAGGCTCCAAGGCCTTCGCCTCTGACATCGCTATGGAGGTCACGGTGGACGCCGTCCAGCTGCTCGGCGGCTACGGCTTCACCCGCGACTTCCCGCTGGAGCGCATGATGCGCGATGCGAAGATCACCCAGATCTACGAGGGCACCAACCAGATCTGCCGTATGGTGATGGGCCGCCAGATCCTGGCGTAGCCGGCCGCAGCCCGTTCCCAGGGGGGGGGGAAGGCTCCCGCAATGTAGCTACAGCGACAAAGGGTCTGAGCAGGCTTGGATGATGCTTTCGATGCAGATCTAGGCGGCGAATGTGAGTATGCGTTGATGTTTGCGGTGTTATTCAACGACGGCACCGAGGTGGTTATCGCACCTGACATGCTGGACAAGATTCTTTCTCTATTCTCACCAGGAAGCGAGAACGGCGAGTTTCTGCGTGAGCATTTGCAGGAATGCCGCCCGGACTATGTAGAACGACCTGTGCAATAAGCACCGCATCTTATCCGTAGCCCCAACGCACGCCCTGGGTGGCCAGCCAATCGGCCACGCTGCCGTGTTCGTGCAGCCCATCCAGCAGCCGCTGCGTGGAATCCAGCGCTCGGCGGGCCTCGTCGGCGGTGATGTAACCCGCCAGGAGTGCTTCGCCCAACTCGTCCAGGTCCAGCACCTGGACTTGCGCCTTTGAGGATGTGCCCGGGACGTAGCTAGAGCTCGACTGAGTTCGTTCCGGAGAAGGGGTCTTGCGGAGGTGCGTCACCACATCCACGTAAATGTCGCGGGTGCGCCAGGTTGGTGGGGTGGTGGCGTCATCAATCTCGATGAAGGCGATGTCTATATAGAGGTCCTGCGTGGGCTCGATCCCGTCGAAGAAGTGGAATTTGTTGAGGCGAATGTCCAGGTGGGGGACTAGCCAGGATTCAAGGTAGTGGAACCGCGGGTGGCCGGGAGTGGGGCGGCGCATGTAGAGCACTGGGTTGGGGTGGGCAGTGCCAGACTGCACGGCCGCGGGCTGGTTGGGGGACAGCTCGTAGGCGTCCACGGCGCGTTCGAAGCCCTTCGGGTCGATGTTGATCGCGCGGGAGAGGTCGAAGGTCTCTTGCTTTACTTTGTGCAGATCAGCCATTGTTCTGTGTGGTTGTGGCTAGTAGTGCGGGCGGGGTTTGGAAAGGGGGCTAAGCGCGGTGAGGTGTGGGTAATGGATGCGGATATGCAAAAGGCCGCGCAGATATGCGCGGCCGAGGGGGCTTGCGCCCCGGGAGTCTAGGCGAAAGCTACTAGACCTGTAGCAGTGCCGCGGTCGGCAGGAAGTTGCAGTTGGAGTAGCCGGACTCCTTCTCGTGAGTGGTCACGCCACCCTCGAGCAGGGCGATGACGGTGCCCTTGCCGGTCTTGGCAACACCGTTGACGGTGGCCGGGCCCTTCGGGTTGATGCCGGTGAAGCCCAGCGGGGTGCGGCCCATCTTGCCGGTGTTGATGTTGATCCAGTGGACGTTCATCGCGGTGGTCTGCTTCTTAGCAACCGTGCCGGTGCCCATTGCGGTGAAGACGAAGTTGACCTCGCCGGCGCCGACGCCTGGCAGCGGGAGCTTCGCCGGGCCGGGCACGCCCATCGCGGTGCCGACGGCCTTGTTCTTGCCACCGATGCACTTGCCGGAAACGGTCGGCCAGCCGAACTGGGTGAACGCCGGGGCGTTCTCCGGAACGTCAACGCCCGGCTTGCCATCGCCACGGAAGAAGCCGACCAGCTTCTTCAGGGAAGCCTTCACGTTCGGCGGCAGCTGCGGGTTGTTGGCGAAAGCCTCGATCTGATCCAGGACGTGTGGCGCGGGGCGGCCCAGGTGATCAATGGAGCCCTGTACCTGGGCGCCGGCGGTAGTAGGAGCCACCACGGTCGGGACTGCCAGTGCGCAGGCAGTGGTCAGTGCAGCGGCGGCACGGGTCAAGCGTCGAGAGAAAGCCACGGTGAACCTTTCGGGGTTTTTATCTAGTCGTCTTAAATGCGTTTAAACAGAAGATGGAAACCACATTAGTCACATCTGTCACATTTGTCACGCAGGTAACGTTCGGTAGGAACCTTTTGTAAACAATAACACCTGTCTGCAAGCTTTTCTCAAGGTTTTGGGAAAAACTTCTTCGCGCCCTATGCGTTATTGTGGAGGACTAAAGGAGTAGGCTGTGAAAGGTTCCCCTGAAGTGCCTACGCTGCACAACTAGCTTGAACTCAAGACTCTAACCACCCAAGTAAAGGAAAGTTCGGATCTGTGTCTTTGACTGAATTCCGCAATGTCGCCATCGTCGCGCACGTCGATCACGGCAAGACCACTCTCGTCGACGCCATGCTGCACCAGTCCGGCGCCTTCTCTTCGCACGGCGAAGTTGAAGAGCGCGTGATGGACTCCGGCGACCTGGAACGGGAAAAGGGCATCACGATCCTGGCGAAGAACACCGCCATCCACCGCAAGGGTCTGGGTAAAGAGGGCAGCGACCTGATCATTAACGTGATCGATACGCCCGGCCACGCCGACTTCGGCGGTGAGGTCGAGCGCGCCCTGTCCATGGTGGACGGTGTGGTTCTTCTTGTTGACGCCTCTGAGGGGCCACTGCCACAGACCCGTTTCGTGCTGGGCAAGGCCCTGGCTGCCAAGATGCCGGTGATCATCTGCGTGAACAAGACCGACCGCCCGGACGCACGCATTGACGAGGTCGTCGAAGAGTCCCAGGATCTGCTGCTGGAGCTGGCCTCCACCCTGGAGGACGACGAGGCTGCAGAGGCCGCCGAGCAGCTGCTGGATCTTCCTGTGCTGTACACCTCCGGCCGCGAGGGCAAGGCCTCCACCGAGAACCCGGGTAACGGTAACGTTCCGGACTCCGAGGACTTGCAGCCGCTGTTCGACGTGCTCTACGACGTTCTGCCGGAGCCTTCCGCAGATGTGGATGGCCCGCTGCAGGCGCACGTCACCAACCTGGACTCCTCCTCCTTCCTGGGCCGCATTGGCCTGGTGCGCATCCACGCTGGCCGGCTGCGTAAGGGCCAGCAGGTCGCCTGGATCCACTACGACGAGGACGGCAAGGAGCACGTCAAGACCGCCAAGGTGGCCGAGCTACTGCGCACCGAGGGTGTGACCCGCGTGCCGGCCGAGGAGATGATTGCAGGCGACATCGCCGCTATCTCCGGCATCGAGGACATCATGATTGGCGATACTCTGGCCGATCCTGAAAACCCGGTCGCCCTCCCGCGCATCACCGTCGACGAGCCCGCAATCTCCATGACCATCGGCGTGAACACATCTCCGATGGCAGGCCGCGGCGGCGGCGACAAGCTGACTGCCCGTATGGTCAAGGCCCGCCTGGACCAGGAGCTGATCGGTAACGTCTCCCTGCGCGTGCTGCCCACCGAACGCCCGGATGCCTGGGAGGTGCAGGGCCGTGGCGAGATGGCTCTGTCCGTGCTGGTGGAGACCATGCGCCGTGAAGGCTTCGAGCTGACCGTCGGTAAGCCACAGGTGGTTACCCGCACCATCGACGGCACGGTTCACGAGCCCTACGAAAACCTGATCATCGACGTGCCGGAGGAGCACCTCGGCGCCGTCACCCAGCTGCTGGCCGCCCGCAAGGGTCGCATGGAGTCCATGGACAACACCGGCACCGGCTGGATCCGCATGAAGTTCATCGTCCCGGCCCGCGGCCTGATCGGCTTCCGCACCGTCTTCATGACCGAAACTCGCGGCACCGGCATCGCCAACAGCTACTCCGCTGGCTACGAGCCGTGGGCGGGCGAGATCAAGGGTCGCGCCTCCGGCTCCCTGGTTGCCGACCGCTCCGGCCAGATCACCGCCTACGCGCTGATCCAGCTGGCGGACCGCGGCACCTTCTTCGTCGAGCCGGGCGCAGAGGCCTACGAAGGCATGGTCGTCGGCGCGAACAACCGCGACGAGGACATGGACATCAACATCACCAAGGAAAAGAAGCTGACCAACATGCGTTCGGCAACCGCGGACGCGACGGTGACCTTGGCCAAGGCTCGCACCCTCACCTTGGAAGAGGCCATGGAGTTCTGTGGCTTCGACGAGTGCGTTGAGGTGACCCCAGAGGTCATCCGAGTGCGCAAGGTAACCCTGAACGCCACCGATCGCGCCCGCGCCCGTTCCCGCGAGAAGCAGCGCAATAAAAACTCCTAAAGTTGCCCTTGTTCCCGCTCTTTCCACTGTCTAGCTCGCCGACGCGCCGTTCCTCCGGCGCGCGCCGTCGCGGTTTTTGGAGTGTGACGCCCACCGCTGCGACCGCCCTGACATCGGCGACACTCGCCTTAACGCTGGCCGCCTGCCAGGCGAATCCGGGCGAGGCTCCGACGGTGGAGGACCCTTCCGCCTCCACCGAAACCCAGCAGCCACAGCCGGTTGACGAGAGCCTGCGGGAGATCACGGTGGGCGTGGATCGCTTCACCGGCAACCTCAATCCGCACCTGGTGGGCAATCGCAACCCAGTCGTGGCGGCAGTAGCCGATCTGACCCTGCCGAGTGTCTACACAGATGGCTCGATGGGGGAGAACCTCAACGATGATCTGATCAGCGAGGTCAAGCCAAACGACCGGGAGAATCCGACGGAAGTGGTCTATACCCTGCAGCCGGAGGCGCAGTGGTCCGATGGCACGCCCATCACTATCTCCGACTTCCAATACCTGCATAAAGCGATTGTGGACGAGCCCCTCGCAGAGGCGAAGGGGCTGTACCGCCACATCACCTCCATCGAGCCGGAGAAGAAGGAAAAGAGCTTCAAAGTTACCTTCGATAAGCCGCTGAACAACTGGAAGCGACTGTTCGCACACCTTTTGCCCAGCCATATTTATCGGGCGGAGGGGCGTAGCTTCGACACGATGATGGACGGGGGATCCGTCGCGTCTGCGGGGCAGTTCTCCGTGAAGTCTGTGGACGAGGGGCGCGGCCTGCTGGAACTGCAGCGCAACGACCGTTACTGGGGTTCGAAGGCGGCCAAGACCGACATCATCCGCTTCACCGCCGTGCCTAACGAATCCACAGGTGCGCAGATGATGCGCACCGAGCAGATCCAGATGTACATGACGCACCGTTCGGCCACCACCGACCTGGCTCTTAACCAGCTGCCCTACACGCAGATGCGCAACACCGCTCGGGGAGTGCAGTTGAACCTGCAGCTCAACCAGGCCAGCCCGATCTTCTCTGACCAGGAAACCCGCCGCCGGGTTCTGGGAGCGATCAACGCGGAGCGAATAGCGCGGATCGTCTCCCAGGATCCCGAGGTGGAGGCCCCGCGCTGGAATGTCATCCCGAAGACCGCCGCGGAGATGCCTCGTGACCTGCAGTCCGACCAACGCCCAGACGGCATCGTCATCGGCGCGGTCACTGATGATCAGGTGGCGGTGGATGCTGCCCGCTCCGTCGTGGACCAGCTGCTGCACGCCGGAATTCCCGCCACCGTTCGCACTGGCAAGGCGGGGGAGATTCTCGGTTCGGCTGTGGAGCAGGGAGAAGTCGACGGCGTGGTGACGTGGCAACGCAGCCCGCAGGCCACCTTCGACTATGTGGAACAGTACGGTTGCACTACCGCTCCCGAAGAGGAAGACTCCGCGGAGCCGTCTGGCGACGCAGACTCGAAGGACCCGGCTGAGGGTAGCGACAGCGGGGACGAAGGGGCGTCACACCCCAAAACCCCAAAGGGCGGCAACCTCAGCGGTACCTGCGACCGCGACCTGGAAGAACGCCTCAACAAGCTCAGCGAAGGCCGCGCCGACCTCAACGACGAGCGAGAGAAGCTGGACGAGCGGATCGCGGAGATCTCCACGGTGTTGCCGATACTGTCCGACCGCTTCACCGTGGTGACATCGGACAGGCTCAACGGGCCGACCCCGGGGCTGGAAGACTGGCCGCTGGATAACAGCAGCTCGGTGCTGATCTCGGCGCCACGGTGGACCTTAAGCCCCATCGAGGAAAACAAACGCAACGCCGCAGAAAACGCCCTCCAGGAGGATTAACCCGTGACCAGCACCCGCGCCGAAACACAGAAAATCACCGTGATGGCGGTGCATGCGCACCCGGACGACGAAACCTTGTGGACGGGGCTGGCGCTGGCAAAGGCGCGGCGGCTGGGGCACGACGTTGCCGTGGTCACCTGCACCCTCGGCGAGGAAGGCGAGGTAATCGGGGAGAAGTACCAAGCTCTTGTGGACGCCCAGCAGTACGAGCACGGCACGGGAATGCTCGGTGGTTACCGCATTGCGGAACTGCAGCGGGCGCTCAATGCGCTGGGGGTTCAGCACGGGCCGAACCTTCTGGGCGGCTGCGGTGCCTGGCGGGATTCGGGCATGGAGGGCAGTGAGTCCATCCGCCATCCGCGGGCTTTTGCGCGCGAGACAGAGGCAGGGCAGGGCCTGCTGGATACGCAGGTAGAGCAGCTGATCCAGCAGATTCAGCGCATTCGGCCGGAGGTGATCCTGACGTATGCCGCTGACGGTGGCTACGGGCACCCGGACCACAAGCAGGCGCACCGCATCGTGCACGAGGCCGTGCGGCGGCTGAGTAGTGTGGCTGCGGCTGCTGACGGAGCGGGCGCAGATGTATTCGTCCCCAGCCAGGTGCTGTGGTGCGTGACGGAGGAAGAGAAGTTCGCCGAGGGGATGCAGGGCCTCGAGGAGGACCCGGCGGCCGTGCCCGAAGGCTGGACCTTGCCTGCCGCAGGGGAGATCGCGACCGTGCCCTCTGTGGAGGTCGATCTGGTGATTCACGGAACCGCAGAGGACGTGGCAGCCAAGCAGGCCGCCATGCGTGCCCACGCCACCCAGATTTGGGTGGCTGATGGCACGGCCTCGGACGTCAATGACCAGGTGCGGGACTCTAACCCGCCGGCCCCCACAGCAACCACCCTGTTCTGCCTGTCGAACCTTATTACGCAGCCGCTGCTGAACAGCGAAAGCTATCGCCTGGGCTGGACGGCCCCCGGCGTGCCCGAGGATTTCTTCGCCCGCGCGCTGGGGGAAAAGCTGGTCTGAGACGGCGGGACATTTAGGCCCCACACCGCGTGGCCTTGGAGGTCCTACGGGGTAGGGCACTAGGATGGTTCGACGTGAACGCGAAGAAAGACGAGCCCAACTGGGGCCACCCCACCAAGAGTCAGGCACGCCAGGACACAACGCGCGCTGAGCGCATTTCCGGCATCGTCTGGCTCTCCATCGGCGCGCTGTTCGGGCTGTTCATCAGCGTTTTATACATCGGCTCGCGCATTACGGTGGGGGACACACTTGTACCGCTGCCGTGGACCATCTTGTTTGCGTTCTTCTTCAACCGCGCGGTGACGAAAACCGCGCTTCTGTGGACCGATAACAAGCTCATCGCGGGCATTCCCGCGCTCGTGTGGCTGGCCGGCTATCTGCTGGCCGTGATGTGGCCGGAGCTGCCTTTCGGTGAGGCGACGTTAATGCCGCAGACCGTGTGGTCTATGCTGCTGTTTGTGGTCGGTATGGCAGCAGCCGCGTGGCCGCTTCGCCCTCAGTTTTCACTGGAACCGCTGAAGTGACAGAATAGAAGCTCAAAGAGAGCTCTGTGGAGTATGACGAACTTTCCAGAAAGGGTAGGTATTTAGACGATGACCTACACGATTGCGCAGCCCTGTGTAGACGTATTGGACCGCGCTTGCGTAGAAGAGTGCCCCGTTGACTGCATCTACGAGGGTAAGCGCATGCTGTACATCCACCCGGACGAGTGCGTGGACTGCGGCGCCTGCGAGCCGGTCTGCCCGGTTGAGGCCATCTTCTACGAGGATGACGTGCCGGACGAGTGGGAAGAGTACAACGACGCGAACGCCGCGTTCTTCGACGATCTGGGTTCCCCGGGCGGCGCCGCCAAGCTGGGGCCGCAGGACTTCGACGCGGAGCTGATCGCCAACCTGCCGCCGCAGAATTAACTGCTTTTTCTTTATTGACGCCCACACTTGTACCGGCTAGCGCCGGCCGCACAAAGCAGGCGGTATAAAGTACAAGCATGACCTTCAAGCGCACCAAAGTAGCCGACCGACTGCCCGACTTCCCGTGGGACTCGCTTGCCGAGGCTAAGGCCAAGGCAACGAGTCACCCAGATGGGATTGTGGATTTGTCGGTCGGCACTCCTGTAGATCCGGTCTCCCCGGCCATTCAGCTGGCGCTGACGGAGTCCGCCGCGGAGCCAGGCTACCCGCAGACGAAGGGCACCCCGGAGCTGCGTGAGGCCATCGTGGGGGCGCTGGAGCGCCGCTTCCAGGTGCGGGGGCTGGATGCCGATACCCAGGTGCTACCGGTGATCGGCACCAAGGAGGCCATCGCGTGGATGCCCACCCTGCTGGGGATCGGGGCGGGGCACACGGTGGTGATCCCGGAGCTGGCTTATCCGACCTACGAGGTCTCCGCCCGCCTGGCCGGAGCCGACGTGCTGCGCAGCGATTCGCTGCTGAAGCTGGGGCCGCAGACCCCGGCGCTGATCTACCTGAACTCCCCGGCGAACCCGCACGGCCAGGTGCTGGGCGTGGATCATCTGCGCAAATTCGTGGAGTTCGCCCGGGAACGCGGCACCATCATCGTCTCCGACGAGTGCTACCTGGGCCTGGGTTGGAGCGAGGAGCGCCCTGTGTCGATCTTGGATCCGGAGGTGTGTGGGGGAGACTTCACCAACCTAATTGCGGTGCACTCGCTGTCGAAGACCTCCAACCTGGCCTCTTATCGCGCCGGCTGGCTGGCCGGCGACGACGAGCTGATCCAGGAGCTGCTAGGCATCCGCCGCCACGCGGGCTTGATGAACCCCGGCCCCATACAGTCCGCCATGGTGGCCGCATTGGTGGAGGATGGCCACGAGATTCTGCAGAAGCAGCTGTACCGCCACCGTCGCGACCTGCTGAAGGCAGCCCTGCTGCAGGCTGGCTTCGACATCGAATACTCCGACGGTGGCCTGTACCTGTGGGCCACACAGGGCCGCGACGGTCGCGAAACTGTCGCCGAGCTGGCCGATAAGGGCATCCTCGTTGCCCCGGGCGATTTCTACGGTCCGAAGGGCAAAGAGTTCGTTCGCGTGGGTCTCACCGCCACCGACGAGCGGATCGAGGCTGCTGTCCGCCGCTTGACCGGCGAAGATCCCGCAGCCGCCCAGTAAAGGGAGCTCTGAGCCCCCATCCCGGCCTTGCAACGCTGGCGCCCGCCGCCGCGCCATGGCGTATCCGCCGTTAAAGCCATGCTGAGTGGCTGTGTTCCCGACGATGGCCGCACCTACCTGGCCGCCGCTGCGGGCGATTCACCCTATGAACCCGGCACGTTGCTGGCTCCGGGGCTCGTTCTTTCGGGTCGGACGCCCACATGGGTCTATCCCGACTTTCCAGAAGAACCGGCAGAGCTGTTGGAGGCGGACATTCCTGTGTTGTACTCCGGCTCGGATGCCGTGGTGGTGGATAAGCCACATGGCTTGCCGTCTACGCCCAACGGTAGGCTGCTGCGTGCTACCGCGCAGTCTCTGATGCGAGTACGTTTGCAGGAGCCCGAATTGGTGGCAGCCCATCGGCTGGACCGGGACACTCGCGGCCTGCTGGTGCTCGCGCGTAACCCGGTTACCCGTGGGTTCCTGCAGACCCAATTCCAGCGCCGCGAAGTCTCTAAGACTTATCAAGCACTGGCCGCGGACATCCCGGAGATCGGGTCACAGTGGCTGGAGGTGCAGCTGCCGATGCTGAAGATCAAGGACGATCCGCAGGTGAAGGTGGTGGACGGGGAACGGTCACGGCTGACCGTCACGCGCATTCGGAAGCTGGCCAGCCGTGCCGGTGCGGAGGCCAGACCCGTGGAAGCTACACGCGCGGGCACTCCCACCGCCGTGTACGAACTACAACCTCTAACGGGGTACACGCACCAGCTGCGGGTACTGATGAATCACCTGGGCGCTCCCATCTACGGCGATGACACGTACCCGGAATACCGTCCCGGTGCGGGCGCGTTGCGCTTGCGTGCCGTCGCTATTGAGTTGGCACTGGTGGCGTCATTAAAAAACAGGCAGCGCATCGAAATTGAGCGCTGCCTGGAAGACCCGTGGGCCCAGTGGGGGAGCTGACCTAGTTGGCGTGCAGAGCCTCGTTGAGTTCGACGGCGGAGGCGTTTGCGACGGCCTCGACCGCGCCGGAGATGGAATTGCGGCGGAATAGGAGCCCGCTGGCGCCCGAAAGCTCGGAGGCCTTGACGGATGCGCCTGCCTGCTTACCCAACTGCTTGGCCACCTCGTCGGTGAGGGTCACCTTGGTGCCGAAGGTGATGTACAGGCCGGCCTCGACCGTAACGTCATCGCCCAGGGAAATGCCCACGCCGGAGTTCGCGCCCAATAGGCAACGCTCGCCGATGGAGATGACCTCCTTGCCACCGCCGGACAGAGTGCCCATGACGGAAGCGCCGCCGCCGATGTCGGAGCCGTCGCCCACGACCACGCCACCAGAGATGCGACCCTCGACCATGGAGGAGCCCAGCGTGCCCGCGTTGAAGTTGATGAAGCCCTCGTGCATAACAGTTGTGCCCTCAGCCAAGTGGGCGCCCAGGCGCACGCGGTCCGCATCGCCGATACGCACGCCGGTGGGAACCACGTAATCCACCATGCGCGGGAACTTATCCACGCTGTAGACCGTCACCGGGCCGCGCTCGGCCTGCAGGCGGGCGCGGACAGACTCGAAACCGGGGACGGCGCACGGGCCGTGGTTCGTCCACACAACGTTGCTAAGCAGGCCGAACAGGCCATCCAGGTTGCAGCCGTGGGGCTGGATCTTGCGGCCGGAGATCAGGTGCAGGCGCAGGTAGGCGTCGTACGCATCGGCGGGCGGAGCGTCCAAATCGGCGATGGTAGTGGTCACCGCTACGCGGCGAGTGCCGCGGAACTCGTCCTTGCCAGCCAGATTGACCAGGGGACGGAAGGGTTCAGGGGCGGAGGCGGTGGCGTCAGAAAGATCGAGCACCTGCGTGCCCGCCTCGGTGGAATCGGCGGTGCCAGATTCAGTGGCACGGGCATCAGCTGTGCCGAGGTCGAACTCGAAGAACCAGGTGTCCAGCACATCGCCGGAATCGGTCAGAGTGGCAAATCCATTTCCATAAGCAGAAGTCATGGTTGCCGATCCTACATATGTGTTTGTACCTATGCGGTGGAGTTTTAGTTTGCCGCAGCAGTGCCGGCGGTGTCAGCGCTGTCATCGGCCTCCTGCGGTCCCTGCGTTTTCTGCAGCACCAGACCGATCACACTCAGGACCACAAAGGCGATGGTGACGGTGAGGACCTGCAAGCGAGCGCCGTCGTCGAAGAGCATCAGGACCGTCAGGGCGATCAGCGCCAGGAAGGTTAGCCAGGACAGCACAGGGTAGCCCACCATACGCACGGTCAGGCTGCCGTCACGTTCGAAGGTGGGGCGTAGCTTGATCTGTGCTAACACGATAACCATCCAAATGACCAGCAGGGTGCCGCCGACGGCGTTAAACAGGATGTTGATCAGGTTCTCTGGGCCCCACACTTGCAGCGCCACGGAGACGAAAGCGAAGAACAGAGAGCACCATACGGCGCGGTAGGGCACTTTCTGGGCATTTGTCTTACCGAACCATCGCGGCACGTTACGCTCCTGGGAGAAGCTGTACATCAGGCGGCTCGTCGCATAGATCTGTGCGTTGAAAGCGGATAGCAGCGCCAGGACGATCACGGCCTCCATAATCTCCACGATGCCCGGGATCTGGGCGAGAGCCAGGATGCGGGTGAACGGAGACTCCTCAGCGGACTCGGCCTCCCCCAGGGTTTCGAAGGGCAGTAAGGCGGAGATCAGGAAGACACTGCCCAGATAGAACACGGAAATGCGCCAAATGACGGCGCGCACCGCGGCGGCAATCGAGTTCGCCGGATCCTTCGATTCCGCGGCGGCGATCGTTACGATCTCGATACCACCGAAGGCGAAGGCCACGGCCAGCAGGCCTACTGCCATGCCAGAAATGCCGTTGGGGGCGAAGTCGGAGAAATGGCTCAAGCCAGGGGAATCATAGTTGGGGAACAGCCCCAGCAGCAGTCCCGTGCCGATAACCAAGAAAACGATGATGACGGCCACCTTAATGAAGGCAAACCAGTACTCGAACTCGCCAAAGCCGCGGACACCAGCCAAGTTCACGATGGTGAACAGCACCACGCACACCAGGCCGGGGATCCAACCTTCCACGCCGAACCACGCGCCCATGATCGCTCCCGCGCCGGTAATCTCGGCCCCCATCACCATGATCAGCATGAACCAGTACAGCCAGCCCAGAGCAAAGCCATTCCAGCGGCCGAAAGCCATCTGGCCGTAGGTGGCGAAGGTACCGGAGGCTGGGCGAGCGGCGGCGAGCTCACCCAGCATCTGCATGACGGCGATCACCACAATGCCGGCGACAATGTAGGAAAGCAGCACGGCCGGGCCTGCAGCCTGGATGCCCACGCCCGTGCCGAGGAAAAGACCAGCGCCAATGGCCGAGCCCAAGCCCATCATGGTTAGGTGCCGGGTCTCTAGGCCGTGCCCCAGCTGGTTAGAGGTGCCTTCCGCGGCACCTGAATCGGAGTTTCGAGTCTTCATACCGAAAATTAGAACACAACCGCACTTGCTAAAAGCCAGCATGGGTACTTTTAGCCCCTGTGGCGGGTAGTTTTCACCCCGCAAACCACCTGCCCGCCCCCGACGGTAGGTAGTGGGCTCGTCTAGGATCGCAAGCAATGAGTACTGCAGAAACTTCAGAATCTTCCAAAACTTCAGCGCCTTCCATCGACCTTCTAGCCGGCGCGGTGCCCCTGACTCGCCAACTTGTTGACATCTACAGCGAGTCGCACCACGAGCAGGAGATCGCCGACGCTGTCGAACCGGCCCTCCGAGCCATCGAGAACGTGGAGGTCACGCGCCGGGGCAACACCCTGGTTGCCCGCACCCAACGCGGCCTTCAGGATCGGGTGGTTCTGGCGGGCCACCTGGATACGGTGCCGCCGGCGGATAACCTGCCCTCGCGTCTGGGGCCGGATCCGGAGACGGGAGAGCAGACCATCTTCGGTCTCGGTTCTGTGGACATGAAATCAGGTGCCGCCTGCTATGCGCATGCCTTCGCCACCCTGGCCAACTCCCCGGATCTGGCCTGTGATCTGACGCTGGTTCTCTACGAGGGCGAGGAAGTAGCCACCAAGTACAACGGCCTGAACCACCTGGTGCAGTCCGACCCCGACCTGCTGGACGGTGACCTGGCGCTGCTGGGCGAACCTTCCGGGGCAATAATCGAGGCTGGCTGCCAGGGAACCATTCGCGTGAAGGTCACCGCCCTGGGCGCCCGCGCGCACTCGGCCCGCAGCTGGCTCGGCCACAATGCACTCCACGATCTGGCTCGTGTGTTGGTGCGTGTGGCGGATTACGAGCCGCAGGACGTGGAGATCGACGGGCTGACCTACAAGGAGGGCCTCAACGCGGTCGTGGCCGAGTCCGGCGTGGCCACCAACACCATTCCCGACGAGGCCTGGGCTTTTATCAACTTCCGCTACGCGCCGAACCGCAGCGTGGACGAGGCTCTGGCGCACCTATATGAGGTGCTGCAGGTCGGCACGCCCGATAGCCCTGCCGAAGGTTTTTCTGTTTTTCTTGATGACGCCGCAGCCGCAGCCGCCCCAGGTTTGAACCAACCCTTTGCGGCGAAGCTGGTGGAGGCCACCGGAGGGCGGGTGCGCCCGAAGTACGGCTGGACCGACGTGGCCCGTTTCACCGAGCTGGGCATCCCCGCTGTGAACTTCGGTCCCGGCGACCCGGGCCTGTGTCACACGAAAGACGAGCGCTGTCCGGTGGCACAGATCGAAGAGGTTAGCCGCCAGTTGATTCAGTTTCTCTCTCGCTGACGAGCGCCACGAGCCCGCAACCAGTAGCGTGAGAAGCATAAAGAAGTATAAAGATCGACCAGACATTTAAGGCACACTTACGCATGACTACCAGCGAGAACAACCGAGACTTCCGGCTTCGTGGACCGATGCTGCTGCGCGGCAAGAAGCACAGCCAGAAGCAGAAGTCCACTACGGACCAGCGCCTGCTGGGGGAGCAGGCCAGCATTGATTGGTTGCACACTGACCCGTGGCGCGTGATGCGCATCCAGTCCGAATTCGTCGATGGGTTCGGCGCGCTGGCGAAAATCCCGAAGGCGATCACTGTATTCGGTTCCGCGCGGGTGAAGCCCGGCCACGAGTACTACGAGAAGGGGCTGGAACTGGGGCGGCTGATCCACGAAGCCGGCTACGCGACGATCACCGGCGGCGGGCCGGGGCTGATGGAAGCCCCGAACCGTGGCGCGCAGGAGTCCGGTGGCATGTCCATTGGGCTGGGCATCGAGCTGCCCATGGAACAAGGCATGAACCAGTGGGTGGATCTGGGGCTGAACTTCCGCTACTTCTTCGTGCGCAAGACCATGTTCCTGAAGTACTCGCAGGCATTCATCTGCCTGCCCGGCGGCTACGGCACCCTGGATGAGCTATTCGAAGCACTAGTGATGGTGCAGACGGAAAAGATCCGCAGATTCCCGATAATCCTGATCGGCAAAGAGTTCTGGGGAGGGCTGGTCGACTGGATCCACGATCGACTGGTCGAGGAAGGCATGATCTCCCCGGAGGACGTGGACCTGTTCCACGTCACTGACGACCCGGCTGAGGCTGTGCAGATCTGCGTGGACGCACACGATAGCCACGTGCGGAAGTTGAAGATCCGCCAGGAGGAGCTGGCGCTGGAGCAAGAGCGGATTGATGCAGAACTGGAGCGCTTCGGCGACGAGGCGGAGCTGGCGGAGGGGGCGACGGGGAAGCCGACGAAGGGGCTAGGAACCAAGTAGACCCCCTACAAGCCGCCGAAACGAGCCCGTGAGGCGGTAGATTAATAGGTATGTTTTGGTTGTTGTCTCTCGTCGGAGCGTTCCTAGTCGGCGCGCTCCTGGTTTATCTACTCGGTACTGTGTTCGGCCGCGGTGAGGCGCTGCCGCCCGTGACCGCGGGGAACGCAAAGCTACAGCACTGGGAGAATCTCGAGAGCAGCCGGCTGACCGCCGAGGGGATCCGGGACATCGGATTCTCCCTGGAGATTCGCGGTTACAACCAAGCTGAAGTGGACTTTTACATCGACCGCCTCGCCGGGCGCATCAAGGAGCTGGAGCAGCAAGTAGATAGCGTGACCAACGATGTAGAAGACCACGCTGCAGAAGCCCACGCTGCGGATACAGAAACCACTGAAACAAACACCGTCGAAACCGACGTCGCAGACCCTCGTGAACAGGAGCGTTAAGCAATGGCACCGATCCCAAGCATTCCCCAGAAAGTGACCCGTGTGACGATCGGCCCGCGCGCGGAGGGCTCCGAGATCATTGAAACCCAGGTGAAGGTTGCGCCTGGCGCGAACGCCCCGGGCGAGGTTGAGCTGGATGCCGCCGGCCAGTTTGTGGCATGGGTGCCGACCGAGCCGAGCCGCCCGCTGGACCTCAGCGACGGCCAAGAGTTCCTGGAAGACGGCTGGCGGGGCGCTGGCGCCCGGCTAGTGCGCCGCATCGGCAAGGTCGTCGACGGCCACCCCGTGCGCGCGAAGAAGCACATTGTGCAGGTGCACCTGCCGGAGGAGTTCACCCCCGCCAACGTCCGCTCCCTGGTCATCGGTTTGATCGTCGGCAACCACAGCTTCGTCACCACCAATAAGCGCAAGCCCGCCCGTGTGCGCGATGTTCATATCGTGCTGCCGGAAGGCTACGAATTCAACGGCTTTGACACTGCTGACTATGTGGCCGCGGTGAAGGAGGGCAAGGCCTTGGGAAGGGCGACCTGCCTGTCCCGCGATCTGGCGAATGCGCCTGCCAATGTGAAGTCCCCGGAGTGGCTGGCCACCCGGGCCAAGAAGGCCGTGGAGGACCTGGACGGCGTGAAGGTGCGCCTGCGCGACGCGGGATGGCTCAAGGATAAGGGCTTCGGTGGCATTTTGGCCGTCGGCGGGGGTTCCTCCCGACCACCGATGCTGATCGAGCTGGTGTGGGACCCGGAGAAGGTGGATCAGCGCCGTCGCCGTCGCACTGCTGTGCTGGTGGGCAAAGGCGTGACCTTCGATACGGGCGGCATCAGCGTGAAGCCGGCTGCGGGCATGGACACCATGCGTACCGATATGACCGGCGGGGCCAGTGTTATCGCCGCCTTCCGTGCTTTGGCCGAGCAGCAGGTGCCGCGCAAGGTTGTGGCACTGATTCCGACGGCGGAGAACATGATCGATGGAAAGTCTTACCGCCCCGGCGATGTGGTGGAACACTACGGCGGGCTGACCTCCGAAGTGACGAACACCGATGCCGAGGGGCGCATGATCCTGGCCGATGCGGTGAGCTATGGAGCGAAGAAGTACAAGCCCGCCGCCGTGGTGACCGTAGCGACGCTGACGGGGGCCGCCAAGGTGGCGCTGGGCCTGCGCACCGGTGCTGTGTTCTCCGATAACTGGGGTGCGGGCGTCAAGCTCGCCCGTCGCGGCGCTATCGTAGGCGAGCGCTGGTGGCCGATGCCGATGCAGGACTACCTGGAGGAAAACGTAACCTCCAAGATCGCCGACGTGCGCCAGACCCCGAAGGGGCCGGGTGCGACCACCGCGGCAATGTTCCTGCGCCGTTTCACCCGTGGCGTACCGCTGATCCACCTGGATATCGCCGGCCCGGGGCGCGCGGAATCCACCTACGACGAAGTCACACCGGTGGGTACGGGCTTCGGCGCGCGCACGCTGGTGCAGTGGTTGATGCACTAGACCACCCGCGGCTACACGCCTGCCCGATATACATTTCGGGCGGTGGACGGTTTACGATGGGGTGGTCGTTTATTAGCTCCCGCCCGCGGGAGACTCGCAAAATTTTTTAGGAAGGAATCTGTTCGTGCTTGCAGATGTCATTGACCTCCTTGCCGATCCCGTAGACGGTTCGCGCTTGAGCGCCGGTGATGACGAGTGGCGCACTCTGGTTTCCGAATCCGGCCACAGCTATGACGTCGCGCGGCAGGGGTACGTGACTCTGGCGGGAGGCTCCGGCCTGCGTTACTCGGGCGACGATGCGTCGATGATTGACGCTCGCGAGACCTTCCTGTCCGGCGGGCATTTCGCCCCCTTCGTGGAGGCCGTGACCGCCAACGTTGAGAATGTGCTGGATGACGGCAACGTTGCTGCCGAGCACGCCCCGTCCATCGTGGAGATCGGCGCTGGTACGGGTTACTACCTAGCGCACACCCTCGACACGATTGAGCGCTCCCGCGGCGTAGGCATCGATGTGTCTACTGCAGCGGCGAAGCGCCTGGCCACGTCGCACTCTCGGGTGGGGGCCGTTGTGGCCGACGCTTGGTCGCGCCTACCGATTCTTTCGGAAAGTGTTGACGCCATCATGGTTGTCTTCGCACCGCGTAATGCGGCAGAGTTCGCCCGCATCCTTACGCCGGAGGGACAGGTGGTTGTCCTGACCGCGGAAGTCGGTCACCTGGGTGAGCTGCGTGAGCCGCTGGGAATTCTGGATGTGGAGGAAGGCAAGGTGGAGCGGATGATCAACCAGGCATCCGGCCACCTGGTGCCGGTGGGGGATCCGGAGCACATCGAGTTCCCGATGCAACTGGATCAGGCTTCCATTGCCGCGCAGATCGGCATGAGCCCCTCGGCGCGCCACATCCACCCGGACGTCTTGCAGGAGCGTATCGCCGCGCTGCCGGAGACCATGGAGGTCACGGCTCGCGCAGCCATCACGCGCCTGGCGAAAGCTAACCGCTAGAGCCGCGCTAGCCTCGCGCTAGCGAGCGGTCGCTAGTCCTCCTCGTCGAGGATCCCCTCGGCCACGTCGCGGTCCGCGATGAGGGCCTCAGCCATGTAACGCTCCTGCTCTTCCGGAGAGGTCAGGCCAGCCTGCATACGCATGAGGTGCCGGCCGGCGGTCTGCATGGACGAGATGATCTTTGCTCCACCTGTAGCGCGCACGTCGATGTCGGAGATCTGCGAGTGCGCCGGAATAGCGCTGGTCAGCGTCACGGCGCCGCCGTCGGCGAAAATCTCACACACCGGGCCGTCGAGGAAGATCGTCAGCGTATCCGAATCCGCATCCTTCAACGGAGCGGTGCGCGTGTCCACGCCCAGGCGGGTGATGGAGACGGAGTCGTCGGTGTAGCTGATGGTTGCGATGACCTGCCCGGAATCGTCCGTCACGTCGACGTCGACACTGCCCTGGGTGGCGTCCAGCTGAGCGGTCCAGAGGAATGCGTAGTCCGAGAATGTGCGCACGGCGGTTGGGGCGCCGACGATGTCCTGGAAAAGTTCGCCGTCCACCAGCGTGAGGTATCGCGGTGCTGACAGGCAGTTCGCCCACTGCCCCTCCAGCGAAGGGTGGGCGCCCACCAGGCCGAACATTACCGGAGTGGTGTGGTCAATCACGCGGGGGCGCGTGAAGTCGTGGCCAAAGTCGATGACGGTGTAGGGGCTGGTCAGGCTGAACGACGTGCCACTGAGGTTGCCGACGATGTACCCCGCGACCTCATCGGATTCCCCAGCGTCGCCGGGGAAGGTCACGAACAGGACATCGCGGCGAACGGAAGATTCGGCGTCCACCATAGAAACAATGCGCGGCGCGAACGGGCGGCCGGGGCGCAGGGCGGCCTCGGCCGGCAGCTCGATGGGCCCCAGAACGCGCCAGTGCTGGCGGTCGGCGGAGCGTAGGACGACGATCTGCGCATCCTTGTCGCCGTTGAGGGAGAGTGCGACCATCAGCCATTCCTCGTCCGGGTTGGCGGGATCCTCGTGGCGAATAACGCTGGGGGTCACCAGGTTTTCTACGGGGAAGGCAGAATCGTCGATGTCGATGGGGCCCAGGCGGCGGACGTGGGGGTCCGGCAGGCTCGGATCGTCCGAAACCTCCGTGGCCTCCATCAGGTTCGGGATCTCCGCGCGTTCGATGGTGAAGGTGCGCGGCCCACGCTGACCATGGGGGATGTCCGCAGCCAGAGCCTGGTCTGCGGATGCCTCATCCGTGGCGCGGGTGGTGACGAAGAACAGCTCAGCTCCCAGCCCCATCGGAACCGCCGCGCCGGCGAGGACGTCCACCTCGGCGCTGTTGGAGACATTGTTGCCGGCATCTTGAGCAGCACCATCTGGCGCGGGAAGTCCCTGGTTCGGAACTACGACGTCGTCGCAGATGTCCCAGTCGTACGTCGCCTCCGAGGCCACCTGGTGTGCCCAGCGCGACCCCTCGGCAGCGCGGGGGCGGAACTGGTGGAAAACATGCAGGGCGTGGCCTGTGAAGACGGCGCCTGCGGGGGCTTCCAGCACCCCCGTTTCTGCGGTGACGTGCAGTTCCGGGCGGTGCTTATGGGAGGAAGAGTGCATGCTCCCATTCATACCAGCGGATTCTGTTTAAAGCAGAGACCTGTAAACGTCCACGGTCTGCTCGGCGATGGTGGCCCAACTGAAGGTCGTTACCGCGCGCTGGCGACCGGCCTCGCCGAAGGCTCGCACCTTCTGCTGATCCGCCACGAGCGCATTCGTCGCTTCGGCCAAGCCACGCTCAAATGTCTCGGCGTCGTTCTCGTCGTAGTGAACCAGGGTGCCAGTTTCTCCATCTACGACAACCTCAGGAATGCCGCCCACGTCAGAGGCCACAACGGCCGTGCCACACGCCATGGCCTCCAGGTTAACGATGCCCAGCGGCTCGTAGATGGAAGGGCACAGGAACGCATCGGAGGCCGACAGAATCTCCTGCAGGTTCGGCTTGTCCATCATTTCCTTCACCCAGTACACGCCGTCGCGCTCTGCCTGCAGCTGCTCAACAAGCGCGGTGACCTCGGCCTCGATTTCCGGGGTATCCGGCGCGCCGGCGCACAGCACAACCTGGATCTCTGGGTCGAGGTGCGCGACCGCCTTGAGCAGGTGGGGCACGCCCTTTTGTCGCGTGATGCGTCCGACGAAGGAGACGATGGGGCGATTGGGGTCGACGCCCAGTTCCGTGAGTACGGATCGATTGCCAGCCTCCACGGCCGCTTCGAAGGTTGGGCGGGGTTGCCACAGCTCGGAGTCAATGCCGTTGAGCACGACGTGGATGCGATCCGGATCGATGGCCGGGTATGCGTCGAGAATGGATTCCTTCATCTTCGCGGACACGGCGATGACGGCATCCGCGTTCTCCATCGCGTTCTTCTCCGACCAGGAGGAGACGTCGTATCCGCCGCCGAGCTGCTCGCGCTTCCACGGTCGGTGCGGCTCCAGGGAGTGAGCAGTGGCCACGTGAGGGATGCCGTTCAGCAGGCCGCCTACATGGCCTCCCAGGCCGGTGTACCAGGTGTGGGAGTGGACAACCTCGGCGTCGCCCAGAGAGTTCGCCATGCGCAGCCCTGTGGAAAGGGTCTTGATGGAACCGTTGGCCTCGCTGAGCTCTGGATCTACGCCGTGGACGTAGACATCCTGCTCCTCGCGCGGCCCGCCCATGCAGTGCACGTCCACGTGCTCGAGCTTCCGCATGTAACGAACCAACTCGGTGACGTGCACGCCGGCACCACCGTAGATCTCTGGGGGATATTCCTTTGTCAGCATGGCGATACGCATGCCTCCAGATTAACCGCGCGGGGCGCTGCGTGTCCTGGCAAGCAAATGGGCTGCTCATCACGGGTGACTAATTAGGGGGCACCGGGTGGTTACCCGATTGGCTGCTTGGCAAGCAAAAGTAAAGCTGTGTCGCTAGGTTGGAAAGTGTGAAGAGCAGATCAAACGTCCTGTCCATTGTCCTTGCCGGTGGCGAGGGGAAGCGCCTTTACCCTTTCACCGCTGACCGCGCTAAGCCCGCCGTTCCCTTCGGCGGTAACTATCGCCTGATCGACTTCGTGCTATCTAACCTGGTCAACGCCGGTTACTACAAGATCTGCGTGTTGACTCAGTACAAGTCGCACTCCCTTGACCGCCACATCTCCCAGTCGTGGCAGCTGTCCGGCCTGACCGGCCAATACATCACCCCGGTCCCGGCACAGCAGCGACTCGGCAAGCGCTGGTTCACCGGTTCTGCGGACGCAATTCTGCAGTCCCTCAACCTGGTGTACGACGAGCAGCCGGATTACATCATCGTGTTCGGTGCGGATCACGTCTACCGCATGGACCCGGAGCAGATGGTGCAGGAGCACATCAACAGCGGCGCTGGAGTGACCGTCGCTGGTCTGCGCGTTCCGCGTCACGAAGCAACGGCGTTCGGCGTAATCCAGGCGGACGATAACAACAAGATCGAGCAGTTCCTGGAGAAGCCTGCGGAGCCGCCGAGCGTGCCGGACGACCCAGAGGTCTCCTTTGCCTCCATGGGTAACTACGTCTTCACCGCACAGACGCTGATCGACACGCTGAAGGAGGACTCCGAGGACGAGAACTCCAACCACGACATGGGCGGCGACATCATCCCGCGCCTGGTCGACCGCGGGGAGGCATACGTCTACGACTTCTCCCACAACTACGTGCCGGGTGAGACTGAGCGCGACAAGGGCTATTGGCGCGATGTGGGTACCGTTGATGCGTTCTACGAGGCTCACATGGACCTGATCAGCGTGCACCCGGTGTTTAACCTGTACAACCAGCAGTGGCCGATCCACACCGCGGAGACGGGTAACCTCCCGCCCGCGAAATTCGTCAAGGGCGGCATTGCTCAGTCCTCGATGGTTTCGGCGGGTTGCATTATTTCCGCCGGCACAGTGCGTAACTCCGTTCTGAGCGAGAACGTGATTGTGGAAGAGGGCGCCTCTGTCGAAGGCTGCGTGATCATGCCGGGCGTACGCATCGGCCGTGGAGCAGTCGTGCGCCACGCGATCATCGACAAGAACGTTCAGGTTTCCGCAGGCGAGATTATCGGCGTGGACCGCGCTCGGGATCAAGATCGCTTCACCATTTCCAAGGGCGGCGTGGTCTGCATCGGCAAGAACGTGGTCGTCTAGCGCTGTTTTCTAACGCGGTCGTAAAAAGCGAACCGCACCTGGAAGAACTGTACCGGGAAGAATCCCCGCACCCTTCAGATTGGGCGCGGGGATTTCTTGTTAGCTGGTCTTGGTGATCAGCGTTGCACCGGCGCCGAGGGGGAGGCGGGCGACCTTGGCGTTGTCCAGCTCGCGGAAGAACTGATCTGCTTCGCGGGCGCGCACGGTCTGGCGGTCGGTGTGGCTTTCGTCGCCGACTAGTCCGTCCATCAGACTGTCCAGCAGGATCAGCACGCCACCTGTGCGCAGAGCGGGGAGCGTGGATTCCACGATGGCCGTGAACTCTTCCGTGGCTGCTTCTGCGACCGCGATGTCGTAGCTATCGGTTGCCAGTCGGCGAATGACGTCCAGCGGTGCGCTGGGGAGGAAGCGGAAGGTATTCGGGCGCTGGCCTGCGTTGGCGAAAGCCTGCTTGGCCAGCTGCTGGTGCTGCACCTCCGGCTCAATGCACGTTAGGTGGCCTTCCACCTGTGCTGCGTTCAGTCCCTTAAACAGGTGCAGGCCAATCACACCGCTGGCGGGGGAAACGATAATGCCGGTGGGGGTGTGCCCCTGGGCAGCGGCGTTCGCGCCAGCGCGGGTGGCGATGAACTCCAAGAACTCGGCAGTCATCGCATCGGGGGTGAGCAGACCAAACTCTTCTGCTGCCTCTACGGCGGCGGTGGTCACCTCGTCCGGCTCGGTGGTCGCCCGGACGTACTCACGGATGGCCTCAATGGGGGAAGATGATGCAGCATTCACGCCTTCACACGATAGGGCAGGAATGCGCCGATGTTGAGCTTGCCCTCGGCATGTCAGACGGTGGCGTCAAAAATAGAAAAGAGAGTAAACACAAGTGACCGAAGTGACGAGCTTTCTTTGCTCCCCAGATAGGGGTAAAATCCTCACAGGAAACTGCCAGGTGAGCAGCACAACTTTTTGAGGACGATTAGCCATAATTACGGCCATGAACGCAGACCAGAACCCCGTTCCGCGAACCACCGCCGAATTCGACGCAGGAACAGGTGAACTTCCGACCTGGGGGGAACTGGTCGAAGAGCACGCCGACAGTGTGTACCGCCTGGCCTACCGGCTAGCGGGTAACCAGCAAGACGCAGAAGACCTCACGCAGGATACGTTCATGCGTGTCTTCCGCAGCCTGAAGAGCTACCAGCCGGGCACCTTTGAAGGGTGGCTGCACCGCATCACCACCAACCTGTTCCTCGACATGGTTCGCCGCCGCGCGAAGATCCGCATGGAGGCGCTGCCGGAGGATTACGACCTCATCGAAGGCGGCATCGCCGACCCCGCAGCCACGTTCGAGCTCAACAACCTCGACCCGGCACTGGAGCAGGCGCTGGATCAGCTGGCCCCGGAATACCGCGTGGCAGTCGTGCTGTGTGATGGGCTGGGCATGAGCTACGACGAGATTTCTCAGACGCTTGGCATCAAGATGGGCACCGTGCGCTCCCGCATTCACCGCGCCCGCGCGCAGCTTCGGGGTAACCTGGAGCGTAACCAAGGCGAACTGGTTTTCACCGGCCAGGCCTAGGCCGGTTCAGGTCTGGCTTAGCTGCTACTGGTAGCTAAGAAACATAGAGCGTAACCGCAACTGGGACATGCAGAAAGGCAGGTAGGACGGCACGTGACATCTTTCGTAGAGAATTTTCCGGGGGAGCTGTCCGTAGACCACCTGTCCACCGAAGCCATCGCCGCGCTGGTTGATGGGGAGCTATCCCGCCGTGCCGAACACCGCGCAAAGATCCACCTGGTGCACTGCGAAACCTGCCGTGCGGAGGTGCGCGCTCAACGCAGTGCAGCGCACCGTCTGCGTGAGCACGCCTCCGCGGTGCACACCCCCGGCGGGCTAATGGAAAAGCTGCAGCGCATTCCGGACGAGTGCGACGAAGTCGAGACCCCGCACCGCTTCTCTGTCGATGGTTGCCGCCGCCCCGAAACTCTCGTCGACCGTGTCGATCTATTGCTGCGAAAGCTCCCCTTCCGTGGGAAGTAAAGTGAAAGTCTCCGCGGAGTAGGTTAGGTTAGACAGGTGTTTTCCAATGTAGGTTGGGGCGAAGTCCTCGTACTCTTGATCGTTGGGCTGTTCCTGATCGGCCCGGAGCGCTTGCCGGGGCTGATCAAGGAAGCCCGCGCGATGTTGCTGGCGGTGCGCAAGGCCGTATCTCAGGCGAAGGAGCAGATCGACGGAGAGCTGGGGGAGGACTTCCGAGAGTTTTCCAAGCCGCTGCAGGAGCTCAACTCGGTGCGCCAGATGGGCGCGAAGGGCTTCATCACCAAGACGCTTCTGGATGACGACGATAGCTTCCTGACCTCCTTCAACGAAACGAAGCAGGACGTGAAGGACACCGTCGATACGGTGCGCAAGCCGAACCTGCGCGAATCCCTCAAAGCCGATAAGAACAAGGCCTCTGCGCAGTCCCAACCCACCCCGGCCAGTGGTAGCGCGGACAACGGCGGCATTGCCGTGACTCAGCAATCCAACGCAGGCGAGTCCCGCTCTGGCCTCGATTCCCCAGTCGCCGATGCCGCCGAGCAGTTGACGGGTGACGCGGGGAACGCGGATGCTGCTAAAGAAAAGCCCTCCGCACCCGGTTACGGGTGGGAGGACGTGACCTAGGCCCTTTGCTTAGGCGCTGTGCCTGATTCGTCTATTTCTTTGTGACGCCGAGGTTCAGCGACTTACCTGCCAGTGAACTACGGCGCACCGCTAGCTGATCGGCGATTCCACCGAAGGCGATGGTGGCCGGCGAGTTCGGCTCGGACAGCACGATTGGGTTGCCCAGGTCGCCACCGACGCGCAGGTTCGGATCCAGCGGGATCTGGCCCATCAGCGGCACCTTAGCGCCAGTGATCTGGGACAGGCGGTCGGCGACGAACTGACCGCCACCGGAGCCGAAGACCTCCATGCGGGAGCCGTCCGGCATGTCCATCCAGCTCATGTTCTCGATCACGCCGCCGATGCGCTGGCGGGTCTGCTGGGAGATCGAGCCGGCGCGCTCCGCAACCTCTGCGGCGGCGGCCTGCGGAGTGGTGACGATAAGCAGCTCGGCATTCGGCACCAGCTGTGCCACCGAGATCGCCACGTCGCCGGTGCCCGGCGGCAGGTCCAGCAGCAGGATGTCCAGGTCGCCCCAGAAAACATCTGCCAGGAACTGCTGGATCGCACGGTGCAGCATCGGGCCACGCCACACGACGGGGGAGTTATCGCCGATGAAGTGGCCGATGGAGATCAGCTTCACGCCGTGCGCCTGCAGCGGCATGATCATCTCGTCCACCTGGTGCGGCTTGTCCGTGGAGCCCATGAGGCCGGGGACGGAGTGGCCGTAGATGTCAGCGTCGATTACGCCGACCTTAAGGCCGCGCTTCTGCAGCGCGACAGCCAGGTTCACGGTGACGCTGGACTTGCCCACGCCGCCCTTACCGGAGGCGACTGCAAATACTCGAGTGGTGGAATCGGCCTGGGCGAAGGGAATCACCGGGTCGGCCGAGTCTCCCCGCACCATCTGGCGGATATTGCGGCGCTGCTCGTCGCTCATCACGTCGGTGGTGACCGTGACGTTTTCCACGCCTTCGACAGAAGCCGCGGCCTCGCGCGTTTTTTCCGTCAGGTGGTTTTTCATCGGGCAGCCGGCGATCGTCAGGTAGATCTCCACGGCGACATCACTACCGTTGATGTCGATGGACTTCACCATTCCGAGATCCGTGATCGTGCGGTTTAGTTCAGGATCCTCTACGCGGGATAGCGCGCTGCGTACAGCGGATTCAGTGACTTGGGACATGATGGGTTTCAGTCTATCGAACGACTGGCGAGACGTTAATTTGGCCTCGCCTGCGGGCGCACGGGTTAGTCCTCGCGCGCATCCCCGCGGGCTTCTTCATCACGGCGGGAGTCGTCGATCTTGTCGTCGATGCGTTGCAGAATGTCGTTGAGCTCCTCCAGCTCGCGGCGCAGGTAATCGCGCGTGACGGTTTCGCCCACCGCAATGCGCACGCTGGCGACCTCGCGGGCCAGGAACTCCGTATCGGCCTTGGTTTCCGCGGCGCGGCGACGGTCCTCATCCAAGCTGACGCGGTCGCGGTCATCCTGGCGGTTTTGTGCCAACAGAATCAGCGGCGCGGCGTAAGCCGCCTGGGTGGAGAAGGCGAGGTTCAGCAGGATGAACGGGTAGGGATCCCAGTTCCACCACATGCCGCCCAGGTTCAGGGCGATCCAGGCGACCACGATGATGGTCTGATAGAAGAGGTACTTGCCGGTTCCCAGGAAGCGGGCGATGTTCTCGGCAACGCGGCCTACACCATCGCCATCCAGGTTGAATTTCTTTTTCTGGCGCGTGGCATCGGTTGGTGTATCGAGATCCGCGCGGGAAAACTTGCGAGCCATGGTGTGCCTATACCTCCTTCACATCTGGCGTTGCTGGCGTGTTCGGCGCTGCAGTCGTTGCCGGAGAATCTACACGCCAGTCTTCCTCACGCCAGTCCTCCGGCAGCATGTGGTCCAGCAGGTCATCGACGCTCACGGCTCCCAGCAGGTGCTGGTCGTGGTCCAGCACTGGGCCGCACACCAGGTTGTATGTCGCAAAGTAGCGCGCCGCGGTCTCCTGACTATCTTCGGCGAACAACGCCGGCAGCTCCAGATCCAGGATGCCGCCGATCAGGGAGGACGGGGGTTCGCGCAGCAACTTCTGTAGGTGGACACAGCCCAGATACTTGCCTGTCGGGGTGGCTTGGGGAGGCCGTACAACAAAGATTAGGGAAGACAGGGAAGTCGGCAGCTCTGGATTGCGCGCGTGGGCGAGAGCTTCGGCGACGGTGGCTTGGGGCGTCAAAATGATCGGCTCGGGCGTCATCAACGCACCCACAGTTTCGGGCGAGAAGTCCATGAGACGACGGACGGGCTCCGACTCCTCGGGATCCATCAGCTCCAGCAGGACGTCCGAGGTGTCCTCCGGCAGCTCGGCCAGAATATCGGCGGCATCGTCCGGATCCATCTCCTCCAGGACGTCCGCAGCGCGTTCGATGTTCAGATGTTCAAGAATCTCCGCCTGATCGTCGTCCGGCATCTCGGCCAGCACATCCGCCAGACGCTCATCGTCCAGCTCGGAAGCGATCTTGTTGCGTCGCGCATCGTCCATCTCCACCAGGGCGTTCGCCACGTCGGCGTTGCGCATCTGCTGGAACGAGGCGATCAGCTCCGCATCCTGGTTCACCGCGCCCGTGCCCGAGGCGTGGAGACCCTGGATGTGCTCGATCGGGATGACGTCGATTGACGTCTTGCGGCCCAAACGGCTTCGCTGAGTCACGGCCAGATTGCGGATCTTCCACTCGCGGCGACGGCTGCGAGTGAGCTCCACGTCCGTGATCTCCACGACCTTGCCATGCAGCTCCTCGTGCCCTGGATCGTCCGTGTGCACCTTCGAACCGATGAGGTCCTCGAAGATCGTCAGCTCTGCAGAGCGAGACTTAAAGGGGCGCAGGTTCACCGAACTGGACGTGGTGGTGATGTCCGTGCCGGTGATTGTTGCGATGCGGAGCATCGGGAGGAAAATCTTGCGCTTATTCGCAATCTCCACCACTAAGCCCAGGGCAGTCGCATTGTCGCCGTGGATGGTGATGACGACATCGCGGACACGGCCGACGGACTCGCCATCCGGCCCCAGCACAACAAGGCCGGCCAAACGTCCTGCATAAACACGACTAGTACTCATGGGTACTTAGGTTACTTCATAGCCACCACGGGGTAGAATGTGGCGAGTTAGTAGGCGCGTGGATAGCGTACGGCGAACAAAGGGGCAAGATAGAGATGCGAATGCTGGGCGGGCGAAACGTGGCGTCAATAATCGCGACAGCAACCTGCCTGGCAGCCATCGGCGGCCTGACGGCCTGTGCTGAAGAACAGCCCGAGCCCTTCCTGATTGGGGTGCCGGAGAAGCCAGTGGGCGATGCACCGATGCCCGAGCGCTACGCCGATGCTTTCGCGCGCTACCTGGTGCGGGAGCTCAACGGTGAGGATCGTAAGGGAGAGCGCCAGCCTGTACCGGCGGACCTGCGAGTACGGCAGCTACGCACCGGGGAAATTAACGTTACCTTCGGCTGTACGGGCGAACTGCTGGAACTGCTGGACCGCAACCGGGCAATGGAACTGCGGCAGGAACTGAAGAAGGCCCACAGCGGGGAAGATGGCAGTGGGGAAGAGGTGGATGAGAAGTACCTCGTCTACGACGAGCTGCTGAGCTCCCTTCCGCAGGAGGTTGGAGCGACTTTGCCCGGGGTAGCCACCCCCTGCTCGGATAGTTCGCTACCGCAAAACGCAGTGGTGCTGTACGCGAAGCGGGTGGTCGGGCGCGATGAAATCCGACAGTTGAACTCCGTTACGCAGGGGACGTCGATGGAGATGCTCGGGGCCTAGGAGCAGCCGCTTCCTGCGGCTGTATGAGGCGCGCAGCGCGAAAGAGCCCGCCACTTAAACCTTGGAGGTTCGTGGCGGGCTCTTGCCTTGCTTGGGCGCTAGCGCGGGGCTAACGCCTGGCGGGGGAGCGCTTTACTCGAAAGCTTCCTCCAGCAGCTGCTTCTGCTCCAGCTGGTGCACCTTCGCAACACCGGTTGCGGTGGAGGACTGTGCACGGCGGGACACGCGCTTCAGCTGGATATCCGGGATGTGCTCCGGTAGCTGCAGAGCCAGGAACGGCCACGGGCCCTGGTTGGCCGGCTCGTCCTGAACCCAGCGCACCTCTGCGTTCGGGTAGTTATCCAGCGCATCCTTGATGCGGTTGAACGGAATCGGGTGCAGCATCTCCACACGGACGATTGCCACATCGTCGCGACCGTCTGCCTGACGCTTCTTCTCCAGGTCCCAGTAGATCTTGCCCGAGCACATCAGGACGGTCTTGACGTTTTCGTTCTTGCCGTTCTGGTTCGGATCGTCGATCACGGACTGGAACTTCTTCACCTCGGTGAAGTCCTCCACAGAGGAAACAGCCATCTTGTTGCGCAGCATCGACTTCGGGGTAAAGACGACCAGCGGGCGCTTCAAAGAGCCCAGAGCGTGGCGACGCAGCAAGTGGAAGTAGTTCGCCGGGGTGGACGGTTGGGCGATGGTCCAGGAGCCCTCAGCGGACATCTGCAGGAAACGCTCGATGCGGGCGGAGGAGTGGTCCGGACCCTGACCCTCGTAGCCGTGCGGCAGTAGCAGAACCAGGGAGGAAACCTGACCCCACTTGGCCTCGCCGGAGGAGACGTATTCGTCGAGGATGGTCTGGGCGCCGTTGGCGAAGTCGCCGAACTGAGCCTCCCAAGCCACCAGGGCATCCGGGTTACCCACGGAGTAGCCGTACTCGAAGCCCATGCCCGCGTACTCAGTCAGAGCGGAGTTGTAGGCCTCGAAGCCGCCGCCCTTGCCAGACTCGCGTGCCAGCTCTTCCAGCGGGCTGTAGCGATCGTGGTCGGTGTGATCGAAGAGGATAGCGTGGCGCTGGGTGAAGGTACCGCGCAGGGAATCCTCACCAACCAGGCGCACCAGTTTGCCACCGTCAACCAGGGAGCCGAAGGCCAGCAGCTCGGCGAAGCCCCAGTCGATCTTGCCGTTGCGGGACATTTCCTTGCGGCGCTTGATCACCGGCTTTACGCGCGGGTGCGGGGTGATGTGATCAGGAACATCGGCAAACAGGTCGCCGATGTGCTCGATGAGCTCTCGACCCACAGAGGTATCCAGACCGTGCGGCAGATCCTGGGAACCGGTAATGCCGCTCTGCTCCTTTGGTTTCGAGCCCTTCTCGGCTTCGCGCACCTGGGTGAACACGGTCTCCAGCTGCTCGTGGAAGTCGCGCTGCACGCGCTCGATGTCTTCCTCGGTCAGGTCGCCGCGGCCCAGCAGGGTCTCGGTGTACTGATCGCGAGAGCTCTTCGTCTCCCCAATCAGCTTGTACATCAGCGGCTGGGTCATCGACGGATCGTCGGCCTCGTTGTGGCCGCGACGGCGGTAGGTAACCAGGTCGATGAATACGTCCTTGCCGAAGCGGTTGCGGTAATCCACAGCCAGGTGTGCGACCCACACGACTGCCTCTGGGTCGTCGCCGTTGACGTGGAACACCGGGCTGTCGAAGCCCTTCGCCAGGTCGGTGGCGTAGTGGGTGGAACGGCCGGCATCTGGGGTGGTGGTGAAGCCGATCTGGTTGTTCACGATGATGTGGATGGTACCGCCGACCTCGTAGGCCTCCAGGCGAGCCAGGTTGATGGTCTCCTGCACGATACCCAGGCCGGTGAAGGCAGCGTCGCCGTGCAGCAGCAGCGGCATAACGGTGTGCTTCTCGTGCAGCTGATCCTGCTTGGCGCGGGCGATGCCCTCCATGACCGGGTTCACGGCCTCCAGGTGGGAGGGGTTGGCGGCCAGGTAGATGTCGATCTCGTTGTCGCCGAACATCTGGTGGTAGTGGCCCTCTTGGCCCAGGTGGTACTTCACGTCGCCGGAACCGCCAGCGGCGCCCGGATCGATGTTGCCCTCGAACTCGGTGAAGATCTGTGCGTAAGGCTTGCCCACGATGTTGGCCAGTACGTTCAGGCGGCCACGGTGCGGCATGCCGATAATGACCTCGTCCAGGGCTGCGTCGGCAGCGCGGTCGATGGCGGCATCCATCATCGGGATCAGGGTCTCAGCGCCCTCCAGAGAGAAGCGCTTCTGGCCGACGTACTTGGTCTGCAGGAAGTTCTCGAAAGCCTCGGCGGAGTTCAACTTCTGCAGGATGTACTTCTGCTGTGCCGGGCTGAATCCCTCCTGGCCAGCCTCGATGCGCTCCTGCAGCCAGGTGCGCTCTTCGGCGTCCAGAATGTGGGTGTACTCCGAGCCAACCTTGAGGGTGTAGGCCTTGCGCAGGTGGGAAAGAACCTCACGCAGCGTCATGGTCTCGCGGCCAGCGAAACCACCGACGTGGAAGGTGCGGTCGAAGTCCCAGAGGGTCAGGCCGTGGGACTCGATGTCCAGGTCGGAGTGGTCCGGGATAGGTAGACCCGGCTGGGTCCACTGCAGCGGGTTGACGTTGGCGATCAGGTGGCCGCGGGAGCGGTAGGCCTCGATCAGCTGCATCACACGGGTGGACTTGTCTACGCCGATGTTCGGCAGGTCCTGGCTCCAACGGGTCGGAGCGTAGGGCACGCGCATGGCGTGGAAGATCTCGTCCCAGAACTCGTCGTTGATCAGCAGGCGGCTCATGGTGCGCAGGAACTCACCGGACTCCGCACCCTGGATGATGCGGTGGTCATAAGTGGAGGTGATGGTCACCAGCTTGCCGATGCCCATCTCGCCCAGGCGATCCTCGGATGCGCCCGCGAACTCGGCGGGGTAGTCCATGGAGCCCACGCCGATGATGGCGCCCTGGCCCTTTGTCAGGCGCGGCACGGAGTGGCGGGTGCCGATGCCGCCCGGGTTGGTCAGGGAGATGGTCACGCCGGTGAAGTCGTCCATCGTCAGCTTGCCTTCGCGGCCGCGGTGAACAACGTCCTCGTACTTTTCCACGAACTCGCCGAAGGACATGTTCTCGGCTTCCTTGATGGCTGCAACCACCAGGGAACGCTGACCGTTCTTGCCCACCATGTCAATAGCCAGGCCCAGGTTGATGTGCTCCGGGGTAACGAGGGTCGGCTTACCGTCGACAACCTCGTAGGAGTTGTTCATATCCGGGTGGGCCTTGACTGCCTGCACCAGGGCGTAGCCGATGATGTGAGTAAAGCTAATCTTGCCGCCGCCGCGTGCACGCAGGGTCTCGTTGACCATCGCGCGGTTTTCGAACATCAGCTTCGCCGGCATATCGCGCACGGACGTAGCCGTCGGGATCTCCAGGGAAGCGTCCATGTTCTTAACTACGGCCTTTGCGGCGCCCTTAATGGGGGACTCGCCGGGTTCCGGCGCCTCTACCGGCTGCTTCGGAGCAGGCGGAGCGGTGCGCTTCGGGGTGGGCTTAACGCTGCTGTCCTGGTTTTGGGATGCAGCGCCCTTAGGCTGCTTGCCACCCGCCGTCGTATCCCGGGTGGGGGTGACGGTGTTCTTGGTGGAGCTTTGGCCGCCCGTGGTCTTTTGTGCTCCGTTGTCCGTCGCAGCCTGGGTGTTGCTCGACGAACTTACGGGAGAGGAATTTTTCTCAAAGTAATCGCGCCATTCAGCGTCGACAGACCTTGGGTCTTCCTTGTACTGCTGGTACATCAAATCGACCAGCCACTCGTTTTGACCGAAATTTGCGCTGCTCACAGCAGGTCCTCGCCTCTTTCCTTTATGACTTTAAGTCTCGTCGTTCCACCCTACTACAAACCCGTTGTGGGCCTTGGTGCGGCATTCCACAATTCGGCATATGGGCCGTCGTTTTGTAGTAGGTTGTTATGTTCGCCTATTTCGACGATACGGCCGTGATCCATCACGACGATTGTGTCGGCTCGGGCGGCGGTGCGTAGCCGGTGCGCGACGATGAGCGCGGTGCGGTTGCGAGTTACACGGTTGATCGCTTCGACGATCTGCGCCTCTTCGTCGTCGCTGATGTTGGCCGTCGCCTCGTCCAACAACATGATTGCTGGTCGGATGTATTCCGCCCTTGCCAGCGCGATCATGTGCTTCTGTCCGGCAGAGAGTGTGCTCGTTCCGGGTGAGATGTGGGCGCTGAGCCCGCCGGGGATTGTCTGCAGGATCCTCTCGCCGCCGATTCGCTCGACTGCCGCCTGCACCTTAGCCAGACCCGTGTGGCTTGCGTCGTCCGCGCCGTAAGCGATGTTCTCGGCCACGGTTCCGGCAAACAGATGTGGCTCCTGCGGAACGGTGCCGATGCAGCGCCGCCATCCGCGCACGTCGAAACTCCGGATGTCCGTTCCGTTTGCTTGTACTACCCCTTCCGTGGGATCCATGAACCGGTTTACCAGCCGCAGTAAAGTGCTCTTGCCCGCGCCCGTTGCGCCGACCACCGCCGTGGTGCCGCGGAAAGTGTGGTCGATGTCTAGGGTCGGCGCGGCGTGTTTATTGTTTCTGTATTTATATATGACGCCCGCACACCGAATCGCCGGACCTTTCATGAAGGTGGGCAGCGCTGCGTCAGCTGGCGCGGTAACGGCCGGACGTTCGTTAAGCAGTTCGCGGATCCGGGAGACGCTGACGCTAGCTTGCTGGAACTGATCGAATACCTGGGAAAGCTGTTGGATCGGGCCGAAGATCATCGTCAGGTAGAGGCTGAATGCCACCAGCGCGCCCTCCGTGGTCTGGCCATTGGCAACGAGGGCCCCACCTGCACTGAGTATCGCAGCCTGCGCGAGCTGGGTGAGCAGGTTAATACCGGGGAAGTACAGGCTCACCGCCGTTTGCGAATGGGTGCGCAGGCGGAGGTACTCGCGGGATTCGTTGTCCAGGCGGGTCTGCAGTGCAGCGCCATAGCCGAAGGCCTGGCCAGTGGGGAGTCCCATGAGAGCTTCCTGGAAGGTGGCATTGACCTGGCTGATCTGACTTCTGGCTCGAGTGTAAAGGCGGCGGGAAATCACGCGGAACGCCACCGTGGCAACCACGATGACTGGCAGGAATAGCGCGACTATCCCGGCCAGCGTGAGATCAGTGCCGATAAGCATTCCGAGGATGCCTAAAGCCAGGGTGGCGGACACGATTGTTTGGGAAAGTCCAGACTGCAGGAAGCTGGACAGAGAGTCGATGTCTGTCGTCAGGCGAGTCATGATCCTGCCACTCGACTGGTGGTGGAACCACAGAAGATCCATCCCCGTGATGTGCCGGAACAGCCGGTTGCGCAGGGTGAAAATCAGCCGTTCGCCGGTCAGCGTGGTGAGTACGGTGTTGGCGATCTGCGCGCCCCAGGAGAGTGCCACTACGAGTAGGGCGGCTCCACAAGTGATCCACAGAGCCCCCATGTCGTTGTTCGCCACTCCGCCGTCGATGGCGTGGCGGATAAAGGTGGGCAGGGCGATGTCGGCGGCGGAGGAGAGGAATAGCGTGACGACCACCGCCGCGATGAGACCGGGCACCATGGCAAACAGGGTGCGCAGGCGGAACCTTCCGCCGTCGTTAAGATCTGCGATTCTAGGTTCTACGGATGGGTAACTCGCGGGTTCGGCAGCGCTGTCGGAGGCAGTGGAGGTTTCGGCCGTGGCTGAGATTTCTTCCGTTGCAGCCCCCGGCCGCGCCGCAGGCAGGGAAATCGTCTGATCCGGATCGCGGAAGCCGCCGTCCGCGCGGTGGCTGATGTAAATCACCGTTGGGCGGGACAAAGCGGTGCGGAGGTTAGCCAGAATCTGGGCCTCGGTGGCCTGGTCGATGGCCGAGGTAGCGTCGTCGAAGATGATCGTGTGCGGGGCTCGAAGCAGCACCCGCGCGATGGCGATCCGCTGGCGCTGCCCGCCGGAAAGTGTGATGCCGCGCTCGCCGACGACGGTGTCCAACCCGCCCGCCTCACGGATGAAGCGATCGGCGCAGGCCAGCCGAGCGGCTTCCCAGACCTCTGCCTCCGTGGCCGAGTAGCCGAGCAGAATGTTCTCCCGGATCGTCCCGGAATAGAGGAACGCCTCGTCCATCACCAGCGCTGGCCGGTCGGATTCTTCAACTTCCAGCAGCGGAATCGGTGTGCCGTCGGCGGCACTCACCACCTGGATGCCCGCCGCATCCTGGGTGTTCAAGCCGGCCAAGGCGTGCGCTAGGCGGGTCTTTCCCGAAGCTACCGGGCCTTCCACGATCGTCGTGCTCGAGGGGGCGATGCTCAGCCGAATCGGGGGTTGTCCCGGGGCGATTGGCACGCTGCCGACAAACCCCATGGGGTCGCGCACAGGAGTGGTGCCGGTGGGGCGCGGCGGGGCGTCAATAATCTCGAAAATACGATCCGCACACGGTTGGGTGACGTGCACATTGACGAGCGTCCCCGCAGCCATGCGAGTAAGTCGGGTGAGCATGGTGATGAACGTGGAAACCGCCAGGAAGTCACCAACGCTGATCGCCCCGCGCATGGCCAGCCAGCCGCCGAGTGCAATCGCCGCCACTAGCGCCACGTTCGGCAGGGCGGAAAGGGCCGGTTGGAAGATAGCGCTGAGCTTGCCCACGCGCATGTTAATGGCGTACTGCCGGGCCGATTCACGCCGGTAGCGGCCAATCTCGCGTGGCTCCTGGGCGAAGCTCTTCATCACCTGCACACCGGAAACCGTGCGTTCAACCTGCTCCGCAACCACCGCCGCCTGGCGCTGCGAAGCCAGGGACGGGCCGTACAGTTTCGTACGCGAGGCATAAGCCACGGCGAAGAGCAACGGGATCTGCACCGCAACAATCCCGGCGATGGGTGGGGAAATCCAAAGCACCACGGCGAAGATCAGCACCAGCTCGAGCATGCTGGAAGCCATCAGCGGGAGCATCGCGACCATGCCCTGCACCTTCGTCAGATCCGTAATGGTGCGCGAGATCACCTGGCCGGTGCCGAAAGACCGTGCGGCGTTCTCGTCGACCGCCTGGATCGCCGCAAACATCCGAGTGCGCAGACTGTGCTGAGTGCGCACGCTGAACGTGCCGGACAGGAAACGCCGCAACGCCTGCGTAACGAAACGCGCGCAGGCTACCGCCACCAGCAACCCGATCGCGCGCGTGCTGCCATCCACGGAAGCACCAGCGAGCAGCGGCAACAGCAGCTCAATAGTGGGCAAGACCACGGAGAAAACCGCCACGGCGGAGAATAGCCACCGGTGGCGCAGGGCGGATTCTCGGATGACTCTGAACACGGCGATGATTCTAACGCGGGGGTCGGACAACCCCCGACGAGCTAGAAGATCTCGTCGGCCTCGCGGATGAAGACGTGCACGTTGTCGACCATGCGCTCTGCGATCTTCCGGTTGGCCTTCGCCCCCAGATAAGCGCCGACGCCGAACGGCAGAACCTTCTTAAACATCGCCCCACCGAAACTCTTGCGCACCTGGCGGAATGCGAAGCGCCCCAGGACGTTGTTGGCCTGCTTTAGCTCGACAGAGCCGGCTTTGCGCAGCTTGCGCGCACCGCGCAGCCGGTTGGCGGCCTGCAGCGAGCTAAAGGTACGGTCTTCGGCCAGTGCCTGCACCAGCTCCTTGGCCGTAGCCCCGGAGATCGCCAGGTACACCACCGCACGGCGAGTCTCCTCCTTGGAGATGTCGATGCCATTCAACTCGGCGGAGGCCAGGGCGTAGAGCGCACAAACCTCAATGAGCAACGCGGATTCCGCCGCGATACCCGCCAAGGAGAGCAGCGTACCCACGCCTGGGACTGCGGCCACGCCGCCGGTACCCGCGCCGGAGCCCGTGGCCAGGTTCTTAAAGTGCGTGTCTAGAATTTCCTGTTTGCGCTGGGGCGTGGCGTCACCATGCTTCTTCTCGATCTTCGTCACATAGGACCGGATCAGCGGCTCCTGGACAGAGACCGTGCGATCGATTGCCTCGAAGAAGCGGCGAGCGAACGGGCCGGAAGGATAGGGCGCACGCCGCGCCTGCTGGATGAGCTCAGAGGTAGCGGTGGCCTCGTCGCGCGGTTGATCAGACTTGCCGAAGTTGAGAATTCCCATGGGCACCAACAGTAGGCCAAAAGTTCGCCGATGGTAGGGGATGCGCTTGCCCGACTGTCGGTAGGCGCTAGTGCTTAGGATAGTGAAATGATGAATCAGGACGGCGTGCGGGTAGAGACCACGGGTGGGGTCGTCCGCGGAATCCGGGTGGACGGCGTGCGGACATGGCGCGGCATTCCATTTGGCTCCGCGGAACGCTGGAAAGCCCCACGCCCGGTGCGCTGGCAAGGGGAGTGGTCGGCGGAAGAGTACGGGAACGTCGCACCTCAGACGTCCTACAACTGGAAAGACGAAGTCATCGGCGATGAGGACTGCCTGAACCTGGATATCGTCCGGCCAGACACGGACGGCAAGTTGCCAGTTGTGGTGTTCCTACACGGCGGCGGGTTCTTCGCCGGGGCTTCCCACACCGCAGTGCTGCGCGGACATAATTTCGCCAAAGAATTGGACGTAGTTTACGTCGCTCTGAACTTCCGGCTCGGTGCGCTGGGATATGTGGACCTGAGCTCCCTGGACGTCCCCGACGCAGCGAGCTGTGAACCCAATCCCGCGACCCGCGACCAGCTCTTGGCACTGGAATGGGTGCGGAAGAACATCGCGGCCTTCGGAGGCGACCCGGACAATGTGGTGCTGATGGGCGAATCCGCAGGCGGGACTTCCGCTGCCGCTCTGATGACCATTCCCGCAGCGCGAGGTTTGTTTCACCGGGTGATTCTGCAGTCGGCGCCCGTGATGAGCGTGCACACCAACGTGCAGTCGAACCTCTGGGCGCGCAAGCTCACGCAGTATTCCGGACTGGTTCCGCGCACAACGTCCATCGCCGAGCTGCGTGCCTTGCCTTTCGCCGACGTGGTGCGCGCCGGGCAGCAGATGCTGTGGCGGGGCGGCGGACTGCGGGAGATGAATATGGCATTTGGCATCGCCATCGACGGCGAACTGGTTGCCGACCACCCCTTGGGAGTCTTCGAGCGCACCGAACACCAGCGGATCCCGTTACTCATTGGGACAAACAACGATGAGCTATCGGCTGCACAGATGCTCTTCTTCTCTAAGAATGCGCGGATAAGGGCAGCTCGGACGATGCTACGCGCCCACGACCCGGTGCTAGCTGAGCAGATCGAGAGCGCATATGGGGATATTGGGCGCCGCGGGGTATTCGCCCAGATGCTTGCCGACGCCGTGTTCTGGGCGCAGTCCATCCGGCTCGCCGAGCTGCACCAGGCGGCCGGGGCACCCGTATGGATGTATCGCTTCGACTATGCACCCGCGATGTTGCGGCGGCTCGGGGTGGGTGCGATGCACTCGATGGAGCTGTCGGCTCTTTTTGGTGACGCCAAGTCCTCGAAAGCCAGCTTCGTTCTGGGAGGGGAGATGGCCGCGGTCTCCGAGCACATGCAACAGGCTTGGAAGAGGTTTATCTGGGGTGCAGACCCGGGCTGGGAGCCGTATACGCTGGGAAACCGGGCGACGCAGGTGTTCGAGCGGGAGCTCAGGCTGGAAGAAGACCCTCGCGCGGAGTTTCGCCGAGTGTGGGAAAAGTTCGACATGGGCGGTTGGGAAGGTGACGAGAGCTCCGTGGCGATGCCCAGGCCCGGCCGCTAGTGCGGGCACGGGGGGGCGGCTGACACGGCAGGGGTGCGGTGGGTTCACGGTGGGGCGCGGAGGGCTCACGGTGAGTTCAAAGTGAGTTCATGAGGGGGTTAGCCACCCGATTGGTTTTGCATGGAGACGCGGTGTTCGGGATCGGGTTAATATGGTGCTCAAGTCTCGGAATGCACGTTCGCTTCGGACTGAAACACCTCATAAAACACTAGGAAATACTAGGGAGACGTTGGCTGTGGGTTTCTACGAGGACATTGCTCAGGCGCTGGATGCTGAGGGTATTGAGTCGCGAGTAAACGACGACATGTTGTTTGTACCGATCGCGCCGGAGCTGGAGATTCATTTTCAGCAGATCGAGCAGACGAGCACCACGGCAGGGATCAACTCGGCGAATGTGTTCATGGCCAAGGGGGAGCTCGACGAGGTTGCAGGCATTGAGGAGTTCGAGGACACCCTGGTCGGCGTGGTGTTCTCCGTAGAGGCCGCCGTTGCGGTGGTGGCGCAGTACATTGCGACTGACCAGTGCATTACCGTGTTGCACGATCTGCTGGAAGGCACTGACGATAGGATCTCCGACCTGGAGTTTGAGCAGGATCTGATTGAGCCGATGTTGGTGCGCGCAGAGGTGGGCAATGGCTCCCTGATCACCGTGATGCTGGGCTCCGGAACTGACGAGCCGGAAGCGACCGTGACCTTTGTAACCTTCGGCGAGGAGTACGACGAGCTGGTGGCACAGGCTGAGGCCGAGCTGGATAGCGACGAGAGCCTAAGCGACTTCGAACGCGAAGTGATGTATCAGAATGTCCTTGAAGATGCCGCCGAGATGACCCAGGAGGTTCTGGAACTGGGCACCTTCACGGACTTCGATCAGCTCTTTGACGCCCTGGCGGTTGCACAGGTGCAGGCCACCGAGTGGGAAGAGCTGTTGGTTCCCTTGGAGGACGAGTTCGACTACTACGACGGAGAATTTGACGACGAAGAGTTTGACGACGAGGACGGGGACGCAGCAGAGGACGAGGACTAGCTCACGCGGCACGCGGAGCCGGCGCCTTGCCGACTTGCAGATCCTCCTGCGTCATGAGTGCATGCCACGTCAGGCTGACTTGAGCCTGATGATTGCGATCCCGGAATTCCTGCGGATCTTCCCGCACAGTCCACGCCTGGCCGAGAATTAACTCCAGTAAGCGGGCGGACTCGTTGCGCATCCACTGTGGACACTCCACCGACACCGTGACCAGGAACAAGTCCTGCTCCTCGGGTGCCTGCTGCCCACTGAGTCGGCGCCACAGCAGTGGGGTCATGCGCCGCCGTGAGACATGCACCATTGCCGTGGAGTCGCCGGCCTCCACAACGAAGCGAGGTGCTTGCCAACCGGGGGTAATGCGGATCAGGCTTCGCGGGTGGCGCAACATGGCGCGGGCCTCTGCCGCCGCACGGTGGGGCTCGCTCAAAGCGAAACTCCGCAGAGAAGGCGGGGTAGCGTCCGTGCGCCGGGGTGCCGGACGCCCAGCGATTGGGCGGGGAACCGTTGCTCGCCGAGTGGTGATGCGGGACTTCATGGTGGCTCACTTCCTTACTTGTGTTGATTAGCTGTGCCGGCCATCCGCTGTGGAGACTTGCCAGCAGTGGTCTGCGTTCAGGGATGCAGAGTAGGCAATGGGGTGGACAAGGTGGCGTCACTAAGAAACAGAATAGAACACACAATCGAATAAGGGAAGGTGTTGCGAGCAACCGAAGCTACTGATCAGTGCGATAGCATGGGCGCAGCAGGTGCGCGAGCGCAGGCAGAAACAGCATGCGAGAAAAGACAGGTGAGGGAGCAGCGACATGGCGGATAACGTAGCCAATGTGGCCCTCGTAGGAGGCGGGCTCGCCGGACTCGCCGCGGCGCGAACCCTGCACAAAAGTGACGTGAATTGCATCGTTTTTGAAGCCAGCGACAGCCTGGGTGGGCGCGTGCGCAGCGAAAAGATCGACGGTGTGACCATCGACAACGGACTGCAGACCTTCAACTCCTGGTACCCGGCGGTGAAAGAAATCCTGCAGCCAGGGGAGTACGCCGCGCTGGGGATCCGCTACTTCCAGCCCGCGATCCAAACGCTTACAGACGACGGGTTGGCGCTGATCTGCGACCCGATCCGTGCCCCACACCTGATTCCCAACCTCATGCGGTCAAAGGCGCGCAGTGCTCTATCCTTCCGGGACCTTCTAGCCCTACGGCGCTGGCTAAAGTCCGAGCTATCCCACCGCTCTAGCCTGGAACTGCGCAGCATCAAGCAGAAACACATCGACGAGGACGTGAAGACCTGCGAATCGCTGGACCAGCGGGGTGTGCACCGACGCACTCGCGCCGTGGCGATCGACCCGTTGTTGCGCGCATTCCTGTTCGACGTTGAAAGCGAGTCTTCCGCGATTTTCGCCAAGTGGATGGTCGCCACGATGCTGCGCGGCAACCTAGCTGTGCTGGAAAACGGTATGGGCGAACTCTCGGCGGCGCTCGCTCGCGTACCGGGGGTCGAGTTCCATCTGAACTCGCTCGTGACCGCCATCGAGGAGGATGGCGACGGGGTACGAGTGACGGTCAACGAGGCGGAAACCGAACATTTCTCACACGTCATCGTAGCCGTCGATCCGCGGCGGGAATCCGAGCTGCTGGGCTCACCGGAAGTGCCCACGACCAGCGTTTCTTCCTGGTGGTTTGTCTCCGACGAGCCGGTGATGGACGAAGGCCTGCTAACCGTGGATGGCACCCGCAAAACCCCCATTACGTCTGCCACGGAGGTTACCGCCGCCGCCCCCAGCTATGCGCCTGGCAAGCACCTGGTGGCCGCTAACCACGTGCACCCGCGCGGTTCTAACCCAGCTGACGGGCCGTCGGTGGCTGAGGTGCAGCGCGGTCTGGGGTCGCTGTTCGGCGTAGATTCCTCCGGTTGGGAGCTGGTTAAGGAACAGAAGTTTATTGACGCCATCCCGCTCATCCTCCCGCAAAGCCTGCAACGTATTGGCAAGGAAATGGGGGAGCGGGAACTCCAAGGCGGTCGCATCGCCTTGGCCGGTGCCCAGCACGCAACGCCGAGTATCGATGGTGTGCTCCGCAGCGGGCAGCGGGCGGCAAATCACGTGATCGCCCAGCTTGAGCTTTAGCCTGAGCTGTAGCCTGAGCTGCAGCTTGCGTTACGGGCAGCTGAACCCTGGGGTATTTTCCGGGGTATTTTCGTGAATCGCTTTATCGGTCAAGGCAGCGTAGGCTTGGACAACGATGAGTGATACTGAAAACGTCACCGGCGACGTGAACCAGCCGGTTAATGACGAGTCGGTATCTCAGAATGAACTGCAGGGTGGCCTCACGGAGAATTCTTCCCAGGATTCTGCCGTGGAAAAGCACGAGCCACAAGATGTGACTAATGAGGCAGTGGAGTCTGAGAACGCCGAAGCGAAAGTTCCAGAAAACGACAATAAGCAAAGCGAAGAGCAGGGTAAAGAAGAGCAGCAGCCCTCTTTCGACGGGCTGGGATTGCCCGAAAACGTACTAGCTGCAGTCAAGAAGGTCGGCTTCGAAGTACCTTCTCCGATCCAGGCAGAAACCATTCCGGTGCTCATGGAAGGCCACGACGTGGTCGGCCTCGCACAGACCGGTACCGGTAAGACGGCCGCATTTGCGTTGCCGATTCTGTCGCGTATTGACGTGTCGAAGCGTCACCCCCAAGCCCTCGTATTGGCACCGACGCGCGAGCTTGCGCTGCAGGTTGCCGAGAGCTTCCAATCTTTCTCCGAGCACCTGGGCGGCATCCACGTGCTGCCGATCTACGGCGGCCAGGCCTACGGCGTGCAGCTGTCCGGCCTGCGCCGAGGTGCCCACATTGTGGTTGGTACGCCCGGCCGTGTGATCGATCACCTAGAGAAGGGCAGCCTGGATATTTCCGAGCTGCGCTTCATGGTGCTCGACGAGGCCGACGAGATGCTGAACATGGGCTTCCAGGAGGATGTCGAGCGCATCCTGGAAGACACCCCCAGCGAGAAGCAGGTTGCCCTGTTCTCTGCGACGATGCCTTCCGGTATTCGTCGCCTGTCGAAGCAGTACCTGAACGATCCGCAGGAAATTACGGTTAAGGCCACCCAGCGGACCAGTGAAAACATCGAACAGGATTACCTGCTGGTCAGCCACCGCGACAAGCTGGACGCGCTGACTCGCATCCTCGAGGTCACTGAGTTCGAGGCCATGATCATGTTCGTGCGCACGAAGAACGAGACCGAGGAGCTGGCGGAGCGACTGCGCGCCCGCGGCTTCAATGCGGCCGCCATTAACGGCGATATTCCGCAAAACTTGCGTGAGCGCACCGTGGATCAGCTGAAGGATGGCCGCCTGGACATCCTTGTGGCCACCGACGTGGCTGCCCGTGGCCTGGATGTCGACCGCATCACCCACGTGTTCAACTACGACATTCCGCACGATACCGAGTCCTATGTGCACCGCATTGGCCGCACGGGCCGTGCAGGTCGTAAGGGGCGCGCCATTTTGTTTGTGACGCCCCGTGAACGCCGCCTGCTGAAGGCTATCGAAAGGGCAACCAAGTCTCGGTTGAATGAGATTGAGCTGCCGACGGTGGACGCAGTGAACGAGGCTCGCAAGGAGAAGTTCCGCGACAGCCTGACGGAGTCCCTGGCGGACCCGCAGATCGGTATCTTCCGCGACCTGGTGAAGGAGTACGCGGAGTCCAACGAGGTCGAGCTGTCGGACATTGCGGCAGCCCTGGCTACCCAGCTGCAAGCTGGCGAAGACTTCCTGATGAAGGAGAAGCCGAAGGAGGAGCGTCCGCGCCGCCGGGATCGCTATGGCGACGACAACCGCAGCGGCGGCGGAGCGTACAAGCCCTTCGACGAGCGTTTCAATAAGGAAGCTCCGCGCATCACGGATCGCAACGGCAAGGAGCTGGCCGTGTACCGCCTGTCGGTGGGCCACCGCCAGCGCGTGCGCCCGGGTGCCATCGTCGGTGCCCTGGCCAACGAGGGTGGTATGAACTCCCGAGACTTCGGTCGCATCAGCATCTTCGCGGAGCATTCCCTGGTGGAGCTGCCGGCGGATTTGCCGATGGAAGTCTTCCACGCGCTGGATCAGACCCGCGTTTCTGGTCAGCTGATCAACATTGAGCCGGATCCGGGTGCTCCGGCTGGTCGTCCGGGCAGCCACAAGCGCCAGCACCGCAATGAGCGCGGGGATCGTGGTGGACGTGGCGGACGCGGCGGACGCAACCGTTTCGACGAGCGCGATGATCGTGGCGGACGCGGCGGTCACGGTGGCCGTGGCGGTCGCAACCGCCGAGATGATCGTGGCGGACGCGGTTTCAAGTCTGACCGCGGGCACCGTGGAGGTCGCCGCTAGACCCTAAGCGGTCAAATGTCGTTAGAACGAGAATACGGACGCTCGGTCGAGGAACAGAATAATTCTGTAGCGCTCTGAACTGCGCGTTCTTGTTAATGGGACTGTCGTTCATTTACGTATTCTCGATCTAACGACATCGGCTCTTTGCCCGCTGAGGCTGAAGCACCCATATCAGCGGCTATCAAATAAAAACGCACCCCGGGTGGGGTGCGTTTTTCGTGTACCCGCGATCTTATCCGCGGGTTCTAATTAAAGCTTTAAAAGCTGAAGGGGCTTAGACGAACATCAGGATCGCCGTGACCAGCCACAGCAGGTTGAAGATGCCCGCGAACATCGCCGCCTGGCCCGGAATCTTGGAAACGTCGGCGTCTGCGGCCTTGGCAGCCTCTGCCTCGGAAGCCGGAGCGTCACCGGCCTCGACAGCGTTCAGTGCAACCAGACCCTGGCGCTGACGGGGGATAACCAGGGCAATCAGCACTCCCCAAGCAGCGATGGCCAGCAGCAGGGCGAAGTGCAGCGCGGTGTTCTTCATTGCGCCGTCTACGACGAAGAATGCGATGAGGCCCAGCACCGGCACCAGCAGGGAGATGAAGCCATAAGAGCGGGTAATGCGGTGCACCAGTCGCAGGGCACCGACAGCAGATGGGTCACCGGACTGTGCCTTGCGGAACTGGGGAGCGTACATGGAAGAAGCGATAGCAACGGGGCCGATCAGCAGGATCGCCGCCAGGACGTGAAGCGCAACAATAAAAGTAGACATGTCCTCTATCCTCACAGATGAACAGGGGCTTTGTCACCTTTAAAAGCCGCGCGCCCTATAGATCGCAGGCTTCCCGAGCCGCCTGCACATCCGCTGCCGAAAGCGCCAATTCATAGTCGCCGACTACCCGCAAGAAGCGCGCGCAGTAGCCACAGCGTTCCACCGGGGGCAGCCATTCGCTCAAGGTGGAATCGGATTTCTCACGGTTCACCTCGGATGCCGTCACCAGCAGATTTCGCTGTACGTCGTTTGCAAATGCCCGCCGCTGCTCTTCCGGCCACGCATAAGCCCCTAAGTCCCACGCGGCCGCCAGCGGGACGATGTGGTCTATGTCCACCCCGTGGCGGTCCATGGGGTGATGCGTATAGGGATCGACGCCCCCTTGTTTCCCCAGGGTTCCGCCTCCGTCGTTGCTGGCACATCCACCGGCAGAACCCCCGAAGGTCTGCACCAGCAGCAAGTGCCGGGTATCGCAGACGCCGAACTCTGTAACCTGCATTCCCCACCCGTCGCCGAATCGGGCGCGGGAGTATCCCAGTACCCGTGGACGGGCGGGGATCTGGTGAATGCGTTGCAGGTACTCCCTAACCGTTGCTTGATCCTGCGGGTGGTGACGATGTGGCGTCGTCACCCAAAAAACGACACAGACCACAACAACCAGGAACAGGCAATAGAGGCGGAAGGGGTGAGACAGGGAAAAGCGCCGCATGCAGTCTTAGACTGCAGCGGCGCTAGAAAGGTTCGCTCAAGAAAAGCGGGTGAGCTACTTGGCGGTTACCTCTGCGGCTTCCTCGAAGTCGATGTCCTTCTTGATGGCGATCTTGGAAAGCTCGGTTGCCTTGTCGAAGGTATCGGTGATCTCCTTGGACGGAGCCTTGGTCATCAGGGTAACGGCGACCATGACGATGACGTTCAGAGCCACGCCCGGGATCATCTCGTACAGGCCGAACGGCTTGTCCATAACACCGAACTGCGGCAGGCCGCCCCAGATGAAGGCGACGATAGCACCGGTGACCAGACCAGCGGCGGCACCCGGAGCGTTGAGGCGGCGCCAGTACAGCGAAGCCAGAATGACCGGGCCGAAGGAGGCGCCGAAGCCCGCCCAGGCAAACTCGACCAGGCCAAGGATGCCGGACTCCGGGTTAAGAGCAATCACGCCGGCGAAAATAGCGACAATCAGCACGGAGATGCGGGAGAGGTTCTTGAGGGACTGATCGGATGCGTTCTTGTTGATCAGGCCGTTGTAGATGTCCTCAATCAGCGCGGAGGAAACAACCAGCAACTGGGAGGAAATGGTGGACATGATCGCGGCCAGAACAGCGGTCAGGATCAGGCCAGCGATCAGGGGGTGGAACAGGATGCGGCCCATGTCCAGGAAGATCGACTCGAAGTTCTCCTGGTCAACGACGGCGATGGACGGATCCATGCCGAAGAATGCCGGGCCGATGACTGCGACCATGACAGAGCCGACCAGGCACAGGAACATCCAGCCGACGCCGTAGCGCATACCTGCGCGGGCATCGGACGGGCTGCGCAGTGCCATGAAGCGCACGATGATGTGCGGCTGACCAAAGTAGCCCAGACCCCACGCGGCGTTGGAGATGATGGTGATGAAGGAAACGCCGGTGAACAGGGAGAACCAGTTCGGGTTCGGCTCGATGGAGCCCAGACCGTATGCGTTTTCTAGCTGGTAGGTCCAGATAGCGCCTGGATCATCCATGTGCAGCAGCGCCATGACCGGCACCAGCAGCAGGGAGACGAACATGATGCAGCCCTGGACGGTGTCGGTGAAGGAGACGGCCAGGAAGCCGCCGATGAAGGTGTAGCCCACGGTAACGGCGGCGATGATGATCATGCCGGTCAGGTAGTCGCCCTGGAAGGTGGACTCGAAGTAAACGCCACCTGCAACCATGCCGGAGGATACGTAGAAGGTGAAGAACACCAGAATGATGATGCCGGCGGCGATGCGCAGGAAGTGCGTGTGATCGTTGAAGCGATTCTCCAGGAAGGAGGGGATCGTGATGGAGTTATTCGCCACCTCGGTGTAGGCGCGCAGGCGCGGGGCAGTGATGTACCAGTTCACTGCGGCGCCGATCAGCAGGCCGATGGCCATCCACATCTCGGAGAAGCCGAGCAAGTAGAGCGTGCCAGGCAGACCCATGAGGAGCCAGCCGGACATGTCTGATGCGCCGGCGGACAATGCGGCGACAAAGGGGTGCAGGTTACGTCCGCCGAGCATGTAATCCTCATACTCGTCGGTCTGGTTGAAACTATAAAGTCCAATCAGCAGCATGATGATCAGATAGATCACCATGGCTATGACAAACCATGTTTGGTCAGTCACAAACATCATCTCCTCAAGTTGAATGTATAAGTTCTATACGTCAGCTTTCGGGCTCTCTGTGCTCCGAAGTACAGAAGGCGCGCGTATGTGTGACGCGCACAACTCGGTATCCACGTTAGCGAAGACGTTTACGTTGCGAAGGGTGTCCGGGGTACGTGGTAGAACTTCCAGCATGGGATTCACGCATCAGATGCACGTTGTTGCACCCACGTCGGGCGGGCTGTGGTTGTGGGTAGAGCGTGTCGAGGGGCACGGGGTGGTACTCGATATCGACGAGCTGGAAATTGACGATCTACCTGCGGTTTGTATGGATGTGCTGGGGTCGCGACCATGGCGCAATAGGGGTGGGATCTGGCTGTCCACTCCACGGGGGAGGGTTAAGGAATTACCGGTGCCGGCGGTGGCTTTAACACCCGAAGAATCTGTTGAGCTAATGAGGGAATTATGCGAGTATGCGAATAAAAGTATCGATACTGGAGCTACTGATAAGCGTGGGCTGATTGACGGGCTGGGTCCGGAGCTTAAATTCCTTATGAATTTATGCGCTTTTGTTGAGGAAGCTGTGCGGGCCGGGCGCGTGATGGTGCGGATGGAGCGAGTGGATGATCAGTGGTTCCCGCGCTGGACGCTTGCGCCCGCAGGCGACCACATGCGCGTGCTGCAGCAGTTCCGTGAGCGCGTGCCGGGAGTGCTGACACGCAACGGTGGCGCAGACGTAGTGGATCGCATGGCCGACGAGTTTGCGCACTGGATCGCCGTGACCCACCTGCGCCGCGAGCTGAGTGACTTCACCTCGGACTTCGTGCGGGCCCTGGCGACGGGCACGGCAACCCGGCGGGGCGGAGCCAGCACCGTGGTAAGCCTCGGCCAGTGGCGGCGGGAGGCCGAAGCGCAGGCGGGGCAGCTGGTGTTCTTGTTGTCTACGCCCTCCGAAGTGGAAGAAGTCGATTCCGAACCAACCTGGTGGCTGCAGATTGCCTATTCCCAGAACGGTGGACCCTTCGAGCCGTTGAACCCAGCCACCATGAACGAAGATCTGAGGGAGCAGGTTATCCGCAGCCTCTACAGGGTGGAGGACGTGTGGCAGGAGTTCAATCCGCACGTACGAAGCCTGCTGACGTGGGTAAATAGCGGCTCGAATCGGTTGGAGCGGGAATGGTGGCGTCCAGAAGAACTGCCGAGCGCACAGCCAACCTTGGGAACGAACCTGGACATCACCGAACTAGCGAGCTTCCTAGACCACGGGGCGGAGGCGCTGCGCGAAGCCGGATTTAGCGTGATGATTCCGCGTGGGTGGGGCAAGGTGCGCCCGCGGGTAAAGGCTAAGGCCACCCCGGTGGGGCAGGGGCCGGGGTCGGGCAAGCTTGGCATGGATCAGCTGATGAACTTCTCCTGGGAAGTCAGCCTGGGCGACGGCGGCGCAGCAGGGGCTAACGGTGCCGATGGTGCCGACGGAACCGGTGAGGAACTGGACGAGGCCACCCGCCAGGAGCTGTTGAACGCTGCCGAATCGATCGTGCGCATCAACGGCGAGTACGTTTACCTGGATCAGGAGGCCCTCTCGACCGCCCGCAAGTGGTTCGCGGAAGTGACCAAGGAGCAGGACAAGCCGCTGGGGGAAGCCACCGTGAGCGTGCGCGACATCCTGGAAGCCGACCTGTTGAGCGCCAGCGAAACGGTGGATACAGACCACGAATTCCGCGTGGTGGCCGACGGCTGGGTGGAACGATTGCTCGATGGCGGGGCGCAGGTGGATCCGCCGGAGCCGGTAGAGCCTCCCGCCGCGGTGCAGACCGCCCTGCGCGATCACCAACGCCGCGGTTTAAGCTGGCTGGCCTGGATGCACCGTCACCGTATTGGCGCGATCCTGGCCGACGATATGGGGCTGGGCAAGACCCTGCAGGTGCTCGCTCTGTTGGCCTGGGAGCGTGAGGTCGACGATTGCGCCGGCCCCACACTGGTGGTTGCTCCCACCACCGTCGTGGAAGCCTGGCGGGCCGAAGCCGCGCTGCACGTGCCGAGCCTGGAGGTCTTGGTTGATCACGGTTCGGGGTTGCTCACCGATAAGGAGTTTGGTGACGCCACGTCCCAGGGGCTGGAGGGCAAGCAAAAGAAGCCGGATCTGGTGGTGACAACCTACGGGCGCGTGGCCAGGAATACTGCGCGCTACCAGCAGGTTCAGTGGGGCCGAGTGGTGGCCGACGAGGCGCAGGCCATCAAGAACCCGGCGACGAAGCAGTCCCGGGCGGTGCGCTCGCTGAATGCAGAGACCCACATTGCACTGACGGGCACTCCGGTGGAAAACCGGCTGAGTGATCTGTACGCGATTATGGACTTTGCTAACCCCGGAATCTTCGGCTCCGCCGCAGCCTTCCAAAACCGCCTGGCCATTCCCATTGAGCGCTATGGGGACGAGGAGGCGAAACGGCGCCTGCGCGGGCTGGTGCAGCCCTTTATCCTGCGCCGCTTGAAGGACGACGCTGCGATTGGGCTGGACTTGCCGGAGAAGCAGGACATCGTGGAGCGCGTGCCATTGTCCCGGGAGCAGGCGGCGCTGTACGAGTCCTTTATTAAGGACATGGAGATGCGCCTGCAGCTCCCCGGTGGCAAGCGGAGGGCCAACATCCTGGGGGCGCTGGTGAAGATCAAGCAGATCTGTAACCACCCGGCGCACTTCGCGGGCGACGGCTCCGGCATCCTGGCCGATGGCAAGCATCGTTCGGCAAAGGTTGAGCGCATCTTCGAGATCACCGGCCAGGCGCTGGAGCAGGGCAAGAAGGTGCTGATGTTCACGCAGTTCCCGACGTTCGGCAAGATGCTGGCGCCGGAGTTGCAGAGCACTTTCGGTGTGGAGGTTCCCGTGCTACACGGCGGGCTGTCGCGTGCGAAGCGCACGCAGATGGTCCGCGAATTCCAGAGCGCCGATGGGCCGCCGATCATGATCCTCTCAGTACGGGCTGGCGGCACCGGCATCACCCTGACGGAAGCCTCGGTGGTGATCCACATCGACCGCTGGTGGAATCCGGCAGTGGAGGACCAGGCCACGGACCGGGCCTATCGGATCGGCCAAAACAAGTCCGTGGAGGTTTATAAGCTGGTGGTGCAGGGCACCATCGACGAGAGAATCCACGACATCATCATGAGCAAGCGGGAGTTGGCAGGAGATATCGTCGGCGCAGGCGAGGGGTGGATCGCCAACCTCGACGATGAGGAGCTGAGCGAGCTGCTGCAGCTGCGCGAGTCCACTCAGCTGGAGGAAAACGATGGTTAGCAAGCAACCGAAGAAGCGCACGCGCACGGATGCGACCTGGGGCGACAACGTGGTGCTCGCTGACTTTGGAGCCAAGCGACGCCAAGAAATGGACCGCCTGCGGGATCAGCACGGCACCCACATCCGTGGAGAGGACAGCTGGGCCAGCTCGCAACTGATGGAGTCTATTTCCAGGTCCACAGACTCCGGCAGGCTGGCGCGCGGCCGCGAATACTTCCGCGGCGGCAAAGTGCTGAGCGTTGAGTTCGCGGAGAATGTGGTTGCAGGGCTGATCCACGGCTCGCAGCTGGAGCCTTTTGAAACGTCCATTCACCTGCGGAGGCTCACGGACCGCCAGCGGGATTTCGTGTACCACGAGATGCTCTCCGACAGCTCGCACATCCGCTCCCTCTTAAGTGGCGGCGCGCCGGGCATGGACGTCGCCTCGGTGCTGATGCACCCCGGGCACGTCAACCGGGTGTACTGCAGCTGCCCGGATAAGTCCGCGGTCTGTAAGCACGTGGTGGCACTGGCCTATTCTGCGGCGGAGAAGCTGGATAGGGACGCCAGTATTCTGCTGAAATGGCGGGGGCTTAACGCGCAGGAGCTGCTGCGCCCAGTTCAGGGCTGGGG
>NZ_JFCH01000027.1:0-103666 GCF_000738175.1 Corynebacterium jeikeium | reverse complement strand
AGGAGCTGCTGCGCCCAGTTCAGGGCTGGGGTGGTGGGGGCGTGGGGGCGTCACCAATTAGGCAACAGCAAGCTCCAGACAACGCGGAGAAGCATACCGACCAACCGGAGCAGGTGGATTCGGCCGAGTTCTGGGGGACGGCGGCGGAGCCGGTGAAATGGGAGCCTCTGCAGTGGGAATCGGGCATGGAACAGGGCGATCAAAAGGCTTTGAAAGAAGCCATGCGGTCGGTGACCTGGCATGCGGTGGATCAGCTGAAGGCCATGCATGAGCTGGAGGTTTGCTATGAGACCCTGGAGACGGTCGAACCTTTGTTCTATTATGAAGCTGGCTTGTCTGGAGGGGCTGATAGAACTACAGACGAGACAAGTGGCGAAGTAGACGGCAACGCTAGCGATAACGGCAACACTGACAACAACGGGCAGGGGTAAGGCATGGCACAACCTATGGCAACAACATCGGCGCACCGGGTGCGGATCTTGCACACGTCGGATTGGCAATTGGGGATGAAGCGCCGCTTCTTGAGCAGCGAGGCGCAGTCGCGTTTTGATGAATCGCGGTTGACGGCGGTCGAGGCGCTGTTGGACCTCGCGGAGGAAAGGCAGTGTGATGCCATCGTGGTGGCAGGCGATGTCTTCGACGATAACCTGCTGAAACCAGAGATTTACGGGCGTGCGATGGACGTGCTAAAGCGCACAAAAGTGCCGGTGTTCCTTCTGCCTGGAAACCATGATCCGCTGGACGCGGCCAGCGTGTACCACCGGGAGGAGTTCACCGAACTGGCGAATGTTTATGTGCTTAGGGATTCGGCTCCAGTGGCGGTGCCGAACTCCGGTGGCGCGGGCGCGGCTGGTGTTCCTCTCGAGATTGTGGGTGCCCCGCTGCGGGGGAAGAACGCGGACGAGGACCTGGTGGCGGCCGCGCTGAGAGATTTGGAGCCGGTGCAGGGAGCGGGTGTGCGCGTGCTGGTGGGGCACGGGGCAGTAGGCTCCTTCGGCGACAAGGATGATCTAGACCGCATCGACGTAGACAACGCAGCCCGGGCGTGCCGCGAGCGGAAGGTGGACTACGTGGCGCTGGGTGACACGCACTCGACAATGCCGCTGGACGCGGACGCATCACGGGCGCGGGTGTGGTACTCAGGCGCACAGGAGGTCACGGCCTTCGTTGAACCAGACGGGGGTGGCGAAGCGAACTCCGGAAACGTGCTGATGGTGGACATCGCGGTGGATCCGGCGCGACCAGCACAACAGGCGGACGTTCAGGTAGAGGAGGTTCCGGTCGGGCGCTGGGCATTCAAGGCGCTGAACGCGACGGTGAACTCGGCGGCGGATATCGACGAGTTCCTGGAGCGGCTAGAGGGAATCGACGCAAAGCGCACCACCGTGGTGAAGTACGCGCTGGAGGGAACGCTGTCCGTCCACGATGCCGCTTACCTGGACGAGCGGATCACGAAGATCGCGCCGACCTTCGCTGCTTTATACGCGCGCGAGCGGCTAATGAAGCTGCATGTTATTCCCGACGAGGACGAGCTTTCCGAGGGGCTGCTCAGTCAAGGTTTTGTCGGCGAGGCGGTGGAAGAACTGCAGCAGCTGGCGAATTCCGATAGCAAGGATCCGCAACGGGTAGAGCGGGCACAGCAGGCGCAGGATGCGCTGCGACTGCTCGTGCGCTTGGCACACCAGGCGGAGAAGGCTAACTAGGGGAGAGGGACGGCAAGGAAATGACATCTTCTACCAAGGCATCGCCAAAAGCCAGCTTCGTGCTGGAGAACTTGGATGTGCGCAACTTCGCGGGCATTGAGTCCGCGCACTTTGCCCCAAGCGCCACGGGTGTGACCGTCGTTCACGGCAGCAACGAGGCCGGAAAATCCAGCCTGATGAACGCCTTTGGCCTGCTGCTTTCGGATTGGAAAGTCTCGACGACCTCCAAGAAAGTCAGTGGCTTTTTCCCCGTGGGCAGCGGCACCAAGCCAAAGATCACCGCCCGTATGCAGTTGGGCGAGAACCTGGTGGAGTACACCAAGGACTTCGAGAAAAAGAAGGTGCTCCTAGATGTGCTGCGCCCCTCCGTGCGCAACTACACCGGCGACCAGGCAATGGAGAAGTTCAGCGAGCTGCTGAACGAGAGCATCGACTCCGCCCTGCGCGAGGCACTCTTCGTCAGCCAAGGACAGCGCCTGGACGCACTCGACTTCACGGCCATCCCCTCCCTGTCCTCGGCCCTGCGCACCGCCGGTGATGACGCCACAGTGAGCGCCGCCAGTGGTATCAGCGAAAATGACCAGGGCGCCGCGGAGCTGCTAGTCCGCCTGATCGACGACGAGGACAAGAAGCTGCGGGACCGCCGAGCCAACAGAAATTCCAAGGGAGAGCTGGCCGCCGCCGAGGCAGATTTGGCGAGTGCGCAGGAAGCCCTAGCGACCGCCAAGCTTGAGTACAACAATGCGCAGGCAGCGATCCGCGAAATCGAATCCAAACAGATTCAGCGCGCCGATGCCGAAGACGATCTACCGGATGCGCAGAAAGAGTTCGACGAATGCGCCGAGCGGTTAGAGGCTGCGAAGAAGATCGCGGAGGCCTTAAGCGCCCTGGAAAACGAGCTGGAACTGAAACAGGACCAGGTCGGGCGATGGCAAGAGGCATCCGAGGCGCGGGAGAAGCAGAAGCTAGCGCAGGGGGAGCTAGAACAGTCGCTCAAAACAGCGACGGAGGAGCTACGTGGCGTCCAGAAAAGGGCAGAGGAACAACAGGCCGAGCGCGACGAGGCGAAGAGAGCCTTCGATAGTGCCCACGCCGCGTACGTGCGTGCGGATAAGCGTGCCAAGCTGGCCACCGCGCTAAAGAACGCGGCGGACATCCAGGGGCGGCTGGAGTCCGCGACGGAGGAGCGGGATAGCGCGGTGAAGCTGGACGCGAAGGTAGCGGAGCTGGCTCAAAAGGTGGATCGCAACCCGGCCACGCCGCAGGCGGAACAGAGGATCCGTGAGGCGATGACGGACCTGGACGCGCAGATAAAGATCCGCGATGCGGGCGCGACTTCCGTGCATATCGCAGGGCCGGCCGACAGCACCATCGTGGACAACGGAGTGGAGGCCACCCTGGGGGAGAGCGGCCTGGAAAAGAAGGTCACCACCGAATGGACCGTTGGCCTGGGTGAATACGAGGTGCGCGTCACCCCGGCGCAGGATTCCAGCAACCTCGACCTGAACGTCGACGAGGCGCTGCAGAAAGTCAATGCGGAACTATCGGCGGTCGGGCGCGAGCATATTGCGCTCGAGGATCCGCGCGCGGAAGTCCTTGAAGAGTTTGGGCGTGCCGTTCGGGCACGGAACGAGGACGAGGAAACCCTGCGTGACCAGCGTGCGAGCCTCAAGGCCATCCTCGGCAAGCGAACGCTTTCCGACCTGAACGGTCAGGTGGAAAACCTCACCGCCGAGGTCGAGAAGCTACTGGAAACCAGTAGCTCCCTGCGTAGTGACGCCAACGTGGAAGCCGGCGAAAACATCGACGAAGCAGAAGAAGGTGCCGCGCTGGAGGCAGCCACCCGAGCCCGTGACGAAGCCAACGGACGGTTGCTTTCCCTACAGAACAGCGACGCGATCGAGCGGAAGATCCAGTACGAAGCGAAGGTGGAAAACCTGCAACAGCAGCTGGATGCGGCAGCGAAGGATCTGGAAGCAGCCCGCGAGCGATACTCCGACGAAGAACTGAACGCGAAGCGTACCCAGGCAGCACAGGCCGTGGATGCGGCACGCGAAAAGCTCGATTCCAAGAGGCAGGAAGTAGGCGAGCTCGGCGACGTGGCGGACGTGCAGGCGAGCTTCGAGGGGGCTCGGAGCCGGGTAAACATGCTGAACCAGCAGGTACAGGAATGCCGCGTGGACATTGCCGCCTTGAACGCCAAGCTCGGGCAGGCTCGCGGTTCCGCAGAAACCAAGGTGCAGGCGGAGGCGGAAGTCAAACGCTTGGAGGGCGTGGTGGCTAGGCTGCGCAGGCAGGCGGATGCCGCGGAGCTACTGCATCAAGTGGTTCAGGAATCGCGGAAGCGGATGCAGGAAAAGTACTCCGAGCCGTATCGCAAGGCCCTGAACAAGCTCTCCGGGATTGTCTTTGGCAGCGATGTTGATCTGGACGTCGATGAGAAGTTCCAGGTTTCGAGCCGCGCTATCGGCAACGTGCGGTTGGACAAGGAGCAGCTCTCCGGCGGTGCGCAGGAGCAGGTGGAGATTCTGCAGTTGCTTGCCATCGCCCGCCTGGTGGGGCACGACGGCAGCGGGGTGCCGATATTCCTGGACGACGTGCTGGGATTCAGCGATACCGACCGGGCCAAGAGCATGAACAAGGTGCTTGGCGCCTTGGGGCGGGATAATCAGATAATCGTCCTGACCTGCGACAAGGATAGGTTCTCCCGGATCCCGGGCGTGGATTTCCAGAGTATCGACAGCCTAAAGAAAGCCGGAGCTAGTTCCTAGTAGTCGCTGTACTCGTCGTAGTAGTCATACTGCGCGTCGTCATAACCGTCGAGGTATCCCTCGTAGTAAGAATCATCCGGCGCGGGTGCAGGCTCGGCCGGGCGGGCGGCCATCATCTTGTTGGCACACGTCGACGTCCACCCCGACGTTCCGTCGGTAAAGAAAGTTGTGCCGGTCTCGTGCATCGAGGGATCCCCGCAAGAGGCGATCGTCTTATTCATGACGGATGGGTTCGCCTGCCCCGGCGCCTCAGTGTGGCCAATGACCACCTCGCCGGTGGTGTTCGTCTGCTGCTGCGAACCGCCCGGGGTAGGTGCCGGGGACTTAGCCTCTGAGTCCTTTGAGACCTTTGAGGGCAATAAGAATTGCTTTAAGAATACCCAGCGAGTGCCCCAAAGCGACGTTATTATCGCCACAGAAGAGAACACTTAGGAGTGCTCCCATGAAGTCCCACTCAAAGCCTCGCTCAAAGTCCCATTCGCTAGCAGTAAAGATCGCTGCAGTAATCACCTCAGCCGCCCTACTGGGGTCGTGCAGCCTCATTGCTTCCGAAGATTCGGATCAGGCCGAAAACTCGGCACAGTCCGTGACCGAAGGAATGCAGCGGGTTGAGGAAGGGCGAATCTCCCTCGAAGTTCCAGCAGATTGGGAAGAGACCGAGGACTTCAAACCAACGGAGAATGGTTTCACCACGTCTTGGTCTAACGCGGACAAAGAGGCCGATAAAGAGCCAACGGACGTGATTCGTCTGAGCTCTGACCAGGGGCAAGGGCCTACGGCAACCGCCACGATGGGGTACTTCGAAGTGAACGCCCAGTTCCGAACCACCCACGGAAGAGACTTCGAACTAGGCGAGTCCCGCGACCTGGATATCGAAAACGCCGACGAGGCCAAGCTGACCACTTGGACGACGAACGAAAAGTCCGGCAAGACTCTGCACGGCGCGTGGGTGTTCGTCTCCGCAGGAAGCGGTGGAGCCGCTGGAGTTGAGATCTTGGCGCTCACCCTGTCCGAGGAAGAGATCGAGGCGATCATCGACTCGGTAGAGTTCGATCCGAGGAAATCGGAGGAATAAGAACACCCCGAGTGCCCCTGGCTTGAAAAGAGTGCCCTCGGCGAGATTCGAACTCACGACCCCTGGTACCGGAAACCAGTGCTCTATCCCCTGAGCTACGAAGGCGCGTATCGGCGGTTCACTTTGTGTTCACGTCAATACGGGTTGAAAGTCTAGCACTGCACCGGGGCAGTAGTTCAATCACCTCCGCCACTGCGTGAGGTGTCCGACCTCACTGCTAGTGTTTAATGCTGTGACTCCTGCTGAATTGTCTGAACTGATTACTGAAACTGCCCGCACGACCCTGGATGCCCACGGTCTGGATTCCTCCGTGGTGCCGGAGAGCGCCACCGTGGAGCGCCCGCGCAACCCGGAGCACGGCGACTACGCAACGAACATCGCCATGCAGGTGGCCAAGAAGGCCGGCACGAACCCGCGCGAGTTCGGCACCTGGCTGGCGGAATCCCTCGGTGCGCACGAGGGCATCGACGAAGCCACTGTCGCAGGGCCGGGCTTCATCAACATCCGCCTGGCCGCCGCTGCGCAGGGCAAGATCGTCGAGGACATCCTTGCCGCCGGCGCAGACTTCGGCCGCGGCGACGAGCTCGCTGGCTCGGCCATCAACTTGGAGTTCGTCTCCGCCAACCCGACTGGCCCGATCCACTTGGGCGGTACCCGCTGGGCGGCCGTGGGCGACTCCCTGGGGTGCGTGCTTACCGCCCGCGGCGCGAAGGTCACCCGCGAGTACTACTTCAACGACCACGGCGCGCAGATCGACCGCTTTGCCCGCTCCCTGGTGGCCGCCGCGAAGGGCGATCCCACTCCGGACGACGGCTACGGCGGCGATTACATCCAGGACATCGCCTCCCAGATCGTGGAGGCCAACCCGGATTGGCAGCAGCTCGGCGCGGACGAGGCACAGGAACTGTTCCGATCCCAGGGCGTGGAGCTGATGTTCGCTCACATCAAGCGCACCCTCGCGGAGTTCGGCACGGAGTTCGACGTGTACTTCCACGAGAACTCCCTGTTCGAGTCCGGTGCGGTGGAGGCTGCGATCCAGAAGATCAAGGACAACGGCAACCTCTATGAAGCCGACGGTGCATGGTGGCTGCGCTCCACCAACTTCGGCGACGATAAGGACCGTGTGGTCATCAAGTCTGACGGCAACGCGGCATACATCGCTGGTGATATTGCCTATGTGGCCGACAAGTTCGATCGTGGCCACAACCTGTGCATTTACATGCTGGGTGCCGATCACCACGGTTACATCGCTCGCCTACGTGCGGCGGCTGCCGCCATGGGTTACGACCCGCAGCAGGTGGAGGTGCTCATCGGTCAGCTGGTGAACCTGGTCAAGGACGGCAAGGCCGTGCGCATGTCGAAGCGCGCCGGCACCGTCATCACCCTGGATGACCTGGTGGAGGCCATCGGCGTGGACGCTGCCCGTTACGCGATGATCCGCAGCTCTGTGGACTCCTCCCTGGATATCGACATGGACCTGTGGGCTTCGAAGTCCAACGACAACCCGGTGTTCTACGTCCAGTACGCGCACGCCCGCCTGTGCTCTCTGGCGCGCAAGGCCGCGGACCTGGGCGTTACTCGCGAGGGCGCCGACCTTTCCCTGCTGACCCACGACCGCGAAGGCGACCTGATCCGCACCCTCGGCGAGTTCCCAGCCGTGGTGAAGACCGCCGCCGAGCTGCGCGAACCGCACCGTGTGGCTCGCTACGCCGAGTCCCTGGCCGGCACTTTCCACCGTTTCTACGATGCCTGCCAGATCCTGCCTAAGCCGAGCGACGACGAGCAGACTGTGGCCGAGAACCAGGCCCTGTTCGCCGCCCGTCTGTCCCTGGCCGCGGCTTCCCGTCAGACCCTGGCCAATGCGCTCGAGCTGTTGGGTGTGTCCGCCCCGGAGCGCATGTAGTTGTTGTTTTTCTTTGTGACGCCACCACCTCCCGCCCCCTGCCGATAATTCACTCACCTAGGAGATTCCCTTGGATCCGGAGACTCACCTGAACTCCACGCCGTTGCGCCGTCGCACGGCCAGCACCGCGGAGTTCAACGCGATTCCCGCGCACGTCTACCCGCTGACCCTTCGTCGCGAAACGGCAGGGGAGCACCGGGGTGAGGTCACCATCGGTGGCGTGCCGATCACCGAGATCGCCGAGACGTTTGGCACGCCGGCGTTCGTGATGGACGAGGAAGACTTCCGCACCCGCTGCCGCCGCCTGGCGAAGGCTTTCGGTGGCGGGCACTTCGTGCACTACGCTTCCAAGGCGTTCCTGTCGAAGACGGTCGCCCGCTGGGTGATGGAAGAGGGGCTATCCCTGGACGTTGCCTCCCTCGGCGAGCTGCAGGTCGCCCTGGCGGCGGGCTTCCCCGCCGAGCGCATAACCGTGCACGGCAACAACAAGTCCCCGGAGTTTTTGCGCCTGGCAGTCTCCGAGGGTGCGGAGTTGATCGTCGTGGACTCGCTGCAGGAGATCGAGGCGCTGTCCACGGTCGCCGGCGAGCTGGGGAGGTCCCAGGATGTGCTGGTGCGTGTGACCCCTGGCGTGCACGTCGATACCCACGAGTTCATCGCCACTAGCCACGAGGATCAGAAGTTCGGATTCTCCCTGGCCTCCGGGGCGGCCCATCATGCGGCCATGGCGTGCCACGCTGCTGATGGCGTGCGCCTGCGCGGCTTGCACTGTCACGTCGGCTCCCAGGTGTTCGAGGCCTCCGGCTTCGCCCTGGCCGCCGAGCGCCTGCTGGGTCTGTGGAAGCAGCTGTTGGATTCCACAGCGACGCTTTCGGACGCCCCTACGTCGCTGGATACCCTCGATCTCGGTGGTGGCTACGGTATCGCCTACATGCCGGATCAGGAGGCTCTGGACGTGGAAGAGGTGGCGTCCGAACTCAAGAGCAAGGTGCGCAAGGCAGCAGAGGCGGCCGGCGTGCCCGAGCCGAAGCTCAACGTCGAGCCGGGCCGAGCGATTGCCGGACCGTCGATGATCACGCTCTACCGGGTGGGCACGGTGAAGGACGTCGAGGTGGCCGAAGGCATGACCCGCCGCTACATCTCCGTCGACGGCGGCATGAGCGACAACATCCGCCCCGCCCTATACCAGGCGGAATACGATTGCCGCGTGGCCAACCGCGAGGTCGACGGAGAATTGCTGCCGACCCGCATCGTGGGCTCCCACTGCGAGTCGGGCGACGTGCTGGTCAATGACGCGCTGGTGCCGGAGGACGTTCGCCCCGGAGACCTATTGATGATCGGCGCTACGGGTGCGTACTGCTACGCGATGGCCTCTCGGTACAACATGATGACCCGACCCCCGGTGGTGCGAGTGGCCGACGGCGAGGCGCGGTTGATGATTCGCCGCGAAACCATCGACGACGTGCTGGCTTTGGAGGAGTAACCTCCTGGATACAGGGCAAAATAGGGGTAATGGACAGCTTTGTCTAGTCGCACGGTAGATTGGTGCGATAACCTAAGAAAAAATTACCAACTTTCCTCTCATTGAGACCTTACAAAGGAGCGACAAAGGAGCGACATGACCGAGCAGAAGTTTAAGCCAGGCAAGGGAATCGGCCAGACCGTAGGTGTGGCTCTGCTGGGCATGGGTACCGTTGGTGCAGAAGTGCTGCGGCTGCTGGAGGAGCGCAGTGATGAATTCGCAGCCCGCATCGGTGGCCCGCTGGAGGTCCGGGGTATTGCCGTCAGCAATTTGTCCAAGCCCCGCCCGGGTGTGGATCCGGAGAAGCTGACCGACGACGCGCTGTCTCTGGTGGCCCGCGACGACATTGACCTGGTCATCGAGGTCATCGGCGGCATCGAGTACCCGCGCGAGGTCGTGCTGGCGGCGCTGCGCGCCGGCAAGTCCGTCGTCACCGCCAACAAGGCTCTCATCGCCGCTCACGCTGACGAGCTGGCTGCCGCTGCCGACGAGTCCGGCGTGGATTTGTTCTTCGAGGCGGCCGTTGCCGCCGCCATCCCGGTTGTTGGACCGCTGCGCCGCTCCCTTGCCGGCGACAAGGTCAACCAGGTGATGGGCATTGTCAACGGCACCACTAACTTCATTCTCGACGCAATGTACACCCGGGGTGCCAGCTACGACGAGATGCTGGCAGAGGCCACCGAGTTGGGTTACGCGGAGGCCGACCCGTCCGCCGACGTTGACGGCTTTGACGCCGCCAGCAAGGCCGCCATCCTGGCCTCCCTGGCATTCCACACCCGCGTGTCCGGCGAGGACGTGCATACCGAAGGCATCCGCGACATCACCGTCGCCGACATCGAAGCGGCCAAGGCCGCAAACTCCACCATCAAGTTGCTGGCTATCTGTGAGCGTCTGGTGGATGAGGAAGGTAAGGAATCTGTGTCTGCAAGCGTGTACCCGGCGCTGATCCCCAGCAGCCACCCACTTTCCAGCGTCTCTGAGTCCTACAACGCAGTCTTCGTCGAGGCGGAGTCCGCCGGTCGCCTGATGTTCTACGGCAACGGCGCCGGTGGCGGCCCGACCGCCTCCGCCGTGCTGGGTGACGTCGTGGCCGTGGCGCGCAACATTGTGCTCGGTGGCCGCGGACCAGGGGAGTCCACCTACGCCTCCCTGCCCATCGCCAACTTTGGTGACGTGCGTACCCGCTACCACGTGGACATGCAGGTGGATGATCGCCTGGGCGTGCTGGCTGAGGTGGCCTCCGTGTTCTCTGAGCAGGGTGTGTCGCTGAAGACCGTGCGTCAAGAAGGGCTGAACGACGGTGCGCGCCTCGTCGTCATCACCCACAGCGCGAAGGAAAAGAACCTGGAAGAGACCGTGGCGAAGCTCAAGGAGCTCGACGCTGTCAAGGCGATTGACTCCGTCATCCGCATGGAAGGCTAAACTCTAAGAGCGCTTTAAGCCAAGACCGACAACTGGGAAGAAACGACAGGGAAGCTATGACGAACAAGGTTCTGAACCACTGGACCGGCCTGATCAACATGTACCGCGATCGGATGCCGTTCGCGAAGGACTGGGAGCCGGTGACCCTCAACGAGGGCGGCACCCCGCTGCTGCGCGCGAACTACCTGTCGAAACTCACCGGCTGTGAGGTCTACCTCAAGATCGAAGGTGCCAACCCCACCGGTTCCTTCAAGGATCGCGGTATGACCGTGGCCGTCACGGACGCTTACCACAAGGGCCAGAAGGTCCTGATGTGCGCCTCGACCGGCAACACTTCAGCCTCCGCGGCGGCCTACGCCGCCCGCGCCGGTCTGAAGTCCGCCGTGCTGATCCCAGAAGGCAAGATCGCCCAGGGCAAGCTCGCGCAGGCAGTAATGCACGGCGCGCAGATCATCCAGGTACGCGGCAACTTCGACGACTGCCTCGAGCTGGTCCGCAAGACCACCACCGAGTTCCCGGAGATCGCCCTGGTCAACTCCGTGAACCCGATGCGCATCGAGGGGCAGAAGACCGCCGCGTTCGAGATTGTGGATTGCCTTGGTGACGCCCCCGATGTTCACTTCCTGCCAGTCGGCAACGCGGGCAACATCACGGCGTATTGGAAGGGCTACTCCGAGTACGCGGAGGACGGCGTTTCCACCCAGCGCCCCGTGATGAAGGGCGTGCAGGCAGCCGGAGCTGCCCCGCTGGTCAAGGGCGAGCCTGTGCTGGAGCCGGAGACGATCGCCACCGCGATCCGCATTGGTAACCCGGCTTCCTGGCAGCAGGCCGTTGCAGCCAAGGAGGAGTCGGGTGGCGACTTCCGCGCGCAGACCGACGAGCAGATTCTGGAGGCCTACCGCACCATCGCTGGCCGCGAGGGCATCTTCGTCGAGCCGGCCTCTGCATCTTCCGTTGCAGGTCTGCTGGACGCTCACGCCAACGGCGAACTGACCGCCGGACAGCGCATCGTGTGTACCGTCACCGGCCACGGCCTGAAGGATCCGACGACCGCCCTGTCCCAGATGCCGGAGCCCACCGTCACCGACGTGGACCCGTACGCCGTTGCAGACAAGCTGGGGTTGAAGTAATGGGCGTCGAGATCCCCGTTGGCCGCAAGGCCACCGTCAAGGTTCCCGCATCGACCGCGAACCTGGGACCTGGCTTCGATACCCTCGGCCTGGCGCTGGGGCTGTACGACTATGTGACTGCCGAGGTCATTGAGTCCGGCCTGGAGGTCGAGGTCACCGGTGAAGGCGAGGGCGAGGTTCCGCTGGACGAGCGCCACCTGGTGGTGCGTGCTCTGCGCGCAACGCTGAAGGAAGCCGACGTGACGGTTCCGGGGTTGCGTGTCAGCTGCACGAACTCCATCCCGCAGTCCCGTGGCCTGGGATCTTCGGCCGCCGCGGCGACGGCAGGCGTGGCCGCGGGCAACGGCCTGGCAGGGTTCACGCTGGACGACCAGGCACAGGTGCAGATCGCCTCTACCTTTGAGGGGCACCCCGACAACGCGGGCGCTTCCGTGCTGGGCGCGGGCGTGGTCTCGTGGACGAACACGCCCATCGACGGAGTATCCGCACCGGCCTACCACGCCCGTCGCATCGACGTGCACCCGGACATCAAGGCCACCGCGTTCATCCCGGACTTCCACGCATCGACGGAGGCGATCCGTCGCGTGCTGCCGTCGGACATTAGCCACGTGGATGCCCGCTTCAACGTATCCCGCACGGCAGTCATGACCGTCGCGCTGCGCGACGATCCGGATCTGCTGTGGGAGGGCACCCGCGACCGCATGCACCAGACCTACCGGGCCGAGGTTCTGCCGGTGACCGCCGAGTGGGTGAACCGCCTGCGCAACCTGGGTTACCCGGCGTTCCTTTCGGGCGCGGGCCCGACGATCCTGGTGCTGAGCACCGAGCCGGTGGACAACGCACTGGTGGAAGAGGCTCGCGGTCGCGGAATGAAGGTCCTGGAGCTGGACATCGCCGGTCCGGTTGAGGTGGACGTCACCGGGTAAGGCCGGAAACCAATCCTGGGAGACTATTCTTCAATAGTGGCCGGGGCGGGAGATTGTTTCCTCTCGCTCCGGGCTTTCTGTATTAACCCGAATAGCATCGGGACAATCGAGAAGGCGACAATTCCGAGGAAGATGGCGTCGATATTGTTGCGCACGAACTCCACTCCGCCGAATAGCGACCCCAGGTAGACGATGCCGCTGGCCCACAGCACACCACCAAGCACGTTGAAAAGAATGAACGTGTGATAGCGCATGCCGGACATCCCAGCTACTAGTGGGGCATAGGTGCGCACGAAGGGCACGAAGCGGCACAGGATGATCGTGATCGCACCGTATTTCTCAAAGAACGCCTCAGAACGGTGCAGATGCTCCTGCTTAAAGAAACGCCCGTCCTTCCGGTTGCGCAGCGCGGGGTGGAAGCGGTGGCCAATCCAGTAGCCCACCTGGTCGCCCAGGATCGCTGCGATCGGGGTGATTAGCAATACCTGCCACAGGGGTGCGAAGCCATCGGGCTGGCTGGCCAGTAGACCAGCGGTGAAGAGCAGGGAGTCGCCGGGCAGGAAAGGGAAGAACAGCCCGGATTCGATGAAGATGATCGCAAAAATGGCGGGCAGGATCGCCGCGCCGAAAGGTCCGGAGCCCGAAAGCAAATACATCGGGTCGAACCACTGCGGCCCGAGGGCCAGCACAGTTACATCGGTCATGCAGGAAAACGCTACTCTACTTTTTCCCGCAATAGTTGGAATCGTTCCTGTTAAATTCTGGTGAATTTACCCCGACGACCCAGGGGGTGTGCCCCCTTACCCGGTCCAGTTCGCCCCAGCCTACCCCTCAGCAGGCACCCGGGTGCGCCCCTTAGATCGTGATGATCTCGAACTTCCCCTCGCGGAAGTACTGGCGCAGGTCCTTCTTGTCGAACTTATCCACGCTGGTCTTATCGATGTGATCCACGAAGGTCCAGTTCTCGGGCACCATCCAGCCGGGCACGCGCTTGCGTAGATCGTCGGCCAACTCCTGCGCGGTTTCCGCAGTCCAGGGGGTGCCTTCGGCAACCACTACCACCGCGAGCGGACGCTGCCCCCACTTCTCCGATGGAATGCCGATCACCGCCGCCTCGATCACCGCTGTGGGTTCCAGCAGGTAGTTCTCCAGCGCTGCAGAATAGATCCATTCGCCGCCCGAGCGGATGATGTCGGCCTTGCGATCGTGGATTGTCAGGTAGCCGTCCTTGTTTACGGTGGCGATGTCGCCGGTGCGCAGCCAGCCATCCTCGGTAAAGCGCGGGCTGTCGTCCTTATAGTACGAGGCTGTCACCGTGTTGCCGCGTACCTGCAGCTCGCCTTCGTTGCGGTCGTTGGCTTCCAGCACATTGTCGTGGTCGTCGACGATGCGGTAGCGCATGCCCGCGTGAAAGCGCCCTTGGCTTTCGCGGTACTTAGCGCGGGCAGCGCCGGCCACGCCTGCGGGTGGGTGGGCGACGGTGCCCACCGGTCCGGTCTCCGTCATGCCCCAGGAGTGGATGATGTCCACGCCGAAGCGCTCCTCCCAGGCATCGATCATGGCGGGGGAAACCTGCGAGCCGCCGACGTAGATTTCCTGCAGGCTCATCTTCTTCGGGTGCTTCTTGGCGTAGTGCACCAGCAGACCCGTCCACACAGCTGGCGATCCGTGGGCCTGGCGCGGCATGGCGTCTGCGATCACGTGCGCCAGGTGTTCTGGGGTGGCGCTGCGGCCGGTGAACACGATCGGCGCGCCGGCCATAAACGCGGCCAGTGGCACGCCCCAGCTGAGGACGTGATAGATCGGCACGCAGCACAGGAAGCTGGTGCCGTTGCGGATGCTGAAGCTATCGGCGGCGCGCAGCTGCATGGAGTGCAGCCACAGCGCACGGTGGGAGTAGACTACGCCCTTCGGTGGGCCTTCTGTGCCGGTGGAAAAGCAGATGGCCGCCGGGTCGGTTTCTTCCATGTCCGGCCAATCGAAGTCGGCACTGCGCCCGTCGAGTGCGGCCTCCAGGTTCAATACGCGCAGGTGGCTCAAGCCCGGTTTGCCCTGTTCGCCTTGTTCGCCCTGTTCACCCTGTGCTGTGACGAGCCGTTGCACCGCCTCGGTGTCCGCAAGGTTCGGGCCGATCACCAGCACCGCCTCCACACACGGGCAGTCGGCTAGTAGCGGGACGATCTGTTCGCTGCAGGTCGGGTCGAGTACCAGCACTTTCGGCGCCGCTTTGTTGATGATGTGTGTGATCTGGGCGTCCATGAGGTGCCGGTTGATGGGGTTAAACACCGCGCCCATCGACGCCACGGAGAGCAGTACCTCCAGGTGCTCGGCGCAGTTCGGCAGGACAGTGCCCACGCGGTCACCGCGTTCGATGCCGAATTCGTCGCGCAGCATGTTGGCCATAGCGGCTGCGCGGATGCCGATGTGCAGGAAGCTGGTTTGCTCCGCGGTCTCGTCAAAATACGTGGTCACCGTGGTGTTTCGGTGAACGCTGGCCCCGTATTCAAGGATCCTCGCTACGGATAGTGGGATCTCCTGCATCGTCGACTTCATGCATTTCAGCCTAGCCGTTAGGTACTCGCGGTGTGGGAGGTGCTATGGTTAGCTACGGAAGCCGGATGTGAGGCTCGTTTCTTTTTCTCTTTCTTTCTTTTTACGACGCCACCCCGCGCTACACCCGCCGCCAGTCGCATCGTGGGACGTTAAGGCGGCAATCTTTCTGGAAGATTCCCGCAATCTTTGGGTTAAATTAAAAACTGTTGTCGAATACGCATGTCTGGCCAACCCTGGGGCTTCGCAGGCTTTTTGAAGGGTCGATGAAGAAGCCAGACGTGAAAGGACTTTTGTGAGCCTGTCCGATATTTTGGCTCGTGGCCAAGCCAATGGCCTCGCCTCGTTGAAATTGCCGGAGCTGCGACAGATTGCAGCGGCACAGGGGCTGAAAGGCACCTCTGGTCTTCGCAAAGGCGAGCTGATCGCCGTTATCGAATCCGGTGTTGCATCGAGTGGCGGTGGAGCGCCCCGGAAGCCTCAGCCTGCCGAAGAGACTGCACCGAAGGAGCCGAAGGAGCCGACGGAAAAGTCGGTCGCGGAGGCGCGGGAGGGGCGTCACCAAGAAAAGCGCCAAGAAGAAACCGCAGATAGCTCCGAGCAGAACGGTGGCAACCGCGGTGAAGAGCGCCACGAAGATCGCGAGAAGAACCGCCACGATAACGAGCGCGGCGATAACAATCGAGACGACAATAACCGCGGCAACCGTCGCAACCGTCGCAATCGCCGCAACCGCCGTAACCGTGGCCGCGACAATAATCGTGACAGCAACCGCGATAACAACCGCAACAACGGCGGCAACAACGGTGATGGCAATAACGGCGGCGGCAACGGTGGTAACAATGGCGGTAACAACAACCGCGACCCGAAGCCGGAAGAGCTGACACCCGTCGCGGGCATTCTCGACTTCGTGGACGCGAACACCGCGTTCATCCGCACCACCGGCTACCACGCGGGCCCGACGGACGTGTACGTGCCTATCAACACGGTACGGAAGTACGGCATGCGCCACGGCGACGCGATCGTTGGCACCATCCGCCCGAAGAACAACAACAATAACGGCGGCGGACGCGGACGGAACCGCCAGAAGTACACGCCGATCTACCAGGTAGAGACCGTTAACGGCCTGACCCCGGAGCAGGCGGCAGCGCGCCCGCACTTTGCGAAGCTGACCCCGCTGTACCCGAACCAGCGCCTACGCCTGGAGACCGACCCGAAGACGCTGACCACCCGCGTGATCGACCTGATCATGCCGATCGGCAAGGGCCAGCGCGCGCTGATCGTTTCCCCGCCGAAGGCCGGTAAGACGACCATCCTGCAGGACATCGCCAACGCGATCTCCACGAACAACCCAGAGTGCTACCTGATGGTCGTGCTGGTGGACGAGCGCCCGGAGGAAGTGACGGACATGCAGCGCTCCGTGAAGGGCGAAGTCATCGCCTCCACGTTCGACCGCCCGCCGGGGGAGCACACCAACGTCGCCGAGCTGGCCGTCGAGCGCGCAAAGCGTCTGGTGGAGCAGGGCAAGGACGTTGTTCTGCTGCTGGATTCCATCACCCGCCTGGGTCGCGCGTACAACAACTCCTCGCCGGCCTCTGGTCGCATCCTGTCCGGTGGTGTGGATTCCAATGCTTTGTACCCGCCGAAGCGCTTCTTGGGCGCTGCCCGCAATATCGAAAACGGCGGCTCACTGACGATCATCGCCACCGCGATGGTGGAGACCGGCTCGGCCGGCGACACGGTGATCTTCGAGGAATTCAAGGGCACCGGCAACGCGGAGTTGAAGCTGGACCGCAAGATCTCCGAGCGCCGTGTGTTCCCGGCTGTGGACGTGAACCCGTCGGGTACCCGCAAGGACGAGCTGCTGCTCAGCCCGGAGGAGGCGCGCATTATGCACAAGCTGCGCCGCATCCTGTCCGCCCTGGATTCGCAGGCGGCCATCGACCTGCTGATCAAGCAGCTGCGTAAGACCAAGACCAACCGGGAGTTCATGCTGCAGGTTGCCAGCTCCGCGCCCCTGGCAGGCGAGGACGAGGAGGATTAAACCATGAGCCAATCACCGTCAGTCATCGACGACATCCTGGCCGAGTACCAGGGCCTGGAAATGCAGCTGAGCGATCCCGAGCTGCACAACGACCCGGCCGCCGCCCGCAAGGTCGGCAAGCGCTTTTCCGAGCTGCAGCCGATTATCCAGACGCACCAGAAGCTCGAGCAGGCCCGCGAGGACCACGAGGCAGCGTCGGAGATGGCATCCGAGGACAAGGAATTCGCCGAGGAAGCCAAGCGCCTGGAAGAGGAGATCGGCGAGCTGGAGGAGCAGCTGACCGACCTGCTGGCTCCTCGCGACCCGCACGACGGCGACGACATCGTCATGGAGATCAAGTCTGGCGCCGGCGGCGAGGAAGCCGCGCTGTTCGCCGGCGAACTGGCGCGCATGTACCAGCGCTACGCTGAACGCCACGGCTTTAGCACCGAGATCCTGGGTCTGAACGAGACCGACCTGGGTGGTGTGAAGGATATGACTCTGTCCATTCGCTCCAAGCAGCCCTCCCGCGATGGCGCGTGGTCGGAGTTCAAGTTCGAAGGTGGCGTGCACCGCGTGCAGCGCATCCCCGTCACCGAGTCGCAGGGCCGCATTCAGACCTCCGCAGCGGGCGTATTGGTGTACCCGGAACCCGATGAAGTCGAGGATGTGCACATCGACGACAAGGACATCCGTGTGGACGTCTACCGTTCTTCCGGTAAGGGCGGCCAGGGTGTGAACACCACGGACTCCGCCGTGCGCATTACTCACCTGCCAACCAACATTGTGGTGACCTGTCAGAAGGAGCGCTCCCAGATCCAGAACCGCGCTCGCGCGATGCAGGTTCTGGCTGCACGCCTGCAGCAGATGAAGGAAGAGGAAGCCGAGGCAGAGGCAGCCGAGGGTCGCGCAGCGCAGATCCGCACCATGGATCGTTCCGAGCGCATCCGCACCTACAACTTCCCCGAGTCCCGCGTCTCCGACCACCGCATCGGCTACAAGGCCAACAACCTGGATGCTGTCCTGGACGGCGACCTGGAGGCGCTGCTCGCGGCGCTAAAGGAAGCCGACCGCGCACGTCGCCTAGAGGCGGAAGACTAGTCTTTCCGTCGCCTCGGCGGTGGCAGAGCAGCAGAACGGTGGGACGTTGAATATCAACCAGGCGATCCGGGAGGCCACCGCACAGTTGAGCGCGGCGGGCATCGATTCTGCTGCAGTCGACGCGCGCCTGCTGATGCGCTACCTGCTCGCTGACCCCGGCACTGGCTCAGCTGCTCCCGGAACCGGTGCTGACACCGCCGCTCTTGCCGCGCCCCGCGCCGCCGTCGATCCCGGCACTCTCTTTATGCGCGCCGACGATCCCGCCCCCAGCGCCTATGCCGACTGGGTGGCCCGCCGCGCCGCGCGCGAACCCCTGCAGCACATCGTCGGCTCCGCTCCCTTCTGCGGCCTGGACCTCTTCGTGGATCCCGGCTGCTTCGTCCCGCGCCCCGAAACCGAGCTGCTCGCCGACTGGGCCGCGCGCTTCCTCAATGGCCGCCCCGCGCCGCACGTGGTCGATCTTTGCTGCGGACCCGGCACGTTGGGGCTCGGGGTTTCTTTTCTTTATGACGCCCCCATCTCCCTGACCGGAATCGAAATCTCTCGTGACGCACTGCGCCTGGCCGAGAGGAATGCCCGACTTGTTCCGCAGGTCAAAGCCACTTTCGTTCAGGCGGATCTGGCTGTCGACGATCCCGCGGAGTTGCCAGCGACGGCGGGCGTTTCCCCCGAGGCTTTCACGCCCGCGGACGTGGTGGTGTGCAACCCTCCGTACGTGCCGGAATCCGCGGAGGTTTCCCCCGAGGTGGCAGCCGACCCGCACGCAGCCGTGTTCTCCGGGGACGACGGGCTGGAGCTCATGCCACGGGTACTGCAGTGGGCTGAGGCGCTGGGGCGCGCAGGTGGTGGCGTCGGAATAGAACACGACGACTCCAACGGCGCGCAGGTAGCGGCGATGATGCAGCAACACGGCTGGCGAGAGATCACCCAACACCACGACCTGGCTGGCCGGCCGCGCTTCGTCACCGCCCTGCTACCGCAGTAGTACCGGCGATGGGGTTAAGGTAGAGCACGTAATAAATGAGCAAGAAAGGGCCGCAATGTCGAGAACCGTAGACGCAACCGATCCGCAGAACCGCGAGGCCGCGCTAGACGCCGCGGCGAATGCGGTGAAGGGCGGACGGCTGGTTGTGCTGCCGACCGACACGGTCTACGGCATCGGCTGCGATGCCTTCGACAATGAGGCAGTGTCCGCCCTGCTGCGTGCCAAGGGGCGTGGCCCCGACATGCCCGTTCCCGTGCTGGTTCCCAGCTGGACGACCATCCAAGGGCTCGTGCGCGAGTACACCTACAACATGCGTAAGCTCGTCGAGGCATTCTGGCCGGGTGGCCTGTCGATGGTCGTCCACCAGGCGCCCAGTTTGCCGTGGAACCTGGGGGATACCCGCGGCACCGTGATGCTGCGCATGCCCAACCAGCCCATTGCGTTGGAGCTCTTGGAGCGCACCGGCCCGATGGCCGTTTCCAGCGCCAATATCTCCGGCCAGCCGCCGGCGACGAATGTGCAGATGGCCGAGGACCAGCTGGGTGCGGACGTGACGACCTACATCGACGGTGGGGAAGCGCACCACGGCGTGGCCTCCACCATCGTTGACCTTTCCTCCGGCCGCCCGCGCATCCTGCGCGAGGGCGCGGCCACCACCGAGCGCGTGGCCGAGGTTCTGGGAATGAGCAGTGCGGAGCTGCGGGGAGACGTCTAATGACAGTCCTTGCCCAGCCGGCTATCGGCGCAGGTATTCCCCTGCGCGAGTTGGTGTTGGTGCTGCTCGCCGCCTGCGCGGTGACGTATCTGGTGACGGGCGTGGTGCGCTCGGTGATCTTGCGCTACGGGCGGATGGCTGCCCCGCGCGAGCGCGACGTGCACCAGGTTCCGATGCCCCGGCTGGGCGGGGTAGCGATGTTTACGGGGCTGGTCGTGGCCGTAGTGGTGGCCAACCAGCTGCCCGCGTTGACGCGCGGGTTCCCGCCGGTAACACCCGATATGACGGCGGTGCTGATGGCCGCCTTCGTGATTGTTGTCGTCGGGGTGGTGGACGACCTCTACGACATCTCCTGGGTGCTGAAGCTCGGCGGGCAGGTAGTGGGTGCCGTGGTGATGAGCCTGATGGGCTTGAGCTGGTACTTGTTCTACCTGCCTTTCGGGGACGGGACTACGCTGATCCTGGACCAGGTCCAGTCCACGATCCTGACGGCGCTGCTGACCGTCACGATCGTGAACGCCATGAACTTCGTCGACGGCTTGGATGGTCTGGCCGCGGGGTTGGGGGCGATCGCCGCCGGGACGATCCTGATCTACTCGCTGACAATCCTGCATGACCAGGGCGGCACCGTGGCGGCCTACCCGCCGGCGATCATCTCTGCGGCGCTGGTGGGAATCTGCATGGGTTTCCTGCCTCACAACTTTTCGCCCGCGCGCATCTTCATGGGGGATAGCGGCGCGATGCTGATCGGCCTGTTGCTGTCCGCGGCCTGCACGTCGGCATCCGGGCGCATCAACGCGGCGCTGTACGGGCCGGCGGATATGGTGGCTCTGCTCTCGCCGATGATTGTGGTTCTGGCGGCCCTGTCCATTCCGCTGCTGGACCTGGTGATGGCGGTTGTGCGCCGCGTGTCCCAGGGCAAGAGTCCGTTCTCGCCAGATAAGAAGCACCTGCACCACCGACTGCTGCACATTGGCCACAGTCAGAAGCGCGTGGTTCTGGTTTTGTACACCTGGGTTGGGGTAGTGGCCTTCGGTGCGGTGGGGCTGACCGTGTTGCCTCTGCACGTGATGGCAATTTCCTTTAGTTTGCTGGTGATCGTTGCCATCGTGGCGACGGTGGTGCCGCTGTGGCGGGAGAATCGGAAGTCGAACACGGCTCAGGTAAGCTAATCGCCATGACTGAGGCGACTGAGAACAACGGTGCTGCGGGCGCTAAAGAGCTGCCCGAGCTGAACGACGTATCCCAAGCCAGCGACCACGTCGGCCCGCTGAAGGCTGCCATGCGTTCCGGAGCGCTGGCGCTGGTGGTGCTGGGTGCGCTTTCCCTGTTGGTGTGGGGTCTTATCAGCGGCACCGAGGGGCTGTGGGGAGCAGGTATTGGGTGGCTGGTCGGCGGCGGATTTATGCTGCTGACGGTAGTGATCGTGCTGTTTAGTTCCAACACTTCGCCCTCGATGACGATGGGCTTGATCCTGGGCAGCTGGCTGGTTAAGGCGGCGGTGCTGCTGGGCATTCTGTTCTTCCTGAAGGACAAGACTTTCTACGACACCGCAGCGCTGGCCGTAACCGTGATCTTGAGCATGGTCGCCGTACTGGCCATCGAGACGCTGGCAGTTACTCGCACCCAGAAGCTTTACATCAGCTAGCGAGGCTAACGGCATCTAGTGCTAGTGCCCGAATCCACGCCCCGGTTTGCATAGCCAATGCAGGCCGGGGCTCTTTGTTTGTTGTGGCGCTACGGGTGGCACTGCTTGCGCGCAGAGAGATGACGCCCTCACGCGGAGAGGCGACAACTGTCAGTAGCGAGCTGGGGTAAGTGCAGCGGGGAGGGAAGCGGAGGTAGGCCTAAACACATACAAATGATTCTGGAACCAAAAACGTTGAAAACCACGACCAAGTGGGGGGGACCGCAACGTGTTTCACTTAGCGATTCGCGAGATAAAGCTGATATTGTTCTATCGGGCCATTTATTGGCACACGTATGTGTGAACAGTAGATACGGCACCGGCTGATTATGTAGGGACGTGCGACGGAGTCCCTCAGCGTCGGCCTAACTCTTCGAAAAGAGACCTCCATCGCACCGCAGTGATTCTGTGCAATCTTGCGGCCCAATCACGGGAGAGAACGCTGAGCGTAACAACCTTGGCCATGAAGGGCGAGTTTCACGTACCTTCATTGGAACACGAATTCTTCCCGGGGCAAGTGGATAGCAACCAGCTGTGGTTCAGTGAGTTTGCTGGTGGAGCCTTCGCGCTCGACCGCCTCATGGTCATCCGTATTGTGATGATTCTTCTGGTTTCCGCATTCTTCTTCTTTGCAATGCGGAAGCCGAAGCTGATTCCGAGCGGCGTGCAGAACGTTGCTGAGTACTTCTTGGACTTCGTTCGGATTCACATCGCGGAGGATATCTTGGGCAAGAAGGAGGGGCGCCGGTTCCTGCCGATCATCGCCGCTATCTTCTTCACTGTTCTTGCCGTCAACATGTCGACGATCATTCCGTTCATGAACATTTCAGCCAGCGCTCGAGTGGGTCTGCCACTGGTGCTGGCTGTTGTCGCGTATATCGCATTCATCTACGCGGGTGTGAAGCGCTATGGCTTCGGCAAGTACATCAAGTCCTCGCTGATCATTCCTGGTTTGCCCTCTTGGCTCCACTTTATCGTGGCGCCGATTGAGGCATTCTCCACATTCGTCCTCCGTCCGGTAACGCTGACGATTCGTCTTATGGCGAATATGTTGGCTGGACACATCATCCTCGTCATGCTGTTCAGTGCCACGAACTTCTTCTTCTGGCAGATGAGCGGTTGGACTGTGGCTGCTGGCGGCACGATCCTCTTCGCGATCGCCTTCACCCTGTTCGAGCTCATGGTGATCTTCCTGCAGGCATACATCTTCTCCCTGCTGACCGCCGTGTACATCGAGCTGTCCCTCCACGCAGACGAGCACTAATTCGCCCCTTTTTAAGTACTCAAATGACCAAGCCGGACAACGACAAAAGAAAAGCTGCAACCGGCTGGTTCTCAGAAAGGTAATGGAAACCAAATGAACGACATCTTCCTCATCGCGCAGGACACCACCACCAAGTTCCAGGGCTTCGGCACCATCGGCTACGGCCTGGCTGCTATCGGCTCCGCTATCGGTGTGGGTAACGTTGCAGGTAAGACCGCTGAGGCAATGGCTCGCCAGCCCGAGATGGCCGGCCAGCTGCGCACCACCATGTTCCTGGGTATCGCTTTCGCCGAGGCACTGGCTCTGATCGGCTTCGTCGCCGGCTTCCTGTTCTAATTTCAGTGCGATTGGCCGCTCGTTAAGAGCACTTTCTAACCACCGCACCAGAATCGAAAGCTGGAGACTATGACGAACACCTTTTTGTTAGCAGCTGAGAAGCTGCCGATGGAGGAGTCGGTAAACCCGCTGCTTCCTCCGCTGTACGACATCGTCTGGTCCATCATTCCTTTTGCAGTCATCCTGTTTGTCTTCTGGAAGTTCGTGCTTCCGAAGTTCCAGGAAGTGCTGAATCAGCGCGAGGACCAGATCGAGGGCGGCATTCGGCGCGCCGAGTCCGCTCAGGCAGAGGCTAAGGCTGCCTTGGAGAAGTACAACGCTCAGCTTGCTGAGGCACGCACTGAGGCTGCGCAGATTCGTGATGACGCCCGTTCTCAGGGGCAGAAGATCATCGCGGACATGAAGGCTCAGGCAACCGAAGAGTCCAACCGTATCGTCGAGTCGGGCCACAAGCAGCTCGAGGCACAGCGTTCCGCCGTTGTCACCGACCTGCGCAAGGAGATGGGTGAAAACTCCATCAACTTGGCTGAGCGCCTGTTGGGCGAGCAGCTGTCGGACGACGTGAAGCGCTCGGGCACCATCGATAACTTCCTCGCCGGACTGGACAACGTCGGCGCATCCGGGAAGTGATCGGTATGCACGCAGCGAGCCGAGAGGCAATTGAGCGCCTCGAGCAGACCCTGGATCAGGGTCTTAACGAGACCTCCGACAAAGTGGGCACCGGTGTAACCACCGGCACCGAGCTGTTCGACGTTGTCGAGCTGCTCGACAGTGACCGCGGCCTGCGTGTCGCGCTGATCGACCCGGCGAGGGATGCCAACACCCGCGTGGAACTGGCCAAGAGCCTGTTCGGCGGCAAGGTATCTGCCTCGACGGAAGAAATCGTGTCTGCTGCTGTATCCCAGTCGTGGTCCAACACTCGCGACCTGCGCGACGGACTGGTGAAGCTGGGCCGCCTGGCCCTGCTGCGCGCCGCCGACGCTCAAGGTCAGCAGGACCGCGTTGAAGACGAACTGTTCCAGCTGGCTCGCATCATCGAACGTGAGCCGGAGCTGGAGCTGAAGCTGGCCGACCGCGCCGCATCCCCGGATGCTCGCCGCGACCTGCTGGCAAAGGTCCTGTATGGCAAGGTCACTTCCACGACCGAGGCACTGGCGCTGCAGGCAATTGGCCGTTTGCGCCAGCGTCCAGTCGAGGAACTTGACTCGTTGGTTGACGAGGTAGCTGCACTGGAGGGGCGCACCGTAGCGCGTGTCCGTGCCGCAGCTGCCCTGGGTGAACAGCAGAAGTCGACTCTGTCGGACAAGCTGGAAAAGATTTACGGTCGCAAGATTGCGGTCCACTCCGAGGTTGATACCAGCCTCCTCGGCGGTGCCGTGATCCGCGTCGGACACGAAATTATCGACGGCAGCACTGCAGGTAACCTGCGGCGCCTCCGCGCGTCGATCGCTTAGGGCGTCATAAAAAGGCGCCCCAAGGAACCGACAAAGACCAAGCAAGAAAATAGATGCTGGAAGACGAAACCGAGAGCAGGAAGAACATGGCGGAGCTGACGATCTCCTCCGATGAGATCCGTAGCGCGATTGCGAACTACACCTCGAGCTACTCCCCGGAGGCCTCCCGTGAGGAGGTCGGCGTGGTCACGGCGGCTGCAGACGGTATTGCCCAGGTAAGCGGCATGCCCTCTGTGATGGCTAACGAGCTACTCGAGTTCCCAGGCGGCGTGATTGGCGTCGCACAGAACCTCGACACCGACAGCGTCGGCGTCGTGATCCTGGGTAACTTCGAGACCCTCAAGGAGGGCGACGAGGTCAAGAGGACCGGCGAGGTCCTGTCCATTCCGGTTGGGGAGAAGTTCCTCGGCCGCGTTATCAACCCACTGGGTCAGGCCATCGACGGCCTGGGCGACATCGAGTCCGAGGAAGAACGTGCCCTCGAGCTCCAGGCGCCCTCCGTTCTGATGCGTCAGCCCGTCGAGGAGCCGATGCAGACCGGCATCAAGGCTATCGACGCAATGACCCCGATTGGCCGTGGTCAGCGTCAGCTGATCATTGGCGACCGCAAGACCGGTAAGACCTCGGTCTGCATCGATACCATCCTGAACCAGCGCGACAACTGGGCAACCGGCGACCCGAAGCAGCAGGTTCGCTGCATCTACGTTGCGGTTGGTCAGAAGGGTTCCACGATCGCTTCGATCCGTAAGACCCTGGAAGATCACGGCGCGCTGGAGTACACCACCATCGTGGCAGCACCGGCATCCGACTCCGCCGGCTTCAAGTGGCTGGCACCGTTCACCGGCGCCGCACTGGGCCAGCACTGGATGTACCAGGGCAAGCACGTCCTGGTTATCTACGATGATCTGACCAAGCAGGCTGAGGCTTACCGTGCGATCTCCCTGCTGCTGCGTCGTCCGCCGGGCCGCGAGGCTTACCCCGGTGACGTCTTCTACCTGCACTCCCGTCTGCTGGAGCGCGCAGCGAAGCTGAACGACGAGCTGGGCGGCGGTTCCCTGACGGCACTGCCGATCATTGAGACCAAGGCAAACGACGTATCTGCCTTCATTCCGACCAACGTTATTTCCATTACCGACGGTCAGGTATTCCTGGAGTCCGATCTGTTCAACCAGGGTGTCCGACCGGCTATCAACGTTGGTGTGTCCGTCTCCCGTGTTGGTGGTGCCGCACAGACCAAGGGCATGAAGAAGGTGTCCGGCTCCCTGCGTCTGGACCTGGCCGCATACCGCGACCTGGAGGCATTCGCTGCCTTCGCATCCGACCTGGACCCGGCTTCCAAGGCACAGCTGGAGCGCGGTAAGCGCCTGGTCGAGCTGCTGAAGCAGAAGGAGACCGAGCCGCAGTCCGTCGAGGACCAGATGGTTTCCATCTACCTGGCAGGCGAGGGCGAGTTCGACGACGTTCCGGTTGAGGACGTTCGCCGCTTCGAGTCCGAGCTGCTGGAGAACCTGCACGCTTCCCACGGTGGCGTGTTCGAGCAGATCAAGGGTGGCACCCCGTTCAGCGACGAGTCCAAGGCCGAGCTGGCTGGCGCAGTCCAGGACTTCAAGCAGGGCTTCCAGACCACCGACGGCACCCCCGTCATCAACGAGCCGGAAGCTCGCCCGCTTGGCGACGACGAGGTCACCAAGTCTCAGATCACTGTCTCCCGCAAAACCCAGTAGGCGCGGAAGGTAAGTGAGCACAGTGACCACCAAGACCATTAATGAAACAGAAGGGAGGCGATAGTTATGGCTAGTCTTCGCGAACTGAGGACACGCATCAAGTCCGTGAACTCGACTAAGAAGATCACGAAGGCCCAGGAGCTCATCGCCACCTCGAGGATCACGAAGGCTCAGGCACGTGTTGACGATGCGGAGCCTTACGCGGATGAAATCACCCGCGTGGTTCAGCGCCTGGCCTCCGCCAGCACCCTGGATCACAAGATCCTGCAGGAGCCGACGGATGCTTCCCGCGCCGCAATCCTCGTGGTTTCAAGTGACCGTGGCATGTGCGGTGGCTACAACAACAACGTCTTCAAAAAGACTGCAGAGCTGCGCAAGCGCCTGGAGAACGAAGGCAAGGACGTTGTTCTGTACGTCTCTGGTAACAAGGGCATCTCCTACTACAACTTCCGTGGCGAGGACATCGCAGGTGCCTGGTCGGGCTACTCTCAGGACCCCGACTACGCGGCTACCCACGATGTGCGCCGCCACCTGATTGACGGCTTCGTCGCCGGTTCCGAAGGAACCGCTAAGTGGCGCGAGGGCCTCAACGCGGAAGAGGGGCAGGCTGTACAGGGATTCGACGAGGTGCACATCGTGTACACCCGCTTCGAGTCCATGCTGAGCCAGAAGCCAGAGGCACACCGACTGTTGCCGATCGAGACTGTGGTTGAGGAAGAGAAGTTCGAGCTCGGCGAGGATCTGGTCTCCGACAAGGTTGACCAGGTTTCCGCCGACTACGACTTCGAGCCCGACCCAGACACCCTGTTGAAGGCTTTGCTGCCGCAGTATGTCTCCCGAGGCATCTTCGCAGCAATGCTGGAGTCTGCGGCGTCGGAATCCGCAGCGCGTCGTACCGCGATGAGCGCCGCAACCGACAATGCGACCGACCTGGTCAAGCAGCTTTCCCGAGTTGCCAACCAGGCTCGTCAGGCCCAGATTACCCAGGAAATTACAGAGATCGTCGGTGGCGCATCCGCGCTCGCCGATAGCGGAGAAAGTGATTAAGTATGACTACAGCAAACAAGATTCAGCAGCCCGCTGAATCGGCTGTTGCGGGCCGCGTCGTGCGAGTTATCGGCCCGGTCGTCGACGTGGAGTTTCCGCGCGGCCAGCAGCCAGCACTGTTCAACGCCCTGACCGTCGAGGTTGACCTCGAGGCAGTGGCAAAGACCATCACCCTGGAGGTTGCACAGCACCTCGGGGACAACCTCGTGCGCGCCGTGTCCATGGCACCGACCGACGGCCTGATCCGTGGCGCTGAGGTTACCGACACCGGCAAGCCGATCTCCGTACCGGTCGGCGACGTCGTGAAGGGCCACGTCTTCAACGCTCTGGGCGACTGCCTGGACGAGCCGGGCCTGGGCCGCGACGGCGAGCAGTGGGGCATCCACCGCGAGCCGCCGGCATTCGACCAGCTCGAGGGCAAGACCGAGATCCTGGAGACCGGTATTAAGGTCATCGACCTGCTGACCCCGTACGTGAAGGGCGGCAAGATCGGCCTGTTCGGTGGTGCAGGTGTGGGTAAGACGGTTCTCATCCAGGAGATGATTACCCGTATTGCCCGCGAGTTCTCCGGTACCTCCGTGTTCGCCGGTGTTGGTGAGCGTACCCGTGAGGGCACCGACCTCTTCCTGGAAATGGAAGAGATGGGCGTGCTGCAGGATACCGCGCTTGTGTTCGGCCAGATGGACGAGCCGCCGGGAGTCCGTATGCGCGTGGCTCTGTCCGGTCTGACCATGGCGGAGTACTTCCGCGATGTTCAGAACCAGGACGTGCTGCTGTTCATCGACAACATCTTCCGTTTCACCCAGGCCGGTTCTGAGGTTTCGACCCTGCTGGGTCGTATGCCTTCTGCCGTGGGCTACCAGCCCACCCTGGCTGACGAGATGGGTGTTCTGCAGGAGCGTATTACCTCGACCAAGGGTCGTTCCATTACCTCCCTGCAGGCCGTTTACGTGCCGGCCGATGACTACACCGACCCGGCACCGGCTACGACCTTCGCCCACCTGGATGCGACGACCGAGCTGGATCGTTCCATCGCCTCGAAGGGTATTTACCCCGCAGTGAACCCGCTGACCTCTACCTCTCGTATCCTCGAGCCGGGTATCGTCGGCGAGCGTCACTACGAGGTTGCCCAGCGCGTGATCCACATCCTGCAGAAGAACAAGGAGCTGCAGGACATCATCGCCATCCTGGGTATGGACGAGCTCTCGGAAGAGGATAAGATCACCGTTCAGCGTGCACGTCGCCTGGAGCGCTTCCTGGGCCAGAACTTCTTCGTTGCGGAGAAGTTCACCGGTATCCCGGGCTCCTACGTGCCGCTGGCCGACACGATCGACGCCTTCGAGCGCATCTGCGACGGCGAGTTCGACGCTTACCCGGAGCAGGCCTTCAACGGTCTGGGTGGCCTGGACGATGTCGAGGCTGCTTACAAGAAGATGACCGAAAAGTAAGGGGTTAAGCACATGGCTGAGATTGCCGCACAACTGGTCTCCGTGGAACGTCCGCTGTGGGTTGGTACCGCAACGTCCGTTACCGCGCAGACCACTGAGGGCGAGATCGGCGTGCTCCCTGGTCACGAGCCTCTGCTCGGCCAGCTGGTCGAGAACGGCGTCGTTACCATTCGGACGAACACCGGTGAGAAGCTGGTGGCCGCGGTGCAGGGCGGGTTCCTGTCCGTGTCCTCCAAGAAGATCACCATTCTGGCGGATTCTGCAACGTGGGCCAGCGAGGTCAACGTTGCGGATGCCGAGTCCCGCAAGCAGTCTGCAGAGACTGAGCACGACAAGGCCGTCGCAGAGTCCGAGTTGCGCGCTGTGAAGCGTATGGAAGCTTAAGAGCTATCTAGCTTTAAACTTCCCGACAAACGGGTTCCACTGTTTTCACGGTGGGGCCCGTTTTGCTTTTTCGAAACCCACTTCATGCCTGTAAGTTAGGTATATGGCGTGGTTGTTGTATTTTCTTGCGGCGGTGGCGCTGTTCGTCGTCATCGCCGTTGTGTGGCGCTTTTTTGCGCTGCGTTCCCAGGGGTATCCCGTGGTCGTCCGGCGCCTGCCAAATTCTGATGGCAGGCACTGGCGCCACGGGATTTTGAAGTATTCGGGCCAATCCGCCAAGTTCTACAAGCTGCGTAGCCTGCGCCCCGCCTCGGATGTAGTGCTTACGCGCCTGGGCACCGCAATTGTTTCTCGCCGCGAGATCACCCCGCGGGAGTCCGCCTTCTTGGAGGACGACGTGCACATCGTCGAGGTGGTTCACCGCAAGACGCATTGGGAGATCGCCCTGGATAGTGCAGGGGATACCGCGTTGGTGTCTTGGCTGGAATCCGCCCCTTCGGAACGCCGCATACCCCGTCATTGAGTCGTCGCCGGCTTGCGTAGCGTAGGCTGAACAACCATGCGCTTAGTCATTGCCCGCTGCTGTGTCGATTACGTCGGACGCCTGGAGGCCCACCTGCCGCCCGCCGACCGTCTGATCTTGGTGAAGGCCGATGGTTCGGTCTCTATCCACGCCGACGATCGTGCGTATAAGCCGCTCAATTGGATGATGCCGCCGTGTTCCCTCGAGGTCGTCGAGGCTAGCTCTTTTGATGCTGATGACGCCCCTACGGAGTATTCGGAGCTTGGAAATGAGGGGGTCGAGCAGTTGTGGATCGTCACGAATCCAAAGGGGGAGCAGCTGCGGATCCAGATTTTCGAGATCTACTCCGATACGGAGCACGACCTCGGGGAGGACCCAGGCCTGGTGAAGGATGGCGTGGAGGCACACCTGCAGGAGCTGCTGGCTGAGCAGATTGAGATCTTGGGCGAGGGGTACTCTTTGATCCGCCGCGAATACCCGACGGCTATCGGCCCGGTGGATATTCTGTCTAAGGACTCGACAGGCGCGACGGTGGCCGTGGAGATCAAGCGCCGCGGTGGCATCGACGGTGTGGAGCAGCTGACCCGCTATGTGGAGCTACTTAACCGGGACGAGCTGCTGGCTCCCGTCACGGGCGTGTTTGCCGCCCAGGAGATCAAGCCGCAGGCTCGCACACTGGCAGAGGACCGTGGTTTTCGTTGCGTTACCCTGGACTATGAAGCAATGCGAGGAACCGACTCCTCGGAGCTGCGGCTTTTCTAGAAGACTCAGCGCTCTTTGTCGGTTTTAGCCCTCAACAGGCGATTAATTACTCCCGCGCGGTCAGCGCGTGGGAGGGCAAGTAAGAAAGGACACTTTAAAGGTGACGAATCCTTCTAATACTCCTCCGTCCCGCTTCGTGGCCGGGGCAGTGGACCTGGGTGCGGTAAAGCAGCAGGCTGAGCAGCGAGCGCAGGCGCAGGCCCGCGCCGCCCAGGCGGGAGCGGCTGGCGCTGGTGCCGCCGCTGGAGGTACTGGCGCGGCAGGCGGAACCGGCGCAGGAGGCACCGGAGCTTCCGTAGCTTTCGTAAGTACCATTACCCCGGAGAACTTCGAGTTGGACCTTGTGGTTCGTTCCACTCAGGTGCCGGTAGTTACGCTGTTGGGCTCCGCACGCTCGGAAGCCTCTGAGCAGATGCGCAAGGACTTCACCAAGCTGGCTGAGTCCCAGCAGGCGCCGACCAAGTGGCTCTTCCGTTACGTGGATGTCGACGCCACCCCAGAGGTCGCTCAGGCCTTCGGCGTGCAGGCAATCCCTACCGTCATCGCGCTGGCCGCCGGTCGCCCGCTGACCAACTTCGAGGGCGGCCAGCCCGCCGCGCAGCTGCACGGCTGGGTAGATGCTGTGGTGCAGGCCGTAGACGGCAAGCTGCGCGGCCTGGCTCCGGAGGAAGACCCGGCTAATGCGGCCGGCGGTGGCGCAGGCGCCGACTCGGATGGTGCTGACGCGAACCAGGATGCGGGTGACCCGCGCCTGGCTGCCGCCGCCGAGAAGCTCGAGGCGGAGGACTACGCAGGTGCAGTTGCGGAGTATGACGCCATCCTTGCCAACCCCGCACAGGCCGATGAAGAGCTCGTAGGGGAGGCTCGCGCGGCGCGTGCCAATGCGCTGCTGATGCAGCGCCTGTCCACGGGTGGGGACGAGTTCGCGGAATCCGACCGCCTGCTGCTGGCGGGCGACAAGCCTAAGGCCTTCGACCTACTGATTGAGGAGCTGCGCCCGTCCGCCGAGGGCAGCGCAGATCACAAGAAGCAGGCGAAGGCTCGTCTGCTGGAGCTGTTCAGCCTGTTCGACCCGGCGGATCCGGAGGTCATCGCGGGCCGCACCCGCATGGCCTCGGCACTGTTCTAGGCGCCACACCCGCCCAGGCTCGGGAGCTGGGCCGGGTCGGCCCAAGATGCTCCGGCCGCGAGAGCTGAGCCGGGCTTAGCTCTCTAGCACGAACCAGCGCGCGGTGTGCGCCGGGATCTGCAGCACAGCGGAGGCGTCCATGCCGTGGGAGCCGGTGGGCTCCGTGTGTAGGTTGCCATTCACGCGCCCGGCGCCCTCGTACTGCACGTCGTCGGTGTTTAGCACCTCGCGCCACGTACCGGCCTGCGGCAGGCCGATGCGGTAGTTCTCCTGGGTGGTGCCCGAGAAGTTAATTACACACGCCAGCTCGCGCCCACGGTGGCGTCGAATAAAGGAAAGAACGTTATTCGCCGAGTCGTCGCTGGCGATCCATTGGAAGCCCTCCGGCGCGTGGTCCTGCCCCAGAGCGGGCTCGGAGTGATAGAGCTTGTTCAGCTGGCTGGTCAGGGCGCTGATGCCGCGGTGAAACTCGCCTTCCCAGCCTTCGAGGTTGTGCCAGTCTAGGCCGCGGGACTCGTTCCACTCCTCGGTCTGGCCCCATTCCTGGCCCTGGAAGAGCAACTTCTTTCCCGGGTGCGCCCACATGAACGCCAGGTAGCTGCGCACCATCGCCGCCTTATCCCAAGCGGAACTGGCGGGCATGCGCGACCACAGGGTTCCCTTGCCGTGCACGACCTCGTCGTGGCTGATCGGCAGCACGTACTTCTCGGAGTAGGCGTAGACCATCGAGAACGTGATCTCGTTGTGGTGGTAGCTGCGGTAGGCCGGGTCGCGCTGGATGTATTCCAGGCTGTCGTGCATCCAGCCCATGTTCCACTTCAGGCTGAACCCCAGGCCGCCTTCGCTGGTGGGGGCAGTCACGCCCGGCCAAGAGGTCGACTCTTCGGCGATAGTCAGCGAGCCCGGGCACTCGCGGTGCACGGTGGCGTTCATTTCCTTCAGGAATTCCACCGCATCGAGGTTCTCGCGCCCGCCGTACTGGTTCGGCAGCCAGTCATCGCGGGAGTAGTCCAGGTACAGCATCGAGGCCACAGCGTCCACGCGCAGGCCGTCGATGTGGAACTCCTTGCACCAGTACAAAGCGTTGGCCACCAGGAAGTTGCGCACCTCGTTGCGGCCGAAGTCGAACACGTAGGTGCCCCAGTCCGGCTGCTCGCCGCGGCGCGGATCCGGGTGCTCGTAGCAGGCCTCGCCGTCGAAGCGGCCCAGAGCCCAGCCGTCCTTGGGGAAGTGGCCCGGAACCCAGTCCATGATCACGCCGATGCCTGCGCGGTGCAGCGAATCGATCAGATAGCGCAGATCGTCCGGGCCGCCGTAGCGGTTGTTCGGCGCGTAGTAGCTGGTCACCTGGTAGCCCCAGGAGGGCTCGAAGGGGTGCTCGGAAACACCCATAAGCTCTACGTGGGTGTAGCCCAACTTCTGTACGTACTCCACCAGCTCCCCGGCCAGCTCCCGGTAGTTGCGACCCTTGCGCCAGCTACCCAGGTGCATTTCGTAGATGCTCATGGTCTCGTCCACGCCCACGGCGGCGCGGTGGGCCAGCCACTCGTCGTCGCCCCAGGCGTAGTCGCTGTCCGCTACGACGATGGAGGCGGTCGCGGGGGCGGGCTCGGCCAGGCGCGCCATCGGGTCGGCCTTGTCCAGGCGCACGCCGTCGCCGGTGGTGATGGAGAACTTGTAGTGCGCCCCGGCGCCCACGCTGGGGATCCACAGCTCCCAGATGCCGCTGCTACCCAGCGCGCGCATGGGGTGCTGGTTAGCGTTCCAGCCGTTGAAGTCGCCGATCACGGAAACACCCGCAGCATGCGGCGCCCACACGGAAAAGGCCACGCCACCGTCCACTACATGCGCGCCGAGAACCTTCCACAGCTCCTCGTGGCGGCCTTCGCCGATGAGGTAGCGGTCGAGGTCGCCGACGGTCGGCAGGCGGCGGTAGGGGTCTTCCAGGGTGGCGGTGGTGCCGCCGGCCCAGGTGACTTCGAAGACGTAGGTGTCTACGAAGTAATCCACGGTTGCGGTGAATAGCGCCGGGTATTCTTCGGCCGCCGCCATCTGCACCGGCTCGCCGCCGTTGATGCGCACGGCGACGGACTCCGCCCCGCACTGAACCGTGCGAATGGTGGTGGTTCCGTCTCCGTTTTCGTGTGCCCCAAGCACGTCGTGCGGGGCGTGGTGCCTACGTTCTGCGAGCCGGTGGTAATCGTGGTTCATACCCGCCGATTCTACCTGCGGGGATCGTATTCTTCCTGGGCTCGCATGCAAACGCGCTCGCGCTCACCCTCACCAAGGGTGGGCAGCCGGAAGATGTGCGCAACCTGGAAGTCCGGGTCCAGGCGCACGTAGTTGCTGGCGCCCCAGGTGTAGGTCTGGTTCGTCGGCAGGTCGGTGACCTCGAAGTGCGTCTCCTCCGGCGCACCCAGGCCAAGCGCTTCGGTATCCAGGTGCACAGAGCCCTCGACGATCGCGTTGGGGTTCAGGTTTACCACCACGAGCACCGCGTTGCCGGTAACACCGTCGACCTTCGAGTACGCGAGGAGGTCGTCGCTCGTGGTCTCGTGCAAGCGCAGGGTGCGCTGTTGTTGCAGCGCCGGGTTTTCTTGACGCCACAGGTTCAGATCCCTGATCCATTCAGCGCAGTTGTCCACTGAGTAGTCGCGCGGACGCAGCTCGTACTTCTCGGAGTCCAGGTATTCCTCCGAGCCCGCGTGAACCGGCGTGGATTCGTAGATCTCAAAGCCGGAGTACACGCCCCACAGCGGGGAGAGGGTGGAGGCCAGAGCGGCGCGGATAGCGAACATGGCCTTGCCGCCGGTCTGCAGGGATTCGTGCAGGATGTCCGGGGTATTGACGAACAGGTTCGGGCGGAAGACATCGGCGTAGTTGGCTATGTCCCCGGCGAATTCTTCCAGCTCCTCCTTGGTGGTCTTCCAGGTGAAGTAGCTGTAGGACTGCGTGAATCCCGCCTTGGCCAGGCCGTAGAGGCGCGGCGGGCGGGTGAAAGCCTCGGAGAGGAAGACCACGTCCGGGTCGGTGGCGTGGACCTCGGCGATCAGCCACTGCCAGAAGTTTGTGGGCTTGGTGTGCGGGTTATCTACGCGGAAGATGCGCACGCCGCGGCCGATCCATAGGCGCACTACCTTCAGCACCTCTCGGTACAGACCCTCCGGATCGTTGTCGAAGTTCAGCGGGTAGATGTCCTGGTACTTCTTCGGCGGGTTCTCGGCGTAGGCGATGGTGCCGTCCGGCAGCACAGTGAACCACTCCGGGTGCTCCTTAGCCCAGGGGTGGTCGGGGGCGCACTGCAGCGCCAGGTCCAGGGCGACCTTCAGGCCTTGGTCGTTGGCGGCGGCGACGAAGTTCTCGAAGTCCTCGACGGTGCCGAGGCGCGGGTGCACGGCCTCGTGGCCGCCTTCCTTGGAGCCGATGGCCCACGGGGAGCCGACGTCCTCCGGGGTGGGGGTCAGGGTGTTGTTCTTACCCTTGCGGTTGATCTCGCCGATCGGGTGGATCGGCGGCAGGTACAGCACGTCGAAGCCCATGTCCGCGATGCGCGGCAGGTCCGCGGCAGCGGTGGCGAAGGTGCCGTGCACCGGGTTGCCGTCGGCATCCCAGCCGCCGGTGGAGCGGGGGAACATTTCGTACCAGGCACCCACGCCGGCGGTCTTTTCTTCCACCAGCACGTGGAACTCCGGGCCGCGGGTCAGCAGGTCGCGCAGCGGGCGCTTGTCCAGGGCCTCCTTGATCTCCGGAGATAGGGCGGCGGCTAGGCGCTCGTCGATGCTCAAGGACTCATCGCGCAGCTGGCCGGGTACGGAGGCCACCAGCTCCCGGTGCTTACGGGAGGCCTTCTCCGCCGCCCGCTCGAACAGGCGCGCGCCGAGCTCAAAATCATTGGCCAGCGCCTGGGCATCCTGTCCTGCGGCTACCTTCTTGGTGATTGCGTTGAACCATGTGGCCGCTGGATCCGACCAGGCGTCAACACGAAAAGTCCACATACCCGGCACATCCGGAACGAACACTGCATGGCGACGGTCGACGTCCTCGGGATCCGGCGACATCGTGATCTTCGCGCGACCGCCCTCAGCGCCGGCGGGGCGGCGGACGACGAGGGTGGCGGAGATAGCGTCGTGCCCCTCGCGCCAGACAGTCGCGCTGACCGGGAACACCTGGCCGACGATGGCCTTGGCGGGGGTGGCTCCGTGGGAGATGACGGGGGAGATGCAGTCGATGCCGAGGCGGCCGGTCATGGGGAAGCTCCTTTAAATGGCAGTGGGGATCCGTTGGCGATTCGCGTTGGTGCTTACACAGCAAGCCTATGTTGTTGGCACACTTCGCGCGGATCTTCAGGCACCATGGGGGAGTGAGCGAGAACGTGACGAACTTGATTTCCACCCCGGCCACCGCGCAGGCTGACGAGGACGACCTGATCGTAAACATGCGCAACGTCTCCGTTGTGCGCGACGGACGAGCCATCCTGGCGCCGATGGATTGGCAGGTGGAGCTGGACGAACGCTGGATCATCGTCGGCCCCAACGGGGCGGGCAAGACCACCCTGATGCGTCTGGCATCGGCGCAGATGTTCCCGACCACTGGCACCGTGAAGCTCATCGGCGAGCAGGTGGGCAAGGTGGATCTGCGCGAGCTGCGCACCGCCATCGGCATGAGCTCCTCGGCGCTGGCACAGCGCGTGCCGGGGGATGAGAAGGTCGCGGACATCGTGATTTCCGCCGGTTATGACGTGCTGGGCCGCTGGCGAGAGGATTACGACGAGCTGGACTACGAACGCGCCATCGAGATCCTGGAAAGCGTCGGCGCCTACCACCTGGCCGAGCAGACCTGGAGGACCCTAAGCGAAGGCGAACGCAAGCGCGTGTTGATCGCCCGCGCCCTGATGAACGACCCCGAGCTACTACTGCTGGACGAGCCGGGCGCGGGCCTGGATCTCGGCAGCCGCGAGGACTTGGTGGCGCTGCTGTCGGACCTGGCGGCGGATGCGGACTCCCCGGCGATCGTGATGATCACCCACCACGTGGAGGAAATCCCGCCGGGGTTCACCCACGCCCTGCTGCTGGACGAAGGCGAGGTTGTGGCCCAGGGAATCCTGGAAGACGTAATGACTAGCGAGAACCTCACCCGCACCTTCCACCAGCCGATCGAAGTCAAGCACGAGGACGGCCGCTGGTTCGCCCGCCGTAGCCGCCAGCGCCGGGGAAGTCACCGTTCCAGTGGAGCCAGTGGAGCCAGTGGCGCCAATGGAGCCGGCCACCGCCGATAGGAAGATCGGTAGACTCTGACGCATGAAGGAAAACCGTTTGGGCCCAGTGCAGCCACGTCACGCGTCAACGGTGATTCTGTTGCGCGACACGTTGTCGGGGATCGAGGTGTACGTCCAGGAGCGTGCCTCGACCATGAAGTTCTGCGCGGAGATGACGGTTTTCCCAGGCGGCGGTGTGGATTCCCGAGATATGCCGGGAGACGTCGACGGCGATGGCCACATGTCGCCGGCCATCAATTGGCAGGGCGCGGAGGTCAAGTGGTGGGCCAAGCGCCTGCAGAAGCCGGAATCCATGGCTCGCGCCCTGGTCTGTGCCGCGGTGCGCGAGACCTTCGAGGAGTGCGGCACGCTGCTGGCCACCCACCGCGATGGCTCACCAGTCGTGGACACCACGCCCTACCAGGAGGAACGCAAGCTGCTGGAGAACCACCAGCTGAGCTTCTCCGACTTCATGAGCAACAACAACCTGGTCTTGCGCTCCGACCTGCTGCGCCCCTGGGCCAACTGGGTCACCCCGGTGGAGCAGCCGATTCGCTACGACACGGCCTTTTTTGTGGCCGCCATGCCGGAGGGGCAGGAGACGAGGGCTGATACCCCGGAGGCCACCTCGACAGGCTGGTTCCGTCCCTCCACGCTGCTGGATGGCTGGCGCTCCCGCAAGATCTCTCTGATGCCGCCGACGTGGGCGCAGCTGAAGTTGCTGGATACCTTCCGCACCGTCGAGGAAGTGTTGGATTTTTCCTCCAGCCTCTCCGTCGATCCGGTGCTCGAGGAGCCCGTCGACGAGCCGTACATGGCTGAGTACTACCTGATGGAACAGCAGATGTACGGCGCGCCCGCCCGCCAGTTCGCGCCGGGCATGAAGTTCGTCGTTGACCCCGCCGAGATGCCGGAGAATCCTTTCGCCATCCGCCCCGACTCCTACGAGCAGTAGGGCGCGCGCAAGCATGGCCTTTTCTGCTGCCGAGCTGGATTTTCTGCTCGCCGATTGTGCCGCTGGCTCGCCCCTTATTAATGACGCCACTACGTATCAGCTGACCAAGAAATCCCTCGTGCAGGACCTTTCCCACCTGCGCAAGGCACACGGCGAGCACGCCCGCGCCCTGGTGGAACTGGTACAGGCTCGCCGCGCGGGCAAGCTGCCGGAAAACTGGCTGATGGATAGTGAATCAGTCCAGCAGGCCACCCCGCCGGTAGTCGCCGCGTGGCGCGCGGAGGTGTTGAAGTCCGCCGGGGTGGAGGCCGCTGTGGATGTCACCTGCAGTATCGGCACTGAACTGCACGCGCTTGCTGCCGCGGGACTGCGGGTGCTGGGCGGGGATCTGGACCACCAGCGCCTGCGGATGGCCCATTTCAATGTGCCGGAAGTTCCGGTCGCGCGCATGGATGCGCTGCGTCCCGCGTTCGCCGGTGACCTGAAATCCGGCGCACTGAAATCCGGCATCCTGAAATCCGGCGTTGTGGTGGCGGATCCAGCACGCCGGAATTCCTCGGGGCGTATCGCCAAGTTGGAAGACCTGCAGCCGCCGCTGCCGGAGCTCATGGACTGCTACGACAATCTGGTGGTCAAATGCGCGCCAGGCATCGACTACTCCGAGTTCGACGGCCACGTGGAGGTTGTTTCCGTCGATGGAGGAGTAAAGGAGACGTGCCTTTATTCACCCGCGATCCTGGGGCGGGGACGCCGGGCGGTGGTGACGGGGGCGTCATCAGTTAAAGAAATAGTGACAAGCGACGAACCCGAGGCCGACCGCGTGGGTGGGGCAGGGCGCTACATCGTGGACCCCGATGGTGCCATCGTGCGCGCCGGGCTGGTGCGCCAGTACGCGGCGCGGCACGGGCTGTGGCAACTGGACCCGCACATCGCGTACCTGACAGGCGACGAGCTGCCCGCGGGCGTGCGTGGCTTTGAGATTGTCGAAGAAGTGCCGCTGAAGAAGGCGCGTCCCGCTTTGGTGGCGCTAGGTGCGAAGAGCGTGGAAATCCTCGTGCGCGGCGTGAATGTGGACCCCGACGAGCTGCGGAAGAAGTGGAAGCTGAAGAAGGGCAACGCGGGCGGAAGCGGTGGCGCGGGTGGTGCCGGAGCGGCGGATACTGCTTACTCCGTCGTGGTTACGCGCATTGGCGAGGGCGGCGCTGCCAAGGCTGTGGCCTTTATCTGTAGGGCTCGCCGCAGCTCGCGGGGGTAGTTCTAAAACAATATAAGAAATTTGTGGCGGTGGTCACCTGGTGGTAGGTACTATGGTGCCAAATCACAATACCCAAGCAGGAAGGTCAACGAATGTCGAACATCGTTGTTCTGGTTAAGCAGGTGCCGGACACCTACTCCGAGCGCAAGCTCACCGACGATGACTTCACCCTCGACCGCGACAGCGCAGACGCTGTCCTGGACGAAATCAACGAAAACGCTGTTGAGGCTGCACTGCAGCTGAAGGAAGCAGACAGCTCCCGCAACGTCATCGTTCTGTCCGTCGGCCCGGAGCGCGCAACCGAGGCGCTGCGCAAGGCACTGTCCTTGGGCTGCGACGAGGCCAAGCTGGTTGTCGACGAGAACCTGGCTGGCTCCGACGCACTGGGCACGGCATGGACCCTGTCCAATGCTCTGAACCAGATCGAGGACATCGAGCTGATTATCGCCGGTAACGCCTCCACCGACGGTGGCGCTGGCTCCATCCCGGGCCTGCTGGCTGAGTACCGCCAGATCCCGGCTCTGACCCACATGGAAGAGCTGAGCGTTGAGGGCGGCAAGGTCACCGGTAAGCGCGTTACCGAGGAAGGCGTGTTCGGCCTGGAGGCTCCGACCCCGGCCATCGTGTCTGTGACTGAGAAGTCCAACACCCCGCGCTTCGCTGCCTTCAAGGGCATCATGGCTGCCAAGAAGAAGACCATCGAAGAGCTGTCTCTGGAAGAGATTGGCGTGGACGCTGCAAACGTTGGCCTGGCAAACGCCACCACCTCCGTTTCCGCTTCCACCCCGAAGCCGCCGAAGTCGGCTGGTGAGATCGTCAACGACGAGGGCGAGGGCGGCAAGCAGCTGGTCGAGTTCCTGGTCAAGGAAAAGCTGGTTTAAGGGAAGTAGGGATTTAAGGACATGACCAACGTACTAGTACTGGTTGAGCACGGTGAGGGTCAGCTGAAGAACTCCACCGTCGAGCTGATCACCGCTGCACGTGTATTCGGCACCGTTGGCGCCGTTGTTGTTGGCGCTCCCGGCACCACCGAGAAGCTGCAGGGCGCACTGGCCGAGGCTGGCGCAGAGACCATCTACGCCGCAGAGTCCGACCAGGCAGAGTCCCTGCTGATTACCCCGGAGGTCGACGCACTGTCCGGCCTGGCAGCTCAGCTGCAGGTTCCGGTTATCGTCTCCGCTACCGCAACCGGCAACGAGGTTGCAGGCCGCGTAGGCGCCCGCGTTGCTTCCGGTGTTCTGTACAACACCAGCAGCATCACCGCCGAGAAGTCCGCTGAGATCAGCATCTTCGGTGGCGCTTACACCGTTACCGCTTCCGCCGCTGGCGCATCCCCGGTCTTCACCCTGGCTCCGGGCTCCCTGGATCCGGAGCCGCAGGCTGCCGCTGGCAACGTCCAGCAGGTTGAGCTGCCGGGCGCTGGCCCGACCGCCGTCACCATCACCTCCTTCGCTCCGGCTGAGGCTGGCGACCGTCCGGACCTGACCGAGGCCAACATCGTGGTCTCCGGTGGCCGTGGCGTTGGTGGCTCCGAGGGCTTCACCGACGTTGTCGAGCCGCTGGCCGACGTCATGGGTGCCGCTGTTGGTGCTTCCCGTGCGGCGGTGGACGCAGACTACTACCCGGGCAAGTTCCAGGTCGGTCAGACCGGTGTTACGGTCTCCCCGAACCTGTACATCGCACTGGGTATCTCCGGCGCTATCCAGCACAAGGCTGGTATGCAGACCTCCAAGACCATCGTTGCTGTGAACAAGGACGAAGAGGCATCCATCTTCGAGATCGCAGACTTCGGTGTTGTCGGCGACCTGTTCAAGGTTGCTCCGCAGGCTACCGAGGAGCTGAAGAACCGCAAGTAGTTCTTCGCCCTAGGCTTTAATAGCCGTCCTATCGCCACTACTGGCGTGGACGGCAGCCATTAACCGGCGCCCTTTCGCTTAGCTTTACGCAGGCGGAAGGGCGCCGGTTTTCTTGTCTCCTGTTCTGCGCTACCCGTCCTGCTGCCGGATGTAGTCCTCCATGTACGGCAGCGTGAATCGCACGCGGCCGAATCCCGCCGGCTCGATCAGATCGCGGGTAATGAGGCGGCTTCGCCAGGTGGACAGGCCTCTTGGCTCTACGCCCAGGTGAGCGGCGATGTCGCCAGTCTTGACAGCTCTCGTTGCCGGTGCTGCCGCGCTTACCGGTTCTGGTTCGGACGCCCCCTCGTCGGCACTTATCGCAGCCATCGCGCGGAGGAAGTTCATTTCGCCCTCCGGCAGGCGGCTGAGCGCGGGCCGGTGGACGTGGCTGGTCATGCGGTCGATAGCCCGCTGGGAGGCAGTCTCCACGTGTGCGGCCTCGATGGTGCCCGAACCGTCGATTCCGGCAGCCGCCCAGGACAGTGCGCCAACCACCTGGATGAGGTAGGGGTATCCGCGGCAAATGTCGGTGGCGCGGCCTAGGGCGTCATCAGTAAAAGGGCGGCCAGAATCCGCGGCGGTGATCGCAAGGGTCTTCGAGACTTCCTCAGTCGGCACAGCGTGGAGGTCCACACGGAAGGCGCGGCGGAGGAACGTGGTGCCCTCGTGCTGCAGTAGCGTGTCCACGCCGTGGGGTAGGCCCGCGCAGACGAAGGCGATGTCGCGCTCATCGCGCATGAGGTCCTGGACCGCTGTGGCCAGGCGGTGGAGCTGGTCGAGGTCGGCGGATTGCAGCTCGTCGAGGGTGATGAGGATGCCGGTGCCGGTGATCACGTCGGAGAGTTCGCGTAGGCGGGTAATGAGCGTTGGCACGCTGCGGAGATCTTCAGCTCGGGAGTGGGCTTCAGTACGGAAGCTGCCCACACCGGTGATGGAGGCCCCGGAAAGCTTGCGCTCCGGTGGCTGCTCGATGCTAGTGATGGCGGTGGGGATCGTTGTTTCGACCAGCTCGGAGATCATGTCGCTATTGGGGTAGGCGCGCAGGACGATCCAACCCTGGGCGCGGGCCTTGTCCTCGATCTCGTTGAGCAGTACCGTTTTGCCCACACCACGCAGACCGCTGGCCAGAATCGTGCGGTGTGGGGAGCCGGGACCTTCGGCGAGACTGAGCTCAAAATCCTGCAGCAACTCAGCCCTGCCCGCCAGGTAGTACGGCGACGTGCCGAAGCTGGGGCGGAAGGGGTTTCGCTGGCTGGGTACGGCGGCTTGGGATGAGGGTTCGGACATGTCTCACACCATAGTGAAAGCTTGGCGTTTTTGTTAGATCTGTTAGATCTCGGTGGGCTTGTTAGAAGTGTTAGACCTGAGATCTCTGGATCCGGCTGTGTCCGTGACTGTGACTGTGGCTGTGTCCGTGACTGTGACTGTGTCCTTCTTGTTCTTCCGAAGCATATAGATGATCGCGATGAGAAGGCCAGGAACCGCAAGGACAAGAAGCGCGATCAGTACCATCAATAGGCACTCTGCGTGACCCATGTGCGATTACTCCTGTCGCGGATCAGCTCTGAGTACTTGAAGGGTATCAAGAGGCAGCGGTCCCGTGCGCGGTGTGCGATGCCCAAGAAGTAGGGTAGGGGCGTGAACAAGACCAACCACGCAGCGAAGAGCCCAGTGCCAGGATCGCCGACTGGTGCAGCGGGCGCGCGGGGGCGCCTGTACGTGGACAACGCGGCGTCTCAAGCTCTGCGCCCCGAAGCGCAGGAAGCGATGGAGCGCGCCGCGGAGCTGCTGAACCCCGCTGGCCAGTACAAGACCGGCCGCGATGCCCGCCGCAGCCTAGAGGACGCCCGCGAGCAGATCGCCGAACTCCTCGGCGCGGATGCAGCAGAGGTGATCTTCACCGGCTCTGGCACGGAGGCCGACAACATCGCCATCCAGGGTCTCGCGTTTGGTTCGAAGGCTCACCGGGGCGCGCATGTGATCGCCAGCTCCGACATCGAACACCCCGCCGTGGTCGAGTCCGTCGACTGGCTCACGGCCGGGCCGCTCGATCTGGGCTTTGACCGTGCGGTCCTTCCTACAGACGCCGCCGGCCGCATCCGTGACGAAGACTGGATCGCCGGTCTAGAAAACGGCGCGGACGCGCCTAGCGACCTCGCGCTGCTGACCTGCATGTGGGCCAATAACGAAACAGGCGCGATCCAGCCGGTGGAGACGCTCGCCAGCTTTGCTCGCAATAACGGCGTGCCCTTCCACACCGATGCGGTGCAAGCCGTCGGCCACATCCCCGTCGACTTCCACGCCCTCGGCGCCACCACGCTCGCCGCCAGCGCTCACAAGTTCGGCGGCCCGAAGAACACGGGACTGCTGCTCGCCCGCCGGGACGCGGACATCTTAAGCCCCGTGCGCGGAGGCGGCCAGGAGCGAAAGCTCCGCTCCGGCACCGTGAACGTACAGGGTGCGGTGGGATGTGCGGCGGCGTTGGCGTCATCAATTAAAGAACTAGAACAAGCAACCGCCAGAATGCGCGTGGCGCGCGAGAGGCTACGGGCGGCGGCGCAGGGCATCGACGGCGTGCGGATCTGGACCCCCGAGGTCGGTGCGCTGCCCGGGCACCTGCACATGAGCTTCCCCGGCGCGGAGGGCGACTCACTGATCATGCTTTTGGACGCCGCCGGGGTGGACGCATCGACGGGCTCCGCCTGCAGCGCCGGGGTGAACCGCGCCAGCCACGTGCTGACCGCCATGGGCGTGCCAGTGGACGTGGCAAGGGGAGCGCTGCGGCTAACCCTGGGCGCGGACATCACCGACGACCAGGTCGAGTACCTGGCGGGCATCCTGCCGCGCGTGGTCGAGCAGGCCCGCGCCGCCGGAATGGCCTAGCTGGGTGGGCTAGCTGAATAGCTCAGCGGAATGGCCTAAGAGGCCGATACCCGAGTAGGGTGCCAAACATGCGAGTAGTAGCAGCAATGAGTGGCGGTGTGGATTCCGCCGTGGCGGCCTCCCGAGCGCTCGAGGCCGGACACGAAGTGATCGGCGTACACCTGGCGCTGTCCCAGTCTCCCGAGGCTGTGCGGGCGGGCTCGCGCGGGTGCTGCTCCCTGGAGGACTCCGCGGACGCACGCCGCGTGGCCGACAAGCTGGGGATCCCTTTCTACGTGTGGGACTTTTCCGATCGCTTCAAGGCCGACGTGATCGACGACTTCGTGGATTCCTACGCCATCGGCGAGACCCCGAACCCGTGCCTGCGCTGCAACGAGAAGATCAAGTTCGAGGCGCTGCTGGACCGTTCCATCGCGCTGGGATTCGATGCCGTGGTGACCGGGCACTACGCCCGCCTGCACGATGGCGTGATGCGCCGCGGCGTGGACGCCAACAAGGACCAGTCGTACGTGCTGGGCGTGCTGACCGACGAGCAGCTGGCGCACTGCATGTTCCCGGTTGGCGACACGATCAAGCCGGAGATCCGCGAGGAGGCGAAGGACCGCGGCTTCGGTGTGGCCTCCAAGCCGGATTCCCACGACATCTGCTTCATCCCCGACGGGCAGACGCAGGCTTTTCTGGGCAAGCAGATCGGCCTGCGGCCGGGGTTGATGAAGGACCAGGACGGCTCGACTGTTGCCGAACACGACGGCGTGTACGGCTTCACCATCGGCCAGCGCAAGGGGCTGGGGCTGCCACGCGAGGGGCTGGATGGCAAGCCGCGCTATGTGACGGATATTGACGCCGCCACGGGCACCGTGACCATCGGTCAGCGCGACGATCTCCGCATCGGAGCGATCACGGCCGATCGACTGAAGCGCCTGGACCCTGCCGTGCACGGCCGCGAGTTTGAATGCGAAGTGCAGGTGCGCGCCCACGGTGGGGTAGTGCCCGCCACTGCGCGACTGGTGGACGACCCGGAAGAAACCACGCCGGCGGGGCGCGTCAAGAAGGAGGGCGAGAGCCCGTGGCGCCTGGAGCTAGACCTGCACGAGCCGTTGCAGGGCGTGGCGCGCGGTCAGGCCGCCGTGATCTACCAGCCGGACGCCGATGGCGATATCCTGCTCGGCAGCGGCACCATCCGCGCTACTGCGCCGTGGAGCGATGCGGGTGGCCCTGCACTGCGGGATAGCGCGGCTAATGCCGAAGCCGCTGGCAGCGCAGGTGAGCGCGCAACGCCAGCAGAGGCGTAGCACGGCGATGGCAGGCAACACCGTGCAGCCGGTGCCGATCGGGCGCCTGGGGTGGTGGGAGAACACCGTCACGGATCACGCGGAGGTCCGCGCCGCGATCCAGTCGGCGCTGACTCGCACGTGCGACGTGGACGAGGACACAGGCGTGCCGCCGGTCTTGTCGTTCCCTCGCTGCGGGCGGGCGGGGGATCTCACTGCGGTGACGGCCAGCTTCGCGCAAGTTCCGATCCGCGCTAATCCCCGTGGCTGGGAGCTGACTGCCCACCCGAGCCTAGAATCCCGGCGCATGGACGGCTGGGTACGCGAGGCCACGGATGCTGCCGAGGAGCTGCTGACGGGCAAGGCAGAGCGGCTGATGCTGCACGTCACCGGCCCGTGGACTTTCGGCGCGGACGTGGAGTTCCGCGGCCACCCAGTTTTGCGCGACCGCCCGGCGTTTAAGGACTGCGCCCTGCACCTGGGTTTCGGCGTGGAGCAGATCGCCGGCGCACTGTCGGCGGCGCTCGGCTGCGAAGTCATCATTGCGCTCCACGAGCCGCGCGTCCGCGAGGTCATGGGCGGCCTACCCGGTGCCACCCGCTTCGATACGATCCCCGCCGTCGACCGCGAGTTCATTTACGGGGTGTGGCAGCGCTTCCAGCAGCAGGTCGCGCGCCCAGTGGTGCTGGACACGGGGTCTTTTATCGATGACGCCCTCTCGCACGCGCCCGGCTTCCATCGCATCGTGGTGCCCGCGGATCAGTTGCGGACAACCAGCGGAAAGGACCTGGTCGGCGGGATGATTGGACGTGGCCAGGGGATTGGCTGGGCGGTGCCCCAGGCGGCGCCGCCGGTTGGCAGGGAGACTGCCGGCGGTCGAGGGCATGCTGTCGGGCATCCGGAGCCAGCCGGTGGGGAGAGTGTCGGCGCCTCTGCCGAGGACGTCAGCGGGGCCGACGTGGAGGCCGCCGCGGGCGACATCGCCCGCGCCGTTCTGCGCCAGTGGGAGCAGTGGACGCTGCCAGCCGACGAACTGCCGGGGCTGGTGGACATCGTGGTGCCCGAGGGCAAGCGCACCGCCGCGCAGGCCTCCGTGGCTGCGGCGCGGGCGCGCCACGCGGCGGCGCTTCTCTGGCGCAATTGATAGTGCAACTGGTGCTGCTCTAGCGCGAACCCGCGGCGCGCCTGAGCGCGGGTGTGCAACGCTGAGCGCGACTGAGCGCGGCGCATGCGGCAGCGCTAGAACTCCTCGTAGACCGCCGGATCCTGGTTCTTCCGGCGCCCGTCCGGGCGGCCCAGCGCCGTGATGGCCTCGATCTCCGCGTCACTCAGCGTCACGTTCAGGGAGTCCAAGTTTTCGCGCTGCCGATCCTCTGAGGCAGCCTTCGGGATCGCCAACACCCCGCGGCCGCGGTGCCACGCGAGGACGACCTGCCCGGGGGTTGCGGAGTGGGCGTCAGCAATCTCGGCAATGACCGGCTCCTCCAGAACCGCGCCGCGCAACAGCGGCGACCAGGCCTGCGTCACGATGCCCAGCTCGCGGTGGGCCGCGACGGCCTCGGCCTGCGGGAAGTGCGGGTGCAGCTCGATCTGGTTGACCACCGGGTACTCGCCAGTAGCGGCGTGGACGGCCTCCAGGTGCTCGGGCAGGAAGTTGCACACACCCACGTGGCGGATCAGCCCGCGTTCGCGCAGCTCCAGCAGCGTTTCGAAGGCTTCGACGTAGTGGCCCTGCTTGGGATTCGGCCAGTGGATGAGGTGCAGGTCGATGCGATCCAGCCCCAAACGGAAGAGGGATTCCTCGACGGAGGCGACAGCGTCGTCGTGCCGCTGATAACGGCCGGGCAGCTTGGAGGTGACGATCACCTCGTCGCGGCGGATCCCGCCGGCGCCGGTCGCAGCGCGGACGCCCGCGCCCACCGCGCCTTCGTTTTCGTAGTTGTAGGCCGTGTCGATCAGACGGTAGCCCGCGCGGATGCCCGCAGCCACGGAGTCCGCGCCCGCCTGGCCCTGCATCTTGTAGGTGCCGAGCCCGATCTCCGGGAGGGAAAGAGCTGAAGTTTCAGTCATTCGTTTCTACCTTTCGCATCTGTTCGGTCTGTGTTGTTCGTGGCCTGCACAAGAACTCTGTGTCTAGTCGTCCACACTATCGGCGCTGGTGCTTGCATCATCGCCGGAACTTGGGGCGCCATTTTCCAGCAGTTCCTTGAAGGCTGCCTCGTTCAGCACGGGCACGCCCAGGTCCTCAGCCTTCTTCAGCTTGGAGCCAGCCTTCTCGCCCGCCACCAGGAAGTCCGTCTTCTTCGACACGCTGCCCGCCGCCTTACCACCGCGAGCCTCGATAGCCTCCTTCGCCGCCGTCCGGTCGAAGTCCTCCAGCGAACCGGTGACCACGATCGTCAGGCCCTCCAGCAGCGCAGAATCCACGCCATTCGCCTCGCCGGAAGCTTCCTCGGCCTCCCGGCGCATCCGCACGCCAGCTGTCGCCCAGCGGTCCACGATCCGACGGTGCCAATCCACCGTGAACCAATCCGAGATCGACTCCGCGATCGTCTCGGCCACACCGTCGATGCCGGCCATCTCCTCCGCGGAAGCAGAGGCGATGTCCTCCACGGACTCGAAATGCTTCGCCAAAGCCTTCGCCGCAGTCGGACCCACGTGCCGGATCGACAGCGCAACCAGCACCCGCCACAGGTCCGCCTCCTTCGCAGACTGCAGCTTCTCCAGCAGGGTCTCGCCAGATTTATTCAGCTTCCCGGCCTTCGTCGCATAAGAACTGGTCTTTTCCAGATCCTCTGCGCGCAAGTCGAACAGCTCCGACTCGTCGGCCAACACACCGGAATGGATCAGATCATAAGCACCCTTTTCGCCCAAAGCGTCGATATCAAAAGCCTTGCGGGAAGCCAGATACGTCAAGCGGGTATGCAACTGGCCAGGGCAGTATTGAGTGTTGGGGCAACGCCAGTCGGCGTCACCAACCTTCGAAGGAGCCAAACGGGTGCCGCATTCGGGGCAGAACGTCGAGAACAGGAAAGGCCGCTCCGTGCCCGTGCGCTTGTCCTCGACCGGGCCCAGCACCTCCGGGATGACCTCGCCGGCCTTGCGGATGGTGATCGTATCGCTCAGCATCACGCCCTTGCGGTGGGCCTCCGTCGGGTTGTGCAGCGTGGCCATCGAGACCGTAGAGCCCGCGACGTACTTCGGCGCCATGACGGCATAAGGCGTGGCGCGACCCGTGCGGCCGATGCCGACGCGGATGTTGTGCAGCGTGGTCATCGCCTCTTCCGGCGGGTACTTATACGCGATCGCCCAGCGTGGGGCGCGGCTGGTGTGGCCCAGCTCCAGCTGCTCTTCCAAGGAATCGACCTTGACGACCAGCCCGTCCATCTCGTGCGCCGCGTCGTGCCGGTGCTTACCCCAGTACTCGACCTGCTGCTGGACCTCCTTAGCGGAGTGAACCTGCTTGGTGTACGGGCTGACTGGCAGCCCCCACGCGGCAATCGCGCGGTACGCATCGTGCTGGGAAGCGGGGGAGAAGCCCTCGCGCGCGCCGATACCGTGGCAGATCAACTTCAGCGGGCGCTTGGCCGTGTCCGCGGAATTCTTCTGTCGCATCGCGCCCGCGGCGGCATTGCGGGGGTTGGCGAACATCTTCAGCCCCTCGGCCTGGCGCTGGGCGTTCATGGTGGCGAAGTCCTCGACGTCGATGAACACCTCGCCGCGGATTTCCACCAGAGCCGGGACGGGGAACTCGTCGGTGCCGTGGAGGGTATCCGGGATGTCGTCGAGGGTCCGCGCGTTGTGGGTGATGTCTTCTCCGGTCGTACCGTCGCCGCGGGTTAGCGCGAGTTCCAGCTGGCCGTCGATGTAAAGGAGGTTTATTGACGCCCCGTCGATCTTCAGCTCCGTCAGGTATGTCTTCGCGGGGGTGCGGTCCAGCCAGCCGGCGAGTTGCTCGGTATCAAAGACGTTGTCGAGGCTCAGCATCTGCTCGCGGTGGTCGACGTTGCGGAACGGACTGCTGGTAGGTGGGGCGGGGGCGACTTCCTCCGTGGGGGACGCGCCGGTGACGACCTCCGGGTGGGCCTGCTCTAGGTCTTTGAGCTCCTGCAGCAGGGCGTCGAAGTCCGCGTCCGAGATCGCCGGTTCGCCGTAGTAGTAGAGCTGCCGGTGGTGGCGCACCTGGTCAGCGAGTTCTTGCCAGCGGGATTGAGTACTCACCTCCGCTAGTCTACTTGCGGGGGATCTACTTTCGGCGGACGGTGGTGAAGTAGACGGCGCCGCCTGCGATCAGGACGATGGCCAGCAATCCCAGGCCGGCGTACATGATCGTTTGGTTTTGGGTGGCGTTGTCGATGTCCTTTGCTTGCGGGTCGGATTCGTCTGCGCCGGTGTTGCTTGGGGGTTCGGTGGAAGGAGCCGGGCCGGGCTCGAGGGTTTGGCGCCACTCCGGCCCGTCGGCACGCTCGCCTTCTACCGCCGCGGATAGGCGGAACTCGACTTCCTTATTCGGCTTGCCGTTGTCGTTGTACCCCTCAAGGGAGACCACGATGTACCACTGTCCGGCGTCTGCTGTTTTCCAGTTCTGCTCGGCTCCTTCGCGGTTGCGGTAGTACACGTATGGGGTGTCCACAGCTTGGACGGTAACGGGAGCATTTTTCTCTAGGTTTTCGGGCAGAGGATCCGACGTAACTGCGCGGCGTGGGGATGCGATATACAAATTCCCCGAGCGGGAACGGCTTCCCGGTTCCTCGTCCTTGTCGAATTCGACTTCCGCGACGGGGCGCTGACCCCAGTCGACATTCATGCGGTAAAACTTCATCTCGCCGGGGACGAGGGTGTCGGAGACCGTGCTTTTAGTGATTTCAGGTGCAGTGGCGTAAGACGTGCCACCGGGGATTGGCTGCGGAGATGTGTGTGGGATCTTGATTTCGTCCCCTGATTCAGGGATCGCGCTGCCGTAATTTGGCCCGGCTTCGGACTCGCTAGCTATGGGCTCAAAGCCGACAAGAATCTCGAGCGGGATCTCAGTGTCGTGCAGGTCGCCCATGCTGGACATCTTGATTCGGTACTTTGTCGGGTCACATGACTGATCGGGGGTGATAGTGATGTTCTCTGCTGAAGGTGGTCCCGGCCAGCCGGATGATTCTTTGTAAGTCTCCCTGTATTCACAGGTGTCGTTTCTGACCTCCACCTCGGCGCCATAATCGTCCCAGTTGCCGCCCTCGAAGCCCAATGGGATTGGGGTGATCGCGATCCGTGCTTGGGTGTTGTCCGGGACGCTGAGGCTGAACCATTTCTCGGCGCCTTTCTCCTTTCCTTTGGCTGGGGAAGGCAGGCTGCTTTGGTAGAGGCCTTCGCCGAGGTAGAATCCGTCGTCGGGGTTGTCGGCTAATTGGACGGGCGTGCCGGAGGGGGCGCCGTAGTTCGGCACACGCCCTTTCACGTCGATTAGCTCAACCAGGAGGTCTTGAATGTTATCGGCGTCGGAGTAGGTGCCGCCGGTGGCTTTGGCGATGCACTCGAGTTCTTTTTTCCCCTTGTCGTCGGTGCCCACTCCGATGGTGTGAATGGTCTTCGTCGAATCACTTACCTCAGTCTCGGCGAATTCGCACGCAGGCGGGTACGGGCAGGAGTCGATGCCCGAGGAAATGAGGACAATGCTGCGCTTTTTGCTCCAATCCATTTCCCTTTCGGCATGCTTAAGAGCATTAGTGATGGGTGCATAGCCCTTGGGCTGCAGCTTGTTGATGTCTTTTTCCAGGTCGGCAGCTTTGTTGTTGCCCAGGGGCGAAAGGGAAGTGATATCGAGGCAGCCACTGCTTTCGTTCTCAGGAGCTTTTTCTACCTCGGAGCCATATCCCAAGACCATGGTCTCTGACCTATCGGCTACCGCTTTGGCTGTTTCGTTCGCCGCCTTTTTCGCCACGTCCATCCGGGTTTTGCCCTCGTTTGTTTTGCTTTTCTCGGCCATGTGGCGTGAGGCGTCAACAATAATGGCGACCTGGCTATCGGTACCGTCACCGCCGCGCTGGCCGGAACCGCCATGCTGGTCGGCACTGTCTTTATCCTGCGCTTGTGCGTCGACCGTCAAGATCGGCACAAGAGCGAGCACAGTGAGGAGTGCCAGCAGCGCCGAGGCGACACGCCAGGTGCGCGATGGCTTACCGGCGTAGGGACTGAGGATCGAGCGGGCGGGGAGCAAGGGGAATCAACCCTCTCTAGTTCCGGCTTTGCGGGGGTGCTGTTACTTGCGGCGAACGGCGGTGAAGTAGACGGCCACCGCAGCGAGCAGGATGAGGACTAGGACACCCAGACCGATGTACAGGATCGTGTTGCTCTGGGAAGCATTGTCGATGTCCTTGGCCTGGACATTGGACTCATCGTCGTTGGAGTTTCCGTTGTTCTCCTGGCCGTCGTTGCCGTCGTCGTTGGTTCCTGGCGGCTCGGGGGTAGGCTCCGGTCCGGGCTCTAGGGTTTGACGCCACTCCGGTCCATCGACCTTGTTGCCTTCCACTGCGGTGGACAGGCGGAATTCGATGTCCTTAGCTTGCTTTCCGTTGTCTTTGTAGCCCTCGAGGGTGACCATGACGTACCACTGGCCAGCGTCCGAAGCTTCCTGATGCGCCACGTTTTCTTCACGGTTGCGGTAGAAGACATACGGCGTACTCACAGCACGTGCGGTGGTGGGGACATCCTTGTCGAGGGTCCGAATTGTCTGCTCAGACGTGACTTCGCGACGCGGCGACGCTACGTAAATGTCGCCGTTACGGGAATCGTCCGTGTTTTTCTTGTCGAACTCGACTTCCGCGATGGGGCGCTGGCCCCAGTCGACATTCATGCGGTAGAACTTCGTCTCGCCGGGAACCAGGGTGTCGGACACAGTGCCCGGGGAGATCTCGGTCGCGTTGTTGTACGACGTGCCGCCGGGGGTCGGCTTCGGGGAGGTGCTGGGCACCTTGACCTCGTCTTTGTCCTTGCCCTTCGGGGTTTCGCGATCATTCTCCGGTCCGGCATCGGCGCCGTCGACCTGAGGCGCGAACCCGACCATGATCTCGACGGGCAGGTCACGGTCCATTTCGGTGCCGGAGTGGTGCAGCTTCACGCGATACTTCGTCGGATCGCAGTCCTCTTCAGGGTCGATAGTGACGGACTCCGCCTCTGGCGGGCCGGGCCAATTAGAGCTTCCGAAGTAGCCAGAGCCCTTGTCGCTGCAGCTGTCGTTCTTATATTCAACGTTGATGTTGTAGTAGATGTGGTCGCCGCCTTCGAAGCCAACTGGAACCAGGTTTGCGGTTACCTGTGCCTGCTTGCCTTCTGGGACGCTGATGCTGAACCACTTGTCGGCGCCGTCCTTGTTGGATCCCTTAGGGGAGGGCAGTGTGCTTTGGTAGAGGCCTTCGCCGAGGTAGAACCCGTCGGTGGCGTTGTCGGCTAGTTGGACTGGTGTGCCTGCGGATTCGTAGTTTCCGGCGACGCGTTGGGCGGCGTCGGTGAGTGCTTCGGTGAGTGCTTCGGTGTCGTCTGCGGAGGTGTAGGTGCCGCCGGAGACGTCGGAGATGCATTCGAGTTCTTTTTGGGCTTTGTCGTCGACTTTGAATCCGACGGTGTGGATGGCCAGGTCGATGCCGTCGCCGGCGATGTCTTCGGCGACGTCGCAGACTGGTGGTGGGGCGCAGGTGTCGATGCCGTCGGAGACGAGGATGATGTTGCGCGTGCCGGAGTCGCCTAGTTCTTCGGCGGCTTTTTTGATGGCGTTGCCGATGGGGGTGTAACCCTTGGGTTCTAGTTCGTTGATCTTGCCTTCCAGATCCTCGGGCTTGTTCTTGCCCAGGGGCGCCAGCGTGGTGATGTCCTGGCAGCCCTTCTCGCGGTTGTCGGGGGCGTTGGATTCCTTGGAGCCGTAGGCGATGACGGTGGTTTCGGCTTTGTCGGCCAGAGTTTTCACCGTGTCGTTGGCAGCCTTCTTGGCTGCGTCCATGCGGGTTTCACCGTTGCCAGCATCTTTTTCGGCCATGGAGTCTGAGGCGTCAAGAACGACGGCGACCTTGCCATCGCCGTCGCCACCAGCGTCACCGGAGTTTTCGTTGTCTTCGGCGTTGGCGTTAACTGCGAGGATCGGAAGCAGCGCCATGATGGTGAGGAAAGCGAGCACCGCCGCAGCAAGCCTCCCTGTACCAGGCTTTTGTCTCACTTTTATCTGGTGAGCAGATTTAACTTCGTGCATGGGGAATCAGCGCCTTTCTGGTTTGGATATGCCGTTTAGTTGCTGGCTTAGCCTGAGAGAATTTTTCCTTACGGGAGTGGGACGCTTCACGGCAACGCAATGTTCCCGATGCGTGGAAAGTTCCTGTGAGAAATCTCCCAATCTGGGTAGAAATCCTAGGGAACATCGATAGATTCCGCAGGAAAAGGACTCTTTCTTTCGGGCCTTCAGGGGGTGTCCGGCGCTCGTTATAGAGTGGTCGACATGACTGCACCGCATTTTGATCCGGCACACATGCTGAGCTTCGACCTGGAAACCACTGGAGTAGACCCAAAGACCGCTCGTATCGTCACCAGCGCACTCGTGACCATCAAGGGGCGCGAGCGGAACGACATTGAGATGCTCGCCGATCCCGGCGTGGAGATTCCGCAGCAGGCTTCTGATGTGCATGGCATCACTACCGAATACGCCCGTGAACACGGCGAGGACCACGGCGAAGTACTGGCAAAAACCATCGAAGGAATTCGGGAGGCCTGGCGCGCCGGAGCCACATTGATCGTCTACAACGCCGCCTACGACCTCAGTGTGTTGCGGGCATTGGAGCCCAGCTTTACCGTCGACGGGCCGGTGTTCGATCCCTATGTTGTTGATAGGGCGAAGGACCAGTACCGCAAAGGCAAGCGCACCTTGGAGAGTGTGTGCGAACACTACGGTGTGAGCTTGGACAATGCCCACGAGGCGACGGCGGATGCGGTGGCCGCCGCCCGTGTGGCGTGGATGCTGGCGCGCAAGTATCCCGAGGTGACACAAATGTCAGCAGATGAACTGATGCTCTCCCAGGCCACCTGGTTCTACGAGTCCCAGAAGGGGCTGCAGGAATGGTTCCAGAAGAAGGGCAGGGACGTGCCCGTCAACACCGCCTGGCCACTGGCGGAGTAGCGCCACCGGTGGCATAGCGCTACTGGCGGAAAATCGCTACTGGCGGCGAACGGCGGTGAAGTAGACCGCCACAGCAGCGATCAGGATGATTGCCAGGATTCCGAGGCCAACGTACAGCACGGCGTTGCTCTGGGAAGTGTTCTCGTTTCCGGAGCTGGCGCTATTGGCACTTTCGCTGCTATTGCTGTTGTTTTCGTTGCTTGTGGGCTCGAGGGTTGGTGCCGGACCGGGCTCTAGGGGTTGACGCCATTCCGGTCCATCGACCTTGTCGCCTTCCAGGGCGGTGGACAGGCGAAACTCGATTTCCTCGGACTGCATGCCGTTATCACCGCTTCCATCAAGCGAGACCATCACGTACCACTGGCCAGCTTCCTTGGCATCGCCTTGGGACGAGCTTCCTTCGCCATTGCGAAAGAAGACATAGGGCGTGCCTACTGCGCGGGCGGTAACTGGAAGATCCTCATCCAGTGATTCCGAAGACGAATATGACGTTTGAACACGTCGCGGAGAAGCGACAAAGATTTTTCCACGGCGGGAATCATCGGTCTGCTTCTTATCGAATTCCACCTCTGCAAGGGGGCGCTGACCCCAGTCGACATTCATGCGGTAGAACTTTGTTTCGCCTGGAACCAGGGTGTCAGAAACGGTGCCTGGGGTGATCTCAGTCGCCTTGTCATAAGACAGGCCACCAGGGGTCGACTTCGGGTCGGTGTGTGGCACCTTGACTTTGTCCTTGTCATCGCCATCCGGGGTTTCTCGGTCGTTTTCCGGACCGGCTTCGGCACCATCGACTATAGGCGGGAAGCCGACGACAATTTCCACCGGGAGCTCGCCGTCAAAGCTGCTACCCGCAGAACTGATATTCACCCGATATTTCGTCGGGTCGCAGCCATCCTCTGGAACAATTGTTATAGTTTCCGCCTCCGGTGGATCGGGCCAGCTATTTGAAGTGGAATAACCACTGACTTTGTCACTGCACGAGTCGTTTTTATATCCCACCCGGGTGCCGTATGAGGCTGAATCGTCCTTAGCGGATCCCAGGGGAACAGCATTGACGGAGATCACAGCTTTCCTCCCTTGAGGGATGCTGATGTTGAACCACCTATCATCGCTATCACCTCCGCTGTTGCTGGAACCGGGCAAGGTGCTTTGGTACAAACCCTCGCCCAGGTAAAACGCGTCGGTCGCATCGTCGGATAGCTGGACGGGTGTACCTGCAGCTTCATAATCTCCGGCGACTCTGCTTTCGTCGTCGGCGTTCGCGTTGACGGCGAAGATCGGCAGCAGAGCAATGCCAGTGAGAAACGCGAACACTGCGACAGCGAATCGCCAGGTCTGTGGAAGCTGGTGGGTCTTTGCTTGAGGAGACCGCACGAGGAACCAGCGCCTTTCTGGGTTTGTTGGTGTTCTATAGGGATGGGATGAAGCGTGGCCACGCAATGTTCCCAACGTGAAAAAGTTCTCCACTGCAATGAATCAATGCTGCAAAGAAACAATGCTGTGGAGAAACAATGCTAGGGAGAACACTAGGGAACGATTCACCTTTTCGCTTGAAAAGGCTTCTGCTTCGTACCCTCAGGGGGTACTGCTCGCTATAAAGCCGCTGACTTAGCTGCGCTGCACAGTGCTCCAGCAGCTCCAGCATCCATTGATTCGAATTCCCCTCGAAGAAAAGGCAGGTCAACACTGTCCGCCCGCTGGACGAAAATCCTCGGGTAAACCTATCGCTTTCTCTATTTGTTTCTTATCTTGGTGAAGTAGCACAATAAAGGTGTTGAGGTTAACTCCTGCGTGGTTTTTGTGACGCCCACACGGCTTCCACCGAGCCCCATGGCTGTTGCGGACTGACAAGGGGGAAAAGATCAGCACTTTCAAGAGTCCATCTCATAGACATCGAAATGGGGCACTAGGGATCCATGAACGACAAGCACAATCCCCAGGGCGCAGACCACAATGCGGATCACGAAAACGCGTAGCAGCATGGCGTTGATCACCACGTCACCGAGCAAAAGGCGCAGGAAGTAAAAGCTTCGTTGGGGGCTGTGGTAGCTAGCTCCCCGCAGATCGCGGAGCCGAAGAAAGAGAAGAAAGACAACACCCACTGGCTGTACATCGGCGTGATTATCGCCGTGATCGCCGGCATCATCTTTGGCCTAGTGGCGCCCGATACCGCCAAGGGATTCAAAGAGCTGGGCACCACCTACGTCAGCCTGATCAAGATGATCATCGCACCGGTGATCTTCTGCACGATTGTGCTGGGAATTGGTTCGGTGAGGTCTGCGGCGTCAGTAGGTAAAGCAGGCGGCCTGGCACTGACATACTTCGTTACGATGTCCACCTTCGCCCTCGCAGTGGGCCTGATGGTTGGCAACATTCTCCAGCCGGGCGATGGCCTGAACCTGAGCACCGGCGGAAGCAACACCTTCGGAAACGGCGAAGAGCAGGAGGCCGAAGGCCTGGTGGGCTTCGTCCAGGGCATTGTCCCGGACACCTTCTTCGGCGCCTTTACCAGTGGCCAAATTCTGCAGGTGCTGTTCATCGCCCTGCTGGTGGGCTTCGCCACGCAGTCTATGGGCAAGGCCGGCGAGCCGATCCTCAGCTTCGTCGCCACCCTGCAGAAGCTGGTCTTCAAGATCCTGTCCTGGATCCTGTGGCTCGCCCCGATCGGTGCCTTCGGCGCCATGGCGGGCGTAGTCGGCGGCACGGGCATCAAGGCAGTTCTGCAGCTGGGCGTGCTGATCCTCGGCTTCTACATCACCTGTGTGATCTTCGTCTTCGGCATCCTGGGTCTGATCCTGCGGGTGTTCACGGGGTTCAACATTTTCAAGCTGGTGAAGTACTTGGGCCGCGAATACCTGCTGATCTTCGCCACCAGTTCCTCGGAGTCTGCACTGCCGAACCTGATGCGCAAGATGGAACACATCGGTGTGGACAAGTCCACGGTCGGCATCGTCGTGCCGACGGGATACTCCTTCAACCTGGACGGAACCGCGATTTACCTGACGATGGCCGCCATCTTCATCTCGGACGCCATGAACGTCCACATGGGGCTCGGCGACCAGATCAGCCTGCTGGTGTTCATGATCATCGCCTCTAAGGGAGCGGCGGGCGTGTCCGGCGCGGGCATCGCCACGCTGGCAGCCGGCCTGCAGTCCCACCGCCCGGAGCTGCTGGGCGGCGTGGACATCATCGTCGGCATCGACCGCTTCATGTCCGAAGCTCGTGCGCTGACCAACTTCTCCGGCAACGCCGTGGCCACCCTGCTGGTCGGCAAGTGGACACACACCGTCGACAAGGAGCAGGTCAAGCGGGTGCTGAACGGTGAAGATCCATACGTGGATGCCGGGGACGACCACAACGTCGACCTCAAGTACCCGTCGGTGAAGAACCCGGCCACGGCACACCTGCAGCCCACCCCGCAGGTAAACCTGGACGATTACCGTCAGCAATAGCCCGGCGGGCGGTAGCCTGCCGGGCGCGGGTACGCGGCGGGCGCGCGGCGGGCGCGGCTCCGACACGGCGCAGCAGGCGCTGGGCATGTCCGACCGCTGGCCTTGCCCGGCTGGCGGCGGAGACCGCGGCCCGGTCAAGCGCGCAGTGGGCGCGGCGCGGCAGCGGGGGACTGCCGCGTAAGGGGGATCACCGGCAGGACTATACTGAAGCGCATGTCACACGAAGCTTCACGTCCCGTAAGCGAGGGGACCGCCCCGGCAGGGCAAGTCCCAAACACGGAAGAAAACGCCGGCGCGGAAGCCGCCGGTGCTGGAACCACCTTTGGTGCAGGAGCTGCCGCCGGTGCTGATTCCACCGCAGGCACGGAAACGATCTCCGGCACGGAGACGATTTCAGGCGCGGAGTATCTGAAGAAGATCGTCTCCGCCCCCGTCTACCGCGTGGCCGCGAACACGCCACTCGAAAACATGGAAACGCTGTCGAAGCGCATCGGCAACGAGGTGTTGGTCAAGCGCGAAGATCTGCAGCCCGTGCACAGCTTCAAGATCCGCGGCGCGTTCAACCGCATGTCCCAGCTCACGGACGAAGAACGCGCCCGCGGAGTCGTCGCCGCCTCCGCAGGCAACCATGCCCAGGGCGTAGCGCTCTCCGGCACGGAACTCGGCGTCCGTACCGTCATCGTCATGCCGGAAGTGACACCCAGCATCAAAATCGACGCAGTCCGCAGCTTCGGCGGGGAAGTACTGCTGTACGGCGCAAACTTCGACGAAGCCAAAGCCAAGGCCATGGAACTCTCCGAGGTTGAGGGCATGGTGTGGGTCGCCCCCTTCGACGACGAAGCCGTCATCGCCGGCCAAGGCACCGCCGGGCTGGAAATCTTCCAATCCCGCCCCGACGTAGACCGCGTTTTCGTGCAGGTCGGCGGCGGCGGACTGGCCGCCGGAATCTCCGTGCTTCTCAAAGAACTAGACCCCAACATCCAGGTCATCGGCGTGGAGCCCGAAGAATCCGCCTGCCTCACTCATGCGCTAGCCGCCGGACACCCCGTGGCCCTAGACCACGTCAGCCTCTTCGCAGAAGGCGTGGCCGTCAAGCAGATCGGCAGCGAAACCTTCCGAATCTGCAGCGAATACCTCGACGACGTCATCACCGTCAGCTCCGACGAGATCAGTGCCGCCATCAAGGACATCTTCGACGACACGCGCGCCATCGCCGAGCCAGCCGGCGCTGTCGCCCTGGCAGGCCTGAAGCGCTACGCCGCCACCCACCAGGTCGAAGGGGAGACCCTGGCACACGTCCTGTCCGGCGCGAACGTGAACTTCCACTCCCTGCGCTACGTCTCCGAACGCGCGGAGATCGGCGAGGGCGGCGAAGGCATCTTCGGCGTGAGCATCCCCGAACGCGAGGGAGCCTTCCTCGAGTTCTGCAAAATCCTCGGCCACCGTGCCGTCACAGAATTCAGCTACCGAGTCGGCCAGCGCGACGGGGAAAAGCCCGCACGCATTTTCGTGGGCGTCAAGCTCAAGAACGGCGAAGACGAGCGCAAGGCCATCGCCGAAGACCTCCGCGAGGCAGGTTACGGCGTGGTCGACCTGTCCGACGACGACGTGGCGAAGGAACACGTCCGCTACATGATCGGCGGCACCCCCGGCCAGCACGTCGATGAAACCGCCTACAGCTTCGAGTTCCCCGAAAACCCGGGAGCCCTGCTGCACTTCCTGGAAGTCCTGGGAACCCGCTGGAACATCACCGGTTTCCATTACCGCAGCTTCGGCATGGACCACGGCCGCGTGTTGGCGGCTTTCGAGGATGTATCCGGCGACGCGGAATTCCAGGAGCACCTGCAGCAGCTCGGCTATCACGCCACGGACGTGACGGACAGCCCGGCCTACGACTTCTTCATCAGCGCCGAATAGCTGGGCGCCTAAGTATGGGGCGCACCGGCACGCGGGTGGTACGCCGACGTGTGCAGCGTTAGCTGAAGAATGCGCCGAAGATCGCGCCGAGCTGGCGCAAATGCTCAACCTCGCTGAGCAGGAAGTCCGGCCCGCCCGGACGGCCGATGATCAGCAGCAGGCTCGTGCCCTCAATCGGCGTGCCCGCCAGGGCGGAGTCCATGACAGCCCAGTTCTCGGGGATCCAATCCTCGCGCTCTGGGTTCAGTACCCGTGCCTCGTCCAGCGGCGGGTGATCCAGCTCCTTACCGTTGTCCTCCGGTGCGGCAGGGGAAGCCGCCACCCGGTGAGTCCGCGGCAACGTATCCAGCACGACCGCCCAGCCTGCCGTCATGGAGCGCGGCAGGTCCTGCATCATGATCTCTAGCGCCTTTTCTTTGTGACGCCGCTTCTCCGCCACCCCGGACAGCATCTGAATCTGGCCACGTCGGTCGATAGAACCTGTAAAGGGGCGAATCGAGTCGACGTAGAAACCCTCGAGCTCCTGTGTGGCCGTGATCAGGCTGTCGGGCAGATGCCCAGACGGCAAGGAGACGACAATGTCGTCCATGACGAAGTCGGGCTCATCCTGTTCTGGGCGTCCGACAATATCCACACCGCGAATGTCACCGCCGACAGTTCCCAGCGCCATGGCCAGCAGACCAAGGGAGCCGGGGGTATCGGGCATACGCACGCGCATAAGGAAAGACATGGCACCGATACTAGCGCCACCTGAAGTCCACGGGGGCTACTTGCCTTGGCTAGAGTAGAACCCATGTCTGAGATTTCGCGCGAAGATGTTGCCCACCTGGCCCGCCTGGCTCGCCTGGACCTGGGGGAGCAGGAATTGGATGAATACGCAGCTCAGATCGACGGGATCGTCGATCACGTGGCCGCGATCGGGAAGGTAGACACCGAAGGTGTTGAGCCGTTGAGCCACCCCACTCAGAACGTTGACGGTGATGTCGCCGTGATGCGTGAAGATGTGGTCGTTCCGAGCCTCACCGCAGAGCAGGCTCTGGATCAGGCGCCGAAGCAGAGCGAGCAGCGCTTCGAGGTGCCGCAGATCCTCGCTGACTAGGCCAGCCTCAGAGGAACGCCAGCGTCACTGGGGCTGCGGCACAGCTGCCACGGGTGGCGTCAAAAAAGCTAAAAGACCGTTAGACGAACGAACGCTAAAGACACAAGCTTTAGAGAAGAACCTTTAAAGAAAAGCAAGGAACTGTAGGAACACTCATGGCTGAGAACAAGTACATCGTCGGTTCCCGGGACGACTCGGACTACACCACCTGGACCGCCGCGGAACTGGCGGAGAAGATCCACGCGCGCGAGATCAGCTCCCAGGAAGTTACGCAGGCCCACCTGGACCGCATCGGCGAGATCGACGGCGACATCCACGCATTCCTGCACGTTGGCGCCGACGAGGCGCTGGCGGCGGCCTCCAACGTTGACGACGCACTGGCCGCCGGTGACCAGCCGACCAGCAAGCTGGCCGGCGTGCCGCTGGCGCTGAAGGACGTCTTCACCACCACCGACGCGCCGACCACGTGTGCCTCCAAGATGCTGGAGGGTTACATGAGCCCCTACGACGCGACCGTCACCATGCGTCTGCGCGCCGCTGGCATCCCGATCCTGGGTAAGACGAACATGGACGAGTTCGCCATGGGCTCCTCCACCGAGAACTCCGCCTACGGCCCGACGAAGAACCCCTACGACCTGGAGCGCACGCCAGGCGGCTCCGGCGGTGGCTCCTCTGCAGCGCTGGCCGCCGGCATGGCTCCGCTGGCCATCGGCACGGACACGGGTGGCTCCATCCGCCAGCCCGCCGCACTGACCAACACCGTTGGCGTGAAGCCGACCTACGGCACCGTTTCCCGCTACGGCCTGGTGGCTTGCGCCTCCTCGCTGGACCAGGGTGGCCCGACGGCGCGCACGGTTCTGGATACCGCGCTGCTGCACGAGGTTATTGCGGGGCATGACGCCAACGACTCGACCTCCTCCTCCCACGCCGTCGCGCCGGTTGTCGAGGCGGCGAAGCAGGGCGCCTCTGGAGACTTGAGCGGCGTGAAGCTGGGTGTGGTTAAGCAGTTCGAGCGGGCCGAGGCCTTCCAGCCGGGCGTGCTGGAGACCTACCACGCCAACCTGGAGCAGCTGAAGTCCCAGGGCGCTGAGCTGGTGGAGGTCGACTGCCCGAACTTCGACCACGCGCTGAACGCCTACTACCTGATTCTGCCCTGTGAGGTCAGCTCCAACCTGGCCCGCTTTGACGGCATGCGCTACGGCCAGCGCCGCGGAGACGACGGCTCCCGTTCCGCCGACCAGGTGATGAGCCTGACCCGCGCCGAAGGCTTCGGCCCGGAGGTTAAGCGCCGCATCATGCTGGGCACCTACGCCCTGTCCGTCGGCTACTACGACGCCTACTACTTGCAGGCTCAGCGCGTGCGCAACCTGATCTCCCAGGACTTCGCCAAGGCCTACGAGCAGGTCGACGCGATCGTCGCGCCCGTGACGCCGTCCACTGCCTTCAAGCTGGGCGAGAAGGCCGACGACCCGCTGGCAATGTACATGTTCGACCTGTTCACCCTGCCGCTGAACCTGGCGGGCGTGTGCGGCATGTCCGTGCCCGGTGGCTTCGCCAGCGACTCCAGCCTGCCGACCGGCCTGCAGATCATGGGCCCGGCACACGGCGACGACCGCCTGTACCGCGTCGGCGCGGCCTTCGAAGCCGGCCGCGCCTAACGGACAGCGCCTAGCCTGCCGCGCCGGCTGGCTGCCCCGGAGTTTCCGAGGACGCTGGATTCGGCGGGCGGAGCGGACGGTCTGGCAGCGCCGGCTGGCTGCCCCGGAGTTTCCGGGGACGCTGGATTCGGCGGGCAGGGCGGACGGTCTGGCAGCGCCTAACCGGCCGGGCGCAAACCGACCGGGCAAAGCTGCCGGCGACGGAGACCGCGGCGAGCGTGGCCGTGGCCGGGGCGCTGGAATGGTCAGGCCCGGGCGCCCCGCGGCGAGCGTCGCGGAGCAGCGTATGGTGGGGGACATGGGTAAAATTCCCGAACTTTACACAGGCGACGGCTTCGTCGAAGACCCCGACGGATCCCGACGTTGGGGAGTCCTCGGCGCGGCGGGGCTGTTCCTCGTCACCGACGACCGCCACGTGCTGATGCAGCACCGCGCCAAGTGGACCAACCGCGGCGGCACCTGGGCTCTGCCCGGCGGCGCCATCGACGTCGGCGAAACACCCACCGACGGCGCCCTCCGCGAAACGTGGGAAGAGACAGGCGTGGGGGCGTCATCGGTAAAAGTACACCGAGAAATCGTCACCTCCACCGTTCCCGTCAAGGTTGCGTACTGCCGCCTGCCCGTCCGCGACGACGAGTGGCACCTCTTCGCCGACATCGAAAAGATCATCGAACGCAACGGAGACCCCCGCAAGGCCCTGCAGGACTTCCCCGTCCGACACCCCAGCCTCGACACCTCGCTGAACGCCCACGGAATCTTCGGACTCGGCGGCACATACTGGTGGCAATACGAAAACCCGGAAATCAACGAGTGGACGTACACCACCGTCCTGGCCACCTGCTCCGAACACCTGGAACTGCACCCGACAGCCGAATCACTGGAGCTGTTATGGCAGCCCATCGACCAGCTGGAAGAACTGCCACTGATGCCGGAGTTTAAGGCCAGTTTGCCCGCAATCCGGGCAGCAGTAGACTCCCTTTAAGTGAATTACCCCGCGTTGCCACTTCCACTGCCGCAAGCATGGCGTGCCCTCGTGGCGCTGTGCATCGGCTTCTTCATGATCCTGCTGGATCAAACGATCGTCGCCGTCGCCACGCCAGCATTCCAAGCCGACCTGCACGCCGACTACGGCCAGGTGCTGTGGGTCACCAGCGCTTACCTGCTGGCGTTCGCGGTGCCTCTGATGGTCACCGGCCGGCTCGGCGACCGCTTCGGCCCGAAGAACCTCTACATCGCGGGCATGACGATCTTCACGCTCTCCTCACTTGCCTGCGGACTGGCCGGCAGCATCGAAACGCTGATCGCCGCCCGCGCCGTGCAAGGTATTGGCGGATCTTTATTGACGCCCCAGACCATGAGCGTGATCAACCGCATCTTCCCGCGCGACAAGCGCGGGGCCGCACTGGGCATCTGGGGTGCCACGGCGGGAATCTCCACTCTCGCCGGGCCGCTGCTCGGAGGCCTCATCACCCAATACGCAACCTGGCAGTGGGTGTTCTTCATCAACGTACCCATCGGCGTGCTGTCCGTGGTGATGGTCGCCCGCTGGGTGCCGCGGTTCCAGCCGACCGACGAACGCATCAACGTGCCGTCGATCCTGCTTTCCATGGTGGCGATGACGATGGTGATCTACGGCATCCAAGAAGGCGACCCCGCCGGCTGGGCGCCGTGGATCTGGGTACTGCTGCTCGGAGGCGTGGCGCTGCTGGTGGCCTTCGTCTGGCTGCAATCCCGCCTGTCCGCAGGCAGCGCGCTCGTTCCGATCGCACTGTTCGCACGCCGCCACTTCGCATTCGGCAACGCATCCATCTTCACCATGGGCTTCACCGTCGCCGGCATGATGGTGCCAGTGATGATGTACCTGCAGGAAGTCCACCTCTTCAGTCCGATGAAAGCCTCCTTTGTGGTGACGCCCATGGCCATCATCGCTGGAGTTATGGCGCCGTTCGTCGGCCGACTGGTCGACCGCTACGAGCCCAGGCGCTTCGCCGTCCTCGGATTCTGCCTAATGGCCACCGGCGTGGCCGCGTTGGTGTTCTCCATGCGCCCCGAACGCCCACTATGGATGATGATCGGGGCTTTCGTGATCCTTGGATTCGGAAACTCCTTCGTCTGGGCTCCGAACTCCACCACCACCCTGCGCGACCTGCCGCCCCAGTTCGCTGGCGCCGGCTCTGGAATGTACAACGCCACCCGCCAACTCGGCGCCGTCACAGGAGCCGCCGTTATCGCCGCCGTCGTGCAAGCGCGCGTCAGTGCCGTCGGTCCTCAGGCCTTCGGTGACTCCCTGCTGCCCGCGGTGATCATGCTGATCCTCGGCGCAGTGGCCTCCGGCATGGCTCGGCCAGAGGGCAGTCGCGGAGACGAGTAGGCGTCAATAATAAAGACAATAAAGACCGGAAAACCAGTAGAGGCCAGCTAAACCCCCGAAACCGTCGCGAAAACATCCCGCCCGGCAGATCCGGCGGGGTATCGCTAGACTTTAAAACATGCGTATTGCGACCTTGACCAGTGGTGGAGACTGCCCAGGATTGAACGCCGTCATCCGAGGCATCGTGCGGACAGCGGCCGGGGAAGGCCATACCGTCGTCGGATTCGAAGACGGCTGGCAAGGACTGCTGGAAGACCGCCGCGTGCAACTGTACGACGACGACTTCATCGACCGAATCCTGCGCCGCGGAGGCACCATCCTCGGCACCGGACGCCTGCACCCCGACGACTTCATGGCCGGCATCGACCGTGTTAAAGCCAACCTCGCAGACGCAGGCATCGACGCACTGATCCCCATCGGCGGCGAAGGCACCCTGAAAGGCGCGCGCTTCCTGCACGACAACGGCGTGCCAGTCATCGGCGTGCCGAAGACCATTGACAATGACGTCAATGGAACCGACTACACCTTCGGCTTTGATACCGCCGTTGCCGTCGCCACCGACGCCATCGACCGCCTGCACACCACCGCCGAATCACACGACCGCGTGATGATCGTGGAAGTCATGGGCCGCCACGTCGGCTGGATCGCACTACACGCAGGCATGGCCGGCGGCGCGCACGAAATCCTGATTCCGGAGTTCCCTTTCGACATCGACGATGTCTGCCGCCGGATGGCTCGCCGATTCCAGCTGGGGGAGAAGTACGGCATCATCGTCGTTGCCGAAGGCGCACTGCCGAAGGAAGGCACCCTGGACGTCGCCGAACGCGAAGTGGACCAGTTCGGCCACGAGAAGTTCCAAGACATGTCCGCGCTGATTGCCAAGGAAATCGAAAACCGCCTGGATACCGACGTGCGTTCCACCGTGCTGGGGCACATCCAGCGCGGCGGAACTCCCACCGCGTTTGACCGCGTGCTGGCAACTCGGTTTGCTGTGAATGCCACCAAGGCCGCCATCCGGGGGGAGTTTGGCAAGGTAGTAGCGCTCAAGGGCGGCAGCATCGAGCTGATCGACTTTGAAGAGGCAGTCGGCACGCTGAAGGAAGTTCCTGAGAGGCGCTACGAAACGGCGCGCTCGCTGTTCGGCTAGCGGACGCCGCGGACATCACAGACGCCGCGGACGCCGAAGGGGTGCAGGGCGGCGGAGGCGCGCGAGCAGCCTGGCGCGGCGCAATGTCGACAGAGCCAGGCGCCACAGGCAGGGCGCGCTGTATGTCCGGCGTTTAGCCAACGCCGGGCGGTGCTGGGCAGAGCCGGGCAATCGTGCGTTTAGTGGCAAGCGTCGCATGCTGGGGATGCGCGCTTCGTACAGCACGCCTGGCGGAGGATTGTCAAGGGGGAATTGAAAAGCCTGTGGAAAACGCTGGCAAAGGGGGCGAGTTATCCACAGGTGGTCGCGCGGTGCGGGGCAAAGATTTTGCGCATGGTTTAGCGTTCGGGGCATGGAAAAGTTGCAGCAGCTCGCGGAGCTCAAGCGCCAAGTGGCGGACGCGCAGAGCCACGGCGTGGAGCTGCTGACAGAAGCCATTGGCACGCCCGCCGAGCAGCTGCCGCTGGAACGCGAGTATGCGCGGAGCGTGGCGCGGGCCGCGGAACACTTCTCCGGGGCGGCGTACTCGCGTTATAAAAAGCGGGCGCTGGAAGCCGCCCAGCGCAACGGACACGGTCTGGATGTGCTGATACTGATCGCCGAACGAGCACGGACGCTGGGGATCAAACAGCGTTATGTGTTCACCGAAGCGCTATGCAATACCGCTGGAGACTATGCAGCGATTTCGCGCCGGGCGACGCAGCTGCGGCGGGAAATGCAGGGGCCTCGGGTTCCCGACGACGGAGGACGCCGGATCATGCACGGCACGAAGACCACCATCCAGTTCACGGGGCCGTCGCACCGCATGTCGGAGATCTGGGAGTCTGCACGTCTGGACCCACTGGCATGGCTCACGGAGAATCGCACCATTCAACGCAGCACGCTGACCACCAACGTTGTGGTCAGCCTGGATGACTACATTCAGGTACTCAGTGGACAAGGGGATGAGATCGAGTTGCGTGCCACCAACGGGGCCGTCCTCACCGGGGCGGAATACGTCGCCCGTCGTTTAGAAGACGCTGTGTTTCCCAGCCAGCTATCCATGCCAATTGCCGACACTTCAATCGCCGACGCAGCCGTGGCAGGCAGCACCTCGGCGGAGGCGGCCAGAGCGGCGGAGACGGCGTTTACGGCGAGTTCAGCCGGGGTGGCAGGCAGCACCTCGGCGGAGGCGGCCAGAGCGGCGGAGACGGCGCTTACGGCGAGTTCAGCCGGTGTGGCAGGCAGCACCTCAGCGGGCTCGGCCGGCGCGGAGGTTGCGGCTTACGTGGCCGGCGAGGTACTGAAAGATGGGGATTGCGTCACCCTGATAGCTCCGGAGCAAGGGCCGGTGAATTTGTACAGGGTGAAGCGGTTGGCGTCATCAAAACAGCGCCGAATGCTGGAAGCCGAAACGACGCGATGCGCCTGGCCGGGCTGTGGGCGTCCGGCGAGTGAATGCCAAGTTCACCACCTGCAGGAATTTGCGAAAGGCGGAGAAACGAACCCTGAAAATATGACACTCCTGTGCCCGTACCACAACGGCGTGAACGGGCAACGCGGCCGCGGGCGGATGGTGCGCGAGCACGGGCGCGTCACCTGGCTGCCGCCGAGCCCGCCGGGACGCGGGGAACCGCCGGAACTCGGGGAACCGCTGGAACCGCCGGGACGCGGGGAACCGCTGGAACCGCCGGGACGCGGGGAGCGGGGACCAGGCGCACATCGTGGATGGAAGGACTAGGGGTGCTGAAATGCGAGGGAGGTGTGCGGAGGCGCGGCTGCGTTGACGCAGCGGCGGTGCTGACGCGTTGGGAGGTGCCGGGGTGCCCGAAAAGGTGCGTAGGTGGCCATTGGCGCGCTGAAATGCGTGGGAGGTGCGCGGAGGCGCGGCCGCGGGCGCCCAGCGACCCTAACGCCACACAGCCACGGGGACGTATTAAGATGGCTGGCATGACTGCGCCTGTCTACGATTACTCCGATGATGTGATGGACTTCGACGAAGTGCTGGAGCGCTTCGACCCGGTAATGGGCATGGAAGTTCACGTCGAACTCGCCACGAAGACGAAAATGTTCTCCACGTCCTCCGCGGAATTCGGCGACGCACCAAACAGCAACGTCGACCCATGCAGCCTCGGCCTACCGGGCGCGCTGCCCGTCGTAAACAAACTCGGCGTGGAATGGGCCATTAAGATCGGCCTGGCGCTGAACTGCGATATTGCTCCGAAGTCCCGCTTCGCACGCAAGAACTACTTCTACCCAGACCAGCCGAAGAACTACCAGATTTCCCAGTACGACGAGCCCATCGCTTACGACGGATACCTCGACGTCGTACTGGAAGACGGTACCGAATGGCGCGTGGAGATTGAACGCGCCCACATGGAAGAAGACACCGGCAAGCTGACCCACCTCGGCGGCGCAGACGGCCGCATCCACGGCGCCACCGCCTCCCTGGTGGACTGCAACCGCGCAGGCGTGCCGCTGATTGAAATTGTGACCAAGCCGATCGAAGGTGCCGGCGAACGCGCACCAGAAGTTGCGAAGGCATACGTCTCCGCACTGCGCGACCTCGTCAAGGCACTCGGCGTATCCGACGCACGCATGGACCAAGGCTCCATGCGCGTAGACTCCAACCTGTCCCTGCGCCCCGTCGGCACCACCGAATACGGCACGCGCACCGAAACGAAGAACATCAACTCGCTGAAGTCCGTCGAACAGGCCGTACGCTTTGAAATGCAGCGCCAAGCAGCCTGCCTTGTCAACGACGTGGAGATCGTTCAGGAAACCCGCCACTACCAGGAAACTGACGGCACCACTTCCAAGGGACGCCCGAAGGAAACCATGGCGGACTACCGCTACTTCAACGACCCGGATCTGCCGCCCGTACTGGCCCCCGCCGAGTGGGTCGAAGAAATCCGCGCCACCCTGCCGGAAATGCCGTGGATCCGCCGTGCCCGCATCCAGGAGGAATGGGGTCTGAAGGACGAGGAAATGCGCGACCTCGTCAACGCCGGTGCCCTGGATCTAGTGGTCGACACCGTCGAAGCAGGCGCCAAGCCCGACGAAGCTCGCTCCTGGTGGGTTTCCTACCTCGCGGGTAAGGCAAACGAACAAGGCGTGGAGCTTACCGGTCTAGACATCACGCCGGCTCAGGTGGCGCGGGTGGCGTCACTAGTAAACGAAGGCAAGCTCACCACCAAGCTTGCACGGCAAGCAGTCGACGGAGTACTGGCAGGCGAAGGCGACGTCGACGAGGTCGTCGCAGCGCGCGGCCTGGAAGTCGTGCGCGATGACGGCGCCATCGAAGCGGCAGTCGACGAAGCCCTGGCCGCAAACCCGGACATCGTCGAAAAGTACCGCGCGGGCAATAAGAAGGTCACCGGCGCGATTGTCGGTGCCGTTATGAAGGCCACCAAGGGCAAGGCAGACCCCGCACAGGTGAACCAGCTGATCGCTAAGAAGCTCAGCTAGCTGCGACTGACACTGTCGGACCCGCCGGGCTCGCCGGAACTATCGGACCGGCCGGAATCGCCAGAACAGCAGCTGGTCAGTGCGAACACAGCCGATGGAGTATGGCATCCAAGACATGCCGAGCGACCTCCCGCGGAAATCGCGCTGGTCAGAATAGTCTGGGGTGCGTGAATAACAACGCGAAGCCCAACAGTCCAGACGACGCTTTGTTCGGCAACTCCGCGGATGATCTAGCGGATGACCTGAACAACGATATCGACGTGCCCGTCTACCGTCGGGACGCGCAGAAGCCCGCTGACGTCACACCGCCCGCCAAGGCGACCAAAATCGACAAGCCCGGCGAGGAACCTGTCGGCGGGGAAACCGTGGAATCGTCAGCAGCAGAGGATGCCAAGCCCGAAGCTCCAGAGCGGGGGAAGGTTTCCGAGGGAGAGGCGAAGTCGGCGAGGAAGCCAGTGCCGGCCGAGTCGGACGCGTCGGCCGATGCTTCGGCTGAAATTCCAGGGGCAGAGGCCCCAGAGGCTGAGGCCTCTGTAGAGGAAAAGCCAGCCAAGCGGGACATTTATGCAGTGCTTGGCCGGGCGCGTCCGCAGCGTATTGAAAGCCGCCCGCCGGAGCCGGAAGTGGATCTGTCGAAGCTGGATTCCTCCCAGTCTGCTGCGGGCACTCGCGCTGATGCGAGCGCGGCCAGCGGCGCGTCCGACCGTTGGGGCAAGGTTGATGACGCCAACCCGGCGGAGCAGGCCACCGCTTCAACCAACGATCAGGCCTTCATCCGACAGGCGAAGAATGGCGCGGACACTGACCGCAGCGCGGCGGGCGCGGGTATCGCCGGCGCGGATGCTGGGGCTGCTGATGCTGGTGTGACTGACGCTGACACAGCCGCTGGGACTGGCGGCGCAGGCGCGGCCGCTGGCGCTGGGGCTGGAGTGGTCGGCGCGGGCACAACTGCTGGCGCGGACACTGACCGCAGCACGGCGGGCGCAAGTGTTGCCGGCGCGGATGCTGGTGTGACTGACGCTGACACGGCAACTGGGACTGGCGGCGCAGGCGCGGCCGCTGGGGCTGCTGATGCTGGTGTGACTGACGCGGACACTGACCGCAGCACGGCGGGCGCAAGTGTTGCCGGCGCGGCCGCTGGGGCTGCTGATGCTGGTGTGACTGGCGCGGGCACGGGCGCAGTCGCGGAAGTTAAGCGCGGTACCACCAGCTTCGGACTGTTCATCCTGCGCGCGGTGCTGGGCGCGTACCTCTTGGTACGCGGCCTGCAGACGCTGTTCGCCTTCGGCGGAGACCCGGGCGTCGACATATTCCAGAGCCAGCTGGAGAACTACAACTTCACCGACATCCTCGCCATCGGCATCCCCGTCGCGGAGGTTGTCGCCGGCGGGCTACTGCTCCTCGGCCTCGTCACACCATTCGGTGCGGCACTCGCCACTATCGTCGGCGGATTTATGGCGTTCCACAACCTTGACAGCTTCCAGGGAACCCTATGGCCATACGGCCTGAACCCTCACGTCCAACTGTGGGCGGCGCTGACGGTGGCGTCAATAAGCCTCATCTTCCTCGGCCCCGGCCGGATCAGCCTCGACCGCAGTAGGGGATGGGCAACCCGACCGTTGGCGTCTGCATGGATTTTCTTCGTAGTCGCAGCGGCGGCCACCGCCGGGCTGTGGCTCGGCGTCGGCGGAGGCAACCCGTTCAACTAACTAGCTCCTTTCCGCTAGTACACGCCCCGTCGCGGTGTCCGTTTGAGCCACTGCAGCGGGGCTTCCGTCTGCGACAACCCGGCCGCCCCGCGCGCCGGCCCCCGGCCCCATTTCCAGCACTCGGTCCGCTTGAGCCGCAACTCGCATGTCATGCTCCACAACCACCACGGTGTTCCCGTTGTCGACCAACCGCTGGAGTTCCGTCACCAGCAAATCCACGTCCGCGGGGTGTAGGCCGGTGGTCGGCTCATCCATGAGGTACACGGTATGCCCCCGCTGAGCCCGCTGCAGCTCCGTGGCCAACTTGATTCGCTGGGCCTCGCCGCCGGACAGCTCCGTGGCCGGCTGCCCGAGCCGGAGGTAATCCAACCCGACAGCCGACAGAGCCCGCAGCGCCCGGGCGATTGCCTCTTCATCGGCGAAGACCTCCCGCGCTTCAGCGACGGTGAGCTCCAGCACGTCCGCGATCGTCCGCCCGTTCCAGGTGACTTCCAGCGTTTCAGAGTTGTAGCGTGCGCCGTGACAGTCGGGACAGGGAGTGTAGCTGCCGGGCAGGAACACTAGCTCGACTTCAATTTGCCCTTCTCCACTGCAGGTGGGGCAGCGTCCTTGGGTGACGTTGTACGAGAACCGGGAGACGGTCCAGCCACGCCGTTTCGCTTCGTCGGTCTGTGCGAAGAGTTTCCGTACGCGGTCGAAGAGTCCGGTGTAGGTTGCGAGGCAGGATCTGGGTGTCCGGCCGATGGGCTTCTGTGAGATTTGCACCAACCGGTTGATGGCAATGTCTGAGTTGAGGTCAGCGTTGAGTTGGGCCGTTGTTGCTCTTGCGGAGCCTGTTTTTTCTGCGGGGCCCTTACTTTTTGACGCCACGTCTCCGTCGTCGACCGATGTCTTAACCCGTTCGCGCAGTGAGTTGGCCAGCGTGTACAGAAGCGTGGACTTGCCGGAGCCCGAGACGCCCGTGATCGCGGTGAATGTGCCGAGGCCGAATTCCACGTCGAGGCTTTTCAGGGTGCGCTCGTTGATGTCCGTGAGGCTGAGTGTGCCGGAGGGGGTGCGCGCGTCGGCGTCGGCGGTCAGTTTCAGCGGCCCGGCGGCGAGGGCTCGGCCGGTGGGGCAGTCAATTCCCGCCAGGGCAGCCCTGTCGGCGCCGCCAGTGTCAGGGCAAGTGTTAGCACGGTCGGCTTCAGCGGCGCCAGCGCCGTTGGCACTCTGGTTGGCGCCCGGACCCGCATTTGCGACGGCGCTGGCGTTTGTGGCGGCGCTGGCGTCTGCGGCCGCGTTGGAATTACCGGCCGGGCCCGCGCTTTCGGACGGGAACTGGAATGTGCCCTGGCCGGGATCCCCGACCGCAGCGGCAGTAGTCGCTGAGTTTTGGGATGTGTCCGGCGTTTGAGATGCGTGCGGCGTTTGAGATGCGTGCGGCGTTTGAGGCTTGGCCGGGCCGGAGTAGAGGATTTCTCCGCCGAGCTCGCCTGCGCCGGGGCCGACGTCGACGATCCAGTCGGCCTCCGCAACCAGGTGCATGTCGTGCTCCACCAGCAGGACACTATTGCCCGCGTCCAGGAAACCTCGGATCAGCCGCATCACTGCGCGGCGCTCCTCGGGGTGCAGCCCCGCGGACGGCTCGTCCAAAACATATGCGACTCCGAAAAGTCCCGACCGCAGCTGAGACGCCAACCGCAGCCGCTGCAGCTCACCCGCCGACAGGGTGGAAGTGGCACGATCCAGGCTCAGATGTCCCAAGCCGAGATCCACCACAGACTCCAGCGTAGGGATCGCCTGGTCCAGCAGAATCCGCTCCGCCTCCGCGCTGGCGGAATCCTCACCCGCGGGTGCGGCCGCGCTGGAATCCTCACCCGCGGGTGCGGCCGCGCTGGAATCCCCACCTGCGGGTGCGGCCGCGCTGGAATCCTCACCCGCGGGTGCGGCCGCGCTGGAACCTTCGCCGGCTGGCGACTCCGCAGCATCCTCTGCGGCCTCAGTGTCTGAAGTTACTGAGGTTTCGGTTGCCTCTCGTCTCTCGGCCTCTCGCTGCGCTGGCGTAGCGCGGATTCCGTCCTGTCCGCGGGCAGTGTCTGCGGACACAGAGGCACGGCGCTCCGCGAAGCGAGAGAGAACCTCCTCCAAAGGAAGCGCTCCAAGGGCATCGATGGGAAGGTCGAGGTATTCCACGGAAAGGGCGTCGACAATAAGGCGACGACCGTCGCACACCCCACAGCGGGAAGACTTCATAAACGACAGGACGCGGCGTCGTGCGGAATCGGAACCCGTCTCCGCCAACGTCTTCCGCAGATAAGAGGCCACCGAACGCCAAGTGCCCTCATACGTCCGCTGAATCTGGTCCGCACCCCGGTGAGGGTGGATCGTCACCACCGGCCGCTCGTCCGTGAAAAGGATCCAATCCCGGTCGGCCCGCGGGATATCTCGCCACGGAATGTCCATAGGGAAGCCGAGCTCCGCGACAATATCGTGGAAGTTCTTCCCCAACCACGCGCCGGGCCAAGCGGCAATAGCACCCTCTTCGATGGAAAGCGACGGGTCCGGAACCATGGACTCCTCCGTCGGCTCATGCACCACGCCCGTGCCCTGACACTCCGGGCACATGCCTGCCGTCGTATTAGGGGAGAAGCTGTCCGAGTCCAGACGCCCGCCGTGGCGTTCGCGCACTTCCGCCGGGTAATCGCCGCAGCGGGAATACAGCAGGCGGATCGTGTTCGACAGGTTCGATGCAGTACCCACCGTCGAGCGCGCCCCGCCCGCCTGCGCTCCCTGTTGCAGCGCGACAGTCGGCGGCAGCCCCTCCACGGATCCCACCCGCGGGTCGACGGCCCCGCCGATTAGTCGGCGCGCAAACGGTGCGACCGATTCCAGATACCGCCGCTGAGCCTCCCCGTGCAGCGTGCCAAACGCCAGCGAAGATTTCCCCGACCCGGATACGCCCGTCACCGCCACCAGGGCGTTGCGCGGCAGCGAGACGTCCTGGTGTTTGAGGTTGCGCAGGTGGGCGTCGCGGACGCGGATCATTCCATCGTCGCCAGCGCAGTCACAGGCGCCGCTACCGCGAGCGCTGCCGACACCGCCGGCGTGGTAGCTGCTGACAGTGGAGCCGCCACTATGGCTCCGGCGGGCGCTGTCAGCCTCGGCTGCGATGGAGTCTGCGCGTTCTGCATCGGGCTGGAGATGTGAATCATGCATGCCCTCCAGCCTACGGCCGCGCGGGAGGCCGCGACCCCGGGGATGCTGGCTTTGCGGGGCAGGAGCGCCGCCGGTCAGCCGTCAGCACCGCCTGCGCCCGCTGGGACGTGCGACCGTACGCCTACGACCCCGCGCGCGTCGGCAGCCGGGCGGCGCGGTGGCTACTTCACCTCGCGGACGGCTCCGCGGTCAGCGGAGGTTGCCATCGCGGCATAAGCGCGCAGCGCCTTGGTGACCTTGCGCTGGCGAGTGGTGGGAGTCCACGGCTTGTCGGAAGCTTCCATCTCGGCGCGGCGGCGCTCGATCTCCTCGTCGGAAATGTTCAGCTCCAATCGGCGCTCGTGCACGTCGATGGTGATCGGATCCCCGTCGCGGACCAGGCCGATCAGGCCGCCGTGCGCAGCCTCGGGGGAGATGTGGCCGACGGATAGTCCGGATGTGCCGCCGGAGAAACGACCGTCGGTGATCAGCGCGCACTCCTTGCCGAGCCCCGCGCCCTTGAGGAAAGCGGTCGGGTGCAGCATTTCCTGCATTCCCGGCCCGCCGGCGGGGCCTTCGTAGCGTACGACCACGACGTGGCCCGGCTTGACCTTCTTGTCCAGGATCACGCGCACGGCTTCTTCTTGGGATTCGACGACCAGTGCCTTGCCTTCGAAGTGCCAGATCGATGGATCAACACCCGCGGCCTTGATCACGGCGCCGTCTTCGGCCAGGTTGCCGCGGAGGACAACCAGACCGCCATCGGCGGTGTACGCATGCTCTACATCGCGAATGACGCCACCCTCTGCGTCGGTGTCCAAGCTGGACCAACGGTTCTCAGTGCTGAATGGCTTGGTCGTGCGGACTCCGCCGGGAGCGGCGTGGAACAACTCGATGGCTTCCTCAGTTGCAGCCCCGGAGCGGATGTCCCAGGACAGTAGCCATTCCTTCAGCGTGGCGGAGTGAACGGAGTGCACGCCTTCGTTCAGCTTGCCGGCGCGGTAGAGCTCGCCGAGGATGGCGGGGATGCCGCCTCCGCGGTGGACGTCTTCCATGTGGTAGTCGGAGTTCGGGGACACCTTCGACAGGCACGGCACTTCGCGGGACAGTTGGTCGATGGAGTGCAGGTCGAAGTCGACCTCACCCTCCTGGGCGGCTGCGAGGATGTGCAGCACGGTGTTGGAGGATCCGCCCATGGCCATGTCCAGCGCCATGGCGTTTTCGAAGGCCTCGCGGGTGGCGATGTTGCGCGGCAGGACGGAGGCGTCTCCCTCGCCGTAGTAGCGGCGACACAGCTCAACGATGGTGGTGCCGGCCTTGGTGAACAGGTCGCGCCGCTTGGCGTGAGTCGCCAAGGTAGAACCATTGCCCGGCAGGGACAGGCCAAGCGCCTCGGTCAGACAGTTCATCGAGTTGGCGGTGAACATGCCGGAGCAGGAGCCGCACGTCGGGCAGGCGGCGGACTCAACTTCCAGCAGCGCCTGTGCGTCGACTTTGTCGGACGCGGAGGCGGAGATGGCGGTAATGAGATCCGTCGGAGCCTGCACGACACCATCAACTGCCACCGTTTTTCCAGCTTCCATCGGCCCGCCGGAGACGAACACCACCGGGATGTTCAGACGCATGGCGGCGTTCAGCATGCCGGGCGTGATCTTGTCGCAGTTGGAGATGCACACCAGCGCATCGGCGGCGTGGCCGTTGACCATGTACTCGACGGCGTCAGAAATGACCTCGCGACTGGGCAGCGAGTAGAGCATGCCCGCGTGTCCCATAGCGATGCCGTCGTCGACGGCGATGGTGTTGAACTCGCGGGGAACGCCGCCGGCTTCGCGGATGGCGTCAGCGACGATGTCTCCCACGTCCTTCAGGTGCACGTGGCCCGGTACAAACTGCGTGTATGAGTTCGCGATGGCGATGATGGGCTTCTCAAAGTCCTGGTCCGTCATGCCTGTCGCACGCCACAGGGCGCGGGCGCCGGCTGCGTTGCGGCCTTGGGTAGTGACGGCGGATCTCAATGGGATGGCGTTCATACTGTTCACGGCTCTCTTCTTGTTGTTCTTTTCTCGGCGTTTAGCTGCCGGCGTTGTCCTTGTCCTGCGTGTCGGCGTCTTGCGCGGCGGCGTCTTGCGCGTCGGCGTCTTGCGCGTCGACTCCCGCTTCGCGGCGGCGCTGCTTTTCGTATTCCTTGTACTCGTCCTTGTCCATGAGTACGGCGTAGCCCTCCTTATTGACGACTTGCACCTTGTCGTCCGTGGCTGCGCGGGCTGGGCTGACGGGGTCGGGGATACGCCCGCCGCTGACCTTGTGCAGGTCGATCAGGGAGTTAAAGGTCACGCCTGGCAGCCAGATGCTGTTTTCCTGGTTGTCTACGGCGTAGGCGCGTCCGGCTCGGTTGAAGCGGAGCGCACGGAAGTCTTCCCACTGCATGGTTTTGCCTGCGCGGAAGAGGTAGCGCGTGGTGATGGCTTTGTCGGACACGGTGGTTCGTACCCACAAAGTCCACAGAATAAACACTAGTGGCACTAGCGGAACCCAGAAAAACCAGGCGACCTTATAGCCGGTGAATAGCAGGCAGATCAGGAACATGACGAACCCGCCGAGGATGTGTTCGCGGCTGGGGTGGAAAACCTTCGAGTTCATGGTGTTCATTTAATCAGCCGTGGGTGATGTCGGTCGCATTGGGCGTACCCGTCGCACCCATAGCGCGAGGTGCAGCGCCGTTCATGCTGTTGCCGCCGGTGCCGCTGTTGGAATTGTTGTTGGAGTTTTGGGGGCCGGCTGGTTGCGAGGGTTGACTACTGGAATCTGCGCCGGAGTTCGTTTCGGGGCTGTTGGCGTTGGAGTCGCTGGTCGGTTCGTTGGTCCCTCCGCTGGGCGAGCCGTTGTTTGAGCCGCTGTTTTGGTTGTTAGTGGGCTGGCTGTTGGAGTCGGTGTTTGCGTTGGAATTGGGATCAGAACTTGGGTCGCCGGTGGGGTTGTTCTGATCGGTGGAGTTATCGCCGGATTGATCGTTTCCTTCGGAGTTCTCGGGGCCTTCGGAGGATTCGCTGTTGGAGGGACGGTCGCGCCAGTAGTCGGGGGAGAGCCAGCCAGTGTCTCCGCCCTCTGGGTTCGAGGAGGCCAGCGCCAGGCCGCCGACTAGCAACAGCGCCAGGATCAGCCCGGTGGTGGAGGGGCGGGTGCGGCCACCGACGCTCATGATCCTCTTGAACTTGGAGGAGTGTTCCTCGTTGCGCCAGATGCCCTGGAATTTCTCCTTCTTTTCAGTGTTTTTCTCAGTGTCCTTTTCAGTGTCCTTCGCACCAATGGGGATATCCGAACCGTCGCCGTGGGCCTCCGTTAGGCCGGTATCTTCGTCAGAACTGGAGGCGGAATTGGCATTAGCGCTAATGCGAGCACTCGCGCCAGCGCGAGTGTGCTGTGAGGGAGCCGCCTGCGTCTGGCCGATGGTTCCATCGCTGTCGAGGGGACGGACTCCAGGGCCGTCAGTCGTAGGAGACCCCGCGGGCAGATTAGTCTTTTCGTGCTGGCCAGTCTGTTCAGACTTGTCAGTCGGTTCAGCCTGGTCGGGCTGTGCAAGTTGGCCAGCCCGGTCAGCCCCTTCAGCCTGCACGGCATCCATAGCGGCAGTTTCGTGCGCTGACGCGGTTCCGTGCGCCGCTAAAGCTTTGCCCGCGGGTGCGGATCGGCCTACTGGTGCAGAACTGCTAGCCGAAGCGGCGATTCCTGCAGAGCCGCTCTGTGAACCATCAGCCACCGAAGCTGACCGATTGCGCGACGCGTGCTGGGCGGGCAAGACCTCCGTGGGCGCCAGCGCGGATTCTGCAGCCACAGCCTTTGTGGGATCGGCAGCGGGGGAGGAGTGGGCGTCAGAACCATCAAGAAAGACTCGCGGCATGTCATAACGGTCCCAGAAGACATTCACCAAAGCCGAGCGCAGAACACGCTCCACCGCCCACTGACGCGCCGGGTTCACCACGACCATGACTCGGAAATTAACCTGCCACGACTGACCCGCCGCAGTAGGAGCGACGATATCCGTAGCCGGCAGAACCTCGAGCTCGCCGGTGACGTCCCCGGCGATAGTCGGATCCTGCAAAGCCTTCGCAGCCGTGGCCTCCACGCGATCCGTCAGCTGCGACATGGACTCGCCCGGCTGCAGAGGAACCGCCAAGTCCACCACCGCCCGCGACCAGTCCTGGGAATAGTTCGTGATCACACCCGCGGAGCCGTTCGGGATGGTCACAACCTCACCGGATGCAGTGCGCACCTTCGTCGCTCGCAACGTCAGCCCCACAACCGTGCCCGAAATGTCATTGGACGTGCCGTCAAAGGCAACGAAGTCTCCCACGCCGAACTGACGCTCCGAGATGATGAAGAACCCCGCGAGGAAATCGCCGATCACGTTCTGCGCGCCGAAACCAATAGCAGCGGAAACGACCGTTGCAGGCAGGGCGGCACCCATGGCGGGTACACCCAGGTTCGTCAGTCCCAGCATGATGATCGCGAAGTACGCAATCGCCTGGAGCACGTACACCAGCGCTCCGACCAGGGCGAGGCGGGATTTGGTGGCCTCCTCGCCCTCATCGAAGCGGCTGCTGACAATGCGAATCGCCAAACGCCCCACGCGGGGGATCAAAATTGCGATAATGACCAGTGCAGTCAAGGGAAGGCCGTGGACGACCACCCATTCCCAGAGCTGGAAAGCATAGAACTTCAACATGCTTCCCCACCGTAGTCCCGGAAACGATCGGGGAGAGTGCTCCGCCAGGATTCGGACGGGATTCTGACCTGACTCTGACCAGATTTTGACCAGATTCTGACCCGATTCTGATTCGTTTCCAGACGGGGTTCCCAGTCGGATTCACGGGTCGCGTTCAGGCGCGCGTACTGCGCGCCGGGGCGACCGTGGCTTCTGCGCCGGAGCAACCGGGGTAACTGCGCCGCCGGGTGCGTGGCGACCGGGAGGACATTGGAGTTTCGGTTGCGCTGAGGCTGAGTGCCAGAGGGGAACCGGAGGGAAGCCGCGGATGGGAACTGGAGGGGGAAGCTCAGGGGAGCCGGGGAGATCGGGGAGAGAGAAACCGGAGGGAGGCCGGGGGTGCGGGAGGGATGAAGTACAGGTCGGGGGCGTTTTGGGCTGTCCAGTAGGTGAGACGGGGGCATCATACTTTGGGAAACGAGTGGTCAACGGCTTGACTACTTTCGCGAAAGCCGCTAAATTTAGAGCCATGGAATTCACGCAACTAGTACGAGTACTCATTATCGAGGGGCGCCACTAGCTACCTCGTCGAGCTCGACACGGCGCCCCCGACAACTGACGCAGCAGCGTCGGCAAGTTGGGGGCTTTTGTTGTGTGGAGGACATGCACCTAACCGAACAAGCGATTCCACACCGAAGATTTTCGGCTCTATCGCTTCCTGGTGACGCCAGCTCGCCGAAGTGCGAACGCTGCGGCGTGCGCCGCGTGGCAATGCGTGGCGCTGATGCGCGTGGCACTGCGGGGCACTGCAGAGCTTTGCTTGGCGCTGCGTTGATGCGCAGCGCTGAGGCGCAAACGCTGTGCCGCGTGGCGTGCGCCGCGCGGCGCGGCTGCTGCGGCGGGCAACCGGGAAGCGAAAGAGACAGAGAATTGAAGGCAGGACGGATTCCAGGACTCAAGGAGCGAAGGAAAACGTGACACACACATCACGCTCGCAACCCAGCCCCGCCACCTTGGCGAATAACCCCCGCGGCAAGCGGCCAGAGCGAATTAACGGCGCGCAAGCCGTAGTCCGCTCCCTAGAAGAGCTAGGCACCGATGTCGTATTCGGCCTGCCCGGAGGTGCTGTGCTGCCGCTCTACGAGGCGCTGTACGACTCCGAAAAGCTGAACCACATCCTTGTCCGCCACGAGCAGGGCGCCGGCCACGCCGCCACCGGCTACGCCCAGGCCACCGGCCGCGTCGGCGTGTGCATCGCAACTTCCGGCCCGGGTGCAACGAACCTGGTAACCCCCATCGCCGATGCCAACATGGACTCGGTGCCTCTGGTCGCCATCACTGGCCAGGTCGGTAAGGGTCTTTTGGGTACTGACGCCTTCCAGGAGGCGGACATTCGCGGCGTGACCATGCCGATCACCAAGCACAACTTCATGGTGACCCGCCCCGAGGACATCCCCGGCGCCATCGCCGAGGCTTTCCACGTGGCCTCCACCGGCCGCCCCGGCGCGGTGCTGGTGGACATCCCGAAGGACGTGCAAAACGCAGAGCTGGAATTCAACTGGCCGCCGAAGTACGAGCTGCCCGGCTACCGTCCGGTCACCAGCCCGCACCCGCGCCAGGTAGAGGAAGCCGTGCGCATGATCAGCGCGGCGAAGCGCCCGACGCTGTACGTCGGCGGCGGCGCGATCAAGGCAGAAGCGCACGCAGAACTGCTGGAATTCGCAGAAGCCAACGACATCCCAGTCGTCACCACCCTCATGGCACTGGGCAGCTTCCCGGCCTCCCACCCGCTGTACATGGGCATGCCCGGCATGCACGGAAGTGTCCCGGCGGTCGCAGCCCTGCAGCGCTCCGACCTGCTGATCACTATCGGCGCCCGCTTCGACGACCGCGTCACTGGCCACGTGGATAGTTTCGCCCCGGATGCGAAGGTCATTCACGCCGACATTGATCCGGCGGAAATCGGCAAGATCCGCGAAGCCAACGTGCCAATCGTCGGCGACGCCCGCGAAGTGCTGGCCGCACTCCACCAGGCGATGCGGAACCTGGACCTGAAGAAGCCCGCCACCGCCGGCTGGCTGAACTACCTCAACAAGCTGAAGCAGGACTTCCCCCGCGGCTACGACGAGCAGCCCAACGGCAAGCTCGCCCCGCAGTACGTCATCGAGACCCTGTCCAAGACCATCGGCCCGGACGCCATCTACGTCGCCGGCGTGGGGCAGCACCAGATGTGGGCGGCGCAGTTCGTGGACTACGAAAACCCGCGCACCTGGCTGAACTCCGGTGGTCTCGGCACGATGGGCTACTCCGTGCCCGCCGCCATGGGTGCAAAGGCCGGCAAGCCGGACACTTCCGTCTGGGCCATCGACGGTGACGGCTGCTTCCAGATGACGAACCAGGAGCTCGTTACCTGCGCGGTGGAGAAGCTGCCGATCAAGGTCGCCCTCATCAACAACGGAAACCTCGGCATGGTCCGCCAGTGGCAGACGTTGTTCTATGACCAGCGGTACTCGCACACCAACCTGAAGCCGGGGGAGACCTACTTGCCGGACTTCCTGATGTTGGCTGAGTCCATGGGCTGCGCGGCGTTCCGCGTCACAAAGCCAGAGGATGTAGAGCCGACCATCCGCAAGGCCGAAGAGATCAACGACCGCCCCGTCGTCATCGACTTCATCGTCGGCGAGGACGCGCAGGTATGGCCGATGGTCGCCGCCGGCACGTCCAACGAGGAAATCCAGTACGCACGCAACCTGCGGCCGCTGTTCGACGAGGAATCCTCGGCGGCAGAATCGCCCGCGGAGATCCACGAGGTCACCCAGGAAGGTGAAGAAGACTAATGAGCACGAACAAGGTACAGGTCCACACCCTGTCCGTCCTGTGTGAGGACGTCGACGGCATCATCTCGCGTATCTCCGGCATGTTTACCCGCCGCGCGTTTAACATCCTGTCGATCAGCTCTGGTCGCACGGAGGTCGAGGGCATCAACCGCATCACCATCATCGTCGAGGGCGAGGATCACGTGGTGGAGCAGATCACGAAACAGCTGAACAAACTGATCCCCGTCATTAAGGTCACGCGCCACGACCCGGAGACCATCGTCTCCCGCGGCCTGATGATGGTGAAGGTCTCCGCTGACAATGCGAACCGCACCCAGGTGGTGGAGTCCGCGAAGCTGTTCCGCGCACACGTGGTGGACGTCGGTCCGGAGTCGGTGATCATCGAGTGCACTGGCACGCCGTCGAAGCTGCAGGCTCTGCTGGACGTTTTGGAGCCGTTCGGTATTCGCGAGCTTGTCGAGGCGTCGCCGACTGCGATCAGTCGCGGTCCTCGCGCCATGTACCCGGCGAATCTCTAGGTTCTTTGGTGACGCCTTCAGCTTGCAGCCGGGTGGGCGTCACTACCTACGAAAGAGGGCAGCAGTCCCGCAAGAGTTCACTATGTGGACGCCAAAGTCTCACCAAATGAAATAAAGTCTGCTATAAAGGTAGACAGTCAACGAAAGGAAGCTCCCCATGGCAATTGATGTTTTTTACGACGACGACGCTGATCTGTCCATCATTCAGAGCCGCAAGGTAGCCATCATCGGCTACGGCTCCCAGGGTCACGCACACGCCCAGAACCTGCGCGAGTCCGGCGTGGAGGTCGTCATCGGCCTGCGTGAGGGCTCCAAGTCCCGCGCCAAGGCTGAGGAAGCCGGCTTCACCGTGAAGACCAACGCAGAGGCTGCGGAATGGGCAGACGTGATCATGCTGCTGGCTCCGGACACCTCCCAGGCGAAGATCTTCGCCGAGGACATCGAGCCGAACCTGAACGACGGCGACGCACTGTTCTTCGGCCACGGCCTGAACATCCACTTCAAGCTGATCGAGCCGGCCGACAACATCATTATCGGCATGGTTGCCCCGAAGGGGCCGGGCCACCTGGTTCGCCGCCAGTTCGTCGACGGCAAGGGTGTTCCGTGCCTGATCGCCGTTGAGCAGGACCCGAAGAACAACGGCCGCGACCTGGCACTGTCCTACGCAGCTGCCATCGGTGGTGCACGCGCCGGCGTGATCCCGACGACCTTCGAGGCGGAGACTGTTACCGACCTGTTCGGCGAGCAGGCCGTTCTGTGCGGCGGCACCGAGGAGCTGATCAAGACAGGCTTCGAGGTTCTGGTGGAGGCTGGCTACGAGCCGGAGATGGCATACTTCGAGTGCCTGCACGAGATGAAGCTGATCGTGGACCTGATGTTCGAGGGTGGCATTGCCAACATGAACTACTCCGTGTCTGACACGGCAGAGTTCGGTGGCTACCTGTCCGGTCCGCGCGTCATCGACGCGGACACCAAGAAGCGCATGAAGGACATTCTGACCGACATTCAGGACGGCACCTTCACCAAGCGCCTGGTTGCCAACGTTGAGGGTGGCAACAAGGAGCTGGAGGAGCTGCGCGCTTCCTACAACGATCACCAGATCGAGAAGACGGGCGCCAAGCTGCGCGACCTGATGAGCTGGGTCAAGGTCGACGCTCGCGCCGAGACCGCCTAAAGCGGCTCGGCCGAAACTGCCCGACCGAAACTGCCCGACCGAAACTGCCCGACCGAAACTGCTCGGCCGAAACTGCTCGGCTGAAGCGGCCTGCTTAAAGCGGTCTGGCTGAATAACTGAATGCTTTAGATTTCCAAGTTTATGGATTCTGAATTTGGAATCTGTTTAGCGGGGAGCCCATGTTCCGGCCGCCAATGGCGAGCCGTTCTGGCTCCCCGTCTTTGTTTTCAGTAATTTGTCAATAAGGGATGTGGCTGCTAAAGTGAGGGTATGAACGACCCCGCAAGCGCAGCTCAGCAACAACCACAGGACCGTGGTGGTGCCGACGTGCACCGCCACGGTTCTTTGCGTTCCAGCGCGTCCGCGCCTGGCGACGCGCCCGCGGCTGGCGGTGCGCCCGCGCCCGCCGGCGTATCTGAGGGTGGCCAAGCACATTCGCACGAATCCGGCGACGCACATTCGCACTCCCACACGCCGACGGATGCTCCGCTGCGCGCGCTGCTCATTGTGCTTGGCGTCACTGGCACAGTCTTCTTTGCAGAGGTGATCGGCGGTCTGATCACCGGCTCCGTCGCATTGCTGGCCGATGCGATGCACATGCTTTCGGACGCCGCCGGCCTAATCATCGCAGTCGTCGCCATTTTCATCGGCCGCAGGGCTGCAACCGCGCAAGCGACATTCGGCTATCGGCGGGTGGAGGTGCTCGCCGCGCTTGTTAATGCTGTCACTGTGCTGGGAATTTCGGCATGGATAGTGGTCGAGGCGTTCCAGCGCCTCAGCGAGCCGGTGGAGATCATGGCCGGTCCGATGATGATCGTCGCGGTGATCGGCCTGTTAGCCAACATCATTTCCGCGTGGATCCTTAATCGCCAGCGGGAGCATTCGGTCAATGTCCAGGGCGCATTCCTGCACGTGCTGGCGGATATGTTGGGTTCCGTCGCGGTGCTCGTGGCCGGCGGCGTGATCATTCTGACCGGCTGGCAGTATGCGGACGTTATCGCCTCGCTGGTGATTGCCGCGCTGGTGCTGCCGCGCGCCTGGCAGCTGATGATGCAGGCCTTGCGCATTTTGCTCGAGCAGGCGCCTCCGGGTTACCAGCCCGCTGAGGTCGATGCTCTGCTGCGACAAGTCGACGGTGTGCTGGACGTGCACGATCTCCACCTGTGGTCGCTGGATGGCACGAGCGCGTTGGCTTCCGTGCACTTGGTGGTTCCGGAAGATCGCGACCCGGCCGCGGTGCTGTGCGCGGCACAGGCCACGCTGCAGGAGCGGGGGATCGCGCACGCCACCATTCAGGTGGAGCGCGCCAGCCACGCTAACCACGAGGGCTCGCAGAACGTTTGCTAGCGGATAGATAGGCAATGGCCGCGGGCGGTTGGGTAAACAACGACCGCCAACGGCAGGGGTGACAACGACCGCCAACGGCTGGATAAACAACGACCGCCAACGGCTGGGTCGATAACGGCCGGCGCCGGCTGGGTCGATAACGACCGCTAACGGTTGACGAAACTCTTAGCAACCGGAGCCGACCTGAGAGGGTAGGTTCACCTTGCTTAGGTGAACCTAAGTCTGGTAGTGTCTGCGGAATGATGAACTCTCGAAACTCTCAGCGCGGCTCTTTACGTCGCGCCCTGGCTCTCCTCGTCGCGACGATTCTCGGAGCCACGGCCCTCGTTGCCTGTGGCTCCGGTGACGGTGACAACGGCGGAGGCGGTAAAGACGGCGAGCCACGGGTGGTCGCGCTGGACTGGCGATATGAGGAAATCCTTGAGGCGCTGGGCGTAAAGCCTGTCGGCATTGTAGAGATCGGCAAGTCCTCCGGGCCGAAAACTCTGGAGGGCAAGCTCGAGGGCATCGAATCGGTTGGCCAGGCAAAACAGCCAAACCTGGAGGTCATTCAGTCTCTTGAACCCGACCTGATCCTCGCTAGCCCAACGCGACAGGAATCGATCATGCCGCAGCTGGAGGAAATTGCAGAGACGAAGTCCTACAGCGACGCCAGCTACACCGACGTCCTTGACTCCATGGATGACATCGCAAAGAAGCTGGGCAAGGAAGATAAAGCTGGGGAAGTGCGTGAGCGTATCGAAGGCAAGGTCGCAGAGGCTAAGAAGCTCGTCAAGCCGAACACTCGTGCAGCGCTGGTCGGATGGTCGAAGGGCACTCTCTACACCTGGATCAAGGATTCTTTCGCAGGCTCTCTTCTTTCTGACGCCGGCTACGTCTACGGCTACGACGGTTCCCGTACCGCTATCGAGTCCAAGACTGACGTTGCCGAAATGACGGGTGATAAGCTCCCCTCAATGAAGCTGGATCGGATGTACTTGTACAACGACATCGAGGGCTTCAAGTCCAGCCCATACAAGGATGTGGTGAAGGACATCGTGGACGTGGAGCAGGACACCTGGTCTCGTTCTCGTGGTCCGCTGGCCGCAGAGGCAATGCTGGATCAGATCATTGAAACGGAGAACGCTCGTAAGTAGGCGCACCCTCGTGCGTTTACGACCGAAGGAATTTAAGTGCAACGAGGGCTCAAACCACGCCTTACACAACTAGCGATTCTGCTGGCGCTGGGATTGGCTGTCATTCTTGCAGTATGGGTCTGGCGCATGAACAGCGTGGAGGTGCCGACTAACGCGCCAGAACTCGCGGGGGAAATGCACTCCGTTATGCGCGACCGGCTCTTGGCGGCGACGGTGATCGGCATGGCTTTGGGTGCGGCAGGCGTGTTGCTGCGCACGGCTACAGGCAACCCGCTGGCGGATCCGGAAATCACCGGCGTGAATTCCGGTGCGGCGTTTGGCGCTGTGCTATGCACGACGATCACGGGATCTGTGTCGGGCGCAGCTGTGCTGCCGGGGGCGTTGTGTGGTGCAGCGCTTGGAGCTGCGATCACGGTAGGTATCGGGATGCGCGTGACGGTGGGGGATCCGACTGGTGCTCAGTCGGTGCAGCGGATGATTTTGCTCGGCATAGCCGTTTCTGCATTGTTCTCGGCGTGTACCGCGATCATTTTGGTCATCGATGAGGCTCAGCTTTCGACCGTGCTGTCGTGGCTTTCGGGCCGCTTGGGTGGGGTTCGTTTCCCGGATGTAGTGCCCTGCATTATTGCTGTGGCGGTGGTTCTGCCGTTTACTATTGCTGCTGGTCGGGGGCTGGATACGCTTTTTGCTGGTGACGCCCTCTCGTCTTCCGTCGGCGCGAACCCCCACCGTCTGCGCATTTTGGCAGTGGTGGGCGCAGTGCTGTTGATCGCGCCGGCAGTTGCGGCTGCTGGACCCATTGGTTTCCTTGGCTTGATGGCGGCGGTCGTCTCGTATCGGGTGGCAGGCCCGCGTCACCGATTGAGCTTAGTGATCGCCCCAGTGGTGGGCGCGGTGGTTCTGCTGGTGGCGGATTCCGTTGCGCAGGCTCTGTGGGCGCCGGCGGAGACTCCAGTGGGCGTGGTTACTGCCATTGCAGGCGTGCCTTTGCTGCTGTGGGGTATTAATCGGCTGCGACCAGGAGGTGGGCGCTGATGAACCGCAGGCTGAATCGCAAACGAATCCTCCGGAGGGGCGTTTCCCAGCCGGGAACTGCAGCGCCGAGGCGTGACACTGCAGCGCCGCAGGGTGATACTGCGGCGCCGCGGGAAGTTGCTATAGCGCCACGGCGTACTAATGCCGGCGCGCCCCGCGTTATAGCCGTGTATGCAGCGCTGCTGGCTTTGCTGGCGTTCGCGATCGTCCTGGGATTAAGCGTCGGCGCCGTCATGAAGCCCCCGGCAGAGACGATCCACGACCTCTTCACCGGTGGGAAACTCATATGGCGCTACCGGATGCCCCGTGTGCTCGTGGGGATCCTCGCTGGTGCAGCGATGGCGGTCTCCGGCGCGTTGCTGCAGCTAGCCTTGCGTAATCCGCTGGCGGCTCCGGACACTGTGGGCGTCACCGCAGGAGGGGGCTTGGCAGCCGTGGCAGCTCTGTTGAGTGTCGGTTCCTTGCCGGCGCAGGCACTGACTCCCGTGGCTTTTGTTGGTGCACTGGTGGGTGCAGGCCTGGTGCTGGTGCTCGCAGGAAAGGGAGCAACGGATCCGGTGCGGCTCACCCTCACTGGAGTAGCGGTTTCTGTAGGTCTCGGTGCGCTGACTCAACTGTTGTTGGTCAAGGCTGCGCCGGAAGCCGGCGCAGCGATGACCTGGCTTAAGGGGTCGCTTTACGCCCGCACTCTCGCGGATGCGCAAGTCGTTGGGCCAGTGGTGTTGGTGGTCATAGTGGTAGCCATCGTGCTCTCGAGGCACTTGGACATGCTGAACCTGGACTCTTCTGCCATGGCGGGAGTAGGCGTGAGTGAGCGAGCGTGGCGCACTGTGGCGGTGCTGTTCGCGATCCTGTTGGGAGCCGCCGCAGTGGCTGCGGCGGGAGTGTTGGGATTTGCAGGATTAATCGTGCCGCATGCTGCTCGACTGCTGGTTGGTGGTGCTGCCAGGCGAGTGTTGCCAGTGTCTGCGCTGGCTGGCGCGGGGTTGGTCGTTTTCTGTGACGCCCTTGGCCGCTGGGCATTTGCACCCACCGAAATCCCTGTGGGTGCGTTGATCTCCGTTGTCGGCGCCCCGTACTTCATTTATCTTCTGCTGCGTATGTCTCGCACCCCTGCGGGAGCGCCTGCGGTGCCCACGACAGATGAAAGGAGCTCCCGATGAGTGAACCTGCCTTGCACGCCGAGGCCATCACGGTAGGCTACGGCGGCCCGGATGTCTTGCGAGATGTTTCTCTCCAGGTTCCGGAGGGGAAGATTACCGCCCTCATAGGCCCGAATGGCTGCGGAAAATCTACGCTGCTGCGAGCGTTGGGGCGTCAACAACCAATCTCGAAGGGACAGGTCTACCTAGGCGATCGCTCCATCCGCAAGATGAGCGCGCGTGAGTTTGCCCGGCACGTTGCGTTCTTGCCGCAACAGCCCGTTACTCCCGAAGGGGTGAGTGTGCGGGAAGTTATCGCGTACGGTCGGTATCCGTATACCGGGGCGTTTGCGTCGTTGGGAGCGGAGGACCACCGCGCGGTGGAGGAGGCGGCGGAACGCGCCGGGGTGACCGCCCTGCTCGACATTCCAGCGACGGATTTGTCTGGCGGCCAGCGCCAGCGAGTGTGGGTGGCGATGACCGTGGCTCAGCAGACTCCCGTGCTGCTCCTCGACGAGCCAACGACGTACTTGGATCCCGCTCATCAGATCGCGATTCTGGATTTAGTGCGAGAGCTCAACGCTGCCGGTCGAACTATCGTGATGGTCGTACACGATATGACGCACGCGGCCCGTTTCGCTCATTCTATCGTGGCTATGCGTGACGGTCAGGTGCTGGCGGCGGGGGAGACAGAAGAAGTTATGTCCGCGCAGCTCGTTGAGGAGCTTTTCGGGATTTCCTGCCTGGAAGTGCGGGATCCGGAAACAGGGAGAGTCTTGCCGATTCCGTATCGCTAAAGACGTTAAAGACGCTAAAGGCGCTAAAGATAGGGTCGTTAGAGGTATTTCGAAGTGCACTCCCAGCGTCACTAATGAAAACGGCTTGCAATAACGTGTAGGGTGACGGGCTATGAGACATACACATAGCCATTCTTCCGACCACCCAGCTTCCGAAGTTGCTGCTTCTGGCGAGGCCCTGCGCCAGAGAAGTGGGGTGCCTGCGGACGTCGCGCCGACTGCCACCACCGCGAGTGCCACGCCCGTCACGGTGTTGTCCGGATTCCTTGGGTCGGGCAAGACAACACTGCTCAACGACCTGCTCGCCAACCGGGGCGGCCGGCGCATCGCGGTGATCGTCAACGACTTTTCGGAAATCAACATCGACGCCGCCCTCATCGCAGGCGAAGGCCACCTCACGCGCGGCGAAGACCGCTTCGTCGAACTCACTAACGGCTGCATCTGCTGCACACTGCGTGAAGACCTGGTGGAATCCGTCGGCACGCTCGCGCGTAGCGGAAACTTTGACCACATCGTCATCGAATCCACGGGAATCTCCGAGCCCATGCCCGTCGCCGCAACTTTCGAATGGCGTTGGGAGGACGGCACTCGCCTCGCGGACGTTGCGCCGATCGACACTATGGTCACTCTTGTTGACGCCGCCCAGTTCCTGCCGCAAATAGGGCAGAAGAAGCTGCTCACAGAAGCGGACCTGCAGGCGACTGCGGACGATGAACGCACCATTGCGGATCTTTTGGTCGATCAGGTTGAGTTCGCGGACGTCATCTACGTCACCAAGTCGGACCTCGTCAGCGAGCAGCGCTACCGCGCGACGGTAGCGCTGCTGCGCAGAATGAACCCGCGGGCGCGCATCGAGAAACTCCTCCACGGCCGCATCGTCGCCGACCAGTCCGACGCCCCAACAGGCGCCGGCGCCAGTGCGGACGCCCCTGGCGCGGCTGAGACTCCGAGTGTGGCGGCCGACGGCGCAGCTGAGGGGCGGTCGGCAGTCGACGACATTCTCGGCGCACACCTCTACGACGAAGCGACGGCGCGCGCCTACGAAGGCTACCTCGACGAGTTGGAGAACCCGCACACTCCAGAGACGGAAGAGTACGGCATCAGCTCCGTTGTCTTCCGCGGGGACCGCCCCTTCGACCGGGAGCGCCTGATCAAGGCTCTGCGCTCCACAACCGGGCTGGTGCGCTCCAAGGGATACTGCTGGATCGCCGACCGCCCGGAACTCGCTCACGTCTGGCACCAAGCTGGTCCCGACCTGCGGATACAGCCGGCGGGTGGGTGGCGCCAGGTGGGGCTGACCCCCTCCAGTGAGGTGGTACTTATTGGCGTCAATTTCGATGCAGACAGAGCGGTACAACAATTCCTTAAGGCAATGCTGAGTGACGCAGAGGTAAGAGTTATGCTGTAAGGGTCGCACGTCACATTTGGATGGCGTGGTCCCTTCCCGCGTCGGCGCGGTCGTTTCGGCGTGGGCGAGGCAATGTCGCACTTTAGGGAGAAACATTCGTGAGTAACACCCGTCCGGTAGTCCTCATCGCCGACAAACTGTCCCAGTCCACCGTCGATGCTCTCGGTGATTCCGTCGAGGTTCGCTGGGTCGACGGCCCCAACCGCCCCGAGCTGCTGAAGGCAGTCGCAGACGCAGACGCGCTGCTGGTCCGCTCTGCAACCACCGTCGACGCCGAGGTGCTCGAGGCAGCGCCGAAGCTGCAGATCGTCGGCCGCGCAGGCGTGGGCCTGGACAACGTTGACATCGACACCGCCACCTCCCGCGGTGTGATGGTCGCCAACGCTCCGACCTCCAACATCCACTCCGCTTGCGAGCACGCAATCAGCCTGCTGCTGTCCACCGCCCGCCAGATCCCCGCCGCCGACAAGACCCTGCGCGACGGCGAGTGGAAGCGTTCCTCCTTCAAGGGCGTAGAGATCCTGGGCAAGACCGTCGGCATCGTCGGCTTCGGCCACATCGGCCAGCTGTTTGCACAGCGCCTGGCCGCTTTCGAGACGGACATCATCGCTTACGACCCGTACGCCAACCCCGCCCGTGCCGCACAGCTGGGCGTGGAGCTGGTGGAGCTGGAAGAGCTGATGAGCCGCTCCGACTTCGTGACCATCCACCTGCCGAAGACTAAGGAAACCGCGGGCATGTTCGACGCGGACCTGCTGGCAAAGTCCAAGAAGGGGCAGATCATCATCAACGCCGCCCGCGGCGGCCTAGTGGACGAGGCAGCCCTGGCGGAGGCCATCAAGTCCGGCCACATCCGCGGCGCCGGCTTCGACGTGTACGCCTCCGAGCCGTGCACCGACTCCCCGCTGTTCGAGCTGGAAGAGGTCGTCGTTACCCCGCACCTGGGCGCTTCCACCGTGGAGGCACAGGACCGCGCGGGCACCGACGTTGCCGCATCCGTTCTGAAGGCCCTGGCCGGCGACTTCGTACCGGACGCAGTGAACGTCTCCGGCGGCAAGGTCTCCGAGGAAGTTGCCCTGTGGCTGAACCTGGCCACCAACCTGGGCCGCGTTGCTTCCGAGCTGCTGAACAGCGCTCCGAACACCGTGACCGTCACCGCCCGTGGCGAGCTGTCCACCGAGTCCGTCGACGCGCTGGGTCTAGCTGGCCTGCGTGGCGTGTTCTCCGGCGTGATCGATGAGCAGGTCACCTTCGTCAACGCCCCGCAGATCGCTGAAGAGCGCGGCGTGGAGCTGGACGTACAGACCCAGGACGAGTCCGTCAGCCACCGCTCCATCCTGGAGGTTCAGGTTGTCGCAGCCGATGGCACCACCGCCACCGTCGCTGGAGCGCTGACCGGCCTGGAGCACGTGGAGAAGATCGTCCGCATCAACCACCGCGGCCTGGACCTGCGCGCCACCGGCACGAACCTGTTCCTGGCATACCCGGATCAGCCGGGCGCGCTGGGCAAGGTCGGTACGCTGCTGGGCAATAAGGGCATCAACATCGACGCCGCTGCACTGTCCCCGACGGACGATGAGCAGACGGCAACTCTGGTTCTGCGCGTGAGTGAGGAACTGGACAAGCAGCTAGTCGAAGAGGTCAAGGCAGAGCTGAACGCCTCCAACGCGTTCGTTCTGAACCTCTAGACCGCGAGGCTGGGCTTCACGCCCAGTACGTGTGAGGCCGGGCAGTCGTTGCCCGGCCTTTTTCTTGCGATCTTTTATGGATTGATCTTTTATGGACGCCCCCCGGTCGCGCTGCTACAGGTATTGCTGCACCTTCTGCGCGATGTCCGGCCATTCGAGGTCGAGCCGGCGGGAGGCGCGACGATTCATGATCCAGGCGGCGCCGACGACGATCACCCAGTGCAGCAACACGCCCAGCCAGCTGAGTAGGGGAATGGCGCCAATGCTGTTGCTAGCTCCGTCGGCCATGGCTAGCGGGACCAGTGCCAGCAGCCCGCCCGGCAGGAAAGAGACGGTGAGAATCAGCATCGTCACCAGCGCGGAGACTATTGCGTTGCTGCCGCCGTTGCGCTGCTTGAAGGAGTTGGTGCCCGGCGCGGTGGTTTGAGCGGGGAAGCGGGTGGCGCTGAAGTTCGCCATCGCGGAGGCGAGGAGGATGCAACCCAGGGTCAAAAGGCTAACCAGCAGCCAGGTGGCGCTAAAGCCGTCGATGGCTCCGGCGGCGATGCAGACGATCAGCCAAATCGGCACCAGCACCGTCACGGTGGAGAGACTGCGGCTGGCGACGATCTGCTTGCCGCGCACTCCGGCGACCATGTGTACCCAGTTGGATGGGCCGTCCATGCCCAGGGAGTTGCCCGCGACCTGCTGTGGACCAAGGGATACGAAGAACAGTGCGAACCACAGCATCCAGCGGTTGGCCGCGTCGAGCATTCCCATCAGTAGGTACAGTCCGCAGAGGACGACCACGACCATCAGGCTCATCATGAAGCGATTGTCGCGGCGCCAGTAGCGGATCTCGCGGGAGTAGAGGGCGCCGACGGGGGAGCTGGGGACGCGCGGCAGCAGTAGGCTGTCGCCCTTCGCCGCGCGGGTGGCGTGCTGAGTCGGCAGTGGGTTGTTGAGGTCGTGCTTGACGGCCACGCGCATTATGTAAGCCACTGCGAGGATCGCCACGAGGCAGATTGCGCCCTTGGCGAGGCCGGTGCCGACGCCACCGCCTCCGATGTTGGCCATGTCAGCAGCCGCTCCGGCCGCAGCGGCGAAGGGTGTCCAGGACAGGATGTCGGCGCTGGTCTTGATGGCCGCGGTGGGATCGGTTCCGTCGGCCAGCAATTGAGGCAAGAGGTACAGCGCCAGGAAGCCAAAGGTGAAGACGAACCCGGCGACGTTGCCCCACAGTTCGTTGAACTTGGTGGCGATGCTGCTGAGCGCGGCGGCCAGCGCCTCGCCCGCGAGCAAAGTGATCACCAGCTGGAGTACACACGCCAGTACCCACAGTGCGCCCGCGCCCGCGGAGGCTACCTCCGCGAACGCGAGGTATCCAAGGGCGGCCATGATGATGGTGTTCACCAGCGAGATCGCCGCCCGCGAGTTGATGAACATGGCCGTGACCATACCCGGAAGGATGTCGCGGTCGGTCAGTGGCAGGGAGCTGAACATGCGCGGGTCCAGCATCCGTTCCTCGCTGGGGAAGATGGCCGACATGGCTAGGTAGAGCACGCTGCCGAGCCCCATCGTCAGCACGAACATCGCTGGGTCTTCATCGTTGACAAGCACCCCGTAGCTGCTGAAGCCTAGGCCGATGCAGCCCATCACTGCAGTGATGGTTACGGCCACCGAGGCGATGATCATCTGCAGGTTGCCCACGAACGCGTGCGCCCACAGCTTGCAGTGGAGTTTGAGGAAGGTTTTAGTCTTCGACACCGGCCTGCCCTTCGTGTGGCCCGTGCGCCTGCGCGCCGTGCGCTGACTGCGATCCGCCGCGTAGCCAGCCGAAGGATTCCGTGTCCAGCTGCTTGCCACCTACGGCTTCTACGAAGCGCTCGGATAGGGACTTGCCTGCGCGTACCTGCTCGGTGGTACCGGCGGCAACGACGGTGCCCTGGTTAATGATCGCCACGTGGTTGCAGAGTCCCTCGACCAGCTCCATCACGTGTGAGCTGAGGATCACGGTGCCGCCTGCTTCGACGTAACGTCGTAGGATCGTGCGGATCACTTCGCCGGATACCGGATCCACAGCCTCGAAGGGCTCGTCCAGGATCAAAACCTCCGGGCTGTGCAGCAGGGCGCCGGCCAGCAGGATCTTCTTTTTCATGCCTGCGGAGTAGTCGGCGATGTACTTCTTGCCGGCATCCTCCAGATCGAGTGCCCGCAGCAGGTCTGCGATGCGCTGCTGCAGTTCTTCGCCGGGGATGTCACGCAGATATCCCAGGTATTCCAGATACTCCTTGCCGCTGAGGCGTTCGAACACGGGGAGGCCGTCGACCAGCAGTCCGTAGCTGCGCTTGGCTGCCAGCACTTCCTCTTCCACCCGGGTGCCTTCGGCTGGGTCTGCCCACAGTGGGTGGCCGGCGACCCAGGAGTTGCCGCTGTCGGGCCGAATGATGCCCGTTGCTGCGAGGATGGCAGTGGTTTTGCCTGCACCGTTGGGGCCGACGATGCCGTAGAAGCTGCCCTTCGGCACGGTCAGGTTGAGGTTATTTACCGCGACCTTGTCCGTGAAGGTCTTCACGAGGTTGCGGATGACTAGCGCTGCGTCGCCAATCTCCGCGTCTCCTGCGTAAGGGGTTGAATGTGAGGGATATGGCTGAAAAGTCATGCGCGCCATTTTATATCGATATATCGGTTTTGCGTCGGTTCGCGGGTGGTGTCCGGGTGGCATGCTATTGTTCTAGATAACCAACTAGTGAGACAAAGGAGTTCATACAGTGAAACTCGCAGTGATTGCCGGCGATGGCATCGGCACCGAAGTAACCGCCGAGGCCCTGAAGGTTCTGCACGCTCTGCGTGACGACGTGGAAACCACCGACTACGACCTCGGCGCCCGCCGCTACCTGCGCAATGGTGAACTCCTGACCGACGAGGACTTAGACTCCCTGCGCGAGCACGACGCTATCCTGTTGGGCGCCATCGGCGACCCCCGCACCGTGCCTGCCGGAGTGCTGGAGCGCGGCCTGCTGCTGCCGCTGCGCTTCAAACTGGACCACGCGGTGAACCTCCGTCCGTCGAAGCTGTACCCGGGATCTTCCAGCCCGCTGGCCAACCCGGGCGACATTGACTTCGTCGTCGTGCGAGAGGGGACCGAGGGCCTCTACTGCGGCAACGGCGGCACACTGCGCGCGGGCACTGACCACGAGGTGGCGTCCGAAGTATCCCAAAACACCTACTACGGCGTAGAGCGCGTGGTGCGCGATGCGTTCGAGCGCGCGCAGAGCAGGCGTAAGAAGCTGACCTGGGTGCACAAGACGAACGTGCTGGTGAACGCAGGCTCTTTGTGGCAGCGCGCCATCGAGACGGTGGGGCAGGAGTACCCCGAGGTGCAGGTGGATTACAACCACATCGATGCCGCGACGATCTACATGGTCACCAAGCCGCAGGACTACGACGTGATCGTCACGGACAACCTGTTCGGCGACATCCTGACCGACCTGGCGGGCGCTGTCACCGGTGGCATTGGCCTGGCGGCTTCCGGCAATATTGATCCTTCGCGGAAGAACCCCTCCATGTTTGAGCCGGTGCACGGCTCCGCGCCGGACATCGCGGGCCAGGGTATTGCCGACCCGTGCGCGGCGATCCTGTCGGTGGCGCTGATGCTGCGCCACCTGGGCGACGATGCCAACGCAGAGCGCATCGAGGCGGCCGTGCTGGCCGAGGCCGGCGCGCGCGACGGCGGCCCGGTGAAGACTGCGGAGGTCGGCGACCGCGTGGTCGCAAACCTCTAGTAAGCCACTGAGTGCGCCGCGCGGCTCCTGGCTGCGCCCGGCGGCGCCCGCCCGCTGTGACCACTGGCTCCGCGTGGCTGCTCAGCACTCGTCGGCGCCGGCCGCGCCGCTACTGCGCGCGCAGCGTCTTTGACCACAGCTCCTTGCCCCGTGTGGTGAACAGCCGGACGGTGAGGTCCTTCGACCCGCCGTCGATGTCCACCTCTCCGAAGTGCTGGAAATCATCCAGCGGCGAGGAGTTTTGCTTATCCTTCGCCGGGGCGTGCACGTACACGACCTCCGGGCCGAAGGTGCCGTCCATGTCGTTAGGTCCGAAGCCGCCGGCGTTCAGCGGCCCGGTGACGAACTCCCAGAACGGTGCGAAGTCCTGGAAATCCGCACGATCCGGCGAGTAGTGGTGGGCGGCGGTGTAGTGCACGTCGGCGGTCAGCCACACCACGTTGCGCACATCCTTGATTCCGCTGAGTACGCGCCCGATCTCCGCCTCGCGGCCGACGGCCTTGCCGCCCGCTCCGTTGGACACGCCCTCCTGGTCGTCCCCATCCGGAACCACGATGCCCAGCGGCAGGTCGTTGGCAATGATCTTCCACGTGGCGGTGGAGTTCTTCACACCCTCGATGAGCCACTTTTCCTGCTTGGCCCCCAGGATGTGCCCCGGCTGGGTGGCAGAAGCTCCGCTGTCCGGGTTGCGGTCCTTGTAGCTGCGCATATCCAGCACGAAGATGTCCAGCAGGGAGCCGTAGGAAATCTTGCGGTACACGCGGCCATCCACGGCCATCTTCCGGTCCAGTGGCTGCCACTCGTGGAAGGCCTGGAATCCGCGCTGCGCCAGCAGGTTCACGTCCTTGACCTGGTACTTGTCGTCTTCCAGGATCTCGCCCGGGTACCAGTTGTTCGTCGTCTCGTGGTCGTCCCACTGCACCACCTGTGCAACCTGAGAGTTGAAGCGCTTGTAGTTTTCGTCCAGCAGGTTGTAGGCGTGCTGTCCGCGGAACTCCTCCAGGGTTTCGGCCACCTTGTTCTTGTACGGGCTGGTGAGGTTCTTGAATACTCGCCCGTCGTCCATCTTGTGGTTTTCCTCGATCGGCCCATCGGCGTAGACCGTATCGCCGGAGTGGATAAACAGGTCCGGGTTGCGGTCTGCCATCGTCTTCCAGCAGTACATGCCGCCGATCTCTGGGTTGATGCCGTAGCCTTGGCCCGCCACGTCGCCGGACCAGTGCAGGCGGATGTTCTTCGGCGCCTGGCTGGTGGAGGGCGCGGTGGTGAAGCTGCCGATCACCGGCACGGAGCGCGCTGCAGTGTGCTGATCCTCCATGGTCACGCGGTAGTGGATCTTCTGGCCGGGCTCCATGCCGACCAGGCGCAGCCGCCCGGTGCCGTCGCTATCCGGGGTGAGCGTGGCGCCGCGGAAAGTCTTGGTCTTGTGGCGCGGGAATGCCGGATCCGTTGATGCTTCTACGACCATGCGCGCCGGTCGATCGACGCGCGCCCATACAAGGCCGCCGTCGGGTCGCACATCGCCGGTAGCGACGCCATGAGTGATCACTGGCCGGGAGCGCTGCAACCCAACTGAGCCGATCGCCCCGCTGGAACCCACTGAGGATCCGGCGGCGGAGCCAGCCACACTGCCGGCCTGCGAGCCGAGAGCGTGCGCCACGCCCGTGCCCAGTAGGGCAGCGCCGGTGGCGCTGGCGCCGGCCAGGAACGTGCGGCGGGTGGTGCTGCGAGGGTTGGAAGCAGCTGCGGAATTCGAAGGATTCGAGGGATTGGGGAGTTGTGGATTAACGCTGCGATTCGTCATAGCGGCCAAGCTAACGGCTAAAACTGTCGCAGCCGTGGCAAGCGCGTTAATCGCGGATTACGTGAAAACAAATTCATGGTTAATGGTCGGGGAGAAGGCGGCGTCATAAAGAAGAACAAGGACAAGACCGCAAAGAAGGGGCATAGCAAGAGGTAGAAGGGGCAATGGAGTAGGGTATGGAAACATGCGTATTGCTCGAATTGCACACCCCGAGGGCATGGCCTTCGCGATCGTGGAAGGCGGCCAGCCGGACGGCACCGGCGCTACCCTCCGCGAGATCGCAGGCCACCCGTTCGGACAGCCCGAATTCACCGGAAAATCCTGGCCTATCGAAGACGTTCGACTGCTGGCCCCGATCCTGCCGTCGAAGGTTATTGCCGTCGGGCGCAACTACGCTGACCACGTCGAGGAGGTGTTCAACAAGAGCGCCGAGCACCTGCCGCCGACGATCTTCCTGAAGCCCCCGACAGCCGTCGTTGGCCCCGAGGCGCCTATCCGTATCCCCGAGTGGGCCACGCGCGTGGAGTTCGAAGGCGAGATGGCGATCGTCATCGGCCGCCCGTGTAAGGACGTCAACCGGAACAACTGGAAGGACGTGGTGCTGGGGTTCACCGTCGTCAACGACGTTTCCTCCCGCGACCTGCAGTTCCAGGACGGTCAGTGGTCCCGTGCGAAGGGGCTGGATTCCTTCTGCCCGCTGGGCCCGTGGATCGAAACGGCTGTGGACAGCATCGACATCGACAACCAGCCGATCCTGGCGCACCTCACCCACGAGGGGAAGACGGAAACCAAGCAGGATTCCAACTCCAACCAGATGATCAAGTCCATCCCGGAGATTGTGGAGTGGGTTTCCTCCGCATTCACGCTGCTGCCGGGCGATGTGATCTGCACCGGCTCGCCCGCCGGCACCGCAGAGATGGTTCCGGGCGACCGCATCGAGGTCGAGATCCCGGGCTTGGGTAAGCTGGCCAACCCGGTGCAGGCCTACGGCAAGTAGGCGGAGCTCGCCAGCCGCGTGTTCAGCACCGGCCGGCTATGGCTGCCCCGGGCGCTACACTTCCCGCAGCGCTGCAGGCACGTTGAGTGCCCGCAGCGCTGTTTGCAGCTTCGCGGACGTTTCCTCCGCCTCCATGGCGGGAATCGAGTCCACGACAATGCCTCCGCCGGCCCAGGCGCGGGCGGTGTTGTCCTCCACGATGGCGCAGCGGATAGAGAGCATAAACTCCCCGTCGCCAATGGAATCGCACCAGCCCACGGCGCCGGAGTAGAACTCGCGCGGAGATTTCTCCTGCGCAATAACCCCCAGCGCATCGTCCGTCGGGGTGCCGCCGATAGCCGGGGTGGGGTGCAGCATCAAGGCCAGATCCAGCGCGGAATACTCGTCATCCTTCAAAGTGCCCGCGATCTGGGTTCCCAGGTGGATCATCTCGTTGGTTTCATGGATCTCCGGGGTGGCCGGGATGTCCAGCGTCTCGCACAATGGCTCCAGCACACGACGGTAGTGCTCCACCACAAAGCGGTGCTCGCGTAGATCCTTGTCGGAGCTTCCGAGTTCGCGGGCTGTGGCGTCATCAATAGAAAGACTTCCGGTGCGCGGCGCGGAACCGGCCAGGGGGAAGGCCGAGATCTGGCGGCCATCGCGGCGAATCAGCATCTCCGGTGAACTGCCGACGAACATCGCGCCCTGGTACTCGGAGCGCCCCGTGGCGGAGAGGTCCACGGCGAACCCGTCGCGGTAGGCGGACAGGTCGATCAGGCGTGCGGCAATCAACAGCGGGTCTACGGTCTCGGCGTAGGTGATGTCCACGGCGCGGGCCAGCACCACCTTTTCCAGGCGGGACTGCTGGATCGTGGCGACGGCGGCGGCGACCATCGCGGTGTGCTCCTCGGCGGTGGTCTGCGCTTCGACGGACTCGACCGTCAGGGTGCGGGCGGCGTCCCTGCCACGGAAGAAAGCCGGTGGCTCCAGCGGGCCTTCGGCGCGGACGACGGTCTCGGGCTCCATGAGAGCCGCGCGGAGGGACGTGTCGAAGGGGAAAGCGCCGACAATCAAGTCTGCTTCCTTGTTTCGAAGCGCGGTGGATGCTTCGAACGGGTCCGGGAAGGTCGCCTTGCGCCCCTGGGTGCGGATGCTGCGATCTGGGCGGGAAAGCAGGAAATCCGGGGCGGTGGCCGGTCGCTGCTCATGGGTCATGGCTGCCATTTTACTTCCCGGCAAGACAGCGGGCTGCCTCGCCCTGGGTTGCGCGCGGGTTGTATGCGGCAAGAAGCCTCGGGGCTGTGTACGGCAAGAAACTGACTTGAATTCTGGATTAGTGCCTCTACGTGGAATGATGATGCCTATGAATACAGAATCAGGTGCACATCAGGTGAGTTTCGCCACCGCGAAAAACCATTCCCTCGGCGCGCCGACCGGCGCGGATGCCCTTGAGGCCGTTGCGAATTCTCCCTACGACAAGGTGGAGCTGTGGTGGCCATGGGATACGCCCCACCCCTCCGAGCAGCAGATGCGCCAGCTGGTGGATGCGCTGGCCAAGGGGCGCCAGGAGAACCCGCGCCAGCTCGTGGCACTGAACCTGTGGGCCGGTGACCTGACGGCTGGTGATCGGGGAGTGCTGCACCTGGTCGGCCCAGAAGGCGGGGCTGAGAATGCTGGTAGCACTAAGAACGCTGGCAACGCTAGCGGCGGGAACACTGAGGATGCCGGGAGTGCGGTCGACGACGTATTTGTCGATGGCGACCCCGCGATCACCGAGGAACTTATTGAGCACCTCAACGCCGTCGAATACCTGCACCGGCTGACGGGCGTGCGGCGCTTCAACGTGCTGGTCGGCCGCGGTGGTCGCGCGTTGCAGCGACGTCAGGTGCGCGCGTTCGCCGCAGTGGCCAAGCGCCTGGCACGCTTCGGTGGCGTGGCCTTGGTCGAGCCGCTGAGCGGCATTGAAAACTACCCTGTGACCAGCATTAAGGAGGCTGCGCCCCTGGTTGCCGCAGGTGGTCGCCTTCTTCTTGACGCCTACCACCTCGCCGCCAATGGTGAAGACTGGACCTGGCTTGCCGGCCGGGGGCCGGGGAACGAGCTGTGGCCGGAGCATGTGCAGATCGCGGACTTCCCAGGCCGTGGGGCGCCGGGGTCTGGCCAAGCGCCGCTGGAGGAGTGGATTAACCAGCTGCGGGCGGCTGGCTATGGAGGGGAAGTAGTCCTCGAGCACATCTAGCGCGTGCGCTTAGCTGAGTAAAAGCTGAAGGATTTGCTCACATTTCGGCGTGTTACAGCACATCCGCAGTGAAGCTTGTGTCTAATGTTACGTTTGTGACTCATGTGACTGCTGTTAAGAATGTTAAAGCTGTTGGCTCTGTAACTACCGGAAACGCTGCGGGTGCCGGGCGCCACCTTGGTAGCCGTGCCCTACGCTTCGCCCTGCTTGTGATCGTATCTGTCGCCATGACGTTGGCGATGCTTGCCGCCACGCTCGTCGGCGGAGCTGGCGTGGCCAGTGCACAGGAAGCGCCCGCGCCGGCTCCCGCTCCGGCGCCCAAGCCTGCACCGAAACCAGCACCGGCGCCGAAGCCGGCGTCAACAATAGATAGGGCGCACCCCGGACAACCGGAGAACATCGAGTTCACCCGACCCGACGGCAGCATCCGCAGCGCAATCGTTAGCGTGACCTCCAACTACGACCCGCACAAGCCCACGCCCGTGTTGTTTGGGTTCGGCGGGCGCGACGATACGCCCGAGAACTACCGCAGTTACTCCCGCTTCTCGAACACCGGCGCAGCCAGCGAAGCGATCGTGGTCTACCCGCGTGGCATCGACAACGCCTGGGAGGGTGCACCGTACGCCACCAGCAAGCGCGGCCAGGACGTCGACTTCGTGCGACAGATCGTCAACGAGCTGGACAGGAAGTTCAACGTCGACCGTAACCGCATCTACGCTACGGGTATGTCCAACGGTGGCGGGTTCGTGATGAACCTGGCGTGCCAGGCTCCCGACCTCATTGCCGGAGTAGTGAGCGTCTCCGGGGCCTTCTATAACCCTATTAACGAGGGGTGCGCGCCGGAGTCCGTGCCGACGTTTGTGATCCACGGACAGCAGGACGAGCTCACCCACTACAACGGCGGTACGCTGCATAACGCGCCGTACCTGCCGGCTCCACGCCTGATCCACTCGCGTGCGCTGCGCAACGGCTGCGCGCCACAGCCGGTGGTGGAGCAGAAGCCGAACAACGTCACCCAGTTCGGATACCCGGGCTGCCGCGACGAAGCAGTATTTTGGCGGATCAATGACCAGGGGCACAACTGGCACTTTGCGCCCGACGTCGCCAACGAGGCCTGGAACTTCCTGGCTCGCCAGAACAAGACGCTGCCCGGTGCGGCCAGCTAGAACTAGCTGGGGTTGCTAGAGACAGCTAGCGTTACGAGCTAGCGCTACGAGCCGACGCTGTGGCGGATTTTAGTGTTTTGTAAGAAAAAGTTCCTAAGTTTTATCGCTCGGTGTATGTTTAAACAGTGCAAAAGTTTTCGTCACGTTTTACTCACACGAAGGCCGCGAACACTCACTCTCTTTCCGCGGCTACTCACACTGATTCCGCAGGTTCTGGCGTGTCCGGCGCTTCCCGCCCGGCTCGCCGCGGTGGCCGCTTCCGCAAGCTGACGCTCTCCCTGGCTGTAGCCCTCGGTATCGGCGCAAGCTCCCTGGCAGGCCCGGCTCTGGATGCTGCTGCCGGCAACGAGTCCGCTACCCCGCAGGCCAGCGCCGCCCCAAGCAGCCTGGTGGGCAGCCTCTCCGGCGGCCTCACCGGCCTCGCTGGCTCCCTGAGCCCGCGCCCGGGGAACAACTACCAGACCTTCAACGTCAAGGGGAAGACCCGCACGGCCATCGTCGATGTTCCGGTGAACTCCGCGAAGCGAAAGAAGCCGATCCTCTTTGTGTTCGGCGGTCGCGGCCAATCTGCGGCGGACATGAAGAACATGTCCCGCCTCAATGCGGTGGCTGGCCGCGATGCCGTCGTCGTCCACGCCGAGGGCATCGGCCGCTCCTGGGAAGGTGCCCCGTACTCCAAGACCCGCCGTGGCGAGGACGTCGCTTTCGTCCGCGAGATGGTCCGCTCCCTGTCTAAGCGCTACAACGTCGACACCCGTCGCGTGTATGCCGCCGGCCTGTCCAACGGTGGCGGCATGGCGATGAACCTGGCCTGCCAGGCTCCGGATCTAGTCGCTGCTGTCGTGTCTGTTTCTGGTGCTTACTATGACGCCACCATGAACGACTGCCGTGGGCGCAACGTGCCGACCATGCTGATCCACGGTGTGCACGACACCCTGATGCACTACGGTGGCGGCGAGCGCCACGGCATGCGTTACTACGGTGCCCGGGCCGCTTTCGACAACGCGGCACGCCGCAACTCCTGCGACATGCGTACCCTGCATGGGGTTCGTGCCCACGCCCTGACCAGTGGCTTCACCTACAACGGTTGCCACGCTTCCACCGTCCTGTGGCGTGCGGACTTCGGCGGCCACAACTGGCACGCCTTCGCCCCGGACGCTCCGAAGGCTGCGTGGTACTTCCTGTCGCGCCACCGCAAGGCCTAGGCGCCGTGACCTAACGGCACCCCGAACCCCCGCCACCGCGCGGGGGTTTTGCTTTGCCTGTACAGAGCCGGGTTAAGGGTCAAAAAGTGTGTCCGGAATCGCGGATTTTCACGGATTGACCTGTAGGTTTCCGGAAAGTATATGCTCCGGAAGCATATATCTAGCCCCCGACGGGAAATCCTCGGTGTGGCAGCCGTGATGTGCTATGCGCGGCGTGGTGTGGTGTCGCAATGTCGAAGAACCAACCACGCTGCCACTGCGGCGGTGAAATGAAACGCAACGGCACCACCAGCAAAGGCACCACCAGATGGCGCTGCAAACAATGCGGCGCCTCCAGCGTCAAACGTCGAAACGACATCACCAACGCGGCAGTGTTCACCCAGTTCATCGAGCATTGCACCACCGCAATATCACTCGACGACCTAGCCAAACGAAACGGTGTTAGCCGCGCCACCATGAAGCGGCGCTTCAAGTGGTGCTGGCTCGTTGATGTGCCTGACCCC
>NZ_JFCH01000026.1 GCF_000738175.1 Corynebacterium jeikeium | reverse complement strand
GGTTGCGTCCCTTAGTGTGGTGTAACGCTTGCTGATGGTGGGTCCCGGAAAGTAGTGGGCGGCCACCGCCAGTTAGCCTTTCGACTCAACTACCACATCTCACCGAAAGGCCTATGACGATGACCGCTGCACCGTATTCTATCGACCCGACAACCTATCTGGATGATTTGCTGGCCCAAGCGTCTCCGGATTTGATGCGCCAGATGCTGCAAGGGTTTATCAACCAGATCCTCTCCGCCCAGGCTGACACCGTCTGCGGCGCCGAATACGGAGTTGTATCCACCGAGCGGGTCAACCACCGCAACGGGTATCGCCACCGCGACCTTGACACCCGTGTCGGCACGATCGACGTGGCGGTGCCGAAACTGCGCCACGGCGCGTTCTTCCCAGACTGGCTGTTAGAGCGCCGCTCACGAGCAGAACGAGCCTTATCGACTGTGATCGCCACGTGCTACCTTAAAGGGGTTTCCACCCGCAGGATGAATGATCTGGTGGCTACGCTTGGGATTTCCAGCATGTCGAAATCGCAAGTCTCACGCATGTCAGAAGAACTCGACGACATGGTCGCAGACTTCAAAAACCGCCCACTAGACCCCGGCGGGTACGCCTTTTTATCGTGCGATGCGCTCACGATCAAAGTCCGTGAAGGCGGCCGGGTGGTCAAATGCTCAGTGCTGCTTGCCACCGGAGTCAACGCCGACGGGTATCGCGAAATGCTCGGCATGCACGTCGCCACCGCGGAATCCAACGCGTCGTGGAAAGGCTTCTTCCAGGACTTAAAAGCCCGCGGACTTACTGGGGTATTCCTTATCACAAGTGATGCCCACGAAGGCATCCAGCACGCCATTTCCGAAGTGCTGCCCAATGCGTCGTGGCAGCGGTGCCGCACCCATTTCGCGAAGAACCTCTACGAAAAGGTCCCGAAAACACAATGGCCGATGGTCTCTGCGATGTTCCAGACAATCTTCCAGCAACCTGACGCCACATCCACTTGGGCTCAAGCCCGCGAAGTTGTCGACCTACTGGAGCCGAAATTCCCTCACGTCGCGGCGTATTTGGAGGAATCACTCGATGAAGTACTGGCGTTTACCGCAGCGCCGAAACCAGTCTGGACGAAGGTGTGGTCAAACAACCCCACAGAACGGTTAAACCGTGAGATCCGCCGGCGCACCGACGTCGTCGGCATTTTCCCAAACCGTGAATCCATCATCCGGCTTGTCGGTGCGGTCCTAGCCGAGCAACACGACGACTGGATCCAACAAAAACGCTACATGTCACTGACCGCACTCGAACACACCAAGCACCTCATGCACCACCCAGGAGAACATCGTGACGACCACCACCAGCTAACCGCCTAACCAAGCCCCGAACTTCATATCGAGCCGAAAGCACAAACGGCTACACCACTACACCGGACTTGACCATTTATGGCCCCGGGCCGCCGGAGCGGGTGCCGAGCCACCAGCACCCCGGGCGCCGAAATTTCGCCACCTGAGCTGCCGAATTCCACTTGCTTAGCCAGCCGAATGTGCCAGGATAGCTCTGTGAAGAAAACTCAGCTGGTTCGCAGCTTGGCATTAGTCTCCATCCTCGCGCTCGCCGGATGTTCCAATTCGGGCGTCTCCATTTCCCCTAGCTCTTCAGACTCCGGCGGGGCGGACGGCTCCTCGGACTCCAAAGCCCTCAGCGTCTACGATGTCGCGGAGGCCTGCCAGAAGGCCGTTGAGAAGGATCTCAACAAGAACAACATTCCGCACGATAAGCTTTTCGTGCACGCAACGGACGTTTCCGAGACACACCTGTCCGACGACGACTTCGACGGTCCACTCAAGGGCTCGCTGTACAACGACGACTATTCCGGCGCCTTCCACTTCGACTGCGAAACCGACGGATCCACCACAAAGGTGGATAACTTCGATTTCCCGCAGGAAAACTTCCGCGTCGATTCCTCCAGAAACCGCTCGCAACAAACGGAGGTAGACCCGAACCGCCTGGACCCGGACAACGATGGCGCCGGCCGGGCCGGCCGCGACGACAACCTGGGAATTACCTACCACAACAAGGTGGACTGGCAATTCCTGGAAGCGCCGGGCAAGGTCGTCCCCGGCGGAATGATTCTGAACCGGACGAATGGCTCCTCGTGCTCGACGGGATTCATCGCCTCCCGCGACAACCGGGTATTCATTGTTACCGCAGGTCACTGCGGAAACAAGGGGGATAAGTTCGACATCCGCGATTCACGTGGCAATACTCTCCGGGTGGGGGAGATGGTGGAATCCTACGTGGAGCGTCATGGCCAGGGCATCGTTGGTGCAGACATTGGATTGATCGAGCTCTACCCAAATGTCAGGCAATACGTCGATTCCGCACTGCCTATGAATACCAAGCTCAAGGGCTGGATCACGCCGCAGGAGGCCGAGCGACGCAACATGGAGATTTGCCGCCTCGGTGCCACCACCGGGTACTCCTGCGGAGTGTTCGTCAGTGTGGACAAGGCAGGCCAGTTCTACTTTAGAAACATCATGGATCGCGGAGATTCCGGCGGCGCCATCTTTGCCGTGGACAGAAGTGGGGTATGGGCGCTTGGCGTGGTCTCGCGGGTCAGCGACTACAACAAAACCCTCGGCGGCGGAATGGAAATCGCCAGCGCGATGCGGCACTGGGGCCTAACCCTCCACGGCTAGCCCACCAGCCGCCGTAGTCACCAGCACCCCGGCACCCCCTGGCCGCCGGGCCGGGATCACCCCCTGGCCGCCCGGCTGGGATCACCCGGCGCAGCTGTTAAACCCGCAGCTTGGCGGCGCCTCCGCCGCCCTCACCGGCGGCCAGCGGCGCCGCCGCCTCCAGTGCCTCCACGCCGAAGGCCATGTCGTGGGTATTGTCCGCGCTGGTGTAGGTGCGGCGCTCCTTGATGTAGTCGTGCTCCATCCGCCACGGATCCCCAGCGGCCTGGCGCGGCAGAGTCCCCACGCTGCGCTGGATATAACCGCTGGACATCTCCAGAAGCGGCAGGTCAGCGGGCTCGCCGGCGGGTAGAACCGGGCACGCCCACTGCTCGCCTCGCGAGTCCATGTCCTTCCATAGCTGCACCAAGTACCGCGAGGTCATGTCCGCCCGCAAAGTCCACGACTGGTTCAAATACCCGATGGTGTAGGAGAAGTTCGGCAGTCGATTAGCCATCATGGCACGATAAGCCACCAGAGATTCGGTGGGTACTGGGGCGCCATCGACTGAGAAGTTGGCGTCACCAAAAGCAAGAAGTTGTAGTCCCGTGGCGATCACCAAGACATCAGCCTCGATGTACCCGCCGGAGCGCAACCGCACCCCGCCGGCGTCGACGCGCTCGATGTGGTCGGTGACGACCTTCGCCCCGCCGCGCACGGCCTTGAAGAAATCGCCGCCGGGGGACTTGCAGACGCGCTGGTCCCACGGGCCGTATGGGGGAGTGAAGTTGCGGCGGACCTCGTCGGCGGGCAGGTAAAGGCGGTTCCAGCCGCGGAACACCAGCTTCGCGATGCTGGGGAAGGTTTGGCAGAGGTGGTATTGCGCCATGTCGCGGCCGATGTGCAGGGTGCGCGCCAGGCGGTGGCCGAATTTGCCGGGCTCGGTGCTTAAGCCCAGGCCGACGAGGGAGCTGATCGTGTCTGTCTCCGGCAGCGGCGCAATGTAGGTGGGGGTGCGCTGCAGCATCGTCACGTCCGCACCCATCGCATGCAGCGCCGGGACCAGCGTAATTGCCGTCGCGCCGGAGCCGATCACCGTGACCTTCTTGCCGCGCACGTCGAGGTCGCGGGGCCATTGCTGTGGGTGCAGGGCGGTGCCTTCGAAGGTATTGACGCCCTCAATCTCCGCCGTGAACCCTTCAGCATGGCGGTAGTATCCGGTGGCGAAGTGGAGGCGGCGCGTCCACGTGGTGATGGTCGGCTGCTCGGGGTTGGCGGAAGCGGCAGAGTCGGAGCCGTCGGTGCCTTCGGAGTTGGCGTGGCCGGTGCGGCCGACGCGCATGGTGACTTCCCACAGGCCGCGGTCGGTGTGGAAGTTCACGGATTCGACCCAGGTGGATAGCTGTAGGCGGTCGAGCATGCCGATTTCCTGGGCGGCTTCGCGGCAGTAGTCGCGGATCTGCTTGCCGGAGCCGAGGGTGCCCTTGTGTGGCCACTTCTTGAAGGGGAGGGAGAAGGTGGCCATGTCGGAGTCCGAGCGGATGCCGGGGTATTGGAAGGTGGCCCAGGTTCCGCCGACGTCGTAGTTGGAGTCCACGGCGGCCCAGTTCCAGCCGGGGAAGTTCTTGTTTACGTGGTAGGCGATGTCGATGCCGGAGAGCCCCGCGCCGACAATGAGGAGGTCGAGGGGGCGCTCGGCGGTAGCTTCCGTGAGTACGGGGAGGGTGGAGGTAGAAAAGTTGGCGGTTGGGTTGGTGGTTGGGTCGGTGGGTGTGGGATTCATGAGCCACACCGTACTCCAAGGTCGTGCAGTGTGTAGGAAAACCAATATTTTACTTCCGCTTAGGAAACCTCATGCAGGGGAGTGTAGAAGGTGGCAATGACGGTGAATAAAGTGTGAATAATTTGAAGTTTTTGGCGACCTGGGGGTTTGTATGAGCGCGATCGCCTGGCCTGCGGGTTTGTTTATCCCCAGGTTATCCACCGATGAAAAGAGAAGCTTTCACACCAGTCACACTGTTCTGACCTGCGCAAACGTGGAAACGTGCAGGTGAGAGCATCGGCTATCCACAAGTTATCCACAAGCCATCCTGGGGGATTGAGGGTTATGCACATTTCCTCCACAGGTATATTCACAAAGCCTGTGGATAACTTGTTCTGTATTGCCGCTTAGGGGTTGTCCCGCGCTGCCATTAAAGTGGTCGGCATGAGCGAAAATGCAGGCATGAACTTCGACGACGGCGCCCCGCTGCCGGAGGAACCTTTCGACGATTTCGGCGGTCCCAGCGACTTCGGCGCTGGCTCGGGCGCTGGGGGAGCGGGCGGCTTCGAGTCTTCCGGTCGTCGCGGCGGGGGTTTCCAAGGCGGTCGCAGGGGCCGTGGCGGCCAGGGCGGTCACGGCGGCGCTCAGCAGATTGTCCGCGAGATGCCGCAGAACCCGGAAGCCGAGCAGGGTGTGCTCGGCGGCATGATGCTGGACAAGGACGCCATTGCGGATGTCGTGGAGGTCCTCGTTGGTGATGACTTCTACGTGCCGAAGCACAAGACTATTTTTGACGCCATACTTCAGCTGTACGGCGAGGGTAAGGAAGTAGACCCGGTCATCGTCAGCGGCCGCCTGGACCGCGATGGCGTGCTGAGCTTCATCGGCGGCGCTGATTACCTGCACAGTGTCGTCCAGAAGACTCCGACCTCGGCAAACGTCGGCTACTACGCCTCGATCGTGCGGGAGAAGGCCACGCTGCGCCGCCTGGTGCAAGCAGGCACCACGATTGTGCAGCTGGGTTATGCGGGTACCGAGGGTGCGGACGTGGATAACGTGGTGGACCGCGCGCAGCAGGAGATGTTCGCCATCACCAACGATGCCGCGAAGGAGGACTACGAGGTCTTCGCGGAACTGGTGGCCTCCACTGTGGGGGAGATCGAGCAGCTGGAGAGCCAGGATGGCGTGGAGATGGGTATCCCCACCGGCTTTGCCGACTTGGATGACCTGACGAATGGCCTGCGCGGCGGCCAGATGGTGATTGTGGCGGCTCGCCCGGGTGTGGGTAAGTCCACGCTGGCGCTGGACTTCATGCGTTCGGCGTCGATCCAGCACGGCAAAGCGTCGGCGCTGTTCAGCCTGGAAATGAGCAAGTCCGAGGTCATGATGCGCATCTTCTCTGCAGAGGCGGAGGTGCGCCTGGCTTCCATGCGCGGAGGCAAGCTGACCGACGACGACTGGGATCGCCTGACCGTGCGCATCGGCGAGATCGAGGACGCGCCGATCTACATCGACGATTCGCCGAACCTGACGATGATGGAGATCCGCTCGAAGGCACGCCGCCTGAAGCAGCAGGTGGATCTGCAGCTGATCGTGGTGGACTACCTGCAGCTGATGTCCTCCGGCAAGCGAGTGGAATCACGCCAGCAAGAGGTCTCTGAGTTCTCCCGCCAGCTGAAGCTGTTGGCCAAGGAGGTCAACGTGCCGGTCGTTGCGATCTCGCAGCTGAACCGTGGCGTGGAGTCCCGCGGCGACGATGCGCTTCCGCGTGTCTCTGACCTGCGTGAATCTGGTTCGCTGGAGCAGGATGCCGACATGGTCATGCTGATCAACCGCCCGGACTCGCAGAACCCGGATCACGAGCGTGCGGGCGAGGCGGACATCATCCTCGCTAAGCACCGTGGTGGTCCCATTGGCACGGTGACGGTGGCCAACCAGCTGCAGTTCTCCAAGTTCTCCGACATGGCCCGCGACATCAGCCCTATGCCCTAAATCCCACGCGGGGCATCCGCGTGCTGGTGCTTCTGCGCCCCGCGCCCCCCGGAGGCGGGGCGCGCGGCGGGCGGCGGGTCGCGCGCTGCCCCGCGCCGCGCCTAAGGCTGTTCGTTCAGCTTCGCCAGGATCGAGTAGAACTGCTCAACTTCCGTGTCGGTTAGCCGGTCAAATACCAGCTCGCGCACCTTCGCCACGTGGCCGGGCGCAGCAGTAGTGATCGCGTCGAGACCTGCGGGTTCAAGGACAACGAAGGCCCCGCGGCCGTCGGCGTCACAAGTTTCACGGCGCACAAGACCGCGCTTCGCCATGCGCGTGATCTGGTGTGACAAGCGCGAACGGCTCCACTGCATCATGTTCGCCAGCGCGACGATTCGCTGCTGGTGGTTCGGCGATTCCGAAAGATGCACCAGAACCTCGTAGTCGGACAGGGATAGGGAAGTTTCCGCCGACAGCTGCTGCGCCAGCTCGGCATTGATCTGGATGTGGGCGTTGAGCCACGCTCGCCACACCTGCTGCTCGCGGCTGCTCAGCCACGGGGTTCCCGCGGTGGCATCCGCATCTTGCGGGGGAGAGGCGTTTTCTCGTGTCATGTGAACCATTATCGCACATCAGTCAATATGGTGGACACATCAACTAAGTGGACGTAGGTTGGGACCCAGCGCATCAAGAGAAGTACCCACACATCACCTTCACCTCCACGGACATCACCGCCGCCGGCGTGGCTGGCCGTTTAATCCAGTTGCCTGGGTAATATTGCACCCATGAAACGCCTCCCGCCCATCGCCCTGGTCTTCCTCGGCGGTGCGCTGGGGGCGATTTTTCGTTGGGCGCTGACCGTTTGGATCCCCGCGCTCGGCGACCCAACGCGCGTCCCCGGCGCGGCCACTCCGCTGAATGTCACCGGTGGAATCCCCCTCGGGGATATTGCATTGCTGGTGGTCAACGTCCTGGGAGCGCTCCTGCTGGGGCTGCTGGTCGGCATGATCCCGGATTCCGCCCACCCGCGCCGGGCGTTCTGGGGTACGGGCGTGCTCGGCGGTTTCACGTCGTTTAGCTCGCTCGCTGCGGCTATTGACGCCCCCACCGACTCAACAAATGCCGTCCTCATTGGGGGAGTCTACGGCCTGATCACACTGGCATTTGGCCTGTTTGCGGCTGCGATGGGGCTGCGCCTCGGGCGGGATCTGGATGCGCTGGCGCGGCTGCGGCACGGGGGCAGTGCAGCCCAAGCAGGCAGCGGCTCCGGTGCTGAGCCGGAGTCCGCGCCGGGGGATGGGGGCACGCGATGAGCAACGGAGCAACCCTCGTGGAGCTGCTGGCCGTCGCCGTCGGCGGCGGAACGGGCGCGGCCGCCCGCTACGGGCTGGATACTTACCTGAAGTCCCGGCGCGGCTGGGCACCCCTGTGGAGCCTGACGGTGGTGAACCTCCTCGGCACCGCCCTACTGGGGCTAGTTCTTGGTTTCACTTCGCAGCACACGGCGGGCACGGGCGGGCTGGGCGGTCCGGTCAACACCGACGGGACCGGGGCGACGAGCGCGGCCCGGGACATCCTATTCCCCCTGTTAGGAGTGGGTTTGGCTGGTGGGTTCACCACGTTCTCCACGGTGATGGTGGAGGTCTTCACTCGGCCGCAGCCCACCCGTCGCATCGTCGGTGTGGTGGCGATGACCGTTGCCTGCTGCGCGGTGTTCTTCCTTGCGCTCTGGGGCGGGGCGACGCTCGCGGGCGCCTAGCCTGCTACTTCTTGGCGGTCACCCAGATGTCGATCTCCACGTAGGTGGATTCCTTGCCCTCATCGTCGGCGAAATGGATTTTCACCGGCACGGTCTGGCCGCCGGACTCCTTGGTGATCTTCTCGAAGTCCGGCAACTCCGCCGTCGCGGTGGCCGTCAGGCTGCCCTTCGTCTTCTTCAGGTACTGCGTGCGCATACCCTGCGGCAGCCAGCGGTGCGTGTTGGGGATGGACGCCTCAGCCAGCATCCCCATCGCGAACTCCGCCACATTGCAGGCCGCGATGGCGTGGAAGGTTCCGATGTGGTTATTCAGCAGCCACCACTTCTTCGACTTCACCTGGCAGTAGCCCGGTCGCAACTCCTGCAGACGCGGTTGTACGGTTAGGAAGTAAGGCGCCTTAGCGCTGGCTGCCAGCGAAAACAGACCGTTGCCAAACGGCTTCTTCGCAAGATTCTTGTACATTTTGAAAGTGCTAGACGGATTCGCGTTGGCGTCATAAATAGACATAGTGAGAACTCTAACGCGGAATAAAACGTGCGTTGCGTAATGTTGGAAAAATATACGCGCCCCTTTAAACGGTGCGCAGTGACAAAGCAGCGACAAGCTTTGAACGAAGCAATCAACCTGAAGGGAAAGAAATGGCGACCACTGAAATCACCGGAGCAAACTTCCAGGAAACCGTGCAGGGCGACGGCATCGTCGTACTGGACTTCTGGGCAGACTGGTGTGGTCCGTGCAAGCGCTTCGCCCCCATCTTCGAGCAGGCCTCCGAGGAGAACCCGGATGCCGTATTCGGCAAGGTGGATACCGAGGCTAACCAGGAGCTTTCCGCAGCCCTGCAGATCCAGTCGATCCCGACCCTGATGCTGTTCCGCGACGGCGTGCTGCTGGCCCGCGAATCCGGCCTGCTGCCGGGCAAGGCCATCAACGAGCTGATTGCCAAGGCCAAGGAGCTGGACATGGACGAGGTCCGCAAGCAGATCGAGGCCGAGCAGGGCGGGGCGCAGTAAGCGTTCGTACTGCAGGCTCGCTCGCTGCAATCCCGCGCTACGGTGCACGCAGGCGCGATCAGCGCGCTAACCAGAGTGCGCCCGGCGCACGTTATAGCGTGTTGACGTCGATGACGAAGCGGTAGCGCACATCCGAATCCAACACGCGCTGATAGGCCGTATTGATTTCCTCTGCCGGGATGACCTCCGCCTCTGCGGTGATGCCGTGGGCGGCGCAGAAATCAATCATCTCCTGGGTCTCCCGGATACCACCGATAGCGCTGCCCGCCACGGAGCGGCGCTTACCGATCAGCGCACCGGCGCTGATCCGCATCTTCTCCGGCGGCAGCCCCAGCATCACCATGGTTCCGCCACGCGCCAGGGTGGAAATAAACGGTGCCGGATCCAGCGGTGCGCTGACCGTATTAATGATTAGGTCGAAACTCGCCCTGAAGGGCTTGTGCCAGTCCTCCTCCTTGGTGGCCACGTAACGGCTGGCACCAAAGGCCATGCCATCGGCCTCCTTGGACTTAGAGTGGCTCAAGACCGTCACGTCTGCACCCATCGCCGCAGCCAGCTTTACGGCCACATGTCCCAGGCCGCCCATGCCGACCACCGCCACGCGGGAACCTTCGCCCACGTCCCAGTGCTTCAGCGGGGAATACGTAGTAATTCCAGCGCATAGCAGGGGAGTGGCCGCCGCGGCGGCATCAGACTCCAAGTCGGCGAAGGCCTCCGGAATGCGGACCAGGAACTCCTCCCGGCAGACGATGTGGGTGGAATAACCGCCCTGCGTGATGGTTCCGTCGATGCGATCCGGCGCGTTATATGTGCCGGTCGAACCGTTCTCGCAGTAGTTTTCGTCGCCTTCGCGGCAGGCATCGCAATCCAGGCAGCTATCCACCAGGCAGCCGATGCCGACAACATCGCCGGGGCGGAAGTTCTGTACCTCCGTGCCCACCTCGGTGACCTCACCGATGATCTCGTGGCCAGGGGTCATGGGGAAGTTATCGTGCGGCCAATCGCCATTCACGGTGTGAGTATCCGAGTGGCAGATGCCCGCCCAGCGGATCTTGATGAGGCAGTCGTTGGGGCGCAGGTCGCGCCGGGAAATGGTGGATTTTTCCAGTGCCTCGCCGGCGCCGGGGGCTGAGTAACATGCAACGTCCATGCTCCCCAGGCTACGCAGGCCCCGCTCGTGCGGTGCAGGCATGCAGGAATGCGTGGTGCGTGTGCTCCAGCCCTTCCCGTGCAGCGCGTATTCGCACAGCCTGTGCTGGGACGCGGGCGGGCGCGGCCTAGAGGGCGTCACCAAAAAGAACTGCGATTCGCGCAACGGCGCCGCGGCGGGGATAATGCGTAAGGGTTTTACAACAGGAGGCACGAAGAATGGGACGGATCAACGGCAAGAAGGCCGCAGTTGCGCTGACCGCCGGGCTGGTCGGCTTCGCCGGCACCGGAATGGCCGTGGCGAAGGGCGGAATCTCTGCGAACTTGGCGCTTTCTGGCTCCTTCTTCACCGTGACGATCGGCGGCCTGTCCGGGCAGGATTTCTCCCTGTTCATGGACAACGACACGAAGGGCGATGACCACCTGCCCGTAGCGCGTGTGAAGATTAAGGAGGCGAAGGCCTCTGACCTGTGCCTTTCCACCACCGTGCCGGATCTTCCCGCCGTCGGCGAGGCCACCCTTTCGCTGCGCGCCAACGGACAGAACAGCGTTGACGCGGACGATCTGATCGTAGGCTCCACCGACATTAAGGGCAGCCTGCGGATGGCCGACCCCAACCTCGGTATTGACGCCAGCCAGGTCAACCCCGAAGCGCCAGATGACGCCTGGGGTCTGCACTCGAAGGACGTGCAGGTTGTGGCGGAGAAGATCATTGCCACGTCGGTAGGGGCGAAGCAGCTGAACGTTTCCGGAGTGGAGGCGAACGTGCGCCGAGGAACCGAGAATGCCTGCTAAAGGGCGGTTAGCGCGCTTCGCCGAGTGGCGCCGCAACCGACCGTTCGTGCCGGGACTGTTGGTGCTGCTTTCGGGTGTTGTGATTATGACGCCCGCGTATCTGACGCTGCGCATTTCCGACCTACTGGTGATGATCTCTACGCTGTCGGGGGTTTCCACGCTCTTCCTGGGTGCCGCGCAGATCATGTTCGCACTGGGTATTTGGCTGAAGCCTGCCACGGCTCCCTACCTGGGAGTTTTCGCCATTTTGGTATCGCTGGTGGCGCTGCCGGCCTCCAATATCGGCGGGTTCCTGTTGGGCTCGCTGTTGGGAATTTTCGGCGGGGCGTTTGCCCTGGCGTGGGAGTCTGGGGAACCGGGGGAGCGCAGCGAGCGGAAATCGAAGAAGGGCGGGGGCGAGCGCTCCGGCGGCGACACCGGCGGCGAGACTGAGGCCGAGGTTGCCGAGAGCGAAGCCGGCTCTGAGGAAGGTTCCGGCGGCGGGTACTCCGCGACGATCGCGGCCCTGCTGGTGGCAGTGGGGATCGCCACCGGCGTGGGCATCTTAAATGCGAATGCCCCGTACAGCGTGGCCCAGCCCGCGCGGGTGGGCGACGTCGGCCAGGTCACCGCGGATAACGTGACCTTCAAGGGGAACGTGCACATCGGCGTGGATTCTGTAGGCACGGAGCACGGCGGCCGCGACCTGCTGCGCATCACCGGCGACCGGCTGGAGATCAAGAACCTGCAGATCAGGCTGCCTGGCCAGTGGGGCGACGGGCTGATGCAGACCGGCCCGGATGTGGAAACCTACGTGGTCGAAGGCCCCGTCGTGGTGGAGGCTACGTCCCTGGAGGCCGTGCCCGCGCTGGCGGAGATCTCCACGGTGCCGGTGAAGGTCGACATTTCCGCTGGCGCAGGGGATGTGCTGCACCAGCTGGGCCTGGTCCCCAGCGAGGCGCCGATCCCGGACCCGGTGATGGAGGTCGTCTCCCTGAAACAAGTGAAGCTGGATTTGATGCACCTGACCGGGCGGGATATGGACGCTCCGGTGGTTCACCTTTACTCGCTCTAGTGGCGGGCTGACGGCCCCGCGCGGAGCCCCGCTCCCGCTTTCGCCCCCTGCGCCACGCGGAAAGTCAGTACGCTGGGATGCAGTTAACTTAAACAAACCACTACATCCCGACTAAACACCGACTACATAGCGACACAGGAGCTTTCCCATGGCGAATCCATTTTCTAAGGGCTGGAAATACCTGATGCAGTCCCTCGACACCAAGATCGAGGAGAACGCGGATCCCCATGTGCAGATCCAGCAGGCCACAGAAGCGGCCCGCAAGCAGCACCAGCAGATCTCCGAAAGTGCTGCTCGCGTGATCGGTAACCGCAATCAGCTGGAAATGAAGATGAACCGCCTGCAGGAAGATGCGGAGAAGCTTTCGGATAACGCTCGCACCGCCATCCAGCAGGCCGACAAGGCCGCGGCCGATGGCGACCAGGCCAAGGCCAACGAGCTGAATCAGACAGCCGAGCTGTTCGCTTCTCAGCTGGTCACGGTCGAGCAGCAGCTTGAGGAGACCAAGCGACTGTACTCCGGTGCGGAAGAGGCCGCCCGTCAGGCGCAGCAGCAACAGCAGCAGTCCGCTGCCCGCCTCGAGGATCAGATGGCGCAGATCAACCAGCTGCGTTCCCAGGTGGATCAGGCGAAGATGCAGGAGGCCACCGCGAACTCCATGCAGCAGATGGATGGTCTGGTGCAGAACAATGACGTGCCGACCCTGGACAGCGTGCGCGAGAAGATCGAGCAGCGCTACGCCCAGGCGCTCGGCAGCCAGGAGCTCGTCGAGAACTCCGTGCAGGGCCGCATGACTGAGATCGAATCCGCTGGTAACGACATGCGCGCCAGCTCCCGTCTGGAGGAAATCCGCGCCCAGCTGAACTCCGAGAATAGTGCGAACGCTCTCGAGCAGGGCGAGGGGAGCGGTGACGGCACTGGCGAGACCCAGGGCGAGCTGGAGCGCTAACCGCCGGCGCTTGCCCCCTCCAAACGCAGCACACCTGGTGTAAAGTATCCAGGGTTCGCGGGTGCACTCATGCACCCGCCCTTTTATCGTCTTGGAGGGATATTTTTGTCTGAAAAGCCTTTTTCCGACGCCGCCAATCCCGACCGCGCCACCACCCCAGCCGACGCGGCCGAGCCAATGGAAAGCACTTCTGAAAACCTCAGCCCCGATCGCCAGGGCCACCCGACCCCTCCAGGGGAGCCCGCGGCTGGCGCGAAACTGCTTATCGGCATGCTGGTAGCCGCAGCTTTCGTGGTGATTCTCAACGAAACCACCTTGGCCGTGGCTCTGCCCGTTTTGATGGGAGAGTTTGGCGTCACCGCCGATGCAGCGCAGTGGTTGACCACAGCATTCATGCTCACGATGGCCGTGGTCATCCCGATGACCGGTTACATCATGCAGCGGTTCCGCCTGCGCTCGATCTACATCGCGGCACTGACGACCTTCCTTGCCGGCACGGTGCTCGCCGCAGCCGCGCCGACGTTCCCGATCCTGCTGCTCGCCCGCGTGGTCCAGGCCAGCGGCACGGCGCTGGTGATTCCGATGTTGATGACCACCATCATCCGGCTGGTCCCCATCGACCGCCGTGGCGCGGTATTCGGCCTGGTTTCGGTGGTTATTGCGGTGGCTCCGGCGCTGGGTCCGACATTCTCCGGCGTGGTGCTGGAGGCCTTGGGCTGGCGTTGGATCTTCATCCTCGTCGCCCCGTTGGTGCTGATTTCCCTGGTCGCGGGTCTGTTCTTGGTGAAGAACTTCGAGGAGCCGAGCCGCCCTTCCCTGGACGTGCTCTCCGTCTTCCTCTCCGCATTCGGCTTTGCGGGCCTGGTGTACGGCCTGGCCGGTCTGTCGGAGTTGGCCGATGGAGTGCCGGTGCAGCGCCTGATCATCCTGGCTGTGGGTGCGGTGATCCTGGCGGTATTCTTCCTGCGCCAGCGTTCCCTGGAGCGCAGCTCTAAGCCGGGCGCCACTCCGCTGTTGAACCTGCAGCCGTTGCGCGTGCGCGAGTACAACCTCTCGCTGGGGTTGCTGCTGTTTACGTTCTCCATGCTCTTCGGCTTCATCATTCTGATGCCGCTGTACGCGCAGAACGTTGCGGGTCTGACGGAGCTGAAGACTGGCATGGTTTCCTTGCCGGGCGGCCTGGTCATGGGGCTGCTGGGCCCCGCGGTCGGCCGTGCCTACGACGCGCGTGGCACCCGCCCGCTGATTATCCCGGGCAGCATTTTGATCACCATCGGCATGATGGGCTTTGCCGCCCTGGAGCAGACGGAGCACCTGTTTTCTTGGGTTGGTTCCGGCACGTGGCCGGCGTTTGTGCAGCTCACGGTCGTTACGGTTGTGTTGAACTTGGGCATTGCTTTGATGATGACGCCCCTTATGTCCAACGCCCTGGCGGCCGTTCCGGACTCTTTGGCTTCCCACGCGCAGGCAATTTTGAATACTTTCCAGCAGGTTGCCGGCGGCGCGGGAACGGCGATCTTCGTGGCTGTGATGACTTTCGCTTCCGCGCGCTACGCCTCTAGCAATGCTGAGGAGTTGGCGGGTCTGGGTGCCACGGATCCTGCGCTGGCCGAGGCGCAGGTGGTGGGCCAGGGCATCCATGTGGCGTTCCTGGTGGCGGCTTTCGCCGCGGTGGCGTTGATGGTGGCCTCGGCATTTTTGAAGCTGGATGCGAAGGATTCCGCGCACCCGGGCGCGCCTCGGGAGGTCTAGTTTAGTTCGTCTCCGCGCTGACTAGGCCGGACATGCGAAAGCGCCGCACGCCGGGGAGGCGGGCGGCGCTTTGCTCTGCGGAGCCGGGGCCAAGAGGCCCTTCAATCTGGCTCTCCCGGTCGGCGCCGAGCGGAGCCCTGGCCGGGAGGCTGTTACAGAGGCAGCTTGCGCAGGATCGGCAGCGGCAGGTGCTTCAGGATCAGCATGATTGGGCGGAACAGGGGGTGCACCCAGATCAGGGACTTGCGGTTATCCACGGCCTTGGCGATCGCCTTGGCCACGTCTTCTTTGTCCACGGTCAGCGGGGCGTCTTCGAGGTCCTTGGTCATGTTGGTGCGGACCTGGCCCGGGCGGACCGTCAGCACGCGCACGCCGGAGCCACGCAGAGCTTCGTTGAGCATGCGGTAGAAGCCATCCAGGCCGGCCTTTGTGGAGCCGTAGACGAAGTTGGAGCGGCGAACCATCTCACCGGCAACGGTGGAGAACGCCACAATCTGGCCGTGGCCTTGCTTCTTCATGTAGTCCGCCAGCAGTACGCCGACGGAGACGGCGCCGGTGAAGTTCACCTGTGCGGCCTGCACAGCCAACTTCTGGTTGGTCCACTGTTTCTCGTTATCGCCCAGGATTCCGAACGCAACAATGGCCAGGTCCACGTCGCCGTGGCTGAAGATTTCCTCGAAAACCTGCGGGTGGGAATCGAAGTCCACTGCGTCGAAGGAGACGGGTACGACCTCGCTGGCGCCGGCGGCGTTCATGCGTGCGGTGGCGTCATCCAAAGACTCGCCGGCACGGGCGGCCAGGATCACGCGCGCGGGGCCGCGGGAGAGGAACTCCTCGACGACGGCGAGGCCCATGTCGGACGCGCCGCCGAGCAGCAGGATGGACTGGGGTTTGCCAACGGCATCAATCATTGTGACTCTCTTTCGGGTTAAAGCTCTATGCAGTTAAAGCTCTATGCAGTTAGAGCTCGAGGCGGCGGGACATGTCGGAGGCGAAAACCCCCGTCGGGTCGATGCGCTTGCGGGTGGCCAGCCAGCCGGGTAGGCCGGGGTACATCTTGTGGAAGTTCTCGGCGGAGGTGCGGGACTCCTTGGCCAAGTACAGGCGGCCGCCGAACTCCATCACGCGACGATCCAGGTCGTCCAGGAAGGCGCCCAGGCCCGGCTTGATTGGGAAGTCCACGCAGACGTTCCAGCCCGGCATCGGGTAGCTCAGCGGCGCCTTGTTGCCCTCGCCGAACAGCTTGAACACGTTCAGCGCGGAGTAGTGGCCGGAGCGCTGGATGTCGCGGATGATCTCCTTGAACGGCTCCACGGCCTCCGTCGGTACGACGAACTGGTACTGCAGGAAGCCCTTGGAACCATAGCCGCGGTTCCACTCGCCGATCAGGTCCAGCGGCTGGTAGAACTGCGTGAGGTTCTGCACCTGGTTGCGGTACTCGCCGGACTTCAGCCACCACAGCTCGCCGATGGCCACCATGGACAGCTTGTTCATGGTGAAGCTCGGGAAGATATCCGGCACGGTCATCAGCTGCGGAGCCTTGAACTTCAGCGGATCCTTGGCCAGCTTCGGCGCGTACTCCTTCAGCTGGTCCAGGGTTGCCAGGGAGCCGCGGGAGATCGCGGCGCGGCCCAGCTTCGGCTCCGGGCTAATCGCATCGAACCAGGCGGAGGAGTAGGTGAAGTTGTGCTCCGAACCATCGGAGTGGAACGCGATGGTTTCGTCCAGGGAATGCGTCATGTCGCCATCGGCGATGAAGTACGCGGTCTCCGTCTTCGTCATTTCAATGGTCGCGCGCAGGATAATGCCGGTCAGGCCCATGCCGCCGACGGTGGCCCAGAACAGCTCGCCGTCCGGGTCGTCCGCGGAGCCCTCCGGGGTCAGGTGCAGCACGCGCCCGTCGGCCACCAGCAGCTCCATGGAGCGGACGTGGTTGCCGAAGGAACCCGCGGAGTGGTGGTTCTTGCCGTGGATATCCGGGCCGATAGCGCCGCCGATGGTCACCTGGCGCGTGCCGGGCAGCACCGGCACCCACAGGCCATAGGGCAGGGCGGCCTTCATCAGCTGGTCCAACGTCACGCCAGCATCGACGTCCACGATGGCGGTATCGGGGTTGATGCTGTGGATACGGTTCAGCTGCTGCATGTCGATAACGAGCCCGCCGGCGTTCATGGCCGGGTCGCCGTAGCTGCGGCCCATACCGCGGGCGATCACGCCACGCTGCAGGTGGCTGGGCTTATCCGCGTTATCGTCGGCCACGCGCGCGACGGCGGCGGCAATCTGATCGACATCCTGTGTGGACAGAACTTCGGCGGTCGTGGGGGCGGTGCGACCCCACCCGGTGAGGGTACGAGTGCTGGTGTGCAATTCCATGTTCTCTACCCTAGCGCCCGGGTGGGACAACTCAGGGGCGCGGCGCCGCGTGCGGCTCAAGTTGCCAGCGTTTTCGCAGTTGCGGTGTGGGCGGCGTCACTAAGAAAGAGCTAGTAGAGCTCCATGATCTGGCGGATCTCCTCCGGCAGCTCCTCGGGCTCGGTGATGGTGGGGCCGTCGTATTCGCGCAGGATGTCGCGCACGCGCTGGCGGCTGGTGCTGTCGAGGATGGGGAGTTCCTGGGCCATGAGGCGAGTCATGAACTCGTTGAGCGGCAGGTTCGTGCGGGTGGAAGCCTCGTAGCTGCTTTCCTTACCGACGCCACCGACTCGCACCGGCGCACTCCTGTGTTCCTGCTCGGCGGGGGAGAGCTTGGAGCGCTTGAAGAGTTTCGCGGCGCCGGGGAACCTATCAAAAACAGCCATGGGCAAGATCATAGTCGGTGGTAACCTCCAATAGCGATGAGCACAACTGCCCCTGAAAGCACTGCCGGCGAGTCGGGTGCCGCCGCGAGTACCGCGGCCCCCGGCGCGCCCGAGCCCGTCCGCTACGACCCAATCATGGTCGTGGTCGCCGCAGGCCCCGCCGACGATCCCACCTTCGCCATCTGGCAGGTGGAAACCGACCCCGACGTGCAGCTTGGAGACTTTTCCGGCGCCTGGCTGATCGACGGCGCGGGCATCCATGGCTTTGCCGCCAGCGCGGACTGGATCGAGGGGACCGACGACCGCGTGGCCATGCTTGCCGCCTTGCTGCGCTATCCCGTGCTGTTTGTGGGCGACGAGGCGGCGGCGAAGGTGTTGCCCAGCGACGTTGCTCTGGTCGACGTGGCGGCAACGGAGGTTGCTCTTAATGACGCCCTCGCCTCCGCCAAGCAGCACTTCAACGCCGAGTTCCCGGGGAAGAAGCAGCCGGCGTGGGGGAGCTTCCGCGCGCTGGAGGAGTTCCGGGAAGCCGAGGCTGGCGTGGCCGGTGCCGGTGCTGGGGAACGCGCTGGGGAAAGCGCGGATGAGTGCGCAGGAAGCCGCGCCGGGGAGAGCGTGGGCGCTGGCGCGGAGGGAAGCGCAGGCGCAGGGGAAGCAGAGCGCGCCGGAAGCGAGACCGAGCGCGAGGCCGTGGCGACGGCGCTGCAAGAGGCCGCCGCGCTGCGCGGCTGGATCGCGCAGTACAACGCATTCGACAAGTTGCGAGTCCGCCGACTTGGCCCTGTGATCAGCGAGTTTGTGACTGCTCAGCCGCTTCCGCTGGTTCTCGCCCAGCGAGGTTAGCCGGGCGCCATTACGCTTAGGTGCATGAATCGCTCATCGCTTTTTGGAGCCGCCGGGGGCTATGAATCAGCCGGCGGTTCCACTGCTGCGCGAGCGAACGGGAACGGCGGCGCGGAGGCCACGGATGCATCAATCGCGGGCGGGAGCGTGATCTCCCTGTCGAAGATCCGCACGTCCCGGCGCGACGGCGCCGACGGGGCGGAAGTGCAGGAAAGCCTGGGGGTTATGTCCACACCGGGGGTGGGGGCCAGCAGAAACAACGGAGCCCACACCACAGTCTTCACCGTGGTAGTGGAGCACCACTTCCCGGGCGTGGGAAGGTACTCCCGCCTGCTCAGCGTCTCCGGCGCTATGAGCGTGGCGGACTTCGCCGACGCGATCCTCACCAGCTTCGACTGGCCCGAATCCGTGAACCGAGTCCCCGAGGCGCACCCCACCCGCTACGTCGCGCGGGCGGAGCGCGGCGCCGGCGCGGCCTCTGCCGCTGACACTGGCGCCGCCGACGCGCCCGCGGCTGACACTGCTACCAGCGCCGACACCACCACCGATCCAACCTGGAGTTTCCGCGCCCGCACTGCTGGCCGCGTGCGCGTCTACGCCAAGGGCGCAAATTCCATCGGCACTGCTCTCGGCGACATTTTCCGCCGCGGGAGCATCGGCGTGCTGAAGGTAGGCCGCTACGATTTCAGCGTCAACGTCACAGACACCACCACCCGCCACGAGGAAATCGAGCTCGTCCCCACCGGCTCCCCCTTTGACGCCTCCTTTGACGCGCCGGGCGAGCCGGATGCCGAAGCAGTGCTCCTGGCCGCCGACTTCCTCGCCGATACGGAGGACGATGCGGCTGAGGCGGGTGGCGTCAATAAGAATCAGGATGACGAACTCGCCGCGCACCTGCACCCTGCGGGCATTCCGGCGCGCGTGGATGTCACGGAGGTGAACGTGGCGCTGGCGGGCGAGGACACCGTGGAGCAGATCCTCGCCGAAACCGACCCTGAACTGCGGGAACTTCTGCACGAGCGGGCGCTGTACGAGTTCATTCCGCTGCTGCAGGCGCTGGACTTGGAGAGGCCGGCGAACGTTACCGAGCACGCCGCCGAGCTGCTGGCTGATGCGCCGATCGAGAAGAGCAAGATCGGGCGCGCGGCAGCGTGGGCGCGGATTATCGCGCTGTCCACGCTGGTGGATTCGGAGGTCGACGAGGTCAGCGAGGCCTTCATGTCGGCACTCGGCTTCACGCGCGCGGATGCGAAGCTGCCGCCGACCGATACTGCCTTGGGTACTGACGCCCTCAGCGCCAGCGAGATCAAGTGGCTGTCGCGGCGGACCGGGCGCATCTTGGCGCAGGTGGGGGCAAGCAAGTGGGAGCCTCAGCCCGATGACCAGGCGGTTCCGTTGGTTCCGCAGTGCTCGCTGCTGGACCGCTTGGAGATGTACCGCTTCGTTCTGCAGCGCTAGTTTGGGTGGCGTGGCCGGGCTTGGCCTGGCTGCTGTAGTTTGCCCAGCTTGGCCGGGCTTTGCCTGGTGTCCGGCTGGTCAGAATGTCGCTAGATCGGGAATACGTCGGTCAGGGCAGGTCCACCAGGGTGCCTAGCGGAATGGAATGTCGCTAGATCGGGAATACGTCGGCGCCCGCGGAGCCCCGCAAAAATACACAACGCCCTGACCTGCGGCTTTGCGATTTTGCAAACCGCTCCCATTAACCCATTCCCGTTCTAACGACATTTGAGTACAGGTGAGGCTTCCGGAAGCCTCCAGCCAGCCCGGCTAGCACTTGAAGATGCAGCCCGGCTAGTACTTGAAGCTTCACCCCGGCTAGCGCTTGAAGATGAGGAACTTCTGGATCAGGAAGTTCAGCACCGTCGCCGTGCCCTGCGCAATCACAAAACTGATCGCACGTACCCAGAATGCATTCAGGTCAAAGCCTTCGAGCCACGGGATCGACACCTTGTACAGCCCCCACTGCACAATAAAGGTCAGCCCGTAGGTCACCATGGTGATGGCGAATCGGCGCCCACTCGGCTCCGCCTGGAAAGTCCACCGACGGTTGATGAAATATGCCGTCAGGGTGCCCAGCACGAATCCCAGTGCCTTCGACACGCCATCGCTCAAGCCAAACGCAAAGGTGAACAGCGCCGTGGAGCCGAAGTCCACGACGGCGCTGAAGCCTCCGACCAGCACAAACTTCACCAGCTGCGACTGGATGATGCGCTGCGCCCGGGTGGTGTGCTCCGACTGAAAGTTATCGCCGACCCGCGCGCCCTGCCCGGCCCCAGCGGGATCGGTGCCTGGCTGCGGCGAGGGGGCGTCATTAAAAGAAGGCTTAGACATCCGCATCACCCGCGCCAGAACCCGCACCGGCACCAGAACCAGCACCGCCAGTGCGCGGCTCAACCACGCGCACCACCCGGCTGGCCTCGCGCGGCTTCGCGCGGAACGTCCACAGCTTGTTGAACAGGAAGTTCGCCGGCACCGCCAGGATCACGCCAATGAAGTTGCCCCAGTACGCGCGCGTGCGCAGCCCCGTGGAGTTATCGAAAATGTCGTGCGGCAGAGCGATCGGCGACTCGGGGTTCACCAGCGCCGTCGAGACCACCAGCGTGATCAGCAGTCCGAACACGCCCACGGCCATGAACTGCGGCAGCTGCTTCCACCAAGCGCGCTTCGGCTCGTGGCGGAACGTCCAGTAGCGGTTCAGGCAGAAATTCCAGATGTTCGCCAGCAGAAACGCGACCACGGAAAACACGTGGTACCAGCGGAAATGGTACTGGGTTCCGAGGAGGTTCAGGAAGGCATCCTGCACGTGAATGTCCCAGCCGGCCTCCGCGAGCTTCTTCGACAGCACGAAGATCGCCTGGTTGACCACAAACCCCGACGCGCCGACGAGTCCGAACTGAATGAACTGCCGCGCGACGTTGCGGCGGCGGTGCGCGCGGGAGGGGGCGGCGCCTTCGGCGTTCTTCTTATTGACGCCAACGTCTTCAGCGGGCTTGGTGGGCTCAGCGCTCGGGGTGGTCTGGGTTTCGGACACGGTCACTTCGGCTAACTTCATCCTCGGTTAGGTGGTGTTAGGCGGCGCCGGGAGTCTGCTCGGGGGCTGCTCAAGTGCTGCTCGGGGCACCGCGATAGTCACTTAAGACTACGCCCGTGACCGGGTAAAAGGGAAAATCCTGGCCGGTGTGTGCGCTTAAAAAGTTGCTTAGAACTTCGGCGACTGAGCCCATCCCCGGGGCGCAGCCGCGCTAGCGGCCTGGCCGGCGGAACTGCTCGCGCCGACCGAGCGCATGCAGCCGCAGCCACTCGGCGAACCCCTTCGGGTCCTTCTTCTGCACCAAGAAGAACCATCCGAAGCGGGCGTATTCCTGCGGCAGCAGCTTGCGCATGCCCGGCTGGTTCATGATGTACCCGCGGTTGCGGTACGTGAAGAAGCGCTTGAACTCGTTGTCCGGGTATTGCGTGTGCATCTTCCCGCCAAGGATCGGCTTGAACTCGTCCGAGCCGTCGGGGTGCAGGTAAGCGCAGGTCAGACATGTTCCAAAGGGCAGGCCGCTGCGGACCAGGCGGCGGTGGTACTCCACCTCGTCGCCACGGATGAACAGCCGATAATCGGGAACACCAATTATCTCCATCGCCCGCGCACTGATCAACGCGCCGTTGAACAGGCTGGCGATCCCCGGCAGGAACGAACCCTCCAGCTCAGATAGCGTCCGCCGCCACACCAACCCCTGGCGCAGAGGGAAGGCCAGCCGTTCCGGGGCATCGATGTTGCACACCACGGGGCTGATCTCCTCCAGCCCCTCGCGCTCCGCAACCTCCTGCAGGGTAGCCAGCACGTGCGCGTCGGCGGGGCGCCCGTCGTCGTCGGCGCACCAGATCGCGTCGGCGCCCAGGGAAAGCGCGGTCAGGAATCCCAGCGCGAAGCCCCCGGCCCCGCCCAGGTTCGTCGCGGACCCCACGTAGTGGCCCCGCGACCCGCACACCGCCTCCACCAGCTCGCGCACCGCCGGGTCGTTGCCGTTATCCACGACCACCACATGCGCGACCTCCGCGCCCTCCTGGTTGGCAACCTGGCGCAGCGAGGCCTCCAGCAACTTCACGCGATTGTGCGTGACGATCACTGCGGCGACGGTGTCTTTCCTGCTCAGTGGCATGTTTTAGGCCTGTTCCTTCTCTGCGACTAGCTCCTGCACCTCACGGCGGCGCACCTTGCCCAGCTGGTCGGCGGGCAACTCCTGGAATGCATGGAATACCTTCGGCACCTTATACGCAGTAAGTCGTTCTTTGGCGAAGGCGCGGAAGTCGTCGGCGTCAATAACAGCACCATCGGCCAAAACCACAGCCGCAGCGACGGTTTCGGACCCATCCTTGCGCTGCACGCCAACGACCGAAGCCTGCTCGATGGAGGGGTGCTCGCACAGGACTTCCTCGACTTCGGCGGGGTAGACGTTGAAGCCGCCGGTGATGATCATCTCCTTGATGCGCGAGACGATCTTCAGGTACCCGTCGGACTCCATGACGGCCATGTCGCCGGTGCGGAACCAGTCCTCGTGAAAGGCGTCGGCGGTGGCATCCGGGCGGTTCAGGTAGCCCTTGAACACCTGCGGGCCGCGGACGACCAGCTCGCCAGCTTCGCCGTCGGGCATGGTCTCGGCGGGGTTGTCCGGGTTGGCGATGCGGATTTCGGTGGAGGGGAAAGGCACGCCGATGTAGCCCTCGCGTCCCTTGCCCATGGGGTTACCTGCGATAATGGGCGAGGTTTCGGTCAGGCCGTAGCCTTCCACGATGTTGCCGCCGGTGGAGCTTTCCCACTCGCGGACGGTCTCTGCGGGCAGGGCGCTGGCGCCGCTGAAGGAATTGCGGATACCGGAGAGCGGCATGTCGCGCTTCTCGGCCTCCTTCATAATGCTCTGGTACAGCGCAGGCACGCCCGGCATCCAGGAAGGCATGTTCTTCTTCATCACACGCATGACCAGCGGCATTTCAGGCGCGGGCAGCAGTTGGATTTCGCCGCCGATCATCGGGGCGAGCGTGATGTTCATGGTCAGGCCGTATGCATGGAAAATCGGTAGCGCGGCCAGCATGACCTCCGGCTTCGGCCCCTTGCCCAGCCCCTTCACCCACGCCTGCCCCTGCCGCAGGTTCGCGATGAGGTTGCGGTGAGTCAGCACGGCGCCCTTGGGCTTGCCGGTGGTGCCGGAGGTGTAGAGGATCAGCGCGGGGTCGGTCGGGTCGGTCTTTTTATTATTGACGCCACCACGCAGCCACTTCTCGCCATTCCCGCCCGTGCGCATGAAGCTCTTCCAGGAGACGGCGGCTGGCGCCGGGCCGGTGAGCTTGTCCTTCATGGCCTTGATCTTCGGGATCGGCAGCTTCAGGGCGTAGCGCAGCGGGGCAGGCATCTCGTCAGGGAGGGTGACGGCGATGACTGTTTCGAGGGGGCTGTTCAGCCGCAAGGTCTCGGCGACGTCGGCGACCTTATCCCAGAAGAAAGCCACCTTGGCGCCGTGGTCGTTGAAAGGGTGGCGGAGTTCGGGGGCAGTGTATAGAGGGTTGTGCAGGGTGGGGACTGCGCCGATGTTCTGGATTGCGTAGAAGGCGATGAGGGCCTGCGGGCAGTTCGGCAGTGCGATGGCGACGTGGTCTCCGCGCTGCACGCCGAGCTTCTCCAGGGCTGCGGAGGCGATGGCCACCTGGTGGCCGTACTGCTCGTAGGTGGTGGCTTTGCCGAAGAAGGTGAAGGCGTTGCGTTCGCCGATCGTGTCCACCGCGTGCCAGAAGACCTCCGGGATGGTGAAGCCTGCGGGGTTTTCCGCCGGGTCGTCGAGGTCGATGGTGTGCTGCGTCCACGGGGTGTAGTGCTGCAGCCAGGCCTTAGAGTTGAAGGCTTCGGATGCGGTTGTGCCGTCTCCGGCGGGGGTGCCTGCTGGAGTGGCTTCCTCGTTGCCGGCGGGGGTGCCTGCGCCGTTGTCGCCTGCTGGGTTGGTCAACTGTTTCACCTGGTTCTGCGTGTGTTGTTCGTAATTTTTCTACGTGTGTTCTGGGGTTTAACTGCTGGGCGTGGCTGTGCTTACTTGCAGTGTGCGCTGTGGCGCGCCTGCACCGTGCACTGTGCCTGCACTGTGCCTGCACTGTGCCTTCAGTCACGCTTGCGTGTCCGTGACCGAGTCTAACGCTTTGGGCGCTCCAACTGTCGGGGTTCTTTAATTCTCTTTTTATCTCTAGTTTGTGGCTAGCTCGCGCCGGGGCGGGGCGGACGGTTCGCGAAGCTGGAGGTGAAGGCGACGGGGGCGAGGGGGCGTCAATAAGAAAGAACAAAAAGGGCTACGACCAGGCGAGCGCGCCGCCGCTCCAGAGGGTGCACGGCGGGCGGGTCGGGCGCGCGGCGAGGGTGTGGAAATGCTCGCTGACCTGCTCGATTGCGCGGCCGGAGAGGTACGTTTCCGCCGTGACGCGCAGCAGCGTGATGCCGCGGGCTTGGATGTCGTTTTCGCGTTGACGTTCCTTGAGTAGGGCGCGCTCGATGGCCGGTGTGGTGGAGCCGTACTTCTCGCGGCCGTCGTATTCGACAGCGAGGCCGACGTCGAAGAACATGTCCACGCGCCCGATGGTCCAGCCGCCCTCGTTGAGTATGTTGACCTGCTGGAATGGTGCGGGCAGGCCGTGTTCCCAGAAGCGGATCTTTAGCTGCGATTCGCGCGGGCTTTCGGAGAAGCGGGTGATGAGGCGCGCGGCCGTGCGGGCGCGTTGGGCCCCGTGGCGGATGGGCTGTCCACTCTGCCAGTCAAGCCATTTGCGCCACTCGTGCCACGTGATTTTCTCTGTGTGCAGCGCGGCCTCCGTGGCGATGACGGCATCGTCCAGCGAATGTCGAAGCCCCAGGTCATGGCACGTATCCAGCAGTCCGCTGGTCCAGATTTCGCCGAACTCTGTGGGGGTCAGCACAGCGCGCTGGCCTTGCCCCGGCGCCGCGAGGTAGCGCTCTGACCTGCCGTTTCTTCCCATCAGGCTTCTTTTTGGTGACGCCAACTCCACCGTCTCCGGCGGCCCGAACTTCTCTAGGGGCAGGCCGTGGAGGAAGGCTGCCGATTTGCCCGCCACGACGGCCGGACCGCTGCGGATGTATTCGGCGGCGATTCTGGCTCGCGCTTTAATTGCTTCTGCGTCGGGGTCTTGTTCAAACTCAAGCCACTGACCTGCGGGAATATAAACTCCCGGTGCAAGTCTGACCGCTTCGCCCCTCGCTGCGAGTCGCTGCATTCTTCGCGCTTCCGAGGGGTTCATCGTGTAAACGTCGAGAAGCAGCTTGGCCTTCCTGCGTGGTGGTACCTGGGGAAATGTAACCGCACGCGCCCGCCGGATGGTTGTGGATTTGGCTCTTGCTTTTCCATTGCTTGCTTTTCCATTTTTTGTCTTTCCATTGGTTGCTTTTCCATTGCTTGCTTTGGACTGTTGCACTGTTGACCCCCTGTTTCCCCTGGTCTGCGTGGCCTTTGAGAGATGTGCTTCAAGAGATGTATCTAAGAGATGTGCCGGAAATAGAGAGATGGATAAAGAGATTCGGCAACGCATCCGGGTTCGCGGCCATTCTCGCAATTGAACGAGCTTGGTGGAATATGGGTGGCTAGGACTTGTGAATAACTCTCTGCAGGTGGGCGATTTATCCACAAGCACAAAAGTACGAGATGCGGGAAACTCCCCGATGGTGTACGGGCAGCTCGGCACTGGGCGTGGTGTTGGCGCCGGGCGCGGGTGTGGTGCGGGCGCCGGGCGGCGTGCTGGTGTTGAATACGTGAAAGTGAGTATTGGGGCCGCTGGGGGTGTTGTTATTGGTGAGAGTGTTGAGTGGGTGGGCTGGTGGTTTTAGGAGGAGATGCTGGATGGGAAAATGTCGGAAAAGTTGCAATTTGTTATTGGGGGACATTTTCAGTTTTGTAAATCCGCAGGTCAGCGAGTTTTTCGGATTGTGTGCTGATGGTGAGGATTTACGTTTTGCAACTTTTCCGACACTTAAGTCTGTGGGGTGGCAATGGGAGCCGTTGGGGTATTGGTGCAGACCTGTGGGGTGTCGGCGAGCTGGGTTTCTGTTACATGGGTGTGAATTTTGGGACGGGAGAGCAGCTTGAGGCTGATGGTGCAGTATTGTGGTGATCGGAGAAGTGAGGGGTAGCTTCCTTGGCGGGAAAGTGTCGGAAAAGTTGCAATTTGTTATTGGGGGACATTTTCAGTTTTGTAAATCCGCAGGTCAGCGAGTTTTTCGGATTGTGTGCTGATGGTGAGGA
>NZ_JFCH01000025.1 GCF_000738175.1 Corynebacterium jeikeium | reverse complement strand
GGACTATCACTACCGCATCAACGCACAGTGATGGATTGGTGGCTGTATCTACATACAGAAGTCCCTGACGATCCGGTCAAGATCGCCAGGGACCAACGATGGGGTCAAGACGCACTTTCCACAGCAACAGACCTGATCACCCACAACACCACAGCCACTACCAATGACATCGGTGCACCAGCAGAATACGACACCGCCATCGACACCAGCTACCAACACAACCTCGGCATCCAAAAAGGCTGGATCAAATAACCGCAACACGCCCGGAAAAGACACACTTTTCTTTACTTAACCCGCGCGGCCGTTGAAGCTGATGAAGCGAAAGTAAAACCCTCGCCCGCTCGGTAAGATTCCAAGCGAACGAGGGTTAAAATGTGGGCTATCAGGGACTCGAACCCCGAACCCGCTGATTAAGAGTCAGCTGCTCTGCCAGTTGAGCTAATAGCCCGCGTTATTCGAAGCGCTGTGCGCCTCGGCAACGTGGAAAACTTTATACCCAGATGGCCTAACAATACAAATCGCCTGGTCAGGGCGGGTAAATTGATGTGTGAGTTCAGGGCTTATGCGCACGCCCCGGTGCTTCGTATACGCCCCTCATGCTTCGCACGCGCCCCGCACGGACGTCCCGCATGCACGCCCCATGCTCCGCAAGTGCACCCCACGCCGCTGACCTCACCGAGTCATTCACCGTAAACCCGGTCGCCGTTTATAACGTTTACGCTACGAACTGCTGGAACCCGCCGAAATGACTAACGCTCCACTGCAGCCAAGCGTTAAGGTTTAGGACAGTCACTTTTCTTACACACACCTTTCCCTTTCTTGGAGTTAGTCTTGCGCAACACCAAGGTTTTCGGACAAACCTTCTCACGGATCACTGCGGCGTCACTAAGTATCGCCCTAGTTACCTTCACCGCATCGTGCACAATCGACCGCGACAGCGACGACCCGCAGATCAGCTCTAATGCCTCAACCGGCGAGAACGGCGAGGGCGAAGAGAAGAAGGAAGAAAACAAGCTGACCTCCAACGTGAAGGACGGCGACACCGAGGTCGACGTCACCGAGCACGTGCAGGTCAAGGGCGACAAGAAGATCGACAAGGTCTCGCTGACCAACGACGCAGGTGAGGAAGTCAAGGGTAAGTTCAACGAGGACAAGACCGAGTGGACCGTCCCCACCAAGCTCGGCTACTCGCGCACCTACACCCTCACCGCGAAGTCCGGCGACCAGAAGCTCGAGCAGACCTTCACCACCATGACCCCCGGCATGACGCTCAACGGTGCCCTCGCCCCGCTCGACGGCTCGACCGTGGGCATCGGCCAAACCATCTCTCTTCGTTTTGACGCCCCCGTGGAAGACCGCAAGGCAGTGGAAGATGCCATCACCGTGGAGACCACGCCGAAGGTGGAAGGTGCCTTCTACTGGATCACAGCCCAGGAGGTGCGCTGGCGCCCAGAGAAGTACTGGAAGCCCGGCACCAAGGTCAGCGTGAAGGCCGATCTGTACGGCACGAAGATTGGCGAAGGCGTCTACGGCGGCGAAGACCGCAGCGCGAAGTTCACTATCGGCGACGCGATGCGTGCCGTAGTGGACGACAGCACCAAGATGATGACCATCAAGAAGAACGGCAAGACCGTGCAGACCATGCCGGTTTCCCTGGGGCGGGATTACCAGTACCCCACGCCGAACGGCAAGTACATCATCGGCGACCAGTTCGAGACACTGACCATGGACTCTTCGACGTTCGGCCTGACGGGCGCGGGCTCGTACGTGACGGACGTGCAGTACGCGACGCAGATGAGCTACTCCGGCATTTACATCCACGCCGCGCCGTGGAGCGTGTACGCGCAGGGCAACACCAACACTTCGCATGGCTGCATCAACGTGAGTGTGGAGAATGCCGCCTGGGTGTTTAATAACATGAAGCGCGGCGACATCGTTGAGGTGAAGAACACGCAGGGCGAGACCCTGAATGGCTCCGACGGCCTGGGCGACTGGAACATCCCGTGGAAGACCTGGAAGGCCGGGAACACGGAGGGGTAGCTAACGTCGGCTAGTGCAGGCTAGCACTAGCACTAGCAGTAGCGCAGGCGCGCGGCGCGGGGGACGGCGCGCGCGATGATCTTCGCCTTCTCGGCTCGCGGCACTTGCACGCGGGCCGTTTTCAGTTGCTCGACGGGGGTGCGAGCCAGCCGCTCGTTCAGCGCGGCGAACAGGTCGTGCGCGCCGAGCACCCCTACGCGGGCCGCCAGCGGCAGTAGCGCCATGGTGGCGTGCGCCTGGGCGAGCTCCTCGCGGATCTCGGAAACCAGCTCGGCCTTCGACTCCTCGGTGAGTTTGGGCAGGTAGGAGCGGTGCAGCCCGACCGTATCCTCCTGGTAGTCCCGCAGGAAATTCACCTTCTGGAAGGCACTGCCCAGCGCGTAGGCGCCCTGGTCGGTGCGGGAGCGCTGCTCCGTGGTCAGCGGGCTCCCAGCCTGCTCGGCGTGTGTTGCGAACACCGCGTTGCACATCCACCCGATCACGCCCGCGGATCCGTGCACGTAGTCGGCAAGTGGCAAGGGGTTGGAGCTGGGGGCGTCCGAACGCATGGACGCGAAGAAATCCACCGTCCAGGATCGTTCAAACCCCGCCCAGCGCGCGGTGGTGGCGAAGGCGTGCGCGATGGGGTCGGTGCTGAAGCCGGTGTCTAGCGCCTTGAGGGTGGTGCGTCCGTAGTCGTCGAGGGTCTTTGTGACGCCGCAGGCTGGCACGCCCAGCGCCTCAGCCGTACCGTCGACGATTTCATCCGCGACGCGGGCGAGGGCGTAGATGTTGCGGATGTGCAGCTTGATCGTGGGCGCGAGGAGTTCGCTGGCCAGGTAGAAGCTGGTGGAGTAGTGGCGGATGATGTGGGAGGCCGCGGCGGTGGAGGCCTGCGTGTACAGCGCGCCGGGGTCGTGGTGGATGCTGGCGCTGGGGTGTGCGGTAACGCTGGCGCTGCGGTGTGTGGTGGCGCTGGCGGCGGGGTGTGCGGTGGGGCTGGCGCTGGGGCGTGTACGAAAGGGGAGTTTGGGCAGGCGGGCCATGATGATTAATGCTAGCCCACGAGGGTTTGGAGGCTGGGGAGTGCCCTGGGAGGGCAAATGTCCCAAATCTTCCACTCTGCTTTTATAACTATTATGTTTGCGCTGGTAAGGACGTTTTGACGTATTCGTCAAAACCGAAAAAATCCCGAAAGTGGAAGATTTGGGACATTCGCCTTCTAGAGGGGAGGGTGAAGTCCGCGAATATCCGCGCGCATATCTAGGAGAATGCAGGCGCTGCGAGCCCATGCAGCCCGCAAAGGCACGCTCACTAAGGCGTTCCCGCAAAAGGTATACCTTGGAATAAAGCGTGTTTCGAAGCGCTGAATATTAAGAAGGCTACGAAAGTAACGACAAAGAGAGGCGAGCATCATGAGCGCATACACCTACAACGTCACCGGAATGAGCTGCGGACACTGCGAAAACGCCGTCAAGGAGGAAGTTTCCAACCTTCCGGGCGTTTCGAACATTGAGGTCAGCGCAGACAAGGGGCTGCTGACGTTCGAGCACGACGGGGCAGCAGGGGAGCTGACGGATCAGCAGGTCATCGAAGCGGTCGACGAAGCCGGCTACGAGGCCACCCGCGCGTAGCGCCCCGCCGCTAGAAGGGGCGCAGCCCCGCGATGCTGTAGAACTGGTGGCCCAGGAAAAGCAGCGCCGAATCGTCGGAGATCTCCGACACGTCCAGAACCTCCGCAGCCACCAGCGTAGATTCCCCCGCCTGGGCCGTATCCGCAATACGCGCCCGCATCACAGCCCGGGAGTTCGGCAGCAGCGGCTCGCCCGTCTCCGCGGTCACCCACCCTTGAGATTCTGCGAAGCGGTCCGCGCCCGAGGCGGCGAAGGAGTGCGCGATGGGGGACTGGGCGTCATTAAGAAAGTGCACCAACATGCTGCTCGACCGCAACAATTTGCCTGCCGAGCCCGTGCGCTTCATCAGCGAGAAACTGATCGACAGCGGGTGAAGCGACAGTGAAGATACAGACGATGCGGTCAGGCCGACGGGCTCGCCGTCGACGGTCGCGGTGATCAGCGTTACCCCCGCTGGATGTCCGCGGAAGACATCTCGAAACGCTGCTTCAAGATCGGTGTTACTCATTAGCATCACAAGACCTTTGGAAAAATTTGGGGTGACTGACGGGACTCGAACCCGCGACACCTAGGATCACAACCTAGTGCTCTACCAGCTGAACTACAGTCACCATTGCTGTTGAAAACAGCGGATTTCATGTTAGCCCACGCCCTGCGTCTTAACCAAAAGGCCAGCTCGCGAGGGGTGAAACAGGCCTAGGCGGGCCTAGGTGGCCCTAGGCTCAGTGCTAGATCGGGAAGCGCTCCACCGCTGCCTTCGCCGCGGCCGTCGCGTCCGCGTTCGACGGGTCTGCCTCCACGAGCATCGCGCGGCGGTAGTAATCCAGCTCGCGGATGGATTCCTTGATGTCCGCCAGCGCGCGGTGAGACATCCCCTTAGCGGGCTGGCCGTTGTACACGTGGGGATACCAGCGGCGGGCGAGCTCCTTCAGGCTGGAGACGTCGATCATGCGGTAGTGCAGGTACTGGTCCAGGTGTGGCATGTAGCGGTTGATGAACTTCCGGTCCGCGCTGATGGTGTTGCCGGCCAGTGGCGCCACGCCTGCGGTGGGCACGTGCTTTTTCACGTAGTCGAGGACCTGCTCCTCGGCTTCTTCCAGCGTGATGTCGGAGGCGCGGATCTGTTCCGTCAGGCCGGATTCGCCGTGCATCTTCGTCACGACGGCATCCATGCGGGCGAGGTCGCGTTCGGTTGCGTGAATCACCAGGTCCAGCCCCTCGTCGAGTGGGGTGAGGTCCGCATCCGTCACAATCACCGCAATCTCGACGAGCACGTGTTGGTCCGGGTCGAGGCCCGTCATTTCGCAGTCGACCCACACGAGTCGATCGTTCTTGGCAACTTGATTCGGGGTGGTGTTCACGGATGTTCCTTTCTGTTGTTGATAATTCTATGTCTTTTTTGGTGACGCCCCCTCGGAATCAGTCGCTTTCGGTTGCCATTTGGGCGTAGAACTTACCCACGATCGGCGCGGTGACCTTCCGCGGCAGGTACGTGGAGACGAAGTTCATGGCCTTGGACAGTGGGCCGGGGACTACACGGAGCTTGTTCTTAGACAGGGCGGTCAGGGTGTCGATGGCGCAGTCCGCGTAGGTGGTCCAGAGGAAATCCGGGACGGCATCGTCAACCTCGGTGAGCTGCTCGTCTTCCTTGCGGGCTTCGCGCACCGGGCCGGGTGCCAGCAGGGTGCACTTAATGCCGTGGTCCTTGAGCTCGTAGTGCAGGGACTCGGTGAAGGTATTGACCATCGCCTTAGTGCCGACGTAGGTGGCGTTTCCGGGGATGGCCATGTTGCCGGCGGCGGAGCCGACGTTGACGATGCCGCCCTCGCCGCGTTCCAGCATGCCGGGTAGTACGGCCTGGGTGAGTTCGTAGAGTGCGGTGGCGTTCAGCTCGAACTGCAGGCGCTCGTAGTCCCAGTCGAGGTCCTTGAACTGGCCGAAGGTGGCGATGCCAGCAGAGTTGATGATGATGCTGACCGGGGTGGTGCGCAGCTCTTCCAGCAGTTCCGCGCGGGCGGGCGCATCCGCCAGGTCGACGGAGCGAATCTGCACGTCGCGGTCCGGGAAGGCATCTGCGATCTCTTGCATGGGAGCCACAGTGCGGGCGACCAGGAGCAGGTCGTAGCCGCGCCGGGCGAGCTCCTCGGCGATGGCCTTGCCGATGCCGGAGGAAGCGCCGGTGATCACAGCGTAGGAGCCCGGGGTGGGGGCGGGGAGGTCCAGCCCCTCGGACTTCTGGGACTTGCCCAGGGGGAGGGAGCGGAGGGCGTCAATAGGGTTAAAGCGGCTATTCGCAGTCATGGCTACAACCATAGCGGGCGGTGCGGACAGGGGGCGGGGCACGCTAAAGCGCGGAGAAGTGGGGGTGAATGGAGAGCCAGGAAGAATTAGGCGAACACCATTATGAGGACAATTGGTGTGATGAGAGCGTTGCTGAACAAATTGAGGAAAAGCCCGCCCCAGAGGGTTCCTTGCCAGCGGGTGAAGAGCGCGGAGCCTAGACCCAACAAGGTGGCGTAGATGATGATGGGCGGGCTAATGTGCACGAGCCCGAACAGCAGTGAACTCAGGCCGATACTCAAGGCGACGGGCATGATCGTGTCAAAATAGCCCATCAGAATGCGACGAAAGACGAGCTCTTCGAGAAACGGGCCGACTAAGAGATACGCGATGAACACGAAGATTACCGAAAGGTGCACCGAAATGGAGCTGGACTCTTCGGCGGCGGGGCATTGTTCACTGAAAATGCTGTCCAGCAGGTTGTTAGAGCAAATTGCGGCTGTAGCGGCGCCGATGGAAACGAGCGGAATTTGCCAAAAAAGATGTCCAGCCTTGTTTGATAGCGGAAGAAAGCCCGATTCGATGTTGTGCTTTCGAAAATATCGAAGCAAAAGCCACATCGGGGCACCGAAAGTGATCGGAAGCGTGAAGGCCATGACAATACATGTGGTCTTGTCGCTGGCAGATGATTCGGAGAGTCCAAACACCTGGGCAATTAAGAGTCCACAGACAGAAAGAAAAGCGAGGGCCGCGACAAAGGCGTCGCGGGCTTGTGGGGCGGTAAGTTCCCGGTAACGCATACTGGCAGAATTCACTTGGTTCACTTCCGTGCTTAGTTTTGCGTGGTCTGTTGAAGCGTTTGGAAAATGTGTTCCGCGGGGAAAGCGGGCCTCGGTTAGCCTTAATACATGATCCCCGATATTCGCAGAGTTGGACAACACGCCGCGCTGTATGCCCATGCGCGCTGTGAGCACATCATGGAACAGATCGAAGACCGCGTTGGCGATGACTGGGGAATTGCCGTAGGTGAAATTGAAGGCGAGCAGTACTACCAGTTTCAGGGGCGGGTTAAGCTCGCCAATGCTCGAGTGGAACTCGTCGCGACCGTTGATGTGGAGTCTGCGACTCTCAAGTGGGAATGGGCGGATGAAGCGGCTGTTTCCGGAGCTGCAGAACTTGGTCGGCGCCTTGCCGCGGAGGCGATGCGCGAGTGGGGTGAGGAACAAGACCTGTTCGGATTTACGACCCCAGTGGTGCCTTACGAGGTTCCCGAGTGGGACGGCGATGAAGCAGAATCGGGTAGCGGGGAAGACGCGGAAGATGAGGAAGGCGAAGAAGGCGACGAGCTGTATGCGCAGTCAATTGTAGCGGCAGCCGTTTCGGAGGATGTAGGGGATAGCGCGTTCGAAATCTTTGGTTCGCATGCTTGTTACGCAAGCATTCCGAACGAAGACGAGTCCGAGATCCGGATTTACTTGATGGATTCGTTCAACCCACCTATGGAGGAGACGGATCTGTCGGTGATGTTCGTCAAGTTCGACGCCATATTGTTGGAATGCGACGACCCGGTGTGGAGCATCGAAGGGATTGCGCATCAGCGCGAGGACTGGACAGTCGAGGAAATCGAGCCGGAGAACAAGCAACGCGCGTGGAAGATTGCGGACAGTGAAGGACGCTTCTTCGTGGTGGAGCTGAGCTTCAATGAAGACGGCACGATCGCAGAACTTGGCAAGAAGGGGCTGCTTACAGAGGAAAGCGCCTGACGAAATCCGTCGGACACTCTAGCTAAAAAACGAAGTCCGCGCCTCGGGAAAGAAAAACCAAGCCCCTGGTTTGTCCACGTAGTCGCGATTGAAGTGTCAACCATGTCGCGACTCATGACACACGGCGCCCCCGGCAGGACTCGAACCCGCGACACATGGGGTAGAAACCCACTGCTCTAATCCACTGAGCTACGGAGGCATACGAGTAGATGATAATGCACGCGCCCACGCGCTGAAATCGCGGGGCAACCATGCCGTTGGCGTGGCACAGCCGCGCAGGTAGGCGCCGGGGTAGCGCACCACCACTGTGACGCAATCAACATCACAAAACCAGGAAGTTCACCCTGTCCGGAGCGCAGGGTAAGGTTCGAAACATGTCCTCCCAGGCAGATCAGGAAGCTAAGCAAGAAGCGCAAACCCCGGCCCAGCCCGCGAAGCTGGGCAACCCCGGCCTCGTGTACCTCATCGGCGCTCTCGTCGCCGGGTGTTTCGGCGCGGTCATCGGCTACTCCTTCCTCGGCGAATCGCTCGCCCTGCTGGGCATTCCGGACCCCGGCCCGCTGACCACCGTCGGTCTGCCCTTCGTCCGCGGCGCGGCGATTTTCATCGGCTGCCTAGGCCTCGGCGGGTTCCTTATGGCCGCCTTCGGCACGCCCCCGGATAAGCAGGGCTACCTCACGCTCGACGGCTTCCGTGCCGCACGCACGGGCACCTGGGGAATGATCGGCTTCGCAGTCCTGTCGATCCTGCTGATCCCCATGTACATGTCGGATATTTCCGGCAGCCCCCTCACAGAGGTGCTCAAGCCTGAGTACTGGGGGATTGCGCTGGATCAGGTGTCGGCGTCGAAGGCTTGGCTCTGGGTTGCCATCTTCGCTGGCGTGGCCGGTGGGCTGTCGCTGCTCACGCGGAAGTGGATCTGGCAGCCGATCTTCCTGGCACTGTCGGTGCTTTCGCTGATTCCGCTGGCCCTGGAGGGGCACTCCGCGGCGGGCGGTAACCACGACTACGGCGTGAACTCTCTGCTCTGGCACATCATCTGCGTATCGCTGTGGGTGGGTGGCCTGCTGGCCCTCCTGGCGCACGCGAAGCGTCGCGGCCCGCACCTGGCCCTCCTCGTCCAGCGCTACAGTACCCTGGCACTGTTCTGCATCATTGCCGTTGCGATCTCCGGCTTCATCAACGCACTGCTGCGCGTCCACCTGGACGAGCTCTTCACCACCCAGTACGGCCTGGTCATCGTCGCAAAAATGGTCATGACGTTGCTCCTGGCCTGGTTCGGTTGGGAGCAGCGCTCCCGCATCATCCCGAAACTGCGCGACGGCGAGGGCGAAAACGGCAAGACCACCAACGCCCAGCGCAGGCCGTTTATCCGCTTTGCTGCACTGGAAATCTTCATCATGGCCGCCACCATCGGCATCGCCGTCTCCCTGGGCCGCATCCCGCCGCCGATCGAGCAGGTCATTGACCTCACCCAGCAGGACGTACTGCTGGGCTACACCCTCACCGAGCCGCCGAGTATCGGGCGTTACTTCACCATGTTCCGCCTGGATCTCATCTTCGGTGTGGGTGCGATCCTCCTCCAGGCCGGGTACATGTGGGCCTGGCTGAGCATCCGCAAACGCGGCATCGAGTGGCCCATCCAGCGCCTCATCTGGTGGTCCGTCGGCAACGTCACCCTGCTGTTCGCCACCAGCTCCGGCCTGGGCATGTACTCCATGGCGATGTTCGGCCCGCACATGCTGCAGCACGTCATCCTCTCCATGGCCGTGCCCGTGTTCTGGGTCCTCGGCGGCCCCATGACACTCCTGCTGCGCGCCCTGCCCGCCGCTGGCCGCAATGGCGTTCCGGGACCGCGCGAATGGTTGGTCGTGTTCATCAACAACCCCTTCTCGCGCTTCCTGACGCACCCCATCGTCGCCGGAACGCAGTTCGTTGTCGGCTTCTACTACCTCTATCTTTCGCCGCTTTTTGACGCCATCGCGGGTGAGCACGCCGGCCACCTGTTTATGATGCTGCACTTCATCATCTCGGGGTACATCTTCTATTGGGTGATCATCGGCGTGGATGCCGCACCGCGGAACCTCTCGCCGTTCATCAAGATGCTGACCCTCTTTGCGATGGTGACCTTCCACGCATGGTTCGGTATCGCGATGATGCAGATTTCCGAGCCGCTGAACGCGGAGTTCTACAACCAGCTGGACTTCCCATTCCCAGTGGACCTGGACCACCAGCAGTACTTGGGCGGCAGCATCACCTGGGCTCTGGGCGAGATTCCGCTGCTGGTGGTTTCCATCGCCCACGGATTCCAATGGCTGCGCTCCGACCGGCGCGAAGCCAAGCGTTTCGACCGCCGTGAAGAGCGCACTGGCGATGAAGAGCTGGAGGCGTACAACGCGATGCTGGCTGGGCTCTCCAGCGGGCAGATCGATACCGGCAACCGCGCGTACTACGGCGATGACTACCACGACCAGGACGTTCAGAGCACCCTGCACTCGGCCAAGCACAAGTCGCAGCACAAGGCCCAACACAGGGGTCAGAGCCAAGCTCAGCGCCAAGCTCAGGAGCAGGGTAAAAACCAGGCTCAGAACCAGGCCGAAACCAAAGCCGAGAATAAGCAAGCCCGCGGGAAGTCGGACTAACGCACACCCGGCCGCAAACTGTCAACCCCCTTCTTTTCAACCTGTGGATAAGCGCCTTTGATGGGCGGAGTTGTCCACAGGGTGGCGTCACGAAGAAAAAGAAAAACCCCGAAACGCGCTAACAATAAAGCCACGCGCCGGGGAACAAGCTTCGGTGCGACAACAAGGAAGGGGACAAGTCAGATGAGCAACAATCTGGCGCAGGCATATCTGGTGGGGAACGCGGTTGACCACCCGCAGATTCGAATCAAGGGGCTAGACGGCGGGCCGACACTAACCACGTTCCGCGTGGCGATGAACCACCGCTACCAAGGCGCGGACGGACAGTGGAAGGACGGCGACCCGTGCTACATGGAAGTCCAGTGCTGGGGAGCGCTGGGCGATAACGTCAGCGCGACGGTGTGCAAGGGAATGTCCGTGATCGTCGTCGGACGCATCGTGCAAAGCACGTGGGAAGCCAACGGCGAAGACGGCAAGTCCGTGACACGCAGCGTGCTGCGCGTGCGTGCCACCCACGTCGGCCCGGATCTGAGCGCCCGGAACGTGTTGGTGAACGTTCGCAAGGCCGTGGAGCAGAACGCTGAGAAGAACGCCGAGCAGAACCCGGCGCAGAACCCAACTGGCTCGCCGGAGCTGGTGGGTGTCGGCGCAGGTGGCCAGGAAGAGGAAGTGGAACCTGCATTCTAAGCGCTAGTTTCAGCGCTAATCCAAGCGCTTAATAGGCGCTAGATGGTGAGGCCGACTTGGGCAGCTCGGGGGAGTAGCCCAGGTCGGCCTTTGCACGGTGGCACCACGTACACTGGGTGGGCGAATACATTGGGACACTAACCACGAAAGGTCAAAAGAGTTCACCGTGGGCGAGTTCATTTACACCATGAAGAACGTGCGCAAGGCGCACGGAGACAAAGTCATCCTGGATAACGTCACGATGGCGTTCTACCCCGGCGCCAAGATCGGCGTGGTGGGCCCGAACGGTGCAGGTAAGTCCTCCATCCTGAAGATCATGGCTGGCATCGACCAGCCCTCCAACGGCGAGGCCTTCCTGGACCCCGGCGCAACCGTCGGCATCCTGCTGCAGGAGCCGCCGCTGAACGAGGAAAAGACCGTTCGCCAGAACGTCGAAGAAGGCATGGGCGAGATCTTCGAAATCCGCCAGCGCTACGAAGAGATCGCCGAAGAAATGGCCACCAACTACACCGACGAGTTGATGGAAGAGATGACGACTCTGCAGGAGAAGATCGACGCTGCAGATGCGTGGGAGCTGGACTCCAAGATCGAGCAGGCCATGGAAGCGCTGCGCTGCCCGCCGTCCGATGAACCGGTGACCCACCTCTCCGGAGGTGAGCGCCGCCGCGTGGCCCTGGCTAAGCTGCTGCTTTCCGAGCCGGACCTGCTGCTGCTCGACGAGCCCACAAACCACCTGGACGCCGAGTCCGTGCTCTGGCTGGAGCAGCACCTGAAGGACTACAAGGGTGCCGTCCTGGCCGTCACCCACGACCGCTACTTCCTGGACCACGTCGCCGGCTGGATCTGTGAGGTCGACCGCGGCAAGCTGTACCCCTACGAGGGCAACTACTCCACCTACCTGGAGACCAAGGCCAAGCGCCTGGAAGTTGCTGGCAAGAAGGACGCGAAGCTGCAGAAGCGACTCAAGGAAGAACTGCAGTGGGTCCGCTCCGGCGCGAAGGCCCGTCAGGCGAAGAACAAGGCCCGTCTGCAGCGCTACGAGGAGATGGCTGCTGAGGCGGAGAAGTACAAGAAGCTGGACTTCGAAGAGATCCAGATTCCGACCCCGCCGCGCCTGGGCAACCAGGTGGTCGAGGTCAAGGACCTGAACAAGGGATTCGACGGCCGCACCCTGATCAAGGACCTGTCGTTCACCCTGCCGCGCAACGGCATTGTGGGCGTCATCGGTCCGAATGGTGTGGGTAAGACCACCCTGTTTAAGACCATCGTTGGCCTGGAAGAGCCGGACTCCGGCGAGGTGAAGGTCGGCTCCACCGTGCAGCTGAGCTACGTGGATCAGAACCGCGAGAACATCGACCCGGAGCAGACCGTCTGGGAGGTCGTCTCCGACGGCCTGGACTTCATTCACGTCGGCCAGAACGAAATGCCTTCCCGCGCGTACCTGTCCGCGTTCGGCTTCAAGGGTCCGGACCAGCAGAAGCCTTCCAAGGTGCTGTCCGGTGGTGAGCGCAACCGTCTGAACCTGGCGCTGACGCTGAAGCAGGGCGGCAACCTGATCCTGCTGGATGAGCCGACTAACGACCTGGACGTGGAAACCCTGTCCTCCCTGGAGAACGCCCTGCAGCAGTTCCCGGGCTGCGCCGTGGTCATTTCGCACGACCGTTGGTTCCTGGACCGCACCTGTACCCACATTCTGGCCTGGGAGGGCAATGTTGCCGAAGGCCAGTGGTACTGGTTCGAGGGCAACTTCGAGGACTACGAGAAGAACAAGGTTGAGCGCCTCGGCCCGGAGGCTGCACGTCCGCACCGCGTAACGCACCGCAAGCTGACCCGCTAGTCGGACAGCACGCTAAAGCGGCTCGGCGGCGCAGGCTAACCAATAGGCCTGCGCCGCGTTTCTCGCTTGAAACCGTGTAACAACGTGAACCTGTGTGAAGGATGTGGCAAGATTGGTTCACGAAACAAAAGTTACCTGTGAGGTTCTAAGCGAGGTTTGAAACGCAATGCCCTTCATCGAACACGAGGCCACCGGGACTCGCTGGCACACCTGCCGCCGCGAGCTCCGTTGGTCCGACTTCGACCAATACCAGCACGTCAACAACGCAAAGTATCTGGAATTCGGCCAGGACGCGCGGATGGTCTTCCTCAAAGACGTTCTGATGGAAATGGACATTGCCGTGCCCCCGATGTTCGCGCGCCACACCACCATCGACTATCCGTTCCCGCTGTCTCCGGGGGAGTCGGAAGTGGCCGTGGCCTCCTACTTCATCGACGTCGGGCGCAAATCCTGCACCATGCGCCAGGTTGTCCAGGATTCCGTCGGACGGATCACTTGCACCATCGATGCTGTCATGGTGGGCATCGACGTGATGACCGGGAAGTCTCGCGAGTGGAGCGAGCAGGATGTCAACAACATCAACCAATTCCTGATCCCGGAGGATCACGAGGTGGTCACCGACCGCGCCACCACCGCTGCCCGCTTCTAACAGTGCGCATTCAGCCCAGAGCTGATTCACTGACCGGTAAGCGCCCAGCCCGCGAGGGTTAAAGCTTTGGGGGAGGGCTAAGGTGGGGGAACTATGGGCGTCACAATCGATCTACAGGGAACAATTGATTCGCGATCCGCGACCGCGGCGGTGAGTGCCATGCGGCGCGCGGGGGCGGTGATGAAACGCGCGCTGGTGATGGATCCGGGCGCGCTGGTGCGCTTAAGCACTGTGGGGGAGCGGTCGACGGATCTTTTTATTTCGACGCCCCTAGGCTGCGTGGCTTCCGTCCGAGTGCCCGGACAGGCAGGCGGCACCGGCACGGTGGCCTATGCCAGCGACGCGCTGGAGACGATCGTCGCATTTGAACCCGGCCAGCAGACCCTTGACCTGGGTGCGGACATGGACCTGATGTGGGTTGGCTCGCCGCCTCCGCAGCAGGGATTCGAGCTGATCGATACGGTGCCGGGGGACGTGGTGCGCGGCCTACACGCGGACATGGCCACGGAAAATGAGGCGAACTCCGGGCCGATGGGGATTGCGCGTAGCCTGCTGGAGCAGCAGGTGCTTTCAGTGCAGCGCACAGACGGTGCCCACGGGGGAGCAGAGGGTAATGACGCCACCGCCTCCGTTGCCCTGGAGGGCCGAACCATTGCGGCACTTGGTGGCCTGCGGCTGGTTCCAGAGCCGGGGGAGAAGCTGCGGGATTATGACTATGTGCGCGTGAGCGCCAGTGGGTCGTGGATTCGTGTGGATGCACTGGTCGGCAGTGTGTATGCGCCCCGCCCCGGTGGGCTGGCGCGGGTGCCCGGGCCACGCTAGATGGGTAGGGGAGCCTCCGTGTGAGGGGCGCGGTGAGTGGATTAGGAACCGGCGTACATGTCGTAGCCCAACTTGGTGCTCATGACCACGACAACGATGAGCAGCGCGATGCGGACAAAGCCGGTTCCCTTGGAAAGCACCAGGCGTGCTCCTATTTGTGCTCCCGCCACGTTGAAGACCGCTAAGCCGAGGCCTAGTAGCCAGAGCACGTGGCCACCGATGGCGAATACAGTCAGCGCGCCCAGGTTCGTGGCGGTGTTGATGATCTTCGCAAGTGCGGCAGATTCCACGAAGGATCTGCTAAGAAGCGCGGTGAAAACAATGATGAGGAACGTGCCGGTGCCCGGGCCGAAGAAGCCGTCGTATGCGGCGATAACTCCCACTGCGAAGAGCGCGATGAGCCATCGGCGGTGGCTCTGTGATGGGGCGCGTTGGGGTGTGCCGAAACTGGGTTTGAGGGCGACATATGTGCCAACCGCCAGCAATAGAATAATCACCAGGGGACGCAGAACCTCGGAGCTGAGTGCTGCTACCAGCAGCGCGCCAGAGGCCGCGCAGACGAACGCCAGCGGGACTCCGTAGGCCACCAGGCGCCGATCGATCTTCTGGCGGACATCGGATGCGCGGAGCATACGTGCTGCGGCCGATGAGGTGCCGAAAACCGCCGCCAACTTGTTTGTCGCCATTGCCGAGGCTTCGGGGGTCGCGGGTGCCACGATCAAAATGAGGGGGATGAGGATGAGACCACCGCCGCCGACGATGGCATCAATCAAACCTGCAACGAAGGATCCCACTGCGAGGACTGAAAATGCCTCGGCAGAAAGGTCGGCTAACACTTTTAGAACTGATCGGGAGTGTTGACCAGCATGTGTGCAACTCGCTCCATGTGTTCCCACATGGCCGCGCGGTGTTCGTCGGGGAGCTGTTCTTTATCGATGGTGGCCATGGCGTTGCCCATGAGTTCCAGCCAGCGGTCGCGGGCGGCCGTGTCGATGCGGAATTGGGCGTGGCGCATCCGCAGGCGCGGGTGGCCACGCCGGGCGTTGAACTCCGCCGGGCCGCCCCAGTACTGCACCAGGAACCAGCGCAGTCGATCTTCGGCGCCCTCGAAGTCCTGTTCCGGGTACATCGGCCCGAGAATATCGTCGGTGCGGACCTGGCGATAAAACTCGTGGACGATAGCGCGGAAGGTCTCCTCACCAACAGCGTCGTAGAAGCTAGAAGTCATGCCTCCAACCATATCTGTTCTGCCATAGCCGGCGGGGCAGGTTGGGCGCGGCCACGGCCGCAGGGGCGCAGCACAACCTGCCGCATGGGCGCAGCCGGGCGGTTACTCTCCCGCAGCGTCGAACACGCGGGCGGCCTTGGCACGCGCCACCCGGTCGCGCCCCTCGGAGAGCACGCGGCGCAGACCACTCGGGGTGTCCTCGGCCTTGACGAGGTCGGCGATGGCGGCATCCGTGGCGTCGCTGTGATCCCAGGAGGGGTAGATGCCCTCCAGGGTGCGTAGAGCCATCTCCGAGTTTAGGGACTTCCACCACTCCACTGCGTGGGCAACGTAATCCTCGCTGAACTGCTGCAACAGGTCGGCGTGGCCGACGTGCACCAGGCCTGCGTTGCGGTGGCGGAGGCTCAGGTTGCTCTGCTGCGGAGCCTCCACGGTGAGGGCGCGCCAGACCTGCTGCTTGGTCTGCTCATCCGGCACGGAGGAGCGCGCCTGCAGCGCCAGCGCCGCACCGCTGGAGGACTTGTCCTGGGCCTCCTCGGCGGCGATGCGCGCCTCCACCTGCTCGGCGGTTTCGCCGGTGGCACGCGCTGCGGCGGTCAGCGCAATGATGATCGCCCAGCGCAGGTCCTGGTCCACGTTCAGGCCCGGAATCACCTCAGCGCCATCAGCCTCACCCAGCAGCGCGCGCAGCACGCCCGCGGATTCTGCGGAGTGCACGCAACCCACGTAGGCCCGGACGAACGCCAGTTGGGCCGGGCCTTCAGCCTCGCGCGCTGCAGCCAGGAAGGCCTCGCGCAGCTGTGCCCAGCCTTCGTCCGCCCAGTCCGGGTCTGCGTAGTTTGCAGCCGCCGTGCGGGCCTGGGCCAAGATCTGCTCTAGCACTGCCAGCTCGGTTTCTTCGGCCGCGCCACCGGCAACCAGGCCGATAAAATCGCGGGTCCTCATCTGCGCGTTGCGCGTCATCTGCCAGGCCGCGGACCACACCAGCGCACGCGCCATCGGGTCCGTGATACGCACGATGTTCGGCTTGCCGCCTTCGGCTTCGTCGCTATCCCCGCCGCCGATCGCGGTTGCCAGGGAGCCCTCATCCAACGCCATGTTGCCGTAGGCCAGGTCATCGTCGTTGACCAGCACCAGGTCGCCGGCGGGCACGCCCACCAGCTCCGGAACCTCGGTTCGCGCGCCGGAAATATCCAACTCCACGCGCTTGGTGCGCTTCAGCACATCCCCGTCAAAGCTGTACACACCCACGGCAATGCGGTGGGTGCGGGTCTCGCCCGCGCCGGGCTGCGCGCCGGATTGCTCCACGGCAAAGGAAGTGTAAGCCCCGTCGTTTACCTCAAAGACCGGGGTCAGGGTGTTGATGCCCGTCGTGCGCAGCCACTGGTCCGACCAGTCGGAAAGGTCACGCCCCGAAGCCTTCTCCAGCGCCCCCAGCAGGTCCGCGAACGTTGCGTTATCCCAGGCGTGTGCCGCGAAGTGCGCGCGGATGCCTGCGAAGAACTCCTCCAGCCCCACGTAGGCCGCCAGCTGCTTCAACACGCTGGCGCCCTTGGCGTAGGTAATGCCGTCGAAGTTGGCCTCCACCGTCTCGATGTCGCCCGCGTCGGAGAACACCGGGTGGGTGGAGGACAGCTGATCCTGCGCATACGCCCACGCCTTCTCCTTGCTGTTAAAGGTCACCCATGCAGTGTCGTACTTCGTGGCCCCCGCCTGGCTCATGGCCGCCGACCAGGTGGCGAAGGATTCATTCAGCCACAGGTCGTCCCACCACTTCATCGTCACCAGGTCGCCGAACCACATGTGCGCCAGTTCGTGCAGGATCGTATCCGCACGGCGTTCGTACTGGTAGTGGCTGGCCGCGGAGCGGAAGATGTACTCGTCGCGGATCGTCACCGCTCCCGCGTTCTCCATGGCACCCATGTTGTATTCGGGGCAGAAGATCTGGTCGTACTTGTAGAACGGGTAGCCGATGCCGAACTTGTCCGCGTAGTAGTCGAAGCCCTGCTTGGTCACCTCGAATAGCTCGTCGGCATCCAGGTACTCCGCCAGCGACTGGCGGCAGTACAGGGCCAGCGGCACGCGCATTTCCCCACTGGTCTGCAGGTTCTTTTCCTTCGCCGCCGCGGACTCGGGGTGTTCGGTGATCGTGCCGCGCCACTCGTCGCGCACTACGTGCCACGGGCCGACGCAGAACGCAATGAGGTAGGTCGACAGCAGGTAATCCACGGTCGCACTGTGCTTTTTCTTATTGACGCCCTCAGCCTCCGCCACGGAAACCTCATTGTTCGTCACCACAGTCCACTCGGCTGGCGTGGTGAGCTCAACGTCATAGGTCGCCTTGATGTCCGGCTGGTCGAAGCAGGCGAAAACCCGCTTGGCGTCCGCCGTCTCGAACTGGGTGTACATGTAGGCCTGGTCGTCGCTGGGGTCGAAGAAGCGGTGTAGGCCCTGGCCCGTGGTGGAGTACGGAATTTCTGCCTCCACCAGCAGCTCGTGCTGGCCACTAGACAGGCCGTCGAGCGGAATGCCCGTAGTGGCGTCATAAGTAAAGTCCCCAAGCTCTGCGCCATTGAGCTCCACCCGCGACAGCGAGTCCGCACGCAGGTCCAGGAAGGTGGACCCGTCGCCGGAGGTGAAGGTGATGCGGGTCAGCGAGCGGAAGTGCTTGTTCTCGGGCTTCTCGCCGCCGGAAAGATCCAGCTGGATGGTGTAGTGAACATCGCTGATGAGGCTGGCGCGATGCTCGGCCTCGGTACGGGTTAGGTTGATGGAAGTCATGCAGACCACCCTAGTAGGCGCGTCGGACAGGGTTCCCGCGCGATGGCTAGAGTGGGGGACATGACTGCTACCCAGAACAATAACCAGAACCAGACCGTAACCATGTTCTTCGACGCCATCTGCCCCTTCGCCTGGGTTACCAGCCGCTGGCTGATGGAGGTCCAGGAGGTTCGCGACGTGGAGGTGAAGTTCCAGCCGATGAGCCTCTCCGTACTGAACGAGGGCCGCGACCTGGACCCCGCCTACCGCGAGAAGATGGATGCCGCGTGGGCGCCGGCGCGCGTGGCTACCGCGATTTGGCAGCAGCACCCAGAGAAGCTTTCCGCCTGGTACACCGCCATGGGTACCAAGATCCACAACGAGGAGCGCGCGGATGCAACCGACCCGCACGGCTACGACGAGTTGATCGCCGAGGCTCTGGAAAAAGCTGAGCTGCCCGCCGAACTGGCACAGGTTGGTCACCTAGCTGCCGACGACGAAGGATCTGTCGACGCGCTGCTGCGCGAATCTCAGGACAAGGCGATCGAGCTGGTGGGCGACGAGGTCGGCACCCCGGTGGTGCAGCTGGGCGACGTAGCCTTCTTCGGGCCGGTCATCACCCGCATCCCGCGTGGGGAAGATGCAGGCAAGCTATTCGATGCCTCCGTGACCCTGGCGGCGAACCCGCACTTCTTTGAGCTGAAGCGTTCCCGCACCGAAGCTCCGGTCGCTGAGTAAGACATCCGCGGTAGAACACTTGCGGAGTAGCGCCCGCGAGCGGTCGGCAACCGGCTAGACTGGCACCATGCGTATTTACCTAGGTGCAGATCATGCCGGTTTCGAGATGAAGAACGTGATCAAGGATCACTTGACCTCCAAGGGCTTCGAGGTTGTGGACTGTGGCGCCCACACCTACGACGCGAACGACGACTACCCGGCGTTCTGTATCGCAGCGGCCAAGTCCGTGGTGGAGGATGAGGGCTCGCTGGGCATCGTGCTCGGCGGATCCGGCAACGGCGAGCAGATTGCCGCCAACAAGGTTCCGGGCGCGCGCTGTGCTCTGGCGTGGTCCGTGGAGACCGCGAAGCTGGCCCGTGAACACAACAACGCCCAGCTGATCGGGCTGGGCGGTCGTATGCACTCCGAGGAGGAGGCGCTGGCGATCGTCGACGCTTTCGTCACCCAGCCGTGGTCCGAGGCGGAGCGCCACCAGCGCCGCATCGACATCCTGGCTGAGTACGAGCGCACGGGGGAGGCCCCCGCTCTGCCGGAGAACTAAAGATCTACGTTTGCGCGAGATCTACTCGCGAGGTCTACTTCTGCGCGGTGGTGTCCGACGAGGTTGGGGCGCCATCGCGTTTTTGCTGCCATTCCTTGACCACGCTGGAATCCCACAGGGTCAGCCCGTTGTACTTGGCCACTGGGCGGGGTGCGCGACCGCGGCCTGCATAGCTGGTGAAGGTGCCACGAGCTGTGCCGGAGTACTCAGCGCACTGTGATGCGGTCCAGAGCTCCGTGCCGGTGTTTTTGTCGACGATAATTGGTTCCATAAAACTAGAATGTACAGCCCATAGGTAACTCATACAATTAGAGTGGCGCATTTGCTACACCTGCATACCCCCGCAACTATGCAGGTTGTAAGGCTTTTTAGCTAGTTGTGCTGGGGTGATTTTGCTGGATGGTGGGGTGTATGGTGTAACATCGCACAACGTAACGGAAGCTAGCTTCCAGTGGGAATGTCGTATAGTGGCTAATACCTCAGCCTTCCAAGCTGAAGACGCGGGTTCGATTCCCGTCATTCCCTCCAAACTTTAAGGCAGTTCCCCCGAGCGCAGGCGAGTGCAACGGCGGGGGAGCTGCCGTTTTGTATTTCCCAGCAACCAGCCAGTAAAGTAGCGGGCGCAACGTCCCTTCGGGGCATGCAAAGATCGGGATATGGCGCAGTTTGGTAGCGCACTCGCTTTGGGAGCGAGGGGTCGCAGGTTCAAATCCTGTTATCCCGACATTTTTTATTTTCACTCTTTTTCTTTGTGACGCCACCCTGCGGTTCGTCGCATTGAAAAGGTGAAATGGGGGTTCGCATTCTGGATCGGTAAGGGATTCGGCAATCCGTTTCGTGGCCAAGGAGCCTGAAAACCACACCCCAGCGTGATGCGTCTGGCGATGGTTCTATAAAATTGAGCACCGACCGTAAAAGCGCTGCGAGATGAACGAGAGACCGCGGTGCCAAAGAAGCTATTAATACACAGGAGTGTGCATTCGTGAAGAGCTCTGTAGAAAAGCTGAGCGCCACCCGCACCAAGCTGACGATTGAGGTTCCATTCGAGGAGCTTAAGCCAGAGTTCGACAAGGCCTACGCAACCCTCGCGCAGCAGGTAAACATGCCGGGCTTCCGCAAGGGCAAGGTACCGGCGAAGATTCTGGAGGCTCGCCTGGGCCGTGGCGTTGTCCTGGATCAGGTCATCAACGAGATGCTGCCTTCTCGCTACAGCCAGGCTGTCGAGGAGAACGACGTGAAGGCCCTGGGCCAGCCGGAGATCGAAATCGCCGAGCTGGAGGACGGCAAGCACATCACCTTCACCGCCGAGGTCGACGTTCGCCCGGAGATCGAGGTTCCGGACTTCTCCGCCATCTCCGTTGAGGTTGCACCGCTGAAGGCCGACGACGAAGCCATCGACGCGGAGCTGAAGAACCTGCAGGCTCGCTTCGGCACCCTGAAGCCGGCTGACCGCGCAGTGAAGAAGGGCGACTTCGTCTCCATCGACCTGTCCGCCACCATCGACGGCGAGACCGTTGACGAGGCCACCACCGAGGGCCTGTCCCACGAGGTCGGCAACGATTCCCTGATCGAGGGCCTGGATGACGCGCTGGTCGGTATGAAGGAGGGCGAGGAGTCCACTTTCACCTCCAAGCTGGTTGCCGGCGAGCACGCTGACGAAGAGGCTGAGGTTACCGTCAAGCTCGGTTCCGTCAAGGAGCGCGAGCTGCCGGAGCTGGACGACGACTTCGCGCAGCTGGCCAGCGAGTTCGATACCCTGGACGAGCTGAAGGAGTCCCTGAAGGGGCAGGTCGAGCAGCAGCTGAAGAACACCCAGGCTGGCGAGATCCGCGATAAGGTTCTGGCCGAGGCTCTGGAGCAGACCGAGTTCGAGCTGCCCGAGGGTGTTGTTAAGGAGCAGGTCGACGCGCAGATCCAGCAGATCATCCAGCAGTTCGGTGGCGACGAGAAGGTCTTCGAGTCCATGCTGGCTGCCCAGGACATGACTCGCGAGAAGTTCGAAGAGGATGCACGCAGCTCCGCTGAGGACTCCGTGCGTACCCAGCTGTTCCTGGATGCTGTTGCGGACAAGGAGCAGCCGGAGGTTTCCCAGGAAGAGCTGATGGATCACATCGCCTTCACTGCAAACCAGTACGGCATGGATCCGAACCAGTTCATCATGCAGCTGCAGCAGGCCGGCCAGCTGGGCAGCCTGTTCGCTGACGTCCGCCGCGGCAAGGCACTGGCGCTGAACATCGCCCGTACCTCCGTGAAGGACACTGACGGTGCGGACGTTGATCCGAAGGAGTACTTCGGCGACGTTGAGGCTGAGGGTGACAAGGCAGACAAGGCCGAGACTGATAAGGCCGAGGAGAAGCCGAAGAAGGCTCCTGCCAAGAAGTCCACCACGAAGAAGTCGACTGCTAAGAAGAGCACGGCCAAGAAGTCGACCGCCAAGAAGTCCACTGCTAAGAAGAGCACGGCCAAGAAGTCGACCACCAAGAAGGCTACGAAGTCTACGGCGAAGAAGTCCACTGCCAAGAAGACCACTGCAAAGAAGGCAGCGGAGAAGAAGGAAGATTAAGAGTCGTCCTACACCGCCGGGACCTCCACGCGAGGTTCTGGCGGTTTTCTTTTTGTCCCGCCTTTCCCGTTACCCGCCCCGGTGCGCAGCCATATCGTGCGCTGACAGCGAACAACCCCACCGGAAGGCACGCTTTGCCGACGGGTGTGACTAGGCTGGGGCGCATACAAAAGTGAACTTTCGTAAAACTTTCGGCAAGGAGCGAAGTTGAGTTCGGAAACCCCAAACCATAGAGACTCAGTCTACGAGCGCCTGCTGCGCGAGCGAATCATCTTCCTGGGCAGCCAGGTGGACGATGAGATCGCCAATGAGCTGTGCGCCCAGATTCTGCTGCTGTCCGCAGAGGATCCGACGCGCGACATCAGCCTGTACATCAACTCTCCCGGTGGCTCCGTCACCGCGGGTATGGCTATCTACGACACGATGAAGTACGCGCCGTGCGACATCGCTACCTACGGGATGGGCCTGGCGGCGTCCATGGGCCAGTTCCTGCTTTCCGCAGGCACGAAGGGTAAGCGCTACGCCCTGCCGCACGCCCGCATCATGATGCACCAGCCTTCCGCAGGCGTGGGCGGCACCGCCGCCGACATCGCCATCCAGGCGGAGCAGTTCGCTTACACCAAGCGGGAGATGGCGGAGCTGATCGCGGAGTTCACCGGCCAGACCGTTGAGCAGATCACCAAGGATTCCGACCGCGACCGTTGGTTCACCGCCCAGCAGGCCAAGGAATACGGTTTCGTCGACCACGTCATCACCTCTGCGAAGGAGAGCTAAGACATGTCAGAGATGCAGATGCCAGAAATGCGATACATCCTGCCGTCGTTCGTGGAGCACTCCAGCTACGGCGCGAAGGAATCCAACCCGTACAACAAGCTGTTCGAGGAGCGCATCATCTTCCTGGGTACCCAGGTGGACGACGCTTCCGCCAACGACATCATGGCGCAGCTGCTGGTGCTGGAGGGGTTGGACCCGGACCGGGACATCACGATGTACATCAACTCTCCCGGCGGTTCCTTCACCAGCCTGATGGCTATCTACGACACGATGCAGTACGTCCGCCCGGACGTGCAGACCGTCTGCCTCGGCCAGGCCGCCAGCGCGGCTGCTGTGCTGCTGGCCGCCGGTACCCCGGGCAAGCGCGCTGCCCTGCCGAACGCCCGCGTGCTGATTCACCAGCCCGCCACCGGCGGTGTGCAGGGCCAGGTTTCCGACCTGGAGATCCAGGCCAAGGAGATCGAGCGCATGCGCAAGCTGATGGAAGAGACCCTGGCACGCCACACCGGCAAGTCCGCCGAGCAGGTACGCATCGACACCGACCGTGACAAGATCCTAACGGCCGAGGAGGCCAAGGAGTACGGCATCGTCGACCAGGTCTTCGACTACCGCAAGCTGTCGGCGCAGAACTAGCGCCCGGCAAACACTAGCGACCCGCGGGGCTTTCAGCTTCCGCGGGGTTTTTGGTGTGGCGCAGTAGAATTGAAGGCCTACGAGGGTGCTAATCTAGCTGTCCCGCAAGTTACCCGACCCAAGAAAGCCTGATTTCCCGCATGCCTGAAAGCGCAGAGCTCCTGAAGTGCTCCTTCTGTGGTAAGAGCCAGAAGCAGGTCCGCAAGCTGATTGCCGGCCCTGGTGTTTACATTTGCGACGAATGCATCGAGCTTTGTAACGAGATCATCGAAGAGGAGTTGCTGGCGGTCGATCCCGCAGAGAGCTCGGCGAAGCTGCCGAAGCCCGCGGCCATCGCCGAGTTCCTGGATAGCTACGTGATTGGTCAGGACGAGGCCAAGCGCACCCTGGCCGTTGCCGTGTACAACCACTACAAGCGCATTCAGGTCGAGGAGTCGAACGCTGCTGCCCGCCGCTCTGACGACGAGGTGGAGCTGGCGAAGTCCAACATTCTGATGTTGGGGCCGACTGGTTCGGGCAAGACCTATCTGGCGCAGTCGCTCGCCCGGATGCTCGATGTGCCTTTCGCCATTGCTGACGCCACCAGTTTGACCGAAGCCGGCTACGTCGGTGAAGACGTAGAGAATATCCTGCTGAAGCTTCTCCAGGCCGCCGACTTTGACGTGGCGAAGGCCCAGCGCGGCATCATCTACGTCGACGAGGTGGACAAGATCTCCCGCAAGTCGGAGAACCCGTCCATCACCCGCGATGTATCCGGCGAGGGCGTGCAGCAGGCCCTGCTGAAGATCCTGGAAGGCACCGTTGCCGCCGTGCCGCCGCAGGGAGGCCGCAAGCACCCGAACCAGGAGTTCATCCAGTTCGACACGAAGAACGTGCTGTTCATCGTGGCGGGTGCGTTCTCCGGGTTGGAGAAGGTCATCTCCGAGCGCCGCGGCAAGAAGGGTCTGGGTTTCGGCGCGGAGATCAGCGCGAAGTCCGAGGAGGATCCGAACCCGTTCCAGTTCGTGGAGCCGGAGGACCTGGTGAAGTTCGGTTTGATCCCCGAGCTGATCGGCCGCCTGCCGGTACTGACCCACGTTGGCCACCTGGACGAGGACGCCCTTGTGCGCGTACTCACCGAGCCGAAGAACTCCCTAGTGCGCCAGTACCAGCGCCTGTTCGACATGGACGGTGTGCGCCTGACCTTCGAGGACGAGGCGCTGCGGGAGATCGCCCAAAAGGCGCTGGCGCGCGAGACTGGCGCCCGCGGCCTGCGGTCCATCATGGAAACCCTGCTGCTGCCGACCATGTTCGCCATTCCGGAAGATGAGGAAACCGGCGAGGTCATCATCACCGGTGCATGTGCCCGCGGGGAAGCGGAACCGACCCTGCTGACCCACGAAGAGGTCGCCAAGCGGGATAAGAAGAGCGCCTAGTCGTGATATAGGTCCGATGGCGCCGAGGGGGCGTCATCAACCTCTTCATCCTCGTGCCGCGCATGGTGGTAGAGCGACGCGGCGACCGAGGAACCAATCACCGAAGAATGCGAAGCGTGGGTGTACGACGCGCCCTGGTTGGTGGGCATCGTGGTGGTGAGGAAAGCGATGACCGCATCGCAGGTCAGATTGCGCAGGCCATCCTCGTTTTCGGGGGCGTTTGAATCCATCCCATACAGGGCGTGGAAAGTCGGGCCCTGAGTGACGGCGAAGGAGCACAACGCGGTAATGAGCGCATAAGCATCCTCCGCGGACACGCCACTGCGGAACGCACCGATATCGTGGCCGCGCATCAGCACGCGATCCAGGTGTAGTACCACCGGGGAATCCTCCAACACGCCTACGCGGTGGACGAGCTCCGGATCGCCCAGAAGGTTCTCCGCGACAATCAGGCGCACCGCGTCCGGGTGCGTGGCAAAGCGCGTGTAAGTGGCGGCGACTAGCTTGCGCATCTCGCGGACCGGGGAGTTATCCATCTCCGGGTTGCCATAACCATTCAGCGGCACCGGCCAGATGGAGGAGTGGGCATAGCGCAACGCCTCCTCGTACAGTCGGGTCGGGGAATTCAGCAGCTCGCAGTTTTGCGGCAGGCGTGCAGCCTGGGCGATCGTGGCCAGGTGCTCCGGCGTGAATGCAGCACCGACCCGGATGGCGATGGTCACGGCGGTGTTCATGGCCTGGATGTACTGCTGTTCTCCGAGGCCGTACCAGGCCGCAGAGGCGGGAAGGTGGGGCTTATTCTGCACCAATTCAGTTTATCTATGAAGAAGCCGAACCTGCAGCAATGTGCAGCTAATCCAGGCTCGTGCGGGGGTGGCTGGAAGTAAGAGTGCAGTGAGAGTGCAGGGTGTCGGGCAGGTTATTACAGTGGGGAGAGGATCTAAGAAAACTCTCACCAACGCATCGCTTAAGGAGCCCCGCGTGACCACCAACAACCAGAATGCCGTTACCGTCACCGTCACGGGCGCAGGCGGCCAAATCGGCTACTCCCTGCTGTTCCGCATCGCCAAGGGGGAGGTTTTCGGCGACCGCGTAGTGAACCTGCGTCTGTTGGAGACCGAGCAGGGCGTGCAGGCCGCCCGCGGTGTGGCCCTGGAACTGGCTGACTGTGCCTTCCCGCTGCTGGGGGAGGTCGCTATCACCACCGAACTCGACGAGGGCTTCAAGGATGCCAACGCAGTCTTCCTGGTGGGCGCCAAGCCCCGCCAGAAGGGTGAGGAGCGCGCCGACCTGCTGGCCGCCAACGGCAAGATCTTCGGCCCGCAGGGCAAGGCAATCGCGGAACACGCCGCCGATGATGTCCGCGTGATTGTCGTCGGCAACCCGGCCAACACCAACGCCGCGATCGTTGCAGCCCACGCCGAAGGCCTCGACCCGCGCCGCGTTACCGCTCTGACCCGCCTGGACCACAACCGTGGCCTGGCGCAGGTAGCGGACAAGCTGGGCGTGGCCGTGCGCGACCTGGAGAACATGACCGTCTGGGGCAACCACTCCGCCTCCCAGTTCCCGGACGTTGCGGAGCTGACACTGAACGGTGAGAAGGTCGCTGACAAGCTGGATGCGGCGTGGGTTAACGACGAGTTTATTCCGCGCGTAGCCAAGCGTGGCGCGGAGATCATCGAGGTTCGCGGACGCTCCTCGGCAGCGTCCGCAGCCAGCGCCGCGCTGGATCACATGCGCGACTGGGTACACGGCACCGCTGAGGGCGACTGGGTTTCCGTCGCCCTGCCATCCGACGGCTCCTACGGCATCCCGGAGGGGCTGGTGTTCTCCTTCCCCTGCCGCTCCGTCAATGGCGAGTGGGAGATCGTGCAGGGCCTGGAGATCAGCCCGGCGCAGCAGGAGCGCATCGACGCAAACATCAAGGAGCTGCAGGACGAAAAGGCCGCTGTCGTGGAGGCTGGCCTGCTGTAGTTTTTCTGTAGTTTCTTAAGGAAAAACTTTTTTCTGCATATCGCCACCCGGCCGCCTGGTCGGGTGGTTTTATGTTAGGCATGACAAATCCCACTGAATCTACCGAAGCCACTGGCACCACAGCTCCGATCCACTCCCAACCACTCCAGCACTCGCTTTTCAGCCAGCTCACCGCCCGCGCCGGGTGGCTGCTGCCCGCGTTCCCCGAGCCAGTTCTGCGGATATTCGGCTCTCGCACCAACTCCGACGGTGAACGATTGAATTCCGACGTCCGTGCCTCTAGCCTGGTCACCGACCTGATACACCCGGCGGACTATTCTCAGCAGTCCGTCGAGGCAACCCGAGCGGTTGTGGAGGATGCCGCGTACATGGCCGGCGGGCACGTTACCCAGGTCGGCTCCGTAGTGGAGGAGCGGATCCGGGGCGTGCGCGTGCGCCACTACCGTCCCACCGGTGCCGTCTCGCCGGACGAGGACCTGCCAACCCTGGTGTATTTCCACGGCGGCGGCTGGGTGGTCGGCTCCCTCGATTCGCACGATTCCACCTGCCGCTGGCTGTGTGAGGCTGCCCGCGTGGCAGTGCTCTCCGTGGATTACCGCTTGGCCCCGGAGCATCCTTTCCCCGCCGCGCCGGACGATTGCTGCGACGTAGTCGATGCCGCAATGGCGGGCGAGGTTAAGGGCGTCAATAAGAACAGGGTGGCCGTCGGCGGTGATTCCGCGGGAGGCAACCTGGCCGCCGTGGTATGCCTGCGCCGTAAGCGCGAAGGGCAGGAGCAGCCGCGTGCACAGCTGCTGTTTGTGCCGGTCACGGACCTTTCCAGGTTGGATACGCCCAGCCACAAGGAGTTCTCCAAGGGGTACTTCCTCACCCAGGCGCACATGCAGTGGTACCGCGACCAATACCTCACCGACGATGTGCAGCGGCTGGACCCGGATGTTTCACCTCTGCTCGCCGAGGACGTCAGCGGGGTGGCTCCGGCCTATGTCGCCGTCGCCGGCTTCGATCCGCTGCGCGACGAGGGCACTGCCTATGCCGAGAAGCTACGGGAAGCAGGTGTGCCTGTTTCTTTCCGACGCCACCCCGGCCTGATCCACCCCTTCGTGAATTCTTCGGGCGTGTGGCGTAATTCCGGGCGGGCGTTGGACGAGGCTGCCGGTGTGTTGCGGGCGGCGCTCGAGATGTAAATGCGCAGTGGGTGAGTGAGTTGCAGGCAGGTAGTAGGCGGGGTGTATGCCCTGTCTGGGCCGTCTACTAGACTTGGCAGACGTGAGTGACTCCAGTTCTAAGGCAAATGGCTCTAACCCGATTGGTGCCGACCGTTCGGCACAGCTACCCGCGGCATGGGATCCCGCCGCAGTAGAGGAAAACCTCTACCAGGGATGGGTGGATTCCGGCTATTTTAAGGCCGATCCTTCCAGCGACAAGCCGCCCTTCAGCATTGTGCTGCCGCCGCCGAATGTGACCGGCCAGCTGCACATGGGCCACGCGCTGGACCACACGCTGATGGATGCGATGGCCCGCCGCAAGCGCATGCAGGGCTTCGAGGTCCTGTGGCTGCCCGGCTCCGACCACGCGGGCATCGCCACGCAGACGAAGGTCGAGGCCAGCCTGAAGGAAACTGAGGGCAAGGACCGCTTCGACTACGGTCGCGAGGATTTCGTGGAGAAGGTCTGGGAGTGGAAGGACCAGTACGGTGGCGTGATCCAGCGCCAGATGCGCGCCATCGGTGATTCCGTGGATTGGTCGCGCGAGCGGTTTACCTTGGACGATGGTCTGTCCCGCGCTGTACAGACGATGTTCAAGGAGCTTTTTGACGCCGGTCTGATCTACCGCGCGAATCGCATGGTGAACTGGTCCCCGGTGCTGCAGACGGCGATCTCCGACATCGAGGTTGTGTACTCCGACGACGAGGGCGAGCTGGTGAGCATCCGCTATGGCTCGCTGGACGATTCCGAGCCGCACGTGGTCGTGGCGACCACTCGTGTGGAGACGATGCTGGGCGACGTGGCTGTTGCCGTGCACCCGGAGGATGAGCGCTACGCGGATCTGGTGGGCAAGGCCCTGCCGCACCCGTTCTTGCCGGACCGGCAGATGATCGTGGTGGCCGACGACTACGTGGACCCGGAGTTCGGTACTGGCGCGGTGAAGATCACTCCGGCGCACGACCCGAACGACTTTGCGATGGGTCAGCGCCACGACCTGCCGATGCCGGTGATCATGGACGAGACCGGCCACATTGCGAACACCGGCACTGAGTTCGATGGCATGGAGCGCTACGAGGCGCGCGAGAAAATCCGCCTGGCGCTGGAGGAGCAGGGGCGCATCGTGGCCCGCAAGTTCCCCTACGTGCACAGCGTGGGCCACTCCGAGCGCTCCAAGGAGGCCGTGGAGCCGCGCCTGTCCGAGCAGTGGTTCGTCAAGGTTGACGAGCTGGCGAAGATGTCGGGCGATGCGATCCGCTCCGGCGACTCGGTGATTCACCCATCCTCCCAGGAACCGCGCTGGTTCGACTGGGTGGACGACATGCACGACTGGTGCATTTCCCGTCAGCTGTGGTGGGGCCACCGCATTCCAATTTGGTACGGCCCGAACGGCGAAATCGTGTGCTGCGGCCCGGACGACGAAGCCCCGACGGGCGAGGGCTGGCGCCAAGATGAGGACGTGCTGGACACCTGGTTCAGCTCCGCCCTGTGGCCGTTCTCCACGATGGGTTGGCCGGAGAAGACCCCGGAATTGGAGAAGTTCTACCCAACCAGCGTGCTGGTGACGGGCTACGACATTCTGTTCTTCTGGGTGGCCCGCATGATGATGTTCGCTACCTTCGCCTCTAAGCACACCAAAGATGTGCTCGGAGAGGGAAAGGACGGGCGCCCGCAGATCCCGTTCGAGGACATCTTCCTGCACGGTCTGGTGCGCGATGAGCACGGCCGCAAGATGTCCAAATCCCTGGGCAATGGCATCGACCCGATGGACTGGGTGCGCGACTACGGCGCAGATGCGCTGCGCTTCACCCTGGCGCGCGGCGCCAACCCTGGCTCCGACCTGCCGGTGGGCGAGGATGCCGCGCAGTCCTCCCGCAACTTCGCCACCAAGCTATACAACGCCACCAAGTTCGCCCTCATGAACGGCGCGCGTGTGGGCGAGCTGCCCGCCCGCGAGACCCTGACGGATGCCGACCGCTGGATCCTGGACCGCCTGGAAGAGGTCCGCCAGCTGGTAGACGACGCGCTGGACCGCTACGAGTTCTCCCTGGCGAACGAGAACCTGTACCGCTTCGCCTGGGGCGAGTTCTGCGACTGGTACCTGGAGATCGCCAAGGTGCAGATCCCGCGCGACTGGGATAGCGCCACGGAGGAACAGGTCCAACGGGGCATCAGCACCCAGATCGTGCTGGGACGCGTGCTGGACGCGGTACTGCGTCTGCTGCACCCGGCCATGCCTTTCGTGACCGAGACGCTGTGGAAGGCACTGACCGATGGGGAAGAGGGCTACTCCGATTCTCTGGTTACCGCCGACTGGCCGACCGCCGACCTCACCAACGGTGGGTCGCAGACCGATGCCGATGCGGTACGCCGCATGGCGGACGTGGACAAGCTGGTCACCGAGCTCCGTCGCTTCCGCAGCGACCAGGGCGTTAAGCCCTCCCAGAAGGTGCCCGCTGCCCTGGACTTCGCCGCCGCCGACCTGGCCGACTTCGAAGAGGCCGTGCGCTCCCTGGTGCGCCTGGAAACCCCGGAGGAAGGCTTCGCGGAGACTGCGTCCATCGAGGTGCGCCTGTCCCAGGCAACCATCGCAGTGCAGCTGGATACCTCCGGCACCGTCGACGTTGCCGCGGAGCGCAAGCGCCTGGAGAAGGACCTCGCGGCAGCTCAGAAGGAGCTGGACAACGCGGCGAAGAAGCTGGGTAACGAAAACTTCCTGGCCAAGGCTCCGGAGAAGGTCGTCGAAGGAATCCGCGAGCGCCAGCGCGTCGCACAGGAGGAATTCGAGCGCATCACTGCCCGCCTGGAAGGCCTGCCGAAGGCATGACCGACGACAAGTTCACCGAGGACAAGGTCGGGGATAGCTACCCGGAAGAGGTCACGCTCGACGAGGCAGGCCTAGCCCTGCCTATCGACGGTGTGGGGGCGGATGAGCCCGAGGTGGCGTCCGTACAAGAACGTCCCATTACGCCCGAGGATCTTGCCACGCTGGCCGAGGTCGATGCGGAGCTGAACCAGCGCTGGCCGGAAACCAAGATCGACCCGACGCTCGAGCGCGTCGAAATGCTGATGGACCTGCTCGGCCACCCGGAGGGGGCGTTTCCGGTGATCCACGTGGCGGGAACCAACGGCAAAACCTCCGTGGTGCGAATGATCGAATCGCTGATGCGCGCATTCCACCGTCGCACCGGGCGGACGACCAGTCCGCACCTGCAGCTCGTCACTGAGCGCATCGCCATCGACGGCAAGCCGCTCCACCCACGCGACTACGTGGACACCTGGCGCGATATTCAGCCGATGGTGGAAATGGTGGACGCGAAGAGCCAGGCCGAAGGCGGCCCGCAGATGAGCAAGTTCGAAGTGCTGGTGGCCATGGCCTACGCGGCCTTCGCCGACGCACCGGTGGACGTTGCTGTGGTAGAAACCGGCATGGGCGGACGCTGGGACGCGACGAACGTGGTGAACTCCGACGTTGCCGTGATCACCCCGATCGGGCTGGACCACACGGACTACCTGGGCGACACGCTAGAGGACATCGCGGGCGAGAAGGCGGGGATTATCAAGGCCCGCTGGGATGCCGACGATCTGCTCACCCCACCAGATAACGTGACCGTTGTCGCCGAGCAGGAGCCAGCGGCGATGCGCGTGCTGCTGGAGGAGGCCGTGGCGAAGGATTCCGCCGTCGCCCGCGCCGGCAGTGAGTTCGGCGTGCTCTCCAGCCAGATCGCCGTGGGCGGGCAGACTGTGACCATCCGCGGACTGGCCGGCGAGTACACAGACATCTTCCTGCCGCTCTCCGGCGAACACCAGGCGCGCAACGCCGCCGTGGCCCTGGCAGCTGTGGAGGCGTTCTTCGGGGCCGGCGCCGAGCGGCAGCTGGACGTGGACACGGTGCGGGAGGGCTTCGCCTCTGTCGCTTCGCCCGGCCGACTGGAGCGCGTGCGCTCTACCCCGAGCGTGTTTATCGACGCCTCACACAACCCCCACGGGGCGAAGGCCCTGGCGGCGGCCATCGACCGCGACTTCGAGTTCCGTCGGTTGGTCGGTGTGGTCGGAGTGCTGGGGGACAAGGACGCCCGCGGCATCCTGGCCGCCCTGGAGCCAGTGATGGACGAGATCGTGGTAACTGAGGTGAACTCGCCGCGCGCTCTGCCGGTCGACGTGCTGGCCGAGTACGCGCGGGATGCCTTCGGCGAAGAGCGCGTGCACGTAGCAGCGAACCTGCCTGGAGCAGTGGAGATCGCCACCCAACTGGCCGAGGATGACGAGGACGGCGTGCTGTCCGGCGCGGGTGTGCTAATCACCGGCTCAGTGGTGACGGCCGGGGAAGCCCGTACGCTGTTCGGCAAGGAACCGGCGTAGGCGCCGGAAGAATTTTCAAACGGAAGAACTACCAAGGAGCTGCACAATCGTGGCACAGAACCCGGACAACCGCAGTAAGGCTGGCGAGGGCAGTGGACAGGGCGAGTACGGTCCGCTGGGCCCCGGCCAGACCCCGGCGAACGATCCGATGAAGGGGCTGCGCGGCGTGATGGCCGGAACGCACATCATGGAAGCCATCGTGATCCTGCTGGTGCTGACCGTCATCACCCGGGTGGATGCCGGTGCTTCCGCCACGACCTTCAATATGGCCTACGTGATCGGCCTGGGGATTGCGATGATCGTCGCCGCCTTCCTGCAGAAAGCCAAGTGGGCCGATTGGCTGAACATTGCCCTGCAGGTGCTGGCCATCGCGGGCTTTATCGTGCACCCGGCGATGGGGGCGATGGGCGTGATCTTCGCCCTGTGCTGGTGGTACATCTACCACCTGCGATCCAACCTGATGCGCCGCATGGAGCGCGGCCTGCTGCCCTCGCAGCACCTCGATGAGGAAGGTAACGTGCGGCGCCCGGCTACCCCCGCTGACTAGTCTTCATGACGCCACATTCGCACCGCCTTTAACACCAGCAACACTCACCTGGGAATACCCTTAAATAGGGGTAAGCCTCCCGCTACCCCCGAATGTGGTTTACTATCCGGTGCATGACGTTAACGCGCCGTGCATTCTTCCGTTCTTCCACCGCCCTGGGGGCCGCCGTTGGTGGCTCCCTCCTCTTTGCCAACCGCAACAACATGGGGGTCTTCTCCTCCGCTGACGACGCACTCCCCGGTGCAGATCCCGCCGGAGCTGCCGGCGCCCTGAACTCTGCCGAGCCGGAGGGTTTTACCGGAACGGGAATCGGCGTCAACCAAAAGGGCGAGCTACCCGGAGGCGCCGGGTACCTCACGATCACCTTTGCACCCGCAGCGACCGAGGGCACGCAGGCGACCCTGCGCTTCGAGTTCCCTGGTGGCCGCACCGAAGACCGCGTGGTCCAGCCCGAGGCTCACGACCGCGAGGACGATGATTCCGAACTGAAGTCCGAGCCCGTAGACCTGCCCGAGGGTGCCACTGCCGTGTGGCTGCCCGGCGAGGTTAACGACTCGGCGACGCGCCTGTTCCTCCATATTGTGGAGGCTCCGAAGGGGCAGGAAGAGCAGATCTTCGGAGCGGGCATTGCGCCCTATGCTGCACCGATGGACTTGCCCTCAAACCCGGCTGAGCTGCAAAGCAGTCTGGAAACCGGAGCTGCGGCCGTGGTTGGTTCACTTGCGCTGGCGGGCACCATCGCCGGGATCCTGCAGTCCAGTGGCCTGGCCAACCCGGGTGCTCCGACTCCAGGTGGCGGCGCTGGTATCGGTGGTGCGAACGTGATCAACGGCCTGCGAGTGGTTTCCCGCCGCGAGTGGGGCGCCAACGAGTCGCTGATGGGGTGGACTCCCCGCTTCACCCGCGCGCAGCTCATCACTGTGCACCACACGGCGATGGCCACCCCTGCCAACGGCGACTACGCTGCGAACGTCCGCAGCATCTACGCCTTCCACGCCTCCCGGGCGAACGGTGGGCGCGGCTGGGGCGACATCGGCTACCACCTGCTGATCGCCCCGGATGGCACCGTGTTCCAGGGGCGCACTACCGGCACGGATGGCCAGGCGGTCTTCCAATCTGGCAGCCTGGGCGCATCGCCCATGTCCGTCACCGCAGGCCACGTGTACAACGCGAACGATGGCAACATCGGCGTGTGCTTGCTGGGTAATTTCATGCAGCAGGCTCCTACCCCCGCCGCCATCAACTCTCTGGTGCGCGTTCTCGGCCACCTGTGCCGTGGGCTGGGCCTGGATCCGCGTGGCCACGTGCGCTACGTGAACAACGCGGCCCGCCTGAACCTGACCCGCCGCACGATCACCGGCCACCGTGACTGGGGTGACGTCTCAACTGCGACCGCATGCCCGGGTGACCGTGCCTACGCGCTGATGAATCAGATCCGCAATCGCGTGTAGCGCCGAGGCGTTGCAGCACTGTGGTGCGGTGACGCCACGTGTAGAATCACTGGCATGACTGAACGCACTCTGATTCTGATTAAGCCCGACGGTGTTAAGAACGGCCACGTGGGCGAAATTATCTCCCGCATTGAAAAGAAGGGTCTGAAGCTCGTGGAGCTGGACCTGCGTACCGCTGACCGCGAGACCGCGGAGAAGCACTACGCTGAGCACTCTGACAAGCCTTTCTTCGGCGAGCTGGTGGACTTCATCACCTCCGCTCCGCTGGTTGCAGGCATCGTTGAGGGCGAGTCCGCTATCGCCGCTTGGCGTCAGCTGGCCGGCGGCACCCACCCGGTGGAGAAGGCCACCCCGGGCACCATCCGCGGCGACTTCGCCCTGACTGTTGGCGAGAATGTTGTGCACGGCTCCGACTCCCCGGAGTCCGCAGAGCGCGAAATCGGCATCTGGTTCCCGAACCTGTAAGAAGGCTGGACAAGTAAACCGCGGGCGCAGCGCGTCCGCGGTTTTTGCGTATCCGGGGCGTATATCCGGGGCTTTAAGGGTTAGCCGCCGTGGCGTGCCTGGAAGTCTTGCGAGCCTTCCTCCGTCAGCGTGACCCATTTCCGCGCTCCATCGGCCGAGCGCAGCTCCCGGATCGTCACGGCCTTGCCTTGTTTGACCAGTTTGTCCAGTGCCTCGTTCACGCTGTGAGCGGTCCAGCCGTAGTGCGACAGATCCTCCTTCAAGGTGTCGCTCAGGATCTGCAGCCCGCCCGGGACGCAGCGGCGGCAGTAGAGGAATGCCTGCAGCCACTCGGTGGGGTTCTCAATCTCCATATCCTGCCCCAGCTTCTTCGGGTCGGTGTAGCGGGCGGGGCGCCAGGCGTCAAAAGTAACGACCCAGTACATCAACCCAACGGTGATCAGGGCGGCAATAGCGGCGAAGCCCCACCTGGCTTGGCCGCTAAACATGCTTGCGGCCTGCGAGAGTCCGAAAACAAGCGCAAGCACCAGTACTAGGCGGCCTTCCTCCTTCCAGCTAAAAGGGGTGCGGGCGGCTTCGGCGTCTGTCTTCATAGGGGAGTAGTCGTTGCCTCGCACGCCGCTTCGCCGCAGGTAGCGCCACCACACGACGCAGGCCAGGACGGCAGTGACGAGGATCCCCAGCGCCGGCAACGGTCCGTTGACTGGCGCGCAGAGGATGAACAACATCAGTCCGAAAATCAGCGAAATCACAAACTGCGCAGCTTTGCTGGGACGCATGCCGTTTTGGACATCGTTGAGCACTGTCTGGTCAAAGGCGACGGAGGGCGACGAGGGGGTGGGCATAGCGTTCAGCGTAACAGCCGGGCGCTTTAGCACAGGGTTGTCGGATGGGTTGTCGGATGGATATGCAGTGATATGAGACAATGGGGGACAGATCGGATGCCCACAACGACGATGCGGCATGGCGATCAGGAAAACTTTGAAGACTTTAAAAGGAGATTTCGTGGCGACTACCAGCCCGGAAATTGCAGCTCAGGCTGCGAAAATTGATCGAGAGAGTGTGGGGGAGAAGGTTCGCGTCCACACTGTTGCCAAGCAGTTGGGGATCCGCGCGACGGACTTCCTGGCCATTCTGGCGGACCACGGCATTGAGGGGAAGAAGACGGCCTCGTCGCTGACTCAGGCGCAGGTCTTTTCTGTTTTGGACGCCCTCAGTGCCAACTCTGAACCATCTCAGGAAGACAAGAAGCCTGCGGAGGCGGAAGCTTCCGAGGTTTCGGCTGCTGAGGATTCTGCAGCTGAGGAGCCGAAGAAGGAAGCCAAGAAACCTGCGAAGAAGACGGCAAAAAAGGCCACCAAGAAGACGGCAAAGAAGACTGCGAAGAAGTCGGCGAAGAAGCAGACGAAGACGGCCGCCAAGAAGTCCGCCGAGCCTGCCGAGGAGAAGCCCGCTGAGGAGAACGAGCAGGTGGGGCAGCCTGCCGAGGAGGTTGCTGAGAAGTCAGAGAAAAAGTCGGCCAAGCGAACTGCCAAGCGTTCTACGAAGAAGGCGGCAAAGCCTGCTGTAAAGGAGGCAGCGCAGGAGCTGCAGGAGGAGAAAGCTCAGGAAGAGAACTCCGTGCCGAAGCCGGTGCGCCGCCGCCGAGTCCGCCGAGTCGTACGCCGCGTGGGAAGTGCGCGCCGGGCGGAGGAGCGGGCGTCACAAGAAAAGGGCGAACGCAACAACGACCGCGGTGACGCACCGGAAGAGACCCCCGCGAAGAACGTCGCGCCCGAGGATCTGCACCCGGCCGAGCGCGCCACCGAAGATCTGGTGGACGAGCCGGTGAAGATGAAGGGCTCCACCCGCCTCGAATCGCAGCGCCGCTGGCGGGCGAAGAACCGCGACAAGAACTACAAGGCCATCACCCGCGCCGAGTTCCTGGCGCGCCGCGAGTCCGTGGAGCGCACGATGATCGTCCGCGACTCGGAGCGCACCGACCACAAGGGCATGATGACGCAGGTCGGCGTGGTCGAAGATGGCCAGCTGGTCGAGCACTTCGTAGCGGATGCGACGCACCAGTCGCTGATCGGCAACGTGTACCTGGGCCGCGTGCAAAACGTGCTGGGCAGCATGGAGGCCGCCTTCGTGGACATCGGCACGGGCCGTAACGCCGTGCTGTACGCAGGCGAGATGGACTGGCGTTCGCCGCACCTGCACTCCAAGAACCGTAAGATCGACCAGGCGCTGCGCCCGGGCGACCAGATTCTGGTGCAGGTGCTGAAGGATCCGATCGGCCACAAGGGTGCGCGCCTGACCAACCGCATTAGCTTCGCCGGCCGCTACCTGGTGTACTTCCCGGCGGGCACGACTGCCGGTATTTCCCGCAAGCTCCCCGCGGGCGAGCGCAAGCGCCTGAAGGACATCCTGGGCGAGGTCATCACTGGCGATGGCGGCGCAATCATCCGCACCGCCGCGGAGAACGCGACGGAAGAGCAGATCACCGAGGACGTGCAGCGCCTGGAGAAGCGTTGGCAGGAGATCCAGAAGCTAGAGAACAAGGAGCGCAACTCCAAGGGCTCCAAGCCGGTGACGCTCTACGAAGAGCCGAACATGCTGATCCAGGTTGTGCGCGACGTCTTCAACGCGGACTTCACTGAGCTGATCATCGACGGCGATAAGTCCTGGCAGGCCGTGCGCGACTACCTGGGCCGGACCTCCCCGGAACTGATGGATCGCGTGAACAAGTGGAACCGTGGCAAGCACGACGGCCAGGATGCCTTCGCGCCGCTGGACCTGGACCAGCAGCTGGAAAAGGCCATGGCCCGCAAGGTGTGGCTGCCATCGGGCGGCTACCTGATCATCGACCACACCGAGGCCATGACGGTCATCGACGTGAACACCGGCTCCTTCGTGGGCAGCGGTGGCAACCTCGAGGCCACGGTCACGGAGAACAACCTGGAGGCGGCCGAGGAGATCGTCCGCCAGCTGCGCCTGCGCGACATCGGCGGCATGATCGTCGTGGACTTCATCGACATGCTGCTGCAGCAGAACCAGGATCTGGTGCTGCGCCGCCTGTCAGAGTTCCTGGGCCGCGACCGCACGCGCCACAAGCTGGGCGAGGTGACATCGCTGGGCCTGGTGCAGCTGACCCGCAAGCGCCTCGGCACCGGGCTGCTGGAGACCTTCTCCACCCCGTGTGAGGCCTGTGATGGCCGCGGATTCATCATGCATCCGGACCCGGTGGAGCAGAAGGATCCGGAGCCGCGACGCGACCACGGGCACCGCAAGGAGCGCCAGCAGGCTAAGAACCAGGGCAGGAACCAGAACCAGGCCAAGAGCCGGAACCAGGGCAAGGACTCGGAGCGGAACCACCGCGAGGATAAACGAGCACACCGCGAGGACAAGCACACGCAGCGCGAGGACAAGCAGTCCCAGCAACAGTCCCAGCAAAGTGAGCCCAAGAAGAGCGAAGCTCAGAATGATAAGCCTCAGCAGGGCACTCGCCGTCGAGTCCGCCGCGTAGTCCGCCGCGGCAACCCGCACGCCGCCCAGGCCGCGGAGCGAGAGCGACAGGGTCGCAACTCCAAGGCGTCTAACAGTGACATCGACAGCATCGTCGCCAACGCCCGCAAGCGCTCCGCCCAGGAGGATCCGGACGAGCCTTCGGCAGCCAACAACGCCGAGCGCCCGGAGCAGAATAAGACCGCGAACACTAGGTCTCGCCGTCGCCGCCGCGTGGTGCGCTCGACGGACACCGGCGCGCGCAGTGTTCGTTCTTCTTCGGATCGGGACGCCAACTCTTCCTCCGCTAACCGATCCAGGTACGAGGAAGCCAAGCGCGAGTTCGAGGAATCTCCACGCCGGAAGCGGCAGACACGGGGCAACTCCAAGTCTGACTTTGCCCCACGGCCGGAGGACTTCGGCGTCACAAAAAATAGTGACGACAAGAGTGCCGAGAAGGGCGCCGAAAAGAGCGCCGAGAACAAGACCAAGAACACCCGTTCGCGCGGCCGGCGTCGGCGAGTGGTGCGCAAGACGAACTAGTTCCGAGCGAAAGCGAAGGGATTTGGTTTTTAGCCCCCTGACCGGGTAGTCTTAACCAGTCGCTGTTCGTTCCGCCGGTGACCAGCCTTAACGCGCGCGTCGCCGGGGACTGCGCGAGTGCACCAGCTTCCAGCAGGGTGCGTTCGCACAGTGTGCACAGAAGTGCCCCGGGCATTTTTGGGGGAACGAACGCAGCTAAGCAAAAGTAACAGTCAGGATGCTTCCTTCCCGCAGGGGGCTGCCTGAGCCGATTAGAGAAATAAAGGGGTAGCCCTACATGTACGCGATCGTCAAGACCGGCGGAAAGCAGTACAAGGTTGCCGAAGGTGACCTCGTCAAGGTCGAGAAGATCGAGGGTGAGCCGGGTTCGTCCGTGGCTCTCACCCCGGTTCTCGTCGTCGATGGCGCAAACGTCACCACCGGTGACAAGCTGGCATCTGTAAATGTCAACGCTGAGATCGTGGAGCACGTTCGCGGACCGAAGATCCGCGGCATGCACTACCGCAACAAGACCGGTTACAAGCGCCGCTACGGCCACCGTCAGACCCTCACGGTTCTGAAGGTCACCGGTATCAAGTAAACTACCGAGACACTTCGATTTTCTTCCTTAAGGAGGGAGAGACTAATGGCACACAAGAAGGGTGCATCTAGCTCCAACAACGGCCGTGACTCCGAGTCCAAGCGTCTCGGTGTGAAGCGCTTCGGCGGCCAGCAGGTCAAGGCCGGCGAGATCCTGATCCGCCAGCGTGGTACCTCTTTCCACCCGGGCGTTAACGTTGGCCGCGGTGGTGACGACACTCTGTTCGCCCTGAAGGCCGGCGCCGTCCAGTTCGCCACCAAGCGCCGTCGTCGCGTGGTGAACATCGTCGAGGACGAGGCAGTAGAGGCCTAAGCTTCTAGCGCCTTTTAGGCACTAGCCTCAAAACCACAAGAATCCAGTGGACGCAGCGGATGCGTGCACTGGATTTTTTATTTTGACATGCCCTCCCGGTGCACAAACCACCAAAAGCCACCAGGGAGGGCGGGCTTACTCCTCTACCGGGCAGATGACGGGTGTGCCGTCATCATCGAGCACTTTGGCCCGCAGGCCGTAGACTTCCTCAAGCAGATCCGGAGTAAGCACCTCCGCGGGCTGTCCTTGCGCCTTTAGGCACCCCTGGTGCAGCACAATCAGCCGGTCGCAGTAGCGAGCAGCCAAGTTCAGGTCGTGAATCGCAATCAGCGCCATCGAATCGTTCCGGCGCACTTCGCGACTAATGAGTTGCAACAATTCGACTTGGTGCCGCAGGTCCAACGCCGAGGTTGGCTCGTCGAGAAGCAGAACCTCCGGCTCGCGTACCAACATCTGTCCGACGGCAACCAACTGGCGTTGCCCGCCCGAAAGCTGATGGACGTGGCGCGAAGCCAGATGAGTGATCCCGAGCCTGTCCATCACCGCGGCGGCTCGCTCCTGTGCGGCTTTAGCTGGGCTAGTGCCGTTGATGTTGACCTGCGCCGACGAGGATCGGCGCGCAGCCACAAGGATCGACTCGAACGCCGTGAGCGACGCACTCGACAGCAGATCTTGCGGCACATAGCCGATAGCTTCGCGCCGCGCACTGCCGGTTAGTGCTTCGCCGTTGTGGGTGATGTGGCAGGTGCCTGATGACGCCCCCTGTATCCCCGCGATCGTCTTCACCAGGGTGGACTTACCAGCAGCGTTCGGCCCTAGCAGGCCTGTGATGCTGCCTGGCGTGAATCCGGTAGCGGTAACTCCCTTCAGCACCGAGTGCTTGCCATAGTGGACGTGAATATCTTCCAGAGCGAGCATGCTTAAGACCTCCAGATGGTGCGTCGGCGGGCGAAGATTAGGATCAGGAAGAACGGCACGCCCACCAGGGACGTAATGATGCCTATGGGGACCGCGACACCTGGAACAATCGTGATGGAAACCGCATGGGCAGCAGACAGCAATAGCGCACCGGCGGCCATGGAGGCCGGGGCGAAGTACCGTTGATCTTCGCCTACCAGCATTCGCGCGACGTGAGGGCCTACCAGGCCAATAAATCCGATCACGCCAGCAAAAGCCACCGCACTGGCAGCCAGCAGGGATGCAACAACCAGCGTGGTCACGCGCAGGCGTTGGACGTTGATTCCCAAAGCTGCGGCTCGGTCGTCGCCTAGCCGGAGCGCGGTGAGCTTCCAAGAATTCACAACCGTGAAGGGGATTGCTATAGCCAGGGTTCCCAGGAGGATGGCGTTAGACGTCCAGTTCGCTCGCTGCAGCGAGCCCATCGTCCAGAAGACAATCTGCTGTAAGGCCTCAGTGGTGGCGCTGTATTGCATAAGGGAAAGCATCGCCTGAAAAAGAAAGACCAGAGCGATTCCCAGCAGAATCATCGATTCCGCACTGGCTCCCCGCCACACTGCGGCGCCTGCCACAACGAACACCGCAACCAAGGCCGCCACCCACGCCATAGCGGCGAGATTGAATTGTGGGTTGCTCAGCACCGTCCAGCCCAACACGATGGAGGCGGCACCTCCAAAGGCTGCTGCTGCGGAAATACCCAAAGTGAAGGGTTCTGCGAGGGGATTGTCCAGGATGGTCTGCATGTGGGCGCCAGACAAGGAAAGTCCTGCCCCAATGAGAACCGCCATGCCCGCGGCCGGCAGGCGCAGGTTCCACAACACCGTGCGGGTAGTTTCGTCCACACCGTTGGGGTTGAACAGTCCATTCCAGAGTTCTGCCCAGCTGAGGTTAATCGGGCCGACAACGGTCGCGACGGTGAAGGCCACTAAGGCGCCAAGTGTCAGGACCATAATGGCCAGGATCTTGCGCCGGGATTGACGGCGATAATCCGCTATGACGTCACCAGTGGCCGCGCGTGCATCGACTGAGTCATCTGGATCGGTGGGGCCGACTGAATCGGGAGTGCTAGTGGCAGGGGATGAGGTTGGGGTTACAAGCTGAGACATCGAACTTCTTCTCGGTTGGGGTTAGCTCTTGGCGGAAGTGAAGAACGTTCCGGAGTACTCAAAAGGCATCCACTGCTTGTGGAAGTCTGCGAAATCGCGTTCCACATCAACATCCTGGAACAGCTCCGGGTGTAGCCACTGGGCGAATTGCTCTAGGGCGAACACGTTGAGCGGGGAGTCGTAGAACTGGTGGTAGGCAGCGTGCAGGTTTCCTTTCTTCGGAGCCTTTAGGGCGGTGAAACCTGGCGTCGAAAGAAGCCCCTTGAGGGTCTTTTCTGCAGTAGCAGGCTGAGCGCGATAACCGAGCTCGACATGGGGCAGCACCTCTGGCTCGTCCGGATCCTTGGCCCAGGAACCGCCGGTTGCGATGATTTGCTCGGGCTGTTCAGCAAGGATCTTTTCTGCAGTGAGGTCACCGGATTCGGTATCCAACAACTCATCGCCCATGTTCTTGCCGCCGGCGGCATTGACGAGGTCACCAAGGTTGGAATCCTTCACAGTGGAACAACAGTCCTTCATGCCGGCTGCCCGCCATACCAGAGTCTTTGGCTTGTTCTTAGCCGCGCTGACACGGTCAGTGATGTCTTTTACCTTGCTGTCGTAGAAGTCATTGAATTCTTTCGCCTTATCTTCCTTGCCGAAAAGTTGGCCGTACATGGCGATTGTCTTCGTGGTGTTCTCCAGCGGCTTCTGCCGAAAATCGCTGAACACGTATTTCAGGCCGGACTGATCCATCTTCTTCAGTAGACCGGATTCCTCAGCGGCCTTTTTGTGGTCCAGGGAGAGGACGGTGATGTCCGGCTTGTGGGAAAGCAGTGCCTCCACGCTGACGTCACCCTTGGCGATGTTGCCCACCGTCGGCAGGTCGTTGTACTGCTTATGCACCGCAGAGAGCTTCGCCTCGTAGGACGGAGCTGCCTTGTGCAGATCGGAGCCGATGGCCACCACGTTTTCCGTTGGGTTTTCTTTGTTCAGCAGCGAGGTGGCAAACAGTCCGCGGCCTTCTGCGAGAAGGACTTTTTTCGGCTGCGAATCAAGGTGGACCTGGCGACCGGTCACGTCGGTGATCGTAACGGCGTTACCGGATCCGTTGGCGCCATCGGAACTTTCGGAGTTGCTGGTGCCGGCTGCGCCACAGGCTGCGAGGCCCAAGGTGGCGGTTGCTGCAACTACAGCCACGCAGGCTTTGCGTAGCGGAGAAAAACGCATAGTTATTCCTTTGTGTGAGGGGTGTGTTCAGAAGGCCAACCTCGATCAAAAGGTTAGCCTAGCCTTATAGGAGCAAGGGTAGGCTAACTATAGTTCATGGTGATTGTGGTTGAAAGGGAGGGGGTGCTCTTTCGACCGTCTATGCCTCACCTGCGCCCCGTGTATGCCAAAGGAGTGCGCACTTTAGGCTGATGTCCGAATAGCCGATAGACTCGGAACCCGAAGATTTAATTGGGGCGAAAGGAAAGCCATGCCACAGTTCGTTGATCGCGTAGTGCTGCATTTGCAGGCCGGTGACGGCGGCCACGGCTGCGCCTCCGTCCACCGCGAAAAGTTCGTCCCCCTCGGCGGCCCCGACGGCGGAAACGGCGGCCACGGTGGAGACATCATCCTGGAAGTATCCCCGCAGGTACACACCCTGCTGGACTTTCACTTCCACCCGCACATCAAGGCCCAGCGCGGCAACAACGGCGCCGGCGATCACCGACACGGTGCGCGCGGGGAAGACCTCGTACTCCAAGTGCCGGAGGGCACCGTGGTGCTTAACTCCAAGGGTGAGGCGGTTGCCGACCTAACAGGCAAGGGCACGCGGATGATCGTCGCCGCGGGCGGACACGGCGGGTTGGGAAACGCAGCGTTGGCGTCCAAAAGCAGGAAGGCCCCGGGCTTCGCGCTACTGGGTGAACCTGGCGAGGCAAAGGACGTCATCCTCGAACTCAAGTCCATGGCAGACGTCGGCCTGGTGGGCTTCCCGTCGGTAGGTAAGAGCTCGCTGATTTCCGTGCTGTCGGCTGCGAAGCCGAAGATCGCGGACTACCCGTTTACGACCCTGGTGCCGAACCTGGGTGTGGTCAACGTTGGCCACGAGGTGTTCACCGTCGCCGACGTGCCGGGTCTGATCCCCGGCGCTAGCGAAGGCAAGGGCCTGGGGTTGGACTTCCTACGCCACATCGAGCGCACCGCCGTTCTGGCCCATGTGGTGGACGCCGCCTCGCTGGAGGCAGACCGCGATCCGGTCGCGGACATCAAGGCCTTGGAAAAGGAGCTAGCCAACTACCAGGAGGAACTGGCGAGCGATTCCGGGCTGGGCGACCTGCGCGAGCGCCCGCGTGTGATCATCCTGAACAAGATGGACGTACCGGATGCCGCCGACATGGCCGACCTGCAGGAGGAGGAACTCAAGGAGTTCGGCTGGCCGATCTTCCGCATCTCCACCGTGGCGCACAAGGGCTTGGACGAGCTGAAGTACGCGCTGCTGGACATTGTGAAGGCACACCGCAAGGCCAACCCGGTGGAGGAGAAGCCCGCGCAGGTGATTACCCCGAAGGGGCTGCGCAAGCGCTCCGGCGGGCGGTTCGCCGACTTCGAGGTGGAAGCTGACCCGTCCGCCGAGGACGCCTTCATTGTCCGCGGCGAAAAGATTGAACGCTGGATCCGCCAGACCGACTTCGAAAACGACGAGGCCGTGGGCTACCTGGCCGACCGTCTGGCGAAGGCCGGCGTGGAGGAAGCGCTTTACAAGGCCGGCGCAGATGCGGGCAGCGAGGTAACGATCGGGGAGATCACCTTCGAGTGGGATCCGCAGACCGCTGCCGGTGTGGACGTGATGCGCAGTGGGCGCGGCACCGACATCCGCCTGGAGCAGAACACTCGTGCTACCCCGGAGGAGCGCAAGCGTGCCTCGCAGGCCCGCCGTGGCCTGATCGACGAGAACGATTTCGGCGACGGGGAGGTCGCAGAGCGCGAGCGCTGGCAGGGGTAGCCACGTTGAACCAATCTGCACAACCTCGGGAGCGGGGCTGGCATACTAGTGTGTATGTCATCCTCCGATTCCGACATTGCAGACGAAAAAGAGTTCAGTTCAGCCCAGTCCGCGTTTAGCTACGCAGGGCCGGGGGAGATGACTCCCGAATTAGCCGCGCCCGTGCCTACCTACGGGCAAAGGCCAGTGCACGAGCCGGGCCCAGTGGTGCCCGCGACGTCCATTGAGTTTCCCGAACCGGAGGCGGACGAAGACGATCCGGCGATGGGGCACGATTCCGATGTGCGTGCGGACATTGCTCACGCCCGCCGCCTGGTGGTGAAGATCGGATCTTCCTCCCTGACCGACGACGACGGCCGTGTGGATCCGAACCAGATTGACATGATCGCCGACGCGCTGGAGGCGCGCATGGCGCGCGACACCGACCTCATCGTCGTTTCTTCCGGTGCTGTGGCCTGCGGCATGGGCCCTCTGGAGCTTGCCCAGCGCCCCACCGACCTGGCTACCAAGCAGGCCGCCGCGTCTGTCGGACAGGTGCTGCTGGCTCAGGAGTGGGCGCGTAGCTTCGCCCGTTACGGTCGTACTATCGGCCAGGTTCTTCTTACTGCTTCGGACGCCGCAGAGCGCGACCGCGCACGCAACGCCCAGCGAACCATCGACCGCTTGCGCCAGCTGAAGGCCGTGCCGATCGTCAACGAGAACGATACGGTTGCTACCTCTGAGATGCGTTTTGGCGACAACGACCGCCTGGCCGCTTTGGTAAGCCACCTGGCCTTCGCTGATGCTTGCGTACTGCTCTCTGACGTGGACGGTCTGTACGACCGCAACCCGGCCGAACCGGGTGCCCAGTTCATCGCTGAGGTGAAAACCTCCAAGGATCTGAAGGGCGTGGCCGCAGGCGACGGTGGCCGCCTGGGCACCGGTGGTATGGCGGCGAAGGTATCGGCTGCCCGCCTAGCCTCCCGCGCGGGTGTGCCGGTGCTACTGACGTCCACGGAGAACATTGGCGCGGCCCTGGATACCGCGGAGGTAGGAACCTGCTTCTGGCCGGACCAGGATCGCCTGAGCGCATGGAAGTTCTGGGTGCTGTACGCCGCAGATTCTTATGGCCAGCTACACCTGGACGCCGGTGCGGTGCGCGCCGTGACGGATAATCACAAATCCCTGCTGTCGGTGGGTATCACCAAGGTCGAGGGCGATTTCTCCCAGCGCGACGTGGTGGACCTGGTCGGGCCGGACGGCAACATTGTTGGCCGTGGCGAGGTGGCATACGATTCCGCCATGCTGCACGACCTGATAGGCCAGTCGACCTCCGACTTGCCGGAGTTTGCCCGCAGGCCGGTGGTGCACGCCGACTACATGTCCCATTACTCTAACCGGGCGCAGCTTAGGGGCTAGTAGGGAGTGAGCCCTTGTCTCCCGGAGGGCTCAAGCTACGTTAACTATGCGGAGGTTTCGTTGTGTGGTGAAGCAAGCCCCTACATGGACTTCGCATTAAAGGAGAGGACGCCTGCGCTAAGAGCCGTCATTCCCAGGCAGTTGATCCAGAATTCTGATCCGAGGAAGTTCGCCTTAATGTGAGCGATGATTGCGGAAAGGAAATAGCCCAGTACACCTACTGAGACGGTTGTCGCGACTGAGGCGTTGCCGGTAGCCGCACCGTAAACCAGTCCTGTGGCTGCGAGAGACTTGATCGCGATCAGCGTCCACCACCAATCTTCGGGAAACTTAACGCCCTCCAGGCAACGGCGTATGAACTTAGGCGGTTTGACGGAGATCAATGCGTCACCGGCGAGAACGGCAGCCAAAAGGTAGCTGCCGCCTGTTGCTAGGGCACTCATTCGGATTCCTTTCTGCGAAAGTCGAAGACAAAGCAGTTCATGAAAATATGCTTCAACTTCGGGGAAGTGGTGCTTTAAGTCACACTACCCTCAAGGAACCGATGCTGTATTCAGGTTTCCAACAACGTGCCGCAGCTTAGGGGCTAATTCGCTAGCATGGGTTGGTATGACAAACTCCAACGAAGCTAAAGAGAACGCCCTTTCCCCGGAACGTCAGGCAGAACGCGACGAGGTTCTAGCCAAGGCTAAAAAGGCCAAGGAGGTCAGTTCCCAGCTGCTGCTGAACACCCAGCAGAAGAACGATCTGCTGGCTGACGCGGCAGATGCGCTGGAGGCTAATGCGGCAGACATCATCGCCGCCAACGAAAAAGATATTGCCGCGGGCAAGGAGCGCGGCTTCGCCGACTCCCTGCTGGACCGCCTGGCCCTGGATACCGAGCGAATTTCCGGTATTGCCGGCGGTCTGCGCCAGGTCATCGGGCTATCGGATCCGGTGGGCGAAATCGTACGCGGACACACCCGCCCCAACGGCCTGCGCATGAAGCAGGTGCGCGTGCCGCTGGGTGTGATGGGCATGGTCTACGAGGCCCGCCCCAACGTCACGGTCGATGCTTTCGGCCTGGCCATCAAGTCCGGCAACGTGCCGCTGCTACGCGGCTCCAAGTCCGCCCGCCACACGAACGAGAAGTTGGTGCAGATCCTGCAGGATGTTGCTGAAAGCCACAACCTGCCGCGTGAGCTAGTCCAGTTGCTACCGTGCGATACTCACGACTCGGTGCAGGACCTGATTACCGCCCGTGGCCTAGTAGACCTGGTTATCCCGCGCGGTGGCGCTGGGCTGATCAACGCAGTGGTGCTGGGTGCTACCGTGCCCACCATCGAGACCGGTACGGGCAACTGCCACTTCTACATCGACTCCTCTGCGGACATCGAGGAAGCCACCAAGCTGGTTATTAACGGCAAGACCCGCCGCTGCTCCGTCTGCAACGCCACCGAGGTTGTACTGCTGGATTCCGCCCTGCCGGACCCGGACAAAATCTACGTCCTACAGGAACTGCAGAAGGCCGGTGTGACCCTGCACGGTGAGAAGAAGCAGCTGGATCCGCTGATCAACGACGTCGTCCAGGCGGAAGAAACCGACTGGACCGACGAGTACCTGAGCTTTGACATTGCAGTGGCCATCGTCGACGGCGTGGAGGAGGCTGTGGCCCACATCAACCGTTATGGCACCAGCCACACCGAGGGTATTGCCGCCCGCGACTACAAGACCACCAGCTACTTCGAGCAGTACGTCGACGCAGCTGCTGTCTCCATCAACACCTCTACCGCGTGGACAGACGGAGAAATGTTCGGCTTCGGCGCGGAGATCGGTATCTCCACCCAGAAGCTGCACGCCCGCGGCCCGATGGGGCTGCCGGAGCTGACGAGCACCAAGTGGGTTATCAACGGCGAAGGCCAGGTTCGCCCCTAAGTGTGGCGATGGCGCTCACTTTGCCAGTTGAAAAGTGGGCGTCATAAAGAAAGAACAGCTACACCACGAGCGTAAGGCTCGCACCCAGCGCCAGTACCAGACACATCGGTATTTCCCACATGCCGACCTTCTTGGGCGTCCACTCGCGTGGGTTTGCCTTGGCGATCGGTGGGATCATTTTGGCGCGCAGGGCAGCGGCTGCCATCACCAGGATCATCAGTGGGCCGCTGGCGGTATAGCCACCGTCGATAACGGCCGCGATCGAGGTGATGAGCGTGATCAACAAAGCGATGCGGTGATAGCGCAGCGAAACCCGCTCGAAGGGGGCATTATCCCGCTCGCGGATGATCGTCTTCACATAGAAAATCGTGCCCGTGAAGTACAAGCCGATGACGAGGGTGGTTACCCAAATTGCGACGGGCGCCTCGCTGAAGAACCACGGCAGAATCGAAAAACCGCTGGCCGAAACAGCGACGATGTACATTAGGGCGCTTGCCACCGTGGTGGAGATACCGGAGATGAGGCTGCGGGGGCGCCTCCTGAAGACCTCCATCAGAGCTACCGCAATCAGCGGTACGAACGGCACGCACCACCACAGCAATCGGGGCTGCAGATACAACACAATCACGGTGAAAATGGCTGTGAGCGCACCGTAGGTCAACGTAGGCCAGAGGTATGCGCGACGGCGGGCAGGGGCGCGGGTCTTGAACCACAGGCCGAAAGCGAAGAAGGTGAAGTAGCCGAATACCCAGGCCAGAGGCATAAAAGTCAATGCCAACCACTGCACCGGATTGCCGTAGGACGGAGCGATAACGGCGGCGGTGATCAGACCTGTGGTGATTGGCAGAATGAGCATCGCCCATGCGCCGTGCTGGTTTGGAACCCACGCGTTTGTACTCATCGCTAGATCGGACACTCCCTGCTGTTTCACCTATAATTTGGGCGATCGAACGCCCACACATCCCCAGACTAGAATCTTCCGGCAGTCAATATAAAGACCGCAGACGGCCCGGAGAAAGAAAAGGCAGAATCAACAGTGCAGAACACCACCACACAGCCCACCCGGGTTGGCATCATGGGCGGCACGTTCGACCCCATCCACAACGGGCACCTGGTGGCCGGCAGTGAGGTCGCGGACCTGTTCGACCTGGATGTGGTGATCTACGTGCCCACCGGCCAGCCATGGCAGAAAAAGCACAAGCAGGTTTCTGCGGCGGAGGACCGCTACCTGATGACGGTCGTCGCCACAGCCTCGAACCCCCGTTTCTTGGTCTCCCGGGTGGATATTGACCGCGGCGGGGATACGTACACCGTGGACACCCTGGCGGACATTCGCACCCAGTACCCAGAGGCCGAGCTGTTCTTCATTACCGGCGCCGACGCACTGCAGAAGATCGTGACCTGGCGGGATTGGGAGAAGATCTTCGACCTGGCGCACTTCGTGGGTGTTACCCGCCCCGGCTATGAACTGCCGAAGGGTGACGAGGGCAGCGACGATCCGCTATCGCAGGAAGTCGCCGCCGGGCGCCTGTCCTTGGTGGAGATTCCCGCCATGGCCATCAGTTCCACCGACGTGCGCGAGAGGGCGACGAATGGCCGACCCGTGTGGTACCTGGTGCCCGATGGCGTGGTGCAGTACATCGCCAAGCACGGCATGTACGTTCCCAGCGAATAGCTGGCGGGTTGCTAAACTGGATGTGTTTTAAACCAATTATGAAGGGCTGAAATTTTTTGACTGCTACTGCAGATTCGATCGCGCTCGCCGGAGTGGCGGCACGCGCAGCGGCCGAGAAGCTGGGGGAGGACATCCTGGTCCTCGATGTCTCGGACCGTTTGGCCATTACGGACGTGTTCGTCATCGTCAGCGGAGATAACGAGCGCATGGTGAACTCCATCGTCGACGAGGTGGAGTACGAGGTGGGCCAGGACGGGCCCAAGCCAACCCGCCGCGAGGGCCGCGGTGAGGGCCACTGGGTGCTGCTGGATTACGGCAGTGTTGTGGTGCACGTGCAGCGTAAGGAAGAGCGCGAGTTCTACGCGCTAGACCGCCTGTGGCGCGATGCCCCGCAGATCGAGGTCGAGGGCGTGGAGCAGGTAGACCGTGGAAGTAACTGGGCCGCCGATGCAGAGGTAGATGTTCTGGAAGCCACCAGCATCGACGACCTGCCGCTGGCCGGCCCTGCCCCGGACGCCGACGAGCTGTAAAAGCTGATAAGTCTTCACCATGGGCGAGCGCAGGGTCTTTTTGGTCCGTCACGGACAGACGGAGTACAACGCCACGGGGCGTATGCAGGGACAGCTGGATACTGACCTGTCCCCGGTGGGTGTGCAGCAGGCCAAGGTCACCGCGCAGATGCTGGGGGATAAGCGCATCGCGCGGGTGATCGCCAGCGACCTTAAGCGTGCCTACGATACGGCGCTGATCCTGGCCGAGCCCTTCGGCTGTGAGGTGACCACCGATACCCGCCTGCGGGAGACGGACCTGGGGCAGTGGCAGGGGGCCTCGCGCGAAGAGGTAGACCGCGATTTCCCAGGCCAGCGAGCGTATTGGCGCCACGATCCCCAGTGGGCTCCTCCGGGTGGCGAGACGCGCCTGGAGGTCGCCGAGCGCGCCTACGCCGTGATCGAGGAGATCATGGCTACCGATATCTTCGACGACGGCGACGTGATGATCGTCGCCCACGGTGGCACGATCGGTGCGCTTACCGCCCGCCTGCTGGACCTTCCGGTGCGCTACTACCCGGTGTTCACCGGCCTGGGCAATGCCTGCTGGTCGCAACTGTTGGCACGCCCACGTTTTACTGGCGAGGCGACGGGCACCACTCCGGTGGCCGTCGACGGAAGCACGGTGCCGCTGGTGCCTTCCAGCCGCGCCGACTGGTGGAAGCTGCCGCAGTGGCACCTGGAGGGCTGGAACTTGGGCGTGGCCACCGACGCAAGCCCGGACGAGGGTGCCCTTCCAGGTGCTGCCCCTAGCTCTTTTGGTAATGACGCCACCCGCTCCAACCCGCACAACCCCAGCGAAGGTAGGTAGGTAGTGACTGTCCAGATCGTCACCGATTCCTCCTGCTGCCTGACGAAGGAGGTTGCGGAGAAGGCCGGCATCACTGTGCTGGACTTGCACGTGGAGGGTGAAGGGGAAGAACAGACGACCTCGAGCCTGAGCAGCCTGGAGCTGACCGCGAGCTACGCCCGCCTGATGGAGCGCGGCGGGGATGCTGGCGTGCTGGCGCTGCACCTTTCCAAGCAGCTGTCCGCAACGTATGCGAATGCGTGCGTGGCGGCGGGAGTGTTCGACGGCCAGGTGAAGGTTCTGGATACCAAGAGCATCGGCATGGTGCTGGGCTTTGCCGCGCTGAGCGCCGCCGAGGCCGCGCGCGACGGAGCGGACCTGGACACCGTGGTGGCGGTGGCCGAGGAGTCACTGAAGAACTCCTCCCTGTGGCTGTACGTCCACCAGCTGGACGTGCTGCGCAAGGGCGGGCGCCTGTCGGTGGGGCAGGCGCTGCTGACCTCTACGCTGGCGATTAAGCCGATTCTGCAGGTGACCGAGGGCAAGCTGACATTGGCGGCGAAGACCCGTACCCAGGTCAAGGCGATGGATCGCGTGGTGGATCTGGTGCGCCGACTGGTGATCGACGAGGCCGTGGCGGGCAAGGGCAACCCGCGTGACGTGCAGATTGCCGTGCACCACAGTGATGCCGAGGACCAGGCAGTGGATCTATCTGCGCGGCTGGGGGAGATGATTGAGCAGCTGAACCAGCTGGAGGCCCCAACCGAGCCGCCGGAGCCGCGCCCGCACTCGCTGCGCAGGCAGGTTCGAATAGAGACGTGGAAGTCCTTGCCACAGGTAGAGGTCAGTATCGTGAGCATTCCGGAGGTCCTTCAGCTGCACGTGGGGCAGGGGGCACTGGGTGTGGCGGCGACGCTGCGAGGTACGGCGGAGAACGCCGAGGCGACCGAAGCAGCGGCGGATAAGTCCGCCGAGACTGCAGAGGCGCCCGATGCACCCGAAACATCCGGGGCGAACGGCGAGAAGGCCGAGGATAACGGCGCAGAGAGCAGCGACACCGAGTAACTCAGGAGGGGCTACAGGGAGCTTCTACTCGCCGGTTATCCACAGGGGAGGGGTTTTCCACAGCTTCCTGGAGTTTTGACTTTCCAGCTGTGGTATCCGGCGGTCAGTAGTCCGCTAGACATGTTCTGATCGGCGCATGTCCACACGACGTATGAGGCAGAGTTCTGCTGACAAGGTCCGCGCCCGCGCCGAGGCTTTAGCCCAGCCCATGCCGGAGCATGAGCTCGCCAACGTTGACCTAGACACGCACACGGTCATAGGCAGCACGGCATCCAGGGGGCTTATCGTCACGGTGGTCGTGGCTGTCCTCATCAGCGTCACGTTCTTCGCGTGCCAACGGCAAGACCCGGACGATGGGGTGGGAGCGGGCGGCGCCGACATGCTGGCGAGCACTAACGCGCCTGGGATACGCGGTGGAACCGCAGAAGCAGGTGGCGGTGGCGTAGCGGCGGCAACTGGCACGGGGGAAGCCAAAGCGGGGGACGATGGCCAGGCTAACGAGCAGGACGATAACCAGGAAGTAGTGGTGAGTGTGCAGGGTATGGTGCATCACCCAGGGCTGCTTCGGGTGCAGGCGAGCACCCGGGTGGGCGAGGCCATAGAAGCCGCAGGTGGCGGTTTGCCTAAGGCGGTCGTGCTGGGCATCAATCTGGCGGAGCCGGTCAGCGATGGCATGCAGATCGTGGTGGATGATCGTGGCTCGCGCGTGGTCTACGCCGGGGGAACGCAAGCCGCGCCGGGTGGAGCCGGAGGCGCAGGTGCGGACGGGACGAAACCTGGTGGGACAGGCAGCGGGTCAGCAACGAACGGAGGTAAGCCCGACGGCGCAGACGGCGCAGACGGCAAAGTGAACCTCAACACCGCCGACGCCGCGCAGCTGGAGACCATCAGCGGCATCGGCCCAGCCACCGCCGAAGCCATCATCGCTTGGCGAGAATCCAACGGCCCCTTCACCAGTATCGAGCAGCTCCTGGATGTCCGAGGCATCGGCCCGGCGAAGTTCGAAGCGATGCGCGATGCCGTCACAATCTAGCTCGCTGGCGTTGGGCGCGCCGGAGCCGTTCAGTCCGGAAGCCGTCACCCAAGCCCGCGGTGTTGATCTGCGGCTTGTCCCCGTCGCGCTCGGGTGTTGGCTCATCGCCGCCGCGATCATCCTCACCCGTAGCGTTTGGCCGCTTGTCGGAGGAGGACTCATCACGCTCGCCAGCGCCGCGTGGTGGTGGCACGCCCGCCGCAGTTACGGAGCCCCGTGGTGCCGCCTTCTCGCGCGCAGCGTTGCGACTGTTGGAGCTGTCGCCAGCGCGGTGGGTCTGGGCACGTGGTGGCGGATCTTTCTTATTGACGCCCAGCCGCTACTGCAAGACCTCTCCACTCAAGCAGGCGGTGTGCAGCAGCGGGTAACGGTGGCGGGCCTGCCGAAACAAGTCGCGGAGGGCACGGTGTTGGTTCCCGTGGACGTCGACAGCCTGGGGGAGGTGCCGCTTTTTCTACGCCCCGATTTGGCCGGGGCAGAAGCTGGAGCCGGAGCTGCAGACGGAGGCACAGTGGGCGCCGGCGACTTCACGGCTCTACGACCCGGCATGAGCTTCGACATTGCCGCCACCTTGCGCCCATCCCGCGGGGCGGAGATGGTTCCGGTCACCCTGTCCGCCACCCGCGCGCCGGAGAACATCACCGAGCCGGAAGGTATATGGGCCGTCACCGCCTGGCTGCGTGAAGGCTTCCACGCGCTGTGCGCTGACCTGCCGTGGGAAGCCGGGAAGATCCTGCCCGGCATGGTGTTGGGGGACGTCAGCATGCAGGACTCCACTCTGCGCAATCAGTTCACCGTCACTGGGCTAAGCCACCTCAGCGCGGTTTCTGGATCCAATGTCGCGGTAGTCACCGGAACCGCATTGGTGCTGGCCACGGCCTGCCGGGCGGGGCGCCTCACCAGGCTGCTGGTGGCAGCCGGCGCTCTGGTGGCCTTCGTGCTGCTGGTCGGCCCGGAACCCAGTGTGCTGCGAGCGGCGATCATGGGCAGCGTCGGGCTGGTGGCGGTGGCCTCGGCGCGCTGGACGGACATCATCGCCTCCCTGAGTGCGGCCATCATTGTCCTGATGGTGCTTTCCCCAGGCATGGCCATAAGCTACGCCTTCGTGCTCTCTGTGGCGGCAACGGCGGGCATCGTGGTGGTGCTGCCTTGGTGGTCAAAAGCCGTGCTGGCTAGGATGCCGCTGATTCCCTGGCTGCCCGTGCACGAGCGACCCACCCAGCTGCAGGCGATGGTGGTGCGCATGGTCCTCGTGGCGATCGCAGCGGATCTGGTGACCATCCCGATCATCGTCCACATGACGGGGAAAGTCTCCCTGGTCGCGGTGATCTGCAACCTGGCGGTGACTGCGGTGGTTCCAGTGATCACCGTTCTTGGGCTCGGGGCAGCACTGTTGGCGGCGATCTACCCACCGGTGACGATGTTGCTGGCCAAGATCATCGTCGCCCCAGCAGTGCCGTGTGCGGCATGGGTACTGCAGGTGGCCCGCACGGGGTCTGGCGCGCCCATGCTTGCCACCCCAGGCGGATGGGCATGGGCGGGCATCGCCAGCGCCCTGTTGGCTGTAGTGCTGGCGAGCGTCCGCTACGCCCGCTACTGGCGCACACTCCGGTGGGGCTGGGCCACGCTTGTGTGCGGGATGCTGATGCTGGGGGTATGGGGACGAGGGGGCGTCATAAAACTAGAAAAACCACACGTATCCGCAGCAATCAAGACAGGGCCAGTGGACCTAGACGGCAAGGCAGTGTTTCAAGTTCGCGACGACGATCAGGCGATGCGGCAGCTACAAGCGATCGACGCAGCCGTGGCGGAGAAAGGGGGAACACAACAGGTGGCGGTGATCGTGACGCAGTGCGGGAAACCGCACGGCAGGCCCAGCTTTATGCCCAACGGGGTGCCCGTGTACTACCCGTGTAAGGACAAGGTGGAGATCCGTTAGAAGTCGCGCCCGCCAATCTGGCAAGATCGAACCCATGAACCGCCCCGAGCCCCCCGCACCCATCAACCTGATCGTCGGCGACGACGACTTCCTGGCCGAACGGCGCAGGCAGGCCATCGTCGACCAAGCGCGGGCCGCCAGCGGAGACCCAAACCTGCCGGTAGAGATGCGCAAAGCCTCGGAACTCAGTGCACCTGAACTGGCTGAACTGCTAAGCCCCAGCCTGTTCGCCGAAGATCGCATCGTGGTCGTCACGGGCGTGGAGGATACGGGCAAGGAGATCGTCGGGCTGCTGGAACAAGCCATCAAAGACCCAGCCGACGGGGTGGTGCTGATCATCGTGCACACCGGTAAGGGGCGCAACAAGAAGCTGGTGGATAGCTGGCCGAAACTCGGCGCGGTGGTATTCCAAGCCGGGGCGCTCAAGGGCCGCGAGCAGCTGGCCTTCATCGACCAAGAATTCCGCAGCCAGGGCGCGCGCGTGACCCGCGAAGTGTGCGAACTGCTGCTGGATGTGGTGGGCAGCGACCTGCGCCAGCTGGCCGGCGCCATCAGCCAGCTAATCGCCGATACGGACGGCCACGTGGACGCCGCAGCGGTGAAGCGCTACTACCAGGGCAAGGCAGAGGTCAGCGGCTTTGAAGTAGCCGACTATGCCATCGCCGGAAACGTCCGTGCCGCGGTGGCGCTGGCGCGCCGGGCGCTACAGCTGGGCGTGGCGCCGGTGCTGCTGGCCAGCGCATTGAGCACCGGGATCGCAGACATTGCGAAGGTAGCGGGCGCGGGCAACATCAACTCTCGCCGAGATGCGGCGAAGTTCGGCATGGCGCCGTGGAAACTGGACAAGACGATCCGCACCGCCCGGCGCTGGAACACCCCCATGATCGCGCAGGCGGTGCAGATCACCGCGGAGCTCGATGCGGGCGTGAAGGGCCACAGCGCCGACCCCGACTTCGCGGTAGAAGACGCGGTGCGGAAAATCGCCTACGTCGCTGGCGGGAAGACAGCGCGCAGATAGCGCAGTGCTGGCGGGCAGACAGCGCGCAGATAGCGCAGCTGGCACGGCGCTAGCGGGCGTTAAAGCCCTTCCACACGCCGCAGTGCACCGCGTCGTCGTAACGAGACTCGAAATCGTACTCGCGGGTTTCCTCCCACGCGGCCACGCCACCCTCTAGATGAGAGCCGATCAGCGCGCCGGTCAGCGACGCGCGAGTGTTGCGATTGCCCGGCCAGTTCACGGCAACGTGCAGGAAGTCGTGCGGGGCGTACTGATCCTGATTATCCAGGTACAGCTGCGCCAGCAGTAGGGCGGAGGCGGTGCAGGAGCCAGCGTCCCACCCACGGCCCAGAATCTGCACAAACTTGCCGCTGTTGCGGTAGAGCTCCTCAAAGTCGCCCTGCTGCAGGAATGGGGTGAGGTGCTCGTGGACGGCGCTGACGCGCGAGATCAGCTCGCTCAACGGAACGTCGGGGCCGGTCAGATCCGTAATCAGAGCTTCGTCCAGGTCCGTGAGGATGTCCAGCTTCTCCTCGTTGGTCAGCAGGCTATCGTTATCGAAGTTCTCATCGCCGGCCAAGCCCTCTGCGACGTCAAGCAGGCGGGTGCCCTTCTTAGCAGCCAGCATGCAGGCCACCATGGCGCATGCCGCGCGAGCCACGCCTGAGTCGTGAGTCAAGATGCCCTGCAGGACGGACCAGCCCACGCCCTCATCAGCGGGAGCAAGCAAAGCACTGGCCGCCACGCGCATTACGGCACCGGAGCCGCCCGAGTGAGTAGCCACATCGTCCCAGTGCTCCGCCCCGAGCAGGCTCAGCCGCTCCAGAGACTCGGTGTTCGACGCGCCGGGGTGGCGGTCGTAGTCCCGGTCGCCGTGGTAGTTGATGAAGTGCTGGCCGATGGCCTGCATGCCCTCTTCGCGGTCCAGGTCCCCGTCGTCGATCTCCGCCATCGCGGCGCACAGAGCCAGGGTCATCTGCGTAGCGTCGCTGATCACCAGCGAATCGGGTAGCGGGGTGCGGTCGGGCTGCGGCTCGTTCAAGTACGGGTAGCCCCACGCATCGCCCAGGGCGGTGCCGAGTAGGGCTGAGCGGAAGCGATCCTTCATCCCTTTGTCGAACTCCTTTGAAAAGTCATTAGCAGCGATCAGCTGAGGCTGTAACAGCCCTTGATCTAGCTCTTAAGCTTAGGGCATAACGAAAACCCGCACCCGGGGGAGGTTGTTGCTGTTGTTGCTTTGTGACGCAACGTCTCAACCTCTGTAGAAGGGTGCGGGCCTCGATTCAGGCAAGTGCCGGCTGGAGAATCTCCGGATAAACCTTAGGCCATCTTGTTGAAGCGAGCGGCCATGCCGGACTTCTTGTTTGCCGCGTTGTTGCGGTGGATGGTGCCCTTGGTGACGGCCTTGTCGTAGAAGCGGGAAGCGACGCGCAGCTGAGCCTCAGCGGCCTCCTTGTCGCCAGCCTCCACGGCGGCGTTGAACTTGCGGGTCTCGGTGCGCAGGCGGGAACGGATAGCCTGGTTGCGCTTGCGAGCGATCTCGTTGGTGAGAACGCGCTTCTTCTGCTGCTTGATGTTTGCCATGGTGGCGTGCCTCTTCTTTCAAAAAGTCTTCGGAAAAAATCTGTTCAGGGGAGCGGACTCCCGCCGTGGCCGCGCGGTCTCTAACACCCCACCCAAGGTCCTGTGGGATGCGGCGTGGCCTCGCAGTGCGTCTCAACAACGGCGCTGCACTAGTGGATAGTGCGAGTGGCTGCTATGAGCAGCACTGTGAACTCGGGAAATGTTAGCAGCAGGGGTAAAGAAAAGGCAAAAAGCTCCGGGCGGGGCTTTTTAGCCCCAGCCGTACTCCTGGCGCAGCACGTTGGCGACCCGATCGAAGCGGCGGGAGGGTAGCGGAATGCCGCGGCGTTGGATGTGGGATTCCGGCACCTGCAGCACCTTATCTATACGCACCCAGCTATCGCGGTCCGCGCCGGAGCTCCACGGCCCGGTGCCGATGGGAACCCAGATCGGCTGATCAGCGTACTCCTCGCGGGAGGAAATCAGCAGGGTGAGAAGCCGGTGGCTCTTGCGCCCGACCACAAGCACCGCGCGCCGCTCAGGGGGCACGCCCTTCTTCGGGCGGATGTCTGCCCACACGACCTCACCAGCATCCGCCTGCCCATCCATGTCCGGAATATAAGTGACGGGGCGAGCGAGCTCGCGGCTGGCGGTTTTGATGGTTTCGTCCCGGTCACCCGCCAAGCCGGCGTACTCCGCGCCCATCCCAAGATGGGCATTTAGCTCCGCGATGCCGCGCTTCAGAGCCTGCCTACGCGTGAAACGGCGGATATAAAAACGCTGGAAGAACCCCTTGATGGCCCCAATGGGATTGCGGGATTTCCCCCGTGGGGGCGTCACATCCACAACACTTCCTTCGGAACCAGCCATAGGTGACAGATTACCCGAACCACGTGCGCACAGTAATAAGGTTCGCAGCTAAACCCCGTCTGCTACTTCTGGGCCGATGCATAGTAGGGTTACGCATAAGCGAAAGAGGAGGGCAAATGGCAGCCAAGCAGAAGAATTACGCCACAGAGACGTTTACGGACCCAGAGAGGATCCGCAACTTCTGCATCATTGCCCACATCGACCACGGCAAGTCCACACTGGCCGACCGTATCCTGCAGATGTCCGGCGTGGTCGAGGATCGCGACATGCGCGACCAGTACCTCGACAACATGGACATCGAGCGCGAACGCGGTATCACGATTAAGGCGCAGAACGTGCGCCTGCCCTGGGTGCCGAAGACAGGTGCGCACGCGGGCGAAGAACTGGTGATGCACCTGATCGATACGCCTGGTCACGTGGACTTCACCTACGAGGTCTCCCGCGCCCTCGAAGCGTGTGAGGGTTGCATCCTGCTGGTCGACGCAGCCCAGGGCATCGAGGCGCAGACGCTGGCGAACCTGTACCTGGCGATGGAAAACGACCTGGAAATCATCCCGGTGCTGAACAAGATCGACCTGCCCGCGGCAGATCCGGAGAAGTACTCCCTGGAGATCGCGCACATCATCGGCTGCGAGCCAGAGGACGTGCTGCGCGTATCCGGCAAGACCGGCGAGGGCGTATCCGAGCTGCTGGATAAGGTGTGCGAGCTGGTTCCCGCTCCGGTCGGCGATGCCGATGCCCCCGCCCGTGCCATGATCTTCGACAGCGTGTACGACATCTACCGCGGTGTGGTGACCTACGTACGCATGATGGACGGCCGGCTGGAATCCCGCCAGAAGATCGAGATGATGAGCAGTGGCGCGACCCACGAGACTCAGGAGATCGGCGTGGTTTCCCCGGAGCCAACGAAGACCAAGGGCCTGGGAGTGGGCGAGGTCGGCTACATCATCACCGGTGCGAAGGACGTCCGTCAGTCCAAGGTGGGCGATACGATCACCTGGGCCGTCAACGGCGCGGAAACCCCGCTGAAGGGCTACCAGGAGCCGACCCCGATGGTGTACTCCGGCCTGTTCCCGATCAGTGCCGACCAGTACCCGGACCTGCGCGAGGCTATCGAGAAGCTGCAGCTCAACGATGCCTCCCTGACCTTCGAGCCAGAGACTTCCGTGGCTCTGGGCTTTGGCTTCCGTTGTGGCTTCCTGGGCCTGCTGCACATGGAGATCACCCGCGCCCGCCTGGAGCGCGAGTTCGACCTGGACCTGATCTCCACCGCTCCTTCCGTGGTGTACCGCGTGGTCAAGGAGGATGGTAGCGAGGTAATGGTGCGCAACCCTTCGGACTGGCCGGGCGGCAAGATGCGCGAGATCTACGAGCCGATCGTGAAGATGACCGTCATTGTGCCTGCGGAGTTCCTGGGCGCGACGATGGAGTTGTGCCAGTCCAAGCGCGGGCAGATGGGCGGCATGGATTACCTCTCTGAGGACCGCGTGGAGCTGCGCTACACCATGCCTCTGGGTGAGATCATCTTCGACTTCTTCGACCAGCTGAAGTCTCGCACCAAGGGCTACGCTTCGCTGAACTACGAGGAAGCCGGCGAGCAGCTGGCCGACCTGGTGAAGGTGGACATCCTGCTGCAGGGCGAGCCGGTGGACGCGTTCAGCGCTATTGTCCACCGCGAGAATGCCCACTGGTACGGCAACAAGATGACCGTGAAGCTCAAGGAGCTCATCCCGCGCCAGCAGTTCGAAGTGCCGGTGCAGGCCGCCATTGGTTCCAAGATCATTGCCCGCGAGAACATCCGCGCCCTGCGCAAGGACGTTCTTTCCAAGTGCTACGGCGGCGACGTGTCGCGTAAGCGCAAGCTGCTGGAGAAGCAGAAGGAAGGCAAGAAGCGCATGAAGGCCATTGGTTCGGTTTCTGTTCCGCAGGAGGCCTTCGTCGCTGCTCTGTCTACTGACGCCGACTAGGTCTATTGACGCCCACTAGGCTCAGCCGAGCTGGCGCACCGCCGCGGCCAGGCGGTTGATCTCGCTTAAGGAGAGCTCCTCGTCCGCGTGGGCGTTGCAATAATCCAGCAGGGTATAGCCGGTGAGCTGCAGCTGGTTGTGCCTGGCCCACATGCTGCGGGCATAGGGCGAGTTGTTGTTGATCATCTTCATCATGTGTTTGCGCTCGCTGAGCAGCTCGAACTGCAGATCGCGGCGTGCGTAGAGCGCGCGGTCTGGCGGGTTCATCAGCAAGGCGCCCAGCAGGGCACCCATTGCCGCTTCGCAGTGGCCTGCAAGGCGGCGGTGGTAGTGGGCGTCCGACGTAGTACGCCACAGCCACAAGAAGATAAACGAGCAGATAACCGCAATACACACCTCGGCGAGGCGGTCGATCACCACGTCGCCGAGCGGGCGGTCGAGAGAGTTGCCCATCATCAGCGCCATGGGGGTGGTGAAGATGACGGTGAACGCATAGTTCTTGACGATGAAAAACTCGGCGGCGAATTGGCAGGCGGCCAGCAAGAACAGCAGGGGGAGGCCACCGATCTGGAAGGCATGGGCGATGGCGAACAGGCCGATGCCCAGGATGGAGCCCAAGAGACGGTGGACGCCGCGAACGGTACCGGGGATCTTCTCCGGACCCCATTGCAGGATCAGCAGGGCGGTGATCACTCCCCAGTCGGGACGGTCCAGGCCCAACCAGATAGTGATGGCACAAGAGACCAGGCTGGCCAGCACTACCTTTTCCATGCTGAGCTCCGCATGGCTGTGGATATTGAGTGAACGGCCGAAGCGGTACTTCACCGAAGGCTTGTGGTGTGGGATTGCGGTGCGGGTGGGGTCGACCATGCCGTTGGTATCGGAGAAGTCCTCGTCCGTATCCACGTAGCCTGAGTGCGCGCTGGCGGACATGAGTTTTTGGCGGGCCTGCTGCACCTGCACCACCAGGTCGCGCTGCGACTCGCGGATGACCCTGCCACCGGAGACGATGCCCGCGCCCATGAGCGTGGTCCACGCCTCGGAGAGGGAAGTGCGGGCCAGGTAGTAGTTGCCGGGGCTTGGATCTTCAGCGAAGTCTGCTACTGCGTTGTTAAGGGTGCGAATGGCCTGCTGCTCGGGGCCGCGCGGATTAAACAGGGCGGGGAACATGCCCACGATGATGGCGACGAATGCGCCGAACAAGGCCCAACCGCCGATGGCTAGCGGGTTGAGGTCGTTGCGGGCGATCATCGTGGCACCGCCGGAGACCATGACGATGAAGAAGCCGCCCGGTGGCGGCAGGCGCAGTGCGTTCTGTGCGTAGGTGAACACGCCGGAGAGGAAGGTGCAGTACACGCCGGCGATGAGTAGCCACCAATGCGAGCCGCCGGAATCCATGTGCTCCCACATCATCTTGCCCAGCCAAGCGGCGATGGTGGGGCAGGCGGCCAGCAGGACGGCGGAGAACGCCATCACCTTCAGGCGGATGCGGTACGGCAGATTGCCGCCGTAGATGACGGTGAACGCTCCTCCAGCAACTAGCAACATCGCATCGGTGTGGCCCAACGACCATGCGATAGTGCCGGGGATCAGCAACGACAGTGCGGCTCGCAGTCCACCAGCCCAGCCCGAGGCCTTTGAGTTGAAGGTACTGAACAGTTCCCAAGCGCTCGGGCGTTGGGGGATGGGGAACTCCGCGGGGTTGCGCGGGGGCTTAGGGGACAGCGGTGATGGCGAGGAGGGCTGATGGTCGGGGCTGGTTTGGCTCACTGCGTCTGTATGTTTCCTCTTATGCGTCGGCGAAATAGGACGTCCATTGGGACAGTCATAGGGACATTCACAGTGTAGCCCTCGAAATCGAACAATGAACTGTGGGTTGTCCGGCGCAATGCCTACACTGAGATCCATGAGTTACAAGGACCCGCAGCGCCCGCAGGATAAGGATTATCTGGCTGGCTGGATGCCCGACGAGGATCCACATGATGGGCAGGTCGTGCGTACATCCGAAGAGCAGGATCTGGAAGCTCGTCGCATTCGGTTGTCGAAGTACCGCCCGAGCACTGCGAAGAAGATCGCGGCCTGGCTGGCATTGATCCTGGGTGCGATGATGCTGTTCGGGATCCTATCCGGCTCGATGGAGGGCGTCGAGGGTGCCTTAAGGATCTTCCTGGCGGTGCTCTACTGCCTTATGTTTGCCGGACCGGCATCGTTTTGGATTTATGCGAACAACCGAGATACCAAGGCTGTTCGGCAGTGGGCTGCCACGGAATCCGACTACCGGGAAGTGTGGGAATCCTTCGACTCGGCGACACAGTCCATCTTCGCGCGGCCTTCACTGGCAGAGGAGCTGCCATTACTACCGAAGCGCCCCTGGCTGTGGATCTGGATCGCGGAGTTCGCGGTGATCGCTACTGCCGGCGCGCTGACCCCTGCCTAGCTGCCGCCTGAACCGTGAAGGGTGCAGGGGTCGGGACGAGGGCGACTAGCTGTTATATAGAGCCAGCACCTGCGGCATCGCGCGATGGAGATAACCGGCGTTGGGGAATCCGACGCTTACACCTACAGAGCGGTCGCTTTGATCGATGCAGTCCATATCGGTGTTAGCGGAGCCGATGGTGCACTTCAGGTCGTAAGATTCGTTGTTTACCGGACTGGTGACGCTAATAGAGGCGCGAGGTATTGGCGTCGCATCAGGACTCAAGGCAAAAAGTTCGAACTTAGTCTTCAACGCAGTCTGGTAGATCGCTTGCGCGAACTCGCACGAGGTTGCTTCGTGCGCTTTGAGCTTGGCGCCTTCCGCAGTGGTTCCGCAAGCCCCTCCGACTTTGCTGGGGGTTGTCCTTGCGTTCCTGCGGGGCTCGGAGCTCGAGCCATCGCCTGGTGAGGGCTCAGGGGCCTGGTCGCTCGCTCCCGGGACCGTGGGGTTGGGGCCGGGCTTCTTGGTGGACTTTGCACGCGTGGTTTCGTCTGCCTTGTCGTCCTTTTTAGAGGCCTCATCCTTAGCTGCCGAATCCTGCTGTGCAGAGGCGTTAGCGGAGCTGCTGGAGTCGGCGGCATCGTTGGAATCTTCAGATCCGCAGGCGCTTAAACTCATCGCGGCGACGGTGAATAGGGCTAGGGCAGACATGCGCTTCATGAAAACTCCCTTAAGTAAAGAAAAGAGTCGTATTAATGAAGAAGCCTAGCGCTTCCGCTAGTCATTCACAGTGAGAACGACCTTCCCCAGTGCGTGGCCCGACTCGACTTCCTCGTAGCCTTCGGCGGCGGCGCTGAAGGGCAGCTCTCTGCCGATCACCGGACGCATCGCGCCGTCCGCCACCAAGCGGGCGAGCTCCGCGAAACGCTCCTGGGTGCGGACTCGAGTGATGCCGCTACCGCCCAGGCGGGCGGCCAGCTGCTTGTCGGCAGCGCTGCGGATCGCGCCCTCTGGTGCAAGATGCGCCAGCCCCTCCAAGACCCCGCCGCCGACGAGGTCCAGGATGCCGTCCACCGGCGGAACGGTGACGTGGGAACCGGTCTTGCCTAGCTCCGCGGTATCCATAAACCGCGCCCCCAGGCGCTCTACCAGTATCTTCTTGCGGGCGCTGGCGATGCCGATGACCTCAATGTCGAAATGTCGCGCTAACTGCAGGGCATGCGTGCCCACGCCACCACCCGCGCCGATCACCAGCAGACGGGCGCCCTCATCCGGCCAGGTTTCCAGGTTGTACAGTTCTGCCAAAGCGTCGTAGGCGGTCCCAGCAGCCGCGGGGAGGCAGGCCGCATCCGTGGCCTCTACACCGCTGGGGATAGCTGCGGTCGAGGTGGCGTCCAAAAGAACAAAAGAATCACTCGCAGCACCAGTGCTGGAGAAAGCCGAGCCAAAGACGCGATCACCTGGCGAAAACCCGGTGGAAGGGTCGGCCTCGACGACGATTCCGGCGGCCTCGCGGCCCATGGCCATGGGGAAGGAGACCGGGAATGAGCCCTGGCGTTGGCCGTTCCGCACTTTAATGTCGCCGGGGTTCAGACTGATCGCCGTGGGGCGGATCAGCACGCTGCCGGGCTGCCAGGTGGGGTCGGCGACGTCGAGGAAGCGGGTGACCTCGGGGCCGCCGAAGGATTCAAAGCCGAAGATACGCATGAACCCCATGGTAGGGATCCGCTAGTTCTTGGCGAAGCGGCGCATGAGGAAAGCGAACAGAGCGCCGGAGATGTTGTGCCACACGGCGGCGACCGCACCGGGGATGGCGGCCTCCGGGGCCCAGTACTTGCCAGACATGCCCGAGGCCAGGCCAGCGGACTGCGTGGCGACCTCGATGGCGGTGGTACGGCACACAGCGGGGGTTTCGCCGGTAGCGCGGGCGGCGAAGTAGCCCAGGATGTAGCCGATGGTGTTGTGGATGATGACAGCGACCAGGACGGTTACGCCGACGTTCATCAGGGTCTCCGAAGACTTGGCCACGGCGGGGAAGACCACGCCACCGATGGCGATGATGGACAGCCACGGCAGGACCGGCAGCAAGAACTGAACGATGCGGTCGAAGATCACACGGATGACCAGGCCGCCGATGACGGGCAGCAGCACGGTCTGGACCAGGCTCCACGCCATGGAGGCGCCGTCCACCGGGGTTTCCTCGCCGGCGAGCAGCAGCATGATCACCGGGGTGACGATCGGGGAGAGGATCGTGGAGACGGAGGTCATGGTCACGGACAGGGCGACGTCGCCCTTGGCCAGGTATGAAACCACGTTGGAAGTAGTGCCGCCCGGGACGGAACCCAGCATCAGCAGGCCGACCGCCAGCATGGGGTTCAGCCCCAGCAGCTTGGCAACGGCCACCGCGCCTAGCGGCATGATGACGAACTGTGCCAGCACGCCGATGAAGATCGGCATGGGGCGCTTGATGACCAGTGCGAAGTCCGGCAGCGTCAGCGTGAGGCCCATGCACAGCATGATGATGGCGATCATCGTGGAGATGTGCGCCGCCAGGGGAGTGAAGGTGTCCGGGCTGGCCAGTGCAAGGCCGGCGCCGATCAGGATGAATGCGGGGAAGGCCCACACGGCAATGGTGGCGGAGCGTTCCTCAGAGGCATTGGCGGCATTGGTGGCTTTAGTGTTTTCCGCGCCGTTTTGGGGCGCTTCGGTGTTCTTCTCTTCGGTCGTCATGTGACCAGTATATGAGACGGTAGTCTCAAAGTATGAAATTCGCCGAAAAAGCCTGCCGTGAACGGGGGTGGGGAGATTAGTTAGAGTGGTTCTAACGGCTTGCGCCCAACAGAAGGAGTGACCAATGAATCAACCCCGCACCTGGTTCACCAGCGACCTGCACCTTGGTCATCCCTTCGTCGCCGAACTACGCGGCTACGGCACCAGCGGAGAAATCGACGCGGACGTCGAGCGGCACGACGCAACGATTCTGAGCAACCTCACCAGCGCCCTGGCTCCGGGCGACACGCTGTGGGTTCTCGGCGATATTTCCTCTGGGTGGGGTCCACAGGAAGAACGAGCGCTGGACCTGCTGGCCGAGGCATTTTCTGGCCTGGACGTCACCGTTCACCTGATCGCCGGCAACCACGACTCCTGCCATCCGCTGCACGCCAACAGCGCCGAGCGGCAGCGCCGCTTCCTGGAGGTTTTCGATTCCGTGCAGCCCTACCAGTGTGTGGTCCCGTGGGATCCGGACGGCGACGGAGTGGCCGATAACGAGGATCTAGCTAGGAAGGCCGATACCGAGGTTGCCTGGCTGTGCCACTTCCCGCGCCCCGGTCAGGATCACGAGGGCATGGAGTCTCGCTACGACTCTCTACGCCTGGACGTGCCATACGTCATTCACGGCCACCTGCACTCCGCCGCACCCATCACCGGCCCGGGTCAGGTCGACGTTGGAGTGGATGCGTGGGGTCTGCACCCCGCCCCTTATGAAGAGGTTATGGAGCTTCTTTACCGCGACGCCTAGCGCTCAAAGCAGGTGCATAAGCATCTATTTATGTATATTTATGCTGTGCGTTTATCGCTCGGGGCACTTTGTTGCCCCTTTTCTAGGTGACGCCAACTTCTCGGCGCGCAACAACATGAATAAACGGGACTTGAGGTTATGACGTTCGACTTTTCCCAGTACACCTACCGTCCGCGGCATGCGGCAAAGAGCTCACGCTCTGCTGCAAAGGGTATCGCCACCGCGGCTCTGACCGCCTCCATTGGTGTGGCAGGGTTCGCCGTCCCGACGAATGCCGCGCCCGCAGGTCCGCCCGCCGGCTCGCAGCTTCCGCCCATGCCACAGGTTCAGCTGCCCCCGCCGCCGCAGCTCCCGCAGCTCCCACCGTTGCCTCCGGTTCCGCAGGCTGTGGAGGATGCGCTGAACCAGCTGGGAATGTCCGCCAACCAGATCCCGGGTTCCTCCGCCCCGCAGCGCCCGGCACCGCACCGGCCGGCACCGAACAACGGCTACAAGGTGCGCACGATCCACAACGTGCCTGCGCGCACCTCCATGGCAGTGGTGACCAATAACGGCATTGCCAAGACCCCGAACGCGGATGAGTCTCGCCCGGGTCTATCAATCGTGAAGCTGTACATGGCGGACTACGTGCTGCGCTACGGCGATCGCAGCAACTCCGATCGCTACCTGGCAGAGCGCATGATCCGCTTCTCCGACGACGGTGCAGCCTCCAAGATCTACCGCAAGTACCCACGATCTATCAGCACCATCGCCCGGGAGTATGGCCTGCGCAACACCCGTGCAGCCGCCCACTGGGGTAACTCCTATACATCCGCGACGGATACCGCTCTATTCCTGCACAAGCTGCGTATCCGCCACCCGCGCTCCCTGGTTCTGCACTGGATGCGCACCGCCAGCCCCGTGGCGGCTGACGGCACCCGCCAGAACTGGGGAACGGTGCACCTGCCGGGTGTCAACGGCACGAAGTGGGGCTGGTCCGATTACGGTCGCCAGACTTTGGCCTCGGCCTCCTTCGGCAACGGATACACCGTGGCCTCCTTCTCCTGGGGCGGCCGTGCGGTGCAGAACGCAGATACTCGAGCGGCAGCAGGATACCTGCGATAGTCTTAAGCCTCGAAGTGCAGCGACACATAAGCAACTAAGGCACATGAAGGATTGAGCTAGGCTCCTGGCACGGAAAGTTTTTAGGTAATGGCACCACAGGACAAAAACCCTTTCAACAGCGGAGGCAACGGCGCGGACGGGCAGAACGCCGACAACCCGACCGAATACTTGGGGCAAGCCAAGTCGGAAGGGGCGGGTGCGGAGCCCCCACAGTACCGCCGCCAGGATGATCAGAGCACGCAGGTATTCGGAGCCTCCGGTACTGGAAACTCGCAGGGCTACCAGAACACGGGCGGTCAGGGGTACGGTGCGCCCGGTTTTAACCCTCAGGGTGGCTATGGCCAGCCTGGTCAGCAGGGCTACGGTCAGCCTGGTCAGCAGGGATACGGCCAAGCTGCCTACGGCCAACAGGGTTATGGGCAGCAGGGATACGGCCAACAGGGCTTTGGCCAGCCCGGTTATGGTCAGCAGGGTTACGGTCAGCAAGGGTATGGCCAGCCCGGCCAGGGATATGGTCAGGGTTACGGCCAGCCCGGCCCCAACGGCGCCAATGGGCAGGGTGGCAATGGCAACGTAGCCAAGATCGTTATCGGCCTGCTGGTGCTTATTGCACTGGTGGTTGGCGGTGTGCTTCTTTATAACCTGGTCTCAAGTGACGACGATGGTGGCGATAAGCCCAGCTCCTCTACATCCGAGGCCACGGATACGACGGGCGAGAACAACGAAGAGACTTCGGGGAACCAGAACGAAGACAACCCGCTGACCTCGCTCCCCAGCCCCTCTGGCATTACTTTGCCTTCGGACTTCCCGGACATGTCTGACTACCAAGATCAGCTCGACGACAGCCTGGAAGATCTGGAAGAGATGTTGAGCAGCATGACCGAGAGCCCTGCCGTGCCCACCGGGAGGCCCAGCTACAATTAGCTCGGCCGCGGCGGAGCCCGGAACCTAGAGCTCCAGCTAAAAACAGCAACAAGAAACCCCCAGGCGGACTTAAAACCTGGGGGTTTCTTGCTGACGTTTCAAGAGGAGAATGACCGTTCGTATGTGAATCCTTTCTGTCGACCACTGAGGACTAATCTAAAGTGCCTTCCTGGAAAAACCCTGTGGACGGTCTGCAAGGTCGCTACGCGTTAAATAGGCTTTTCCCGCAAACGATAAAACCCCTGTTCAAGCGTCGGAAACGGGCTTGCTGCAACCAGTTATTTTCACGCTGAGGGCATGATTGTCCGGGCGAGGGGATAGGGTAAGGCAAGACCTACACACGTTCGAGAACCGAAACTGGGGAGTGATCCCGCCATGGAAGGCGAAAAATCTACAGCTAAGGCAAACGCGGAAAAAGTAAAAGTCGACCCGTTAATCTTCTGGGTTGCCTTTGGCTTCATCGTTGCCTTCGTCAGCTACGCGATCATCTTCAAGGACAGAGCCGCAGAAACCCTGCAGGGCGGTGCCAACTGGCTGCTGGAGAACCTCAACTGGCTGTACATCGGCAGCATCTCCTTGGCCTTCCTGTTCCTCATCGTTCTCTTCGTTTCCCGCTTCGGCCGCATGCGCCTGGGTGTGGAAGGCGAGCAGCCTGCATTCCGAACTATGTCCTGGTTTGCGATGCTCTTCGCCGGTGGCCTCGGCTCCGTGCTGATGTTCTACGGTGTGGCCGAGCCGATGAACCACGTCGTCAACGTGCCCATGCAGGACGCAGAACCGATGAGTCCAGAGGCGATCGGCGAGGCCATGGGCTTTACCCTGTATCACTTCGGCCTGCACATGTGGGTTATCTTCGCCCTGCCGGGTCTTGCTCTGGGCTACTTCATCTACAAGCGCCACCTACCACCACGCGTATCTAGTATCTTCGCGCCCATCCTTGGCGCCAGCATTTACTCGTGGCCCGGAAAGCTTATTGACGCCCTGTCTATCATCGGCACCGTTTTCGGCATCGCGGTTTCGGTCGGGCTCGGTACGCTGCAGATCAACTCTGGTCTGGCCAAGGTGTTTGGTGCGGAGACCGTCGCTTGGGTGCAGATCAGCATCCTTGTCGTCATCGTGGCGGCATCGTCCATCTCGGTATCCACGGGACTATCTAAGGGCATTAAGTGGCTGTCCAACATCAACATCCTCGCCGCAACTCTGCTAATGGTGTTCGTGCTACTGACCGGCCCAACACTTCTGCTGCTGCGCGGCACGATGGATGCCACCAGTCTGTACGCGGAGTACCTGCCGAAGATCATGTTCTGGTCCGACTCACAGCAGGTAAACCCCGGCTGGCAGGGTAAGTGGACGGTCTTCTACTGGGCGTGGACGATCTGTTGGTCGCCTTTCGTTGGCATGTTCGTTGCCCGCATTTCCCGCGGCCGTACCGTCCGCGAGTTCATCGGTGGCGTGCTGCTGCTGCCGACCGCATTCACCATCTTATGGTTCTCCGTCTTTGGCTACGCCGGCCTGGACATCGAAAAGAAGGAACCTGGCGTGCTGACCCAGCCGATCGTGGAAGAAGGCGATCCTGCCACAGCACTGTTCACCTTCCTGGAGCACTTCCCGTGGACCATGGCCATCAGCATCCTGGCGCTATTCGTTATCGCCATCTTCTTTGTCACCTCCATCGACTCCGCCGCGCTGATCACCGACATGTTCGCCGCCGGTGAGGAGGGTAAGACCCCGCTGATGTACCGCCTGCTGTGGTGCATCATGATCGGCGCGGTCGCCGGCTCCATCCTGATCATGGCTCCAGATTCCGGCATCGACGCGCTGCAGCAAACCGTGATCATCATTGGCTTCCCGTTCGTGGTGTTCAACTTCGTCATGATGTTCTCCCTTGTGAAGGGAATGAACGACGACTCTGCGGCGCGTCCCGAGCCGCCGAGTCGCCAGTGGGGCAAGACCGACTCCGCGGAGAAGCTGGCCGAGCACGAGGCTCGCCCGTCACCTGGCTATGACAACGAGGGTAAGGAGCACGCGCGATTTGAGTACGACGCGGAAGGCAACCTCGTTATCCCCGGCAACGTGCGCATTGAGGGTGACCTCGGGATCGTGGGTGACGTGGACAATGAGGCAGAAGTTGCCCCCGCGCGCCCGATGTATGACCAGGAGGGCGAACTGATTACGGAAGAGAAGGCTGAGGACGAAAGCTCAGCGGAAGATGAGGGCGTCAATAAGGAATAGATCAGGAAAACCGTTAAGCACAATCGCACCTACAACATCGGTAGGCTGGATCAAGTACGAATAAACCTATAAAAAAGGAGTGACCATGGTTCAGCGTGTAGGTGTTATCGGTGCAGGCTTGATGGGATCCGGCATCGCAGAGGTGGCAGCCAAGGCAGGAAGCGACGTGCTGGTCTGGGAAGCCAAGCAGGAGGCTGCCGATGCGGGTAAGGCTCGCATCGAGAAGTCCCTGGAGAAGGCCGTCAGCCGCGGCAAGCTGTCCGAGGAGGACCGCGACGCAGCTCTGGGTCGACTGACCTTCACCACCAAGCTCGAGGACTTCGCGGACCGCGAGCTGGTCATGGAGGCCATCATCGAGAACGAGGACATCAAGAAGGACGTCTTCGCCAAGCTGGACGAGATTGTCGAGGACCAGAAGGCGCCGCTGTGCTCCAACACGTCCTCCCTGCCGATCCAGACCATCGCCAGCGCCACCAAGAACCCGGGCCGCGTGCTGGGGCTGCACTTCTTCAACCCCGTTCCGGTTCTGCCGCTGGTGGAGGTCATCCCGGCGCTGACCACCGACGAAGACGTTGTTGAGGTGGCCCAGACCTACGCCACCGAGAAGCTGGGCAAGCAGGCCATCCGCGCCAAGGACCGCTCTGGCTTTATCGTGAACTTCCTGCTGGTGCCGTACATGCTCTCTGCAGTGCGCATGGTGGAAAACGGCGTGGCAACCCCGGAGGACATCGATACCGGCATGAAGCTGGGCGCCAACCACCCGATGGGCCCGCTGACCCTGGCCGACATGGTTGGCCTGGATACCTGCGCCTTCATCGCAGACGTGATGTACAAGGAGTTCGGCGACCCGAGCTACGCCTGCCCGCCGCTGCTGCGCCGCATGGTTACCGCAGGTCACACCGGGCGCAAGTCCGGCAAGGGCTTTTACGTGTACAATTAAACTCACGACACTCTACAGAAAGGAAGGTCACCATATGTCCATCGACGATCTGAAGAACAAGGCAGAAGGCGCCGCAGGTCAGGCCAAGGAGGCCGCCGGCGAGGCTACCGACAACCAGGATCTGGCCAACGAAGGTCGCGCCGACCAGACCAAGTCCGACATCAAGGACAAGGCCAACGAGCTGAAGGACAAGGCTTCAGACGCTGTAAACAAGGTTCTGGGCGACGCTCAGAAGTAAAACTTAAAACGACAACGTCCCGGCTGAAAGTTCAGCCGGGACTTTTGCTATTGCCGGGGGAGCTCCCCGCGCGCTGGCGCGTGCCGGAGCCTTACAGCGCCTGGTCGACGACCGTTGCCGCGCGGTCGACGATCTCCAGTGCCCAGTTCAGCTGCTCCTCGGTGGTGATCAGCGGCGGGGCGAAGTGCAGGCGGTGGCCCGAAACCATCGGCCAAATGCCAGCCTTCTTCAGCTCGGCACCGAACGCACCCATGGCCTCGCCCCCCATCGGAGTCTTGGCCTCCTGGTCGCTGACGAACTCGATGGCCCAGAAGAAGCCCTTGCCGCGGACGTTGCCCACGCTCAGGTGGTTCTCCGCGATCCTCTCCATAGCCGGGGCAATCACGCGCTCGCCGAGCTCGGCGACCTTCTCGAAGGTGTTTTCCTCGCGGTAGACCTTCTGCGCAGCCAGGCCGGGGGCACATGCCAGCGGGTGGCCGGAGTAGGTCAGGCCACCCGGGTAGGGCTTGTCGGCGAAGCGCTGGTAGATGGCCTCGTTCATCATCACGCCGCCCAGCGGCGCCATACCAGAGTTCACGCCCTTAGCGAAGGTAACCAGGTCCGGCTGCAGGTCCTTGCCGCCGTGCTCGTAGGCGAACATCTTGCCAGTGCGGCCGAAGCCGACCATAACCTCGTCGGCGATGTACAGCGCACCGTGGCGGTCACAGATCTCGCGTACCCCTTGCAGGAAGCCCTCCGGTGGGACGATGATGCCGCTGGAACCCACGACGGATTCGATCAGTACGGCAGCCACGTTGTCCTCGTACACCAGGGTTTCCTCCAGCGACTGCAGAGCGCGGGCGCACTCTTCCTCCTGCGTGGAGGAGTAGAAGGCGCTGCGGTATAGGAACGGGCCCCAGAAGTGCTTCACGTCGCCGTCGGTGGTGGGGTTGCCGTGGCGGCGTGCCTCACCGGTGGCCATGATCGCGGAGCCGGTAGCGCCGTGGTAGCTGCGGTAAGCCGTCAGGATCTTGGACTTGCCAGTGGTCAGGCGTGCCATGCGGATGGCGTGCTCGATAGCGTCCGCGCCGCCGTTGGTGAAGAAGATGTGGGAGAAGTCGCCTTGCGCCTGCTCCACGATCTCCTTGGCCAGTTCGCTGCGCACGTCGTTGGAGAACGCGGGATTCTGGTTGGTGATGCGCGTGGCCTGCTGCTGAATTGCCTCTACCAGCTTCGGGTGGGCGTGGCCCAGGTTGGCGCTGACCAGCTGGCTGCCCAGATCCAGGTAGCCGTTGCCCTGGTAGTCGTAGATCCACACGCCCTCCGCGTGACTGAGCGGCTGCGGGTTGATCTTCTCTTGCGCCGACCAGCTGTGGAATACGTAGTTGCTGTCGTTGTCGCGTACCTGCTGCTCTGCGGTCTTTGCTTCTTCGGTACCGACGCCAACTTTCGCGCCGTCGAAGGTAGTGAACTCGGTGATGTTAGGGGGTAATTCAGTCATTCCCCCAGGCTACTCCTGTGCGTTGGCATCGGCAGCGGAGCTGCTGTCTAAGACTGTTCCCGGGTGGCCTGCTCCGTAAGGCTTTCGTCGTAATCCGCGCGGTAATCCTCGCCGTAGTCTTCGTCGTCTTCAGCGCCTGGTTCGGCGAAGCCGAAGCGCTTCAGACGCGCCCGATCGGCAGCGGAGGAGGAGCTGGTCAGCTGCAGCAGCTCGTTGTAGATGCCGCCGCTGGTCGCCAGCTCTGCCGGGGATCCGACCTCGCAGACGTGCCCTTTGTCCAGGGTGACGATCTTATCCACGTCGGCGATGGTGGATAGGCGGTGGGCGATGACGATGGTGGTGCGGCCCACCATCAGCTCGTTTAGGCCAGCCTGCACCACGCGCTCGGCCTTGGTATCCAACGCAGAGGTGGCTTCGTCCAGGATCAGCACAGGCGCGTCCTTCAGCATCGCGCGGGCCACAGCGATGCGCTGCTTCTGACCGCCGGAAAGGCGCAGGCCGCGCTCGCCGATCAGCGTGTCGTAGCCGTCCTTGAAGTGCATGATGAAATCGTGGGCGAAGGCGCGCTTGGCCACCGCCACGATCTCCTCGTCGGTCGCGTCAGGCTTGGCGTAGGCGATGTTCTCCCGCACTGTGCCGGAGAACAGGGCGGGTTCCTGGAACACCACGCCGACGGAGCTGCGCAGCTCCGCAGCCGTCATGTCGGCCACGTCCTTGCCGCAGACCTTTAGCTGACCCTCGGTGGGCCGGTACAGGCCCAGCAGCAGGTTCACCAGGGTGGACTTGCCACCACCGGATTCACCGACCAGCGCCACCTGGTCGCCCTTGGCCGCCTGGAAGGTGACTTCGTGGATGACGGGCTCGCCCTTGAGGTACTCGAAGCTCACGTGGTCGAAGTCGATCACCGGCCCAGTTTCCGGGGCGGATAGTTGCGGGCGCACGGCCTGATCCACATCTTCCTGGGAGACCAGCATCGGTCCGCCTGGGCGGGCGGCCTCCAGCAGGGGAGCGGTGGCCGATGGTTCCTCCAGCTCCTCCATGGTTTCGAAGTACTCGCGGGAGCCCGCGGCGGCGCGCTGTGCGGTATCCACCATCCAGCTCATCATGCCGGCCGGCTGGCGGGCCATCACCACGTACTGCAGCAGTAGAACCATGTCGCCGAGCGTGAAGTCGCCGTGCAGGGTGCGCCAGAACAGCATCAGGTAGATGGCGAAGAAGATGATGTTCATCCCGCCCATGCGCAGGATGTCCATGAAGTGCCACCAGCGGGATTGCTCGCGGGTCAGCTGGATCGTGTCGGCGAAGTGTTTCTGGAACAGCCGCAGCTCGCGCAGCTCGGAGACGAAGGATTTCACGACCTTCACCTGGCCGATGACTTCCGCGAAGCGCCCTTGGGCGACGTCGATGTGTTCGTTCTTTTCCTTCTCCCACACCATCCACTTCCGGGAGGTCAGCATGGTCAGGTACAGGTACATCGGGAAGATAATGGCCAGTAGCAGCGCTAACGGCCAGTAGTAGATCGCTGTGATGACCAGGATCATCACCACGGTGATCAGCATGGAGAAGAAGTTGTTGGCGAAGGACTTGAGGAAGTCCGTCAGCCCCAGGATGGAGCGATCCAACCGGGAAATGATGGTGCCTGTGACCTGCTTGTCGTAATAGCCCTGTGGCAGGGCCAGAAGTTTGGCGTAATAGCGGTTGGAAAGGATCTGGCGCATTCGCATCGCCATCACGTCGCCGAACCAACCGCCGATGTTGCGGATGATGGTGTTCGCCAGTTCCACCGCCAGTAGCCCGACCGCGAGCCAGATGACGGTTTTCGTGGCGTTTTCAATGGCGGCGTCGGAGGCGCCACCGCTGACGGTGTCCACGATCGTGTCGGTGGCCAACTTCACCAGGAAGGGAGTGGCTAGTGCCAGCCCCGCGGTGACGAGGCTGGTGATCATCACAATGATGTAGAACGGCCACAGTTCCTTAGTGGAACGCAGGATTCGGCTAAAGGCATTAATCACACCTAGCCAAGTTAATTGTTCACATGCGTCTTAGCGAATTCCGCGATGCGGTCCAGGGCCTCCTCCAGGATCTCCCGGGACGTACCGAAATTGATGCGCACATGCCCCGCGCCCTGGGAGCCGAACATGGTGCCCTCGTTGAAGGCCACGCGGGCTCCTTCCAGCAGCTTCTGGCCCGGCTTTTCCTCCAGTCCCGGAACCTCACTGAGATCCACCCACAGCAGGAAGCTGGCCTCGGGGCGGATGAACTTCGCGCCGGGCAGCACCTCCGGCAGGCGGCGCTCGAGCAGGTCCAGGTTGCCCTGCAGGTACTCCAGTTCGCTGTCCAGCCAGGCCTCGCCGTCCGTGTAGGCGGCCTCGGCGGCGACCTGCCCCAGCGTGGAGGCAGATCCGGTGCGCAGCGGGCTGACCTTCGCCATGGCTGCGCGGTCATCCGGGTTGGTGAAGATCATCTGCGCGCAGTGCAGGCCGGCGGTGTTCCATCCCTTGGAGGTGGCCAGCACCGTCACGGTCACCCGCGCAGCGGTCTCGCTGAGAGTGGCCAGGGGAGTGTGCTTGTGCGGCGCGTAGACCACCGGCGCGTGGATCTCGTCGGAGATCAGGCGCACGTTGTACTTGTCAGCCAGTTCCACTAGCTTGGCCAGCTCCTCCGGCCGCCACGCGCGGCCCAGCGGGTTGTACGGGTTGCAGACGATCATCGCGCCCACGCCCGCCGGGTTGTCGGTGCTGGCGAAGGCGGCCTCCAGGGCCGCGTAGTCGAAGGCCCACTCCTCGACGCTCGCACCCTGTTCGCCCTGCTCCGCAGTGGTTTTCTCCACCTTTGTCATCTCCACCTCGACCTTCGGGCGCTTCACTGCGCTCGGCACGTCGAAGAACGGGTGGTAGCTGGGCACTGGAACGATCACGTCGGAGCCCTGGGGCGTCAATTCGTCGATAGCCGCAGCCACGCCCTTGACCACATCTGGCACCAGCCGCACCCACGTCGGCTCGATCTGCCAGCCGAAACGGCGGTCCAGGAAGCCGGCCAGGGCCTTCTCCACGGAACGGTTGCGACGTTCGTAACCGAAGTATTCGCGATCCACGCCCGCCTGGATGGCCTGCTTGACGGCGGGGCAGGTGTCGAAGTCGGTCTCGGCTACCCACAGGGGCAGGACGTCCTCGTCGTAGACAGTCCACTTCATCGTCCCGCGGGCACGCAGCGTGGCGAGGTCGGGGACGGATACGGCGGAATCCTGCGGGCGGACGTTCTGGGTGTTCTGGGTGGTTGCGTTCATAGTCTCCCACCCTAGCACTCTAGACCGAGCTGTCTAGTGTGGGTTTCGAAACAGCCCTAACAGCTCGGGTACAGCTCCGGATAATCCTCCCTAATCTGCCGGTAGGCATCCTCCGCCACCTCGCGGGTCACCTCACCCCGCGCCGCCGCATCCGTGTCAAAGCGCCGCACCAAACGTCGCGAACCATAGCGTGGCCACTCCGGATCCTCCCCGCGGGCGAAGCGCGCGACGATCCCGTGAAACTCCGTCGCCAGCGGCTGCAAACGCTCAGCGGCCGACTCGCCGCAGAAATACTTCACTGTTTTGGGCGCGACCGTGAGGGCGTCAAAAACCAAAGGCAGATCCGCGCAGTGCCAGGCCGATTGGCTCCCGTGAAACTCATAGGCCCAGCTCGTATCACGTTTCTCCTCCATGATCGCGACGGCCCAGCGTTTGATGGCCGAATCACCGATGGCCATTCCTACCGGGTTTTCTGACGCCCACCGCACCCGCGCCCCCAGCTTCCGTTCCGCGTACCACCCCAGCGCCTTGGCCGGTTGCCGAACCAGCGGGTTCTTGGAGCTCAAGCGCTTGTCGATGGCGCGGGCGAAGGGCATCTGTGTGAACTCCTCGCGCAGGGTACCGATCAGCAGCGGCACGTCGCGCATCTCGCTGGGCCGGAAAGGATACGGCCCCACGGCGCAGTCCGTGCTGTAGAAGCGGGCGTAGCGCCGATAGGCGCGCTGCAGCTGTTCGGGGGAGAGGCTGTCCAGGTGCTTGCTGGTCAGCGGGCCGCCGAGGACCGCGCGGGCAACATGCTCGCGGCTCGGCCAGCCCTCGCGCGGGAACCCGGGGCTCAAGATCACGGCGCGGTGCACCAAGCCTTCGGTGCGCGGATTGCACAGCGTCCAGGCCGTCAGCGCGCCGCCGGCGGACTGCCCCATCAGCGTGACTTGCTCCGGATCTCCGCCAAAAGCCGCGATGTTGTCCCGCACCCAGCGCAGGGCGGCCACAATATCCTCGGCGCCGCGGAAGTACTCCGGCTCGGTGTTCGGATCGGCCGAAGCGTCCACGTCGGCGGGGTGATCCTCGTCCAGCAGAGGCAGGAAGTCCTCCAGGCGGTAGCGGTAGTTCAGTGAAACGTAAACGAAACCCTCCTCGGCGAAGCGGACACCCTGGTACCAGAGTTCGTCGGCGAAGCCTTCCTCATAGCGACCACCGTGGATGAACACGATTACGGGTGCCCCAGACTTGGTACTGGCTGTGGGGGTGGAGCCAGATCCAGACTTGGCCATGGGGTGGAAGTCAGACTCGATGATGGAAGGGGGTGCGTCGACCGGGCAGGTGATGGATAGGGATTGGCGGTGGGTGGCGGTAGAGGGGTCGCCGAAGAAGAATCTAAAAGGGACGGCAGGGGAAGGAGGGGCGAAGCGTTCGCCCGAGGCATAGGGGATGGACTCGAAGCGGAGGACGGAACCGCGGAGGAAGCCACGACTGCGACCCTGATTGATGGCCACATCGACGTAGTCCTTGGCCTCAGGGATAGAGTAGGGGATCATGGATTACCTCCAAAACGCTTCCGAACTGCCTTATGAACTGCCCGACTTCGCGGCTGTCGACCTTGCCGAGCTGGTGCCCGCCTTCCGCACCGCTCTGGTGGATCACGCCGCGCAGATCGCGGCGATCGCGAACAACCCCGAGGCTCCCACCTGGGAAAACACCGCCGAGGCGTGGGAAGAATCGGGGCAGATGCTGCAGCGCGTGCTGGCCATTGTTTTTAATTATACGGGCGCAAATGCCACTGATCAGGTGCGCGAGATTGAGGCGACGATCAGCCCGGAGCTGGCGCGGCACTTTAGCGAAATCTGGCTGAACCGGAAGCTGTGGGAGCGTATCTGCGACCTGCCCGAGCAACCGGAAGGCAGCGAAGAGGAAGCCCTGCTGCGGGAGCTGAAGAAGAGCTTTATCCGCGGCGGCGCGGAGCTGGACGACGCGCAGCGGGAAAGCCTGCGCGACATTGACGCCCAGCTGGCCGAGCTGACCACCGCCTTCGGCGCGCAGCTGCAGACCGCTACCGAGGACGCGGCGGTGCTGCTGACCGACGAGGCCGAGGTCGCGGGACTGAGCGCGGCGGACAAGGAGTACTTCGCCAAGGCCGCCGCCAAACGCGGGGAGGAAGGCTGGCTGATCCGCCTGGGCCTGCCGAGCATCCAGCCGGTGCTGGAATCGCTGGAGAATCCGGCCGCGCGTGCGAAGGTGCACGAGGCATCGCTGAACCGCGCCGCCGGCAGCAACGAGGCCACACTGCTGCAGATCGTGCGGCTGCGTGCGCAGCGCGCCGAGCTGCTGGGCTTTGCTAACCACGCCGAGTTCGTAGCCGCTGCCGAGACCGCCGGTAGCCTCTCGGCTGTCGAGGAACTGCTAAATCAGGTGACGCCCGCCGCCGTGGCGAACGCGCACGGAGAGTACAAGCGGGCGCTGGACAAGATGGCCGTTAGCGGAGCTGAGGGCACAGCGGGCGCAGCGGGCACAGCTGAGCTCAGCGGCGCCGACTGGCCCTACTGGGATGCCAAGCTGCGCGCAGAAGAGTTGGACGTCGACGAGGCGGAGCTGAAGAAGTACTTCCCGCTGGAACAGGTGATGGTCGACGGTGCCTTCTTTGCCGCTAAGCGCCTCTATGGCATCGACGTGCGGGAACGCACCGACCTGGCCGGCTACGCGCCGGGCGTGCGGGTGTGGGAGGTCACCGAGGGGGAAGAATCGCCCGTCGGCATCGGCCTGCTGCTGACCGATATGTACGCCCGCCCTACCAAGCGCGGCGGCGCGTGGATGAATTCCTTTGTCGAGCAATCCAACCTGCTGGGCAAGGCGCCTGTGGTGGTCAACGTCATGAACATCGCCGAACCCGCTGAAGGCGAACAGGCGCTGCTGACCCTCGATGAGGTGCAGACTGTCTTCCACGAATTCGGCCACGCCCTGCACGGCCTGCTCTCCGACGTGCGCTATCCCACGCTGTCTGGCACCAACGTGCCCCGCGACTTCGTGGAATTCCCCAGCCAGATCAACGAAAACTGGGCCCTGGAGCCCGCCGTGTTGCGCAACTACGCCCGCCACGTGGAAACCGGAGAAGTTATCAGCGGCGAGTTCGTCGATGCGATCCGCGCCCAGGCGAAGTGGGGTCAGGGGCTGGCCACCACCGAGTTTCTGGCCGCCTGCTGGCTGGACCTGGCCTGGCACAAGCTCTCTGCCGCGGAGGCGGAGAAGCTCGCCGCCACGGACGATGCCGCCGCCCAGGTGGAATCCTTCGAGGCCGAAACCCTGGAGCGCGCCGGGGTGGACGTCAACGGCGCCCTCGCCCCGCGCTACCGCTCGGCCTACTTCAACCACATCTTCGCCGGCGGCTACTCCGCCGACTACTGGAGCTACCTGTGGGCGGAGGTGCTGGACGCCGACGGTTTCCAGGCCTTCGTCGATACCGGCGCTGCCGTGGGGGAGTCTAATGACGCCGCCGACCTCGACGACGATGATGTCCGCTTCGCGGGCGAGCGTTTCCGCCGCATCATCCTCTCCCGCGGCGCTAGCATCGACTTCGAAGACGCATTCTGGATGTTCCGTGGCCAGCAGCGCAGTGTGCAGCCGCTACTTGACCGCCGCGGCTTGAGCCAGGGGTAGATGATGGAATGGCTGATCAACGCGCCGGTGTGGATCCAAACCCCGCTGGTGTTCCTCGCCCTATTCGTGGTTTGCACCGTGTTGGCCTTAATATGGCAGGTGATCGCGCTGCGGATTTTCCCCGCCAGCGCGGAGGAAGATCGCGTGCACGGGGCGCTTTCGCTGCGCGAGATGTGGGCGAGCCGCAGTTCGGTGCCGCTGGACGACGGGGCTCAGGGCAGCGTCGGAAGCGACCAGAAGCATTAGAAGTAGCCGGACACAGAGTTAGTGAAAGACACAGGGAGGACTAGCAGCCGATGAAACACCACTCCAAGGTGCGCCAGGCGTTGGCCCTGCTGCTGGTTCTGCTGCTCGTGGCCTGGCTAGCCACCAGCGTCTTCTAGCCCAGCGAGCTTCCAGAGAGAGCGGCCCTGGCGAACGCGCTGCTAGCCCTCGCCGCGGGTAGCGGCCAGCACGTCGCGGGCCAGCTGCATGTCCGCCAGATCCTCCACCAACACCGGGTTACCCTCGCCATCGCACAGTGGTACGCGCCAGTTCGGGTACAGGTCCTGCGTGGTACCCGGCTGGTTCTGCGCGCGCAGGTCTCCCACCAGATCCACCAGCGCGGCGCAGCGTAGCAACGACGGGGTCTGCGCAATGTAGCGGTGCATGGCGCGCAGGATGTACGAAACATCCGGGCGGCGCTCACGCCCGTGCCGCGGATCGTCGAGCTCCTGGCGCAAGTCGTTAAGGAAGTAGCCCTCGCAGTCCATTCCGCGGAAGCCACCGTGGCGGGCGATGGTGCCCAGCACGTCTACCTGCCAGTTGGCATCGTCGGCGAACTCGTCGTCCGCGTTGCGAGTCAGTACCCCCAGCTTCTCGCGCAGGTCGATGTGCCCGCCGCGCAGGTAGCTGGCGGTCGGGGGCAGGTCGTGTGTGGTCACGGAGGTCAGGCAGGTACGTCGGTAGGCCTCCGGCGGCTTTGCCCCGTTGGCGTCGCCCTCAAACCACACGATCGAGGTTCCCATTACGCCGCGGCTGGCCAGGTAATCCTGCACCCACGGCTCGAAGGTGCCCAGATCCTCACCGACCACCACGGCACCGGCGCGGTGGGCCTCCAGCACTAGCGCGCCGACCAGCGCCTCGTGGTCGTAGGTGACGTAGGTGCCCAGGGTCGGGGATTCCATGCGCGGGATCCACCACAGGCGGAATAGCCCCAGCACGTGGTCGATGCGGATGCCACCGGCGGTGCGCAGGATCGTGCGCAGCATGTCGCGCCACGGGAGGTAGCCCTCCTCCGCCAGCTTCCAGGGGTGCCATGGCGGTTGCGACCAGTCCTGGCCCTGCTGGTTGTAGCCGTCCGGCGGGGCACCCACGCTGGCTCCGGGTGCCAACACGTCGGCCAGGGTCTGTGAGTCTGCGCCGCCGGGGTGCACGCCCACGGCCAGGTCGGCCATCAGCCCGATGCTCATGTGTTCGGTCAGGGTTTGTTGTGCATGCATCTCCTGCTCTTGGCAGAGCATCTGCATCCAGGCGTAAAAGTCACTGGTTAGCGCCGGGTCGTTGGCCGCGCGCTCGCACCATTCAGTGAAGCCCACAAGCCCCTCGCCCTCACGTTCGTGGAAGTCACGCAGCTGCTCCGCGCGCTCGTCGCCTATTCCTGCGGCGTACAGCAGGTGCAGGGCCTTGATTTTGGACGCCACCACGGGGTCTCGCTCCAACAGGTCAGCCGTGTGGTTGCGCTTCTTCAGCGGGGCGGCGAGCTGCTCGATCTCCGCGTGCAGCTCGGGGTGTGCGGCGTACTCAGGAGTGTTCTCCACCCGGATGTAAATGGGGTTGGTGTAGCGGCGGGTGGTCGGCAGGTAGGGGGAATCCTCCACCGGGGGAGCGGCCTCCGCTGCGTGCATGGGGTTTACAAGTACGAAGTCCGCCCCGCCGAGCTTTTGCAGGGAGTCGCTCAAGACCTCGAGGGTGCCGTAGTCGCCGATGCCCCAAGCGTCGCGGTCGCGCAGAGAATACAGCTGCGCCATCACTCCGGTACGCGGGGCATCCGGCAGGTCCAGGGATTGGGGGGAAATCAGCAGGGTAGAAGTAGCCTCCGTGGAATCGGCGCGGGCCTCTAGCTGGTGCCAGCCTGCGGGCAGTGCGGGCAGCTGGAATGTGGCGGTGCCGAAAGTGGTGGCGGCGGCTTCAGCGCCGACGGTGATGGGATCGACCCATTCATTGAGCTGCTCGAGGGCAATGGTCTCGCCGTCCTCAGTGCGAACTTGCACCTGCAGGGATTCGCCGTCGATGCAGTGGACGCGCAGGGTGCGCGGGCGGTCGGCGATGGCGGTGACGGTGGGAGGCAGCATGCGGCTGTAGCGGGCGCGCAGCAGATCCTCGATGGCCGCCTGTGCAATCTCTTCGGTGAGGGCGGCGGGGTCCTCGGGCAGGTCCAGGCCCAGCTCGCGGAGTGCGAAAAGCACGGTGCTGCTTTGGACATCTACCCTTTGGCCGTTCTGGCCGGTGTACCAGGTGGCCACACCGCACTCGGTGGCCAATTCATTGAGGATTGCATTGACGTCGGAGGCGTTTGCACCGCCGGATTCCACAGAGCTAGTCACAACTGCCATTGTGCAGGGCACTGGGCGCATCTTCCACTTTTTCAGCCTTTTTGTAAAAAGGGGCGAGCGGAACGGTGGGGAGACAGTGGGGAGGCAGTAGGGAGAAGGGCGGGGCAGCGGGTGTGGGGAGTTTTCCTGAAGGTTCGGCGTGATGCACACCACTCATATATAGTTGTAGAAGTATAAATCACGTTGAGGCTACGGGCGCAGCGACCGAAATTGCACCCGTTATTCACGTAAACACCCAGGTCAGGCAACTGTCAGGACATGAACAAAGGGAGCAGCATGACGGAGTACACCTCTGAAGCCCTGTACACGATCGACGAGCACGAGACCTGCCTAACGGCAGTCCGTGACCTTGGCGCCGAGTCCCCGGATGGGGTGCTGTTTAAGCGCCCGAAGAACTTCGACTGGGTGGACGTCACCGTTTCCCAGTTCCTGGACGACGTGTACTCGGTAGCCAAGGGCCTGGTTGCCAACGGAATCGAGCAGGGCGACCGCGTGGTTATCATGTCCGACACACGCTACGAGTGGACCGTGCTGGACTACGGCATCTGGGCTGCCGGCGGCATCACCGTGCCGATCTACCCGTCCTCTTCCACCTCCCAGTGCGAGTGGATCGTGGGGAACTCCGGCGCGAAGTTAGCGATCTCCGAAAAGTCTGGCCACACCACTCGCCTGAAGACGTTCGTCAAGGAAGGCGACCGCCCAGAGGGCGATACCTCCGCGCACCTCAACCGCGTGCTGGAGATTAACAGTGGTGCCATCGACATCCTGGTTAACGACGGCAAGGAAGCCGGCATCGAGCAGGACGTCCTGGAAGAGCGCATTGCCAACACCCGCCACGATGACGTTGCCTCCATCGTTTACACCTCCGGCACCACCGGCCGCCCGAAGGGCTGCAAGCTGACCCACCACAACTGGCTGGCTGAGGCCCGTGCCATCCTGACCCACCCGGTCGGCCGTGCCGCTGCTTTCGGTTACCGCAAGCTGACGTTCCTGCCGCTGGCGCACGTGTTCTCCCGCGCGATGGCACACGCTGCCACCGTCGGCGGCGCTACCCAGACCCACTGGAGCGACATGAGCACCCTGGTTGCCGAGTTCCAACGCACCAAGCCGAACCTGATCTGCTCTGTGCCGCGCATCTTTGAGAAGGTTCACGCGGGCGTGAAGTCCAAGGCTACGGACGGCGGCGGCGTCAAGGCTAAGATCTTCAACTTCGCAGAGCGCGCCGCAGTCGACTACTCGAAGGCACTAGATACCGACGAGGGTCCGACGCTGAAGCAGAAGATCGACCGCACTATCGGCGACAAGCTGGTCTACTCCAAGGTTCGCGAGGCCATGGGTGGCGAGCTGGACTACGCCATCTCTGGTGGTTCCGCACTGAACCCGGAGCTCATGCACTTCTTCCGCGGTGTGGGCGTGAACCTGTACGAGGGCTACGGCCTGACTGAGTGCACCGCCGCAGCCTGCACGAACTTTGCGCCCGACAACATCATCGGCACCGTCGGCCGCCCGTTGGGCGGTATCACCGTCAAGATTGACGACGACGGCGAGATCCTACTGAAGGGTGACATGGTTTTCGCCGGCTACTGGGAGAACGAGGAGGCCACCAACGAGTCCTTCAATGAGGACGGCTTCTACCGCACGGGCGACCTGGGCAAGCTGCTACCCACCGGCCACCTGAAGATCACCGGACGCAAGAAAGAAATCATCGTCACCGCCGGTGGTAAGAACGTCTCGCCTGGCCCGATGGAGGACATCCTGCGCTCCGCCCCGCTGATCTCCCAGGCCATGGTCGTTGGTGACGATCAGAAGTTCGTCGGCGCCTTGATCTCCCTGGACGAGGAAGCTGCCAAGAAGTGGAAGGAAAACAACGGCATCGCCGAGAACGTCTCCATACGCGAGCTGGCGAAGAACCCGGTTCTGCGCTCCGAGATTCAGGATGCGATCAACGAGGCTAACGCCACCGTTTCTCACGCTGAGGGCATCAAGAAGTTCCGCATCGTCCACCGCGACTTCACTGAGGAGAACGACGAAGTCACCCCGTCGCTGAAGCTGAAGCGCTTCGTTGTGGCGAAGAACTTCGCCGACGATATCGCCTGGATCTACAACTCAAAGTAAGTTAAGAAATCCGCTCCACGACACCGGCCACGCCTCCGCGCGTGACCGGTGTTCTTGTTTTAGAGTTGTCTGCGGTATCAACCAACACATGGGCTGTGACGGGCCCAGGGGAGAGGAGAACGCGTGCACTACGATGCTGCCCTGCGCGTTCGCGAGCTCACCCAAAATATTTACGACATTGGCGACGAGATCGCCGATTACATCAATCACGTCTCCCAGGCCATCGCCGATTGGGATGCCGACCTGGTGGAAGACTGCCTGCTGGAGCTGGAGGAGATCGTCGCGGAGGGGCGCGCCGAGGTGCGCCCCGGCCTGTCCGAGCTCAACGGCCTGCGCCAGGCTTTCGTCTCCGGTGTGCGCGCCGGCAGCATGTCGGGTGTGACTCCCTCGCGCACCCCGCGCACCCTCGGTGGCAGCGTTGCCCGCGGCAGCGACTACCCGCATCCCGGTCGCACCTTGAGCTTTATGCGCAGCAAGCCCGGTGCGTCCGCTCACCGTTCTCTTAATGACGCCACCGCCCCGACCACCCCCGGCGCCAGTGACCCGCGCCGTGCCCGTGGCGCGGAGTTCGCTGAGGCTTCCGCCGAGCACGCCCCGGCGACGATGGCCTCTACTGCTTCTTGGCGCATGTGGCTGCGCGAGCAGGCCGAGCGCATCCGCGCGGACCTGCGCGAGGTGGAGGACTGGGTGATCAACCAGACGCAGTGCGCCCTGGAATCCCAGTCCGTTCTGCTGCCGCAGGCATACGTGAAGGCAGAGCAGCGCGCCATCGAGCTGGTGGGCCACTGGCGGGAGGTTATCGCCCGCCAACCGGAGCTGGCCGCGGGCATGCGCGGCGAGGCACCGCCGGAGTTCCTGGCAGAGCGCGCCCGGGTGGAGGAGATCGTCGGCCGCCTGCAGCGACGCAAGCGCGGCACTGCGGTCTAGTGCCAGTACTGCTAATACAGCTAGTACTATGCACGTAGTATGCATGGCCTTTATATCCACGTCCCCTTTTGCTCCACCCGCTGTGGCTACTGCGACTTCAACACCTACACCCCGCAGGAGCTCAGCGCGGCCGACGGCGGCGCTGCAGAGGGCAACACCATCCCCGGCTACCTGGATGCCCTGGAACGCGAGCTAGAGGTCGCAGCCGAGGTGTGGGATTACCCCGGCGAAGTGCAGACTGTCTTCTTCGGTGGTGGCACGCCCTCCATGCTGGGCCACGAGGGGCTGGCCCGGGCGCTGAACGCTGCGCGTCGCACCGTGGGGATCGCAGCCGATGCAGAGGTCACCACCGAGGCGAACCCGGAGTCCACCAGCCCGGAGTTCTTCGCAGGCCTGCGCGAGGCGGGTTTCAACCGCATCTCCTTAGGCATGCAGTCCGCGATGGGGCACGTACTGAAGGTGCTGGAGCGCCAGCACACCCCGGGCCGCCCGATCGAGGCCACCCGCGAGGCCAAGCGGGCCGGTTTTGAGCACATCAACCTGGATGTCATCTACGGCACTCCCACCGAGACCGATGACGACCTGCGGCGCACCCTCGACGCGGTGCTGGAGGCGGACGTCGACCACGTCTCCGCCTACTCCCTGATCGTCGAGGACGGTACGGTCATGGCGCGCAAGGTGCGGCGTGGCGAGCTGCCCGCCCCGGACGAGGACACTCTGGCGGATCGTTATGACGCCATCGACGCCCGTCTGCACCAGGCCGGGTTTCACTGGTACGAGGTCTCTAACTGGGCCAAACCGGGCGGCGAATGCCAGCACAACCTGATCTATTGGCGCTCCGGACAGTGGTGGGGCGCAGGACCCGGCGCCCACGGATGCGTGCGGCTGCGCGGGGAAGGGCATAGCGAGTCAGGTCTGGTGAGGCTGGTGAATGCGAAGCGTCCGGCGACCTATTGGAATGGGTTGCTGGGGGAGGCCGAAGGGGCGTCAATAGGAAAGGATGGCCTACCCGTGCCAGGGGCGGTGGTGACGACCGAGCGCTTAAGCAACGACGACCTGCGTACAGAACAGGTGATGCTGCGGCTGCGGCTGGCCGAGGGGCTGGACCTGGCAGAGCTGACGGGCGGAACAGATAGCGCTAACACCGCTAATCCCGCCCGGAACCCCGATCTGGAACAGGTGATCGAGCGCTATACGGGCCTGGGGCTGCTGGATAAACGCGGCGAGCGCCTAAGATTGACGGATAAAGGGCGCTACCTGGCCGACGGGATCGTCACGGACATCGTGTTGGCGCTCGGGCTTTAAGGGCTAATAGAGGCTGATCGGACTCACGCGAGGAGTGAAGGATTTGTCGAGCGGAACTGAACACAGAAGGAACCAGGTGCTGCGGGCGATCGTCAGCGACTTCATCGCGTCGCACGAACCGGTGGGCTCGAAAATGCTGGTGGATAAGCACCAGCTGGGTGTTTCTTCCGCGACGATTCGCAACGACATGGCGGTGCTGGAAGCCGAGGGCTACATCACCCAGCAGCACGCCTCCTCCGGGCGCATTCCCACGGTGAAGGGCTACCGGCGCTTTGTGGACGGGATCCACGAGGTCAAGCCGCTCAGTACCCCTGAGCGCCGCGCGATCTTGGAATTCCTGGAACACGGGGTGGACCTAGAAGACGTGCTGCGCCGCAGCGTGCAACTGCTATCCCAGCTGACCCGCCAGGTGGCCGTGGTGCAGATGCCAGACTTGCGGCGCGGGCGGGTGAAGCACTGCGAGCTGGTGAAGCTGGGCAGCCACCGCATCCTGCTGGTGCTGATCACCGACACCGGACGCGTGGACCAGCGCAACGTGGACCTAGGCCAGCCGATCAGCGACGACGACCTGCCACGGCTGCGCGACCTGGTGAACTCCGCGATGGTGGGGCGCACCCTGGACGACGCATGCACCAACATCGCCGCCCTGGCCAACGAGGCCAAGGGCAACAGCATGCCCGAGGAACTGCGCGACGTCGCACTTGTGGTGACGACTGTGCTGGTGGAGACCCTGCTCGAACGTCCAAACGACCGGCTGATCCTGGCGGGCACGCCCAACCTGATGCGCACCAGCGAACTCAGCCCCGTGGTGGAGGCGCTGGAAGAGCAGGTGGTGGTGCTGAAGTTGCTGAATAGCGTGCGCGACCTGCAGGTGCAGGTGAGCATCGGCGAGGAGAACGAGGACGAGGAGCTGCGCGGCGCCTCCGTTGTATCCACCGGCTACGGCAACGCCAACGCGGTGCTCGGCGGAATGGGAGTGGTGGGGCCAACCCACCTGGACTACTCCGGCACCATTTCCTCTGTGACGGCCGTGGCGCACTACGTCTCGCGGATTTTGAGCGAAGAGTAGGAATAGTAGGATAGTGCAGTTGGTTAAGCACTAAAGACTGCAAGCAACTAAAGATAGACGTGAAAAGGACCCGCTGAACGTGGCTCGAGATTATTACGGAATCCTCGGTGTGGATCGCGACGCTACGGACGCCGAAATTAAGAAGGCGTACCGCCGCCTGGCGCGCAAGTACCACCCGGACGTCAACCCCTCCGAGGAGGCTGCGGAGAAGTTCCGCGAGGCCTCCCTGGCCCAGGAGGTGCTGACGGACCCGCAGAAGCGCCAGATCGTGGACGCTGGTGGCGACCCGGAGGAGCAGGGCTTCGGCCAGCCGGGTGGCGGCGGATTTGGGGGCTTCTCCGGCGGCGGCCTGGGCGACATCTTCGACGCATTCTTCGGCGGTGGCGGCGGCGCACGCGGCCCGCGCGAGTCCCGCGTGCGCCGCGGTAACGATGCCCTGGTGCACTTGGAGGCCACCCTGGAGGAGGTCTACGCGGGCATCGACCGCGAGATCACCGTGGAAACCGCCGTGCTGTGCGACGTGTGCGACGGCTCGGGCTCGGCCTCCAAGGCCGCACCTGTGACCTGCCCGACCTGTCAGGGCGCGGGCGAGGTCATGGAGCTGCAGAATTCCATGCTGGGCCGCGTGCAGGTCCGTCGCGCCTGCCACCGCTGCGCGGGCACCGGCGAGGTCATCGAGGACCCGTGTGAGAACTGCGCGGGCGACGGGCGCGTGCGCGACCGCCAGACCCTCAAGGTTTCCATCCCCGCCGGCATTTCCGACGGCATGCGCCTGCGCATGAGCGGCAAGGGTGAGGTCGGCCCGGGCGGCGGCCCGGCAGGCGACCTGTACGTGGAGGTGCACACCACCGAGCACCCGTACTTCATCCGCGAGTCCGACGACCTGCACGTGAACCTGCAGGTGCCGGCGGTAGACGCAGCCCTGGGCACGTCCGTGGAGGTCAAGCTGCTGGACGATTCCATCGCGACCGTCGACATCGCGCCGGGCACTCAGCCGGATGCCACCATTCGCCTGTCTGAGAAAGGCATGCCGCACTTGCGCCGCGAGGGCCACGGTTCCTTGATTGCCCACGTGGAGGTCATGATCCCCACAGACCTCAACCACAAGCAGCGCGACCTGCTGGAGAAGCTGCGCGAGGCCAGCTCCCAGAACGCGGGCGTGGCTTCGAAGGACGAGTCCCACAGCGGCTTCTTCTCCCGTCTGCGCTCGAAGTTTGGCCGCTAGCCCATGACGGATCCGGTGTTCATCCACCCGATCCCCGAGCCGGTCGCCGTCGGGGATCGTTTCCGTCTGACCGGCGCGGAGGCCAAGCACGCCTCCGTCAAGCGCCTTGAGGTGGGCGAGGGGTTGGTCGTCACCGATGGCGCTGCGCGCGCGGTGCAAGGTTCTTTTCTTGGTGACGCCACCGTGGAGGTCACCGACATTCTTGAGCTGCCCGTCCCACACCCGCGGGTGACGGTGGTGCAGGCGATTCCAAAGTCCGATAGGGCGGAGCTAGCTGTGGATCTGGCGGTGCAGGCGGGCGCGGATCGGATTGTGCCGTGGGCCGCCCGCAGAGCTATCGCTAAGTGGGATGGCAAGGAGGCCAAGGCGCACGCGAAGTGGGAGAACGCGGCGCGTGCGGCCGCCAAGCAGTCCCGCCGCCTGCAGATCCCGGAGGTTACCCAGCTGGTGCGCAGCCCGCAGGACCTGGCGCGGGAGCTGGGCTTGGGGGAGACCGGCGCCGTGCGCGTGCTGGTGCTGCATGAGGAGGCCACTGAGCCGCTGCCCGCGGCCGTCACCGCTGCAGTGAATGCCGCTAGCGCCAACGGCAGCGAAGCTGCCGCCACCGAGATCGCCCTCGTCGTCGGCCCCGAGGGTGGCATCAGCCCGGAGGAGCTAGCTGAGTTCGAACGGCTGGGAGCTACCCCGGTCCGCCTGGGGCCGGAAGTTCTGCGCACCGCCACCGCAGCCGCCGTTGCGCTGGGCGCCATCGGCGCTGTCACGGACCGTTGGCGGTAGGATCGATATACATGACGTCTTCCAACTCCGCCAGGTCACCGCGCCCCCGCGTAGCCAGCTCTACTGTGGAGCTCGACCCGGATTCGGTCCTGGCCGTCGCCGGCCCGGCAGATGAGAACCTGCGGGTGCTGGAACATGCTTTCGACGCGGACATCCTGACCCGCGGCAACCGCGTGACGATCCGCGGCGAGGCCTCCGAGGTCTCCCAGGCCCGACGGGTGTTGCAGGAGATGATCAACCTGGTCAGCCGCGGCCATGCGGTGGATCCGGCCGCCACGAAGCGGGCGATCACTCTGGTGGAGGAACAAGCCCCGGCGCTCGTTTCCAGCAGCGATTCCGCACCCATCGTTTCCTACCGGGGCAAGACGGTGCGCCCGAAGACCCCTGGACAGCAGGAATACGTGGAGGCCATCGACGAGGACGCGATCGTGTTCGGCATCGGCCCGGCCGGTACCGGCAAGACGTATCTGGCGATGGCCAAGGCCGTGCAGGCCCTGCAGGCCAAGGACGTCAATCGCATCATCCTTACCCGTCCGGCAGTGGAAGCAGGGGAGAAGCTGGGCTTTCTGCCCGGCACGCTGAGTGACAAGATTGACCCTTACCTGCGTCCGTTGCACGATGCGTTGCGGGAGATGGTGGATCCGGAGACGATTCCCCGGCTGATGGATACCGGCGTGATTGAGGTCGCGCCCCTGGCCTACATGCGCGGCCGCACGCTCAACGATTCCTTTGTGGTTCTGGACGAGGCGCAGAACACCACTCCGGCGCAGATGAAGATGTTCCTGACTCGCCTGGGCTTTGGCTCCAAGATGGTGGTCACCGGCGACTTGAGCCAGGTGGATCTGCCGAACCGTCAGGAGTCCGGCCTGAAGGTTGCCCGTCAGGTTCTGCAGGGCGTGGATGGCGTGTCGATCATCAACTTGGATTCCGACGACGTGGTGCGCCACCGGCTGGTCTCCAAGATCGTGGAGGCCTATGGCACCTACGAGCTGGACAATGAAATTTAACGGAAATCTAGCGGAAATCTAGCGGCAAGCACGAACTACCAAAGGCAAGCACCCAATGAGCATCGAAGTTTTTAACGAATCCGGCCGCGGCGAGGTCAACGAGGAAGAGTTGATCGACGTCGCCCGCTACGCCCTGTGGACCCTCGACGTCCACCCGGCCGCCGAACTATCTATCCACATTGTGGACCTGGAAACCATCGAGGACCTGCACGTTAGGTGGATGGATCTGCCCGGCCCTACCGATGTGATGAGCTTTCCTATGGACGAATTGACGCCAGGTTGGGGCCGCAAGGATGCGGCGGAGCCCTCCCCGGCGATGCTGGGTGACATCATGCTGTGCCCCGACTTTGCCGAAGGGCAGGCGACCCGTGCGGGTCACTCCCTGGCTCACGAGCTCGACCTGCTGACCGTCCACGGGGTGCTGCACCTGCTGGGCTTCGACCACGTCACCCCGGAGGACGAGCAGAAGATGTTCGCCCTGCAGAATGAGATCCTGGCGAACTGGTACGACTCCCAGGAGGAGCGCGGCGTGAGCTTCGCCCCGAAGCCAACCGGCGCCGGGGCCTTCCCCAGCGCCGCGGACCGCGACGATACCCAGAACTAGAACCCACTAGACCCCACTCAAACTCAGGAAGACCTAGAAGCTTCGAAAGATGACGATCGACATCCCCTTATCCATCCCGTTCGCGATCCTTGCACTTTTCCTCGGAGGTGTGCTGTCGCTGGTGGAAACGGCAGTGTCCTCGCTCTCCGCGGCGCGGGTGGAGAACCTGGTAAAGGAGGATCGCCCGGGCGCGGCCCGGCTGGAGCGGGTGCTCGAGGGGCGGGCTGGCCACATTAACCTGCTGGTGCTGCTCCGCACCATCTGTGAGGTCTCCGGCGCGGTGCTGGCCGCCGCCGCGTGTGTGGAGCTGATGGGCTCGCGCGGCTGGGCTTTCGCCACCGCCATCGTGATCGTCACGCTGCTGACGTTCATCCTGATCGGCGTGCTCTCCCGCACGCTCGGCCGGCAGAACCCGTACACCATTAGCCTGGCGACTGCCCCGATCCTACTGGGCCTATCCAAGCTGCTGGGCCCCATCGCCAAGCTGCTGGTCGGCGCGGGTAACGTGCTGACCCCCGGCCGGGGTTTCCGCAATGGTCCCTTCGCCTCCGAAATCGAGCTGCGCGAGATGGTGGACATCGCCTCCGAACGAGGTGTGGTGGAGATGGACGAGCGACGGATGATCCAATCCGTATTCGACCTTGCCAACACCTCGGCTCGCTCCGTGATGGTGCCGCGGCCAGAGATGGTGTGGATCGAGGCCGACAAGACCGCCGGCCAGGCCACCAGCCTGTGCGTGCGCACCGGTCTTTCCCGCCTGCCCGTGGTGGGCGATGACGTGGACGACATTGTGGGCGTCATTTACCTCAAAGACCTCATCGCAGAGACCTATCACATGACCGACGGCGGCAGCTCCATCCGCGTGCGCGACTGCATGCGGCCTGCCGTGTTCGTGCCGGACTCGAAGAAGCTGGACGACCTGCTGGAGGACATGCAGCGCGACCAGATTCACATCGCCATGCTCATCGACGAATACGGTGCCGTGGCGGGGTTGATCTCTATTGAGGACATCCTGGAGGAGATCGTCGGCGAGATCACCGACGAATACGATACGTCGGAGCAAGCGCCGATCGAGCCGCTGGAGGACGGCAGCTACCGGGTGCAGGCGCGCCTGTCGCTGGAGGAACTCGAGGAGCTTTTCGAGGACGTAGAGTTCAGCGAGGCGCAGCACGAGGAAGTGGATACCGTCTACGGCCTTGGAGCCTTCGAGCTGGGCAGGGTGCCGATCCCGGGGGCGGAGATTTCCACCGCCGGTCTGCATGTCCGTTACGAGGGCGGGCGCGACCGCCGTGGGCGCGTGAAGATCCGTACCGCCGTGGTGACCCGCGAGCAGCAGCCTGAAGGCACTGGTAATGCTGGCCGCGTTGGTGAGGCGGCGGAACAAGATAAAGCCGCTGGCGATAAAGAACAGGAATAAGGGATACTTAATGACCATGAACGATCCTTATATCCCCGAAGACCCCTTCGACCCGGGCGCGGGAATGCCCGAAGGGGCGGGCGTGGCGCCCGAAGAGATGGAAGTGCCGGAGGAATACCGCGCTCCGGAGGGCTTCCGCTCCGGGTTCGTCAGCTTTGTCGGCCGCCCCAACACCGGCAAGTCCACCCTGACGAACGCGCTGGTGGGGGAGAAGATCGCCATCACCGCCGACCAGCCGGAAACCACGCGCCACCCGATCCGCGGCATCGTCCACCGCGAGGACTCGCAGATCATCCTGGTGGACACTCCCGGACTGCACCGGCCCCGCACGCTGCTCGGCGAGCGGCTAAACGAGGTGGTGAAGGAAACGTACTCGGATGTGGACGTCATCGCCATGTGCGTGCCCGCGGACGAGAAGATCGGCCCGGGGGATCGCTGGATTGTGGACGCCGTGCGTTCCGTCGCCCCGAAGACTCCGCTGATCGGTGTGGTGACGAAGCTGGACAAGGTCTCCAAGGACCAGGTTGGCGCGCAACTGCTGGCGCTACACGAACTGCTGGATGGGGCGGACGTGGTGCCGGTTTCCTCCACCAAGCAAGTGCAGCTGGACGTGCTGCTGGACGTGCTACGCGACCAGCTTCCGGAGGGGCCGAAGTTCTACCCGGACGACCACGTGACCGACGACGACCGCGATACCCGCATGGCCGAGCTGATCCGCGAAGCCGCGCTGGAAGGACTGCACGACGAGCTGCCGCACTCCGTGGCCGTGCAGATCGAGGAGGTTGTGCCGAACCCGCAGCGCGAGGGCGTGTTGGACGTGCACGCGGTGATCTACGTGGAGCGCGAAGGCCAGAAGGCGATCCTGCGGGGCAAGGACGGTCGGCGCCTGTCGCGCATCGTCCACCGCTCGCGGCTGGAGATCGTGAAGATGCTGGACCAGAACATATATCTGGACGTGCACATTAAGGTGGCGAAGAACTGGCAGTCGGACCCGAAGCAGCTGGGACGGATGGGGTTCTAGCGGCTTGGTCTTGACCTGGGGCTGAACTGGGTTTGACCATTTTTTGGTTCTGAGCCGGTGCGCGGAAGCGAAGTGCGATAGTTTGGTCTAGACCTTGATCTTGAAATTTCGTGGCGCATGGCGCGCCCCTAACCAGGCGCATGGATTGCGCCGCTAGGAAGGGCTACTAGTGACAACTCCGTCTAACCCCTACGGTTCCGATGATTCCGGCAAGCACTCGGCGGACGGTGCTGGCGACAATGGCGCTGGCTACGGCGCTGGCGATAACGGCGGCCTGAACAACGGTTCCGGACAGGACCAGACGCAGGACTACTCCCAGGGCTTCGGCCAGTACGGCCAGGACCAGCAGGGTCAGTACGGTTCCTACGGCCAGGATCAGTTCGGCCAGCAGGACCAGTACTCCCAGCCGAGCTCCTACGGCCAGCCGGGTCAGTACGACACGAACCAGTTCGACCAGAACCAGTTCGGCCAGCAGGAGCCTTGGGGCCAGCAGAACCAGCCGCAGGGTGCGGCCGGTTTCCAGGCTTACCCGAACCAGCAGATGGCGAACACGACGGGCACCGACAACGACGGTTTCTTCGCCGCCCTGTTCGACTTCAGCTTTAACCGCTACGTCACCCCGTCGGTGGTGAAGGTGCTGTACATCCTGCTGATGATCGTCGTCGGCCTCGTCGTACTGCTGGCGATCATCGGCCTGCTTGCGGCGATGGCGCAGGACGCTTCCGCAATCATCCTGGCGCTCATCGGCATCCCGCTGGTGCTCCTCGGTGCCGCGGCGTGGCTGGCGGTCTACCGCGTTGGTCTGGAGGTCGCTGTGTCCATCATCCGCACCGCGCAGTCGGTGCAGTCCATCGACGAGCGACAGGCGCGTAACTCGACCAACGGGAGCTAGCCGATGGGAAACGAATCTTTTCTTTCCGGGCTCTTCGACGTTAACTTTGAGAAGTACACGACCCGTTCTTTCCTGCGAGTGCTTTACATCCTCGCCACGATCGTGATCGGTCTGTACCTGCTGTTCTCTTTGATCGGAACCTGGACCAATAGTTCCTTCCTCGAGTTCTCTGCCTATGGGTCCTACTCCGATCAAGGCCAGGCCTATGCGAAGGTGGATTTGAGCGGCGGGGATTCCGTTGGAGCCAAGCTGATTTCCTCCGTGGTTTCGATCTTCCAGTCGATCGTTAACCTGGCGGTCGTCCGTATTGTCCTGGAGGTCTTCGCGGCGCTGACCAGTACTTCCGCCGCGTGGGCTCGCATCAAGCAGCGGGGTATGTCCGTTTAGCTTTGGCTTAGCTCGAGTACTTTCGGGCAAGCGCTATACTTGCTGCCTATGAGTAGAAGGTCTCGTCCCAGCTTTCGGGACGAGGCCTTTGTGCTTCGTACCTACAAGTTGGGTGAGGCCGACCTGATCCTCGTCCTACTCACCAAGGACAATGGCCTGATCCGTGCCGTAGCCAAGGGCATCCGCAAAACCCGCTCCCGTTTCGGTGCCCGTCTGGACCGTTTTTCCCGCGTTGACGTGCAGATTTATCCTGGCCGTTCACTGGCCAACGTCACCGACGCCGCCACCGTCGCCACCTACGCCTCGCCGATCGTCGCGGATGTCGATCGCTTCTACGCTGGCGCGGCGATGCTGGAGATGGCCCAGGTCTTTGCCGCCGAGCCTTCGTCGGCGCACTCGATCTTTTTTCTTTTGGACGCCGCGCTCCAGCAACTAACCACCTCAGCCCTCCCTCCGGTCAGCGTGGCCGACGAGTTCGTGCTGCATGGCCTGGAAGTCGCCGGCTGGGAGCCCAGCCTGGTCGACTGCGCGCAGTGCGGCAAGCGCGGCCCCCACCGGGCGTTCCACCCGGGGGCCGGTGGTGCGGTGTGCGTGACGTGCAGGCCTCCGGGCGCGTTCACGCCGCCGTCGGCGGCGGTACACGCCCTGTGGCTGCTGAAGAAGGGGCGTCACGAACAAGCAGCCCAAGTACTCCGCGACCAGCAGGGGCAAGACATCGCGGCACAATCGCACCGCCTGCTACTGGCACACGTGCGACAGCAGCTCGAGGTAGGCTGCCCGGCTTACGCGGCGCTATAGGGGCAGTGGTGCGCGTGTGGCAATATGGTACGGGTGAGTAGCACTGAATATCCGCACGTGGACCGTTCCGAGATTCCGGAAGAGCTCCGCCCGAAGCACATTGCGCTAGTGATGGACGGCAACGGGCGCTGGGCTGAGGAGCGCGGCATGGTCCGCACCGAGGGGCACCGCCGGGGCGAGGCTGTGCTGATGTCCTTGGTGGAGGAGTGCATCGAGCTGGGCGTGGATTACCTTTCGGCCTATGCGTTCTCCACCGAAAACTGGCGCCGTTCGGCCGAAGAGGTGCGCTTTTTGATGGGCTTCAACCGCGACGTGCTGCGCCGCCAGCGCGACTACCTGAACAGCCTGGGGGTGCGGATCCGCTGGGTGGGGCGCCGCCCGCGTCTGTGGCGCACCGTGATTGCGGAGCTGGAGCAGGCCGAGGAGCTGACGAAGAACAACACGACCATGACCTTGGGCATGTGCGTGAATTACGGTGGCCGGGCGGAGATCGCGGACGCGGCGCGCTGGATCGCCGAGGATGTGAAGGCCGGTCGGCTGAAGCCCCGGCAGGTGAACGAGAAGACGTTCGCCCGCTACCTGGACGAGCCGGACATGCCGGACGTGGATCTGTTCCTGCGGCCGTCGGGCGAGATGCGAACCTCGAACTTCCTGCCGTGGCAGTCCACCTACGCGGAGATGGTGTACCAGGATGTGCTGTTCCCGGATTACACGCCGAACCACCTGCGGGCGGCGGTGCTGGAGTTTGCGAAGCGCGATAGGCGCTTTGGAGGTGTGAAGTGAGCGACGTGACCGGTGCAAACGGGGCGGATGCCGCCGAGCAGGTCGAGCAGCCGCAGCCGACGAAGCGCCAGATCGCCCGCTGGCAGCAGTACCTGGCCAACGAGCGTGCCGAGGGTGCCGTCTACCGCGAGCTGGCGCGTAAGAAGACCGGCGAGGAGCGCGCCATCCTCCTGGGGCTTGCAGAAGCAGAGGCGCGCCACGAGGCCTATTGGAAGAACCGCCTCGGTGAATACGTGGGTCTGCCGCGCAAGGCCAGCCTGGATACCCGCATGAAGGCGTGGATGGCGCGACGCTTCGGATCGGTGTTCGTGCTGGCTCTGATGCAATCCTCGGAGCAGCGCAACGAGTACATTTCGGATGCGGACGCCGACGACCAGCTTGCGGCGGACGAGACGATTCACGCCGAGGTTGTCCGTGGCCTGGCCGCGCGCGGGCGCGCCCGCATGTCGGGCGATTTCCGCGCTGCTATCTTCGGCGCGAATGATGGCCTGGTTTCGAACCTGGCGCTGGTACTGGGCATGGTCGGCACGGGTGGATCTTCCCACCTGGTGCTGGTCACCGGTATCGCTGGCCTGCTGGCTGGCGCGCTGTCGATGGCTGCTGGCGAGTATGTGTCCGTGACCTCGCAGAAGGAGCTGCTGGGTGCGAATGCCCCGGATCCGAACGCTAGCCGCTCGCTGCCGAACCTGGACGTGAACCAGAACGAGCTGGCGCTGGTGTACCGCGCCCGTGGCATGAGCGAGCAGGAGGCCGCCGACCGCGCCCGCCGCGTTTTCGATTCGATCATCGAGACGAACCAGCCGGTAGGGGAGCAGGCCTTCGATGCAGAGAAGGTTGGCACTGTGTCCGTGCAGGGCGCCGGGGAGAGCATGGCGGAGCACGCGGCTCCCAAACACGAGGATGGCGGCTCCGGCTTGTCCGCTGCGGTCTCCAGTTTCTTCTGCTTCGCGGTTGGCGCTTTGATCCCGGTGCTGCCGTATATCTTCGGCCTGTCGGGCTCCACCGCGGCGATTGTCGCCTGCGTGATGGTGGGCCTGGCCTTGATGTTTACCGGCTCTGTGGTGGGCTTGCTGTCTGGCGTGGAGCCGGGCCGACGCGCTTTGCGTCAATTGCTTATCGGTTTCGGCGCTGCCGGGGCGACCTACCTGCTCGGCTCGCTGTTTAACGTCTAGTTAGCTGGCGGACTTCTTCTGGCAGTCCCCGCACAGGCCGAAGATCTCGGCGGTGTGGCCGGACTTTTCGTAGCCGAACTTCCTTGCGGTCTCCGCGGCCCAGTCCTCGACGGGGCCGCCGTCGATCTCCACGGTCCGGCGGCAGGAGGTGCACACCAGGTGATGATGGTGGTCGTCGGTGGCGCAGGCGCGGTAGAGGGTCTCGCCGGAATCGTCGTAGAGCGTATCGATCGCGCCGGCTTCCGCCATCTGCTGCAGCGTGCGGTACACGGTGGTCAGGCCGACCTTGTGGCCTTGGGCTACGAGCTTCTGGTGGATGTCCTGGGCACTGCAGAACGTGGTGAGGCCTTCCAATAGCTCCGCCACAGCGCGTCGTTGGCGGGTGTTGCGCTGGCCGATCTTGGGAAGTTTGTTGGTAGCTGGGGTGCTCACGGTGAGCTCGCTCCTTGTGCTCTAAAAGTGCTTTGAATGTGCTCTAAATGTGCTTCAAACGTGCGCTGTGTGGCTAACTAATACCGCTTCTGCAGCAGTCAACCTGCGGTAACTACCCACAATAGGGATCTTGCTGGTAATTTTCAATAAGCTTTCGATAAGTCCTTCTAGGGCAGCTCCAGTGCGGCACGATAGCGGTGTGTGGTCGCCGCGTGCGCGGTGCAGTGGCCACCAGAACCTGAGCCCGCACGCAACAGCGGCGAGCCGGAAAAATATGCCCAAATAATGTGCTCCGGACGCTTGACTTTCTAGAAACTCCCGGGCTAGATTTAAGGCAGTTCCCTTGGGAGCGTGCGTAATCCCCCCCTTCGCAGCTTCCAGCTAAAGGGAACAGGCCCCATTCTCTTTACGAGGAAAGCGTGGCCGGAACCCGCGGTATTTACCCCCCCCTAACCGCGGGTTCTTTTTTATCTTCACCCATTTTTATGACGCCCCTTCGGCCGGCTGCAGCGGTGGTTGCGCCGAAATGCAGCGACACATTCGGCGCTCCCACCCCGACCGTTGGCTTTCGCCTTGAACGGGTTAGAATGTTGGGCACAATAGCTGGAAAGCGAAACCTGCATTTCTTGCACGAACACCTCGACCAAGGAGACACGCCAACCATGGCAAGCACCATTGATTCCGTCGTCAACCTAGCCAAGCGCAGGGGGCTGGTGTATCCCTGCGGCGAGATCTACGGTGGCACCCGCTCTGCCTGGGATTACGGTCCGCTGGGCGTCGAGCTGAAGGAGAACATCAAGCGCCAGTGGTGGCGCCACATGGTTACTTCCCGCCGCGACGTCGTCGGCCTGGATTCCTCCGTGATCCTGCCGAAGCGCGTCTGGGAGGTCTCCGGCCACGTCGAGGTATTCACCGACCCGCTGGTTGAGTCCCTGCACACCCACAAGCGCTACCGCGCGGACCACCTGCTGGAGGCTTACGAGGAGAAGCACGGCCACCCGCCGGCAAACGGCCTGGCCGACATCAATGATCCAGAGACCGGCCAGCCGGGCGCCTGGACCGAGCCGAAGGCTTTCTCCGGTCTGCTGAAGACCTTCCTGGGCCCGGTGGATGACAAGGAGGGCCTGCACTACCTACGCCCGGAGACCGCGCAGGGTATCTTCACGAACTTCAAGAACGTGATGACCACCTCCCGCCAGAAGCCGCCGTTCGGCATCGCGCAGGTTGGCAAGTCCTTCCGCAACGAGATCACCCCGGGTAACTTCATCTTCCGCACCCGCGAGTTCGAGCAAATGGAGATGGAGTTCTTCGTCAAGCCGGGCGAGGACGAAGAGTGGCACCAGTATTGGATCGATGATCGCCACCAGTGGTACATCGACCTGGGTATTAACCCCGATAACCTGCGCCTTTACGAGCACCCGCAGGAGAAGCTGTCCCACTACTCCAAGCGCACTGTGGACGTGGAGTATGCTTTCCACTTCAACGGCTCCAAGTGGGGCGAGCTCGAGGGCGTGGCCAACCGCACCGACTACGACCTGCGCGTTCACTCCGAGGGCTCGGGCGAGGACCTCAGCTACTACGACCAGGCTGCGGACGAGCGTTGGATCCCGTACACCATCGAGCCCGCCGCCGGTCTTGGCCGTGCGATGATGGCCTTCCTTGTTGACGCCTACACGGAAGAAGAAGTACCGAATGCGAAGGGTGGCACGGACACCCGCACGGTGCTGAAGCTGGACCGTCGTCTGTCTCCGGTCAAGATCGCAGTTCTGCCTCTGTCCAAGAAGGAGACGCTGACGCCGACCGCGGAGAAGATCGCCGACCAGCTGCGCGGCTTCTGGAACGTGGACTACGACACCTCCGGTGCTATCGGCCGCCGCTACCGTCGCCAGGACGAGATCGGTACGCCATTCTGCGTGACTGTTGACTTCGACACCCTCGAGGACAATGCCGTGACCGTCCGCGAGCGCGACACCATGGAGCAGGAGCGCATCAAGATCGAGGATCTGCAGAGCTACTTCGCTGAACGACTGGCGGGCTGCTAAGCATGTCGAGTGACATTCGCTGGGGCCTGCCGAGTGACGGACACACGTTCCCCATTTACGAAGGTCCCAGCAATGACCTCGTAAAGGTGGCGGAATTCGCCGACGAGCGCGGCGTCACCAACATCCGCTTCGGTGGCGACACGTGGCAGCTGCACGGCCCCGACAGTAGCGATGGCTGCACCGCATCGGCGACGACCCAGACGGGCACCTGGACAGTGACCGGCAACGGCAAGAGCTTCGGCAAGTCGGACCGTTACGAGGTGCAGGCCGACCGGCACCACGTGACGATCATTGCGGAGACGAAGAAGAACTTCGTGCTGGACATCGATGGCGAGAAGGTGGGGCAGTTCACCAGCGAGAACCGTGGCCTGCGGAACCTGCACGTGGAGTTCGAGGGTGCGGGGGAGAAGCTGCCGATCGACGTGCGCGTGTTCATTTCCTGGGCGGCGCGGCTGTGCATGGAGACGCGGATGATCAGCTCTTCGTGGGCGATCACCATCGCGCTGCTGCTGTGCATCCCGGTCGTGGTGCTCTACTGGATTGGGTTCATCTAAAACGCCGGATTGGGGTTGGCGGGGAGCTGGGTTTGGTTTGACTAAAACCGCATGTCGAGGGTTTGCCCAAACTAAATAGGTAGCAAGATTTCAACCCCCATTAACCTTCTGTTCACCATTAAATCCCGTGTTTTTTACCTCCATCGGAGAAGGTGTTTCTGTCTGACATCTTGACGTTTTGGAGGAATCTTGTCGACGACAACCGAAACGGCCGCGCCATCGTCGGCCACGGGCATCACCCCTGTGCCCGAAAACGAGAATAATACCTGGTGGCACCTATTCTTCGGTGGCCTCATGGCCATCACCCTGGTGACCTTCAGCCTGTGGGCGCACGACTACGTCGGTGACAACGCCAATGTGATCGTGCTGCTGACCACCATCATCTTCGCCGTGTTCATGGCGTTCAATATCGGTGGTAATGACGTCGCGAACTCCTTTGGTACCTCCGTGGGTGCGGGCACGCTGAGCATGAAGCAAGCCCTGGTTGTGGCCGCCATCTTCGAAGTTTCCGGAGCTGTACTGGCTGGTGGCGAGGTTACGGATACGGTCCGTTCCGGCATTGTTGACCTGGGTGCTATCGACAACCTCGAGCCGATGAACTTCGCCTACATCATGATGGCCTCGCTGCTGGGTGCGGCTGTGTGGCTGCTGGTGGCGACTCGCATGGGTTGGCCAGTGTCTACCACACACTCCATCGTGGGCGGTATCGTGGGTGCGGCTCTGACCGTCGGTTTCGTCACCGGCACTGGTGGCTGGTCCATGGTCCAGTGGGGTGCCGTTGGCAAGATTGCTATCTCTTGGGTTCTGTCTCCTGCCTTGGGCGGAATAGTTGCCTACCTTCTGTATGGCGCGATTAAGCGTGGCATCTTGGTCTACAACGAGCTGGCAGATCAGCGCCTCGAAGAGATCAAGAAGGAAAAGAAGGAGCTGAACATTCAGCACAAGATCGCCTTCGGTCAGCTCAGCGAGGAAGAGCAGCTGGCGCTGACCGATGCGATGATCCGCGACTCGACCACGATGCGCGAGCACGGCTATACCGAGGAGGACCTGGAGTCCGACTACTACAAGAAGCTGCACCGCATCAACAAGTCTGTCGACGAGGTTGAGGCGCACCACGCCCTGGATACCTGGGTGCCGCTGCTGGCCGCAGGTGGTTCCATCATCATTTCCGCGATGCTGCTGTTCAAGGGCCTGAAGAACATGAACCTGGAGCTGTCCAGCCTGGGCAACTTCCTGATCATGGGCATGGTGGCAGCTGTTGTCTGGATGGCTGTGTACATCTTCTCCCGTACCTTGAAGAAGCAGGCTCTGAACCGTTCGACCTTCCTGCTGTTCAGCTGGATGCAGGTGTTTACCGCGTCTGCTTTCGCATTCAGCCACGGCTCCAACGACATCGCTAACGCGCTTGGACCGTTCGTTGCAGTGCTGGACGTTCTGAAGACCAACACCATCTCTGAGGAATCTGGCGTGGCACTGCCCGTGATGGTTGCGATGGGTGTTGCTCTGATTGCTGGCCTGTGGTTTATTGGCCGCTTCGTTATCCGCACCGTTGGCTCCGGTCTGACCAAGATGCACCCGGCTTCTGGCTTCGCTGCAGAGCTGTCCGCAGCTGCCGTGGTTATGGGCGCATCCGTGCTGGGTCTGCCGGTTTCCTCCACTCACATTCTGATCGGTGCAGTTCTGGGCGTTGGCCTGGTTAACAAGGACGCCAACTGGGGCCTGATGAAGCCCATCGCCCTGGCTTGGGTTATCACCCTCCCGGCTGCCGCCATCATCGCAGGCGGTACGGTCTCCGTGCTGCGCGTGATCTTCTAAAGCAAACTACTTGCCGCTGGCCTAGCCCGGCTAGCTGGCTTGCTACTGCAGGCTCGGCTAGCTGGCCCGGCTGAAGTTGCTGGCCCGGCCCGACTGGCTGGCGCGTTACTGCAGGCTCGGATGGCTGGCGCGTTACTGCAGGCCCTGATAGCTGGTCCGGCATTGTTGATTCAAGGCGCTCGCCCTTCGGGGCGGGCGCTTTTTGCTGCCCGGAGAATGCGGGGGCTTTTTGCTGCCCGGAGAATGCGGGGGCGCCAGAATGTGGAACGCCTAAACGTGGGGCACCTGCTCGAGTCGATCCGAGGTTTGGGTCTTCTGTACTGGTGTATCTGAAGGGCCTCGCTAGTCGTAAATGTCGTAAAAGTGGGAATCTGTAAAATTGAATTCCGCTTATGTTTTTTCAGTAACTCGCTGACCTGCGGTTTTATACATTTGGAAATGAGTGCCGGTAACGAATTCCCACTTTTGCGACATTTCTAACGGCATTGAGTGGAATTCAGGGGGCCTAAGCCCAGCACCCTAGCCAAAGGCGGGAGGAGACTCGACTAAAAGCTGGAGGAGCCGCTGCCGCCGAAGCCCCCGCCTCCGCCGCCAAAACCGCCGCCACCGAAGCCACCGCCAAATCCTCCGCCGAAACCACCGTTGCCGCTCAGCAGCGAACCCAGCACCATGCCTGTCACAAAGTTGCCGCTGCCGCCACTACCGCCGAACCCGCCGTAGCCGCTGTTGCGTCGGTTGAAGTCATCAATGTCCTTGCGCGCCTGCGAAGTGGCCTGTTGCGCCAGCTGGCTAGCCCGCTGGGCCGCCCGCAGAGCCCGCTTCGGATCTTCCGTCCGCAGCTGCGCAGTCTCATCCAGAGCAGCTCGTCCGGCCTGCGCTGCCGTGCGCGTATCCACGCCGATGATCCGCCGGCGGTTCTTAATCAGGTCCTCCACGGCCTCCAACCGCTGTGCTGCATCCATGACCGTCCGGTCCACCATGTCCACGGTGCGGGCGAAGTCGCTGGCCTTGCCGCGCGCTTCGTCCAGCTCAATGTCCAGCGCACCGTCGGCTTCCAGCAGTTGGGAGTAGCTGCCCAGCGGATCCGAAGAACCTTCCTTCCGTGCCTTCTCCAGTGCCTCGCGGGCCTGCTCCACGGCCTTGTATAGAGCCTCCCTATCCAGGTCCGCCCCGGACTTATCCAGCTGCCCGGCTTCCGTAATCTCCTCTTCCACCTCGGTGATCAGCGCGGGCAGGTTGGACTGCGCCGACCGCAGGTGCTCCTCCGCACGCTCCACGGCCAGCAGCTGCGAATCCGCTTGCTGCAGTGCCATGCGCGCGGCCCCCAGCGCGTCGATCAGCCCGCCTTGCTGCCCGGCTGGCTTGTCCAGCAGTCCGCGTGCGGAGTCCAGGGCCTTCTCAGCTTCCGCCAGCTCGTCCTCGGCAACGTCCGGGTTTTGGCGTACGGATTCCGGCAGCGCCGGGTCCACGCGAGTTTCGGCATCGCTGAGGATCTCCCGCGCGTTCGGAATGCGATTGTGCAGGCTGATGCTGGTCTGGCGGAGCTTTTCCACCAGCTGGGGCGCATCCATCAGCTTCTGGCGCAGTTCGGCAAAGTGCGCGGCCTGCCCGTCCAGGTTGTCGTCTGCCTGCCCACAGGTAGATACAATCTCGATCAGTAGGTCGCGCTGCTCCGGCTCAGTTGTCACCAGCCCGGAGCGCAGCCGCTCGTTCATGCTGTACGCCTTGTTCAGTGTCGAGCGGCTGTGCTGCAGCGCCTTTGCTAGGTCGCGGGTGCGCTCTTCGCCGAACTCTCCGCGCGCGACGGCCAGCTCTTCGTCGCCCTTGCGGATGGATTCGTCGGTGCTGTGCAGCTCCTCATCCGCCAGTTCGCGCAGCACCTCGGTGGGCTGCTTGTACAGGTCGTCGATGTTGCCCGGGTCGATCTCGCGGGCGGTTTCCAGCTGCTGCGCGTGAGTCTTCTTACGGTTGCGGCGGGACCACACAACCGCACCGGCGCCCGCGCCGACCACTCCGACGGCACCGGCGCCCATCCACACCTTCGACGCTGTGGAGGTTTTGCCCGCCAGCTTGTCCGCCGCCGCCTGCGCGCCCCCGGCCCAATCGTCGTCGGCGAAGTGCTCCCGTGCCGCGTCCTGCAGCTTCTCTGCTTCGCTAGTCTTTACCTTCGGCCCGGCGGCGTAGCCGATCTGCCGCGTTTCGGTGGCCACTGCCAGCACAATTACGTTGTCGGTGCCGTCCTGGTCCCGTAGCTGCTCGGCCATTGCATTGATGCTGTCTGGCGCAGTCGGGACGAATACGATGTAGAGCTTCTTGCCGGATTCTTTGGTTGCTTCCTTTAATGACGCCGTAATGTCCGCTTTTTCCTGTTCAGACAGCACCCCGGACTCGTCAACGAGCTGGGATGTCAGCTGCACCTCGCTGGTGGCGGTAGCGGCTGGGGCCGAGGGGGCGTCAATAAGAAAAGAGCCAAATCCGAGTACGGCGCCGGCGGCTAGGATTGCCAGGAAGCGAGTGGTGGAAAAAGTCGGTTTCATACAGCCCACCTTAACGAAAAATACAGGGGAAACCGCGTATGGTTTTGCGCATGGCTAATGCACGGCGTCCGGTGAAGCGCGTGGTGAAGTATGTCTTCATCACGCTGTTGACCATCTTCTTGGTGGCGGCGGGTGTGTTTGGAGTGACGGCTTTCCAGGTGTGGCACTTTGCGCGGTCGGACGACAGGCGACCGGCGGATACGATCTTTGTGCTGGGGGCAGCGCAGTACGCGGGCAACCCGACGAATTGGTTTGCCTCGCGGTTGAATCACGCTGCGGAGCTGTATGAGCAGGGCGTGGCGCCGACGATCGTCACCGTGGGCGGCAAGGCAGAGGGCGACCTGTACACAGAGGCGGCCGCGGGCAAGAACTACCTGGTGGAGAACTTCGACATTCCGGAATCGGCGGTAGTGCCGGTGGAGGAAGGTGCAGATACGCTGAAGTCAGCCGAGGCGTTCGCGCAGGTGGCAGACGATAATGGTTGGCGGACTTCCGTGGTGGTGACGGATCCGGAGCATTCGCTGCGTGCTACCCGGATGGTGCGCGACCAGGGCCTGGATGCGTGGGCGAGCCCCACGCGCCAGGGGCCGTCGGTGTTCACCCGAAAGTCGCAGGCCAACTCGATCCTGCACGAGACGTTGGGCATGCTGTACTACGAGGTAGTAGAGAAGCGTAAGTGAGAAGAGGACATGCGTTACCCCTATAGCGATCACGACCAGCAGCGGCGGCTGCCGGACCGGCCGAAGACCCTGGGGCTGCCCGGGGCGGTGGTGGACGGGCGAGATAGCTTCGACCGCGACCGGGCGCGCGTGCTGCACTCTGCGGCGCTGCGGCGACTGGCGGATAAGACGCAGGTCGTGGGGCCGGGGTCGGGGGATACGCCCCGCACCCGCCTGACGCATTCCCTGGAGGTCGCGCAGATCGCCCGCGGGATCGGCAAGACGTTGGGTGCGGACCCGGATCTGACGGAGCTGGCGGGGCTGAGCCACGACATTGGCCACCCGCCGTATGGGCACAATGGCGAGCGCGCGCTGGATGAGGCCGCCGCCGACTGTGGAGGCTTCGAAGGCAACGCGCAGACGCTGCGCATTCTCGCCCGGCTGGAGCCGAAGGTGCTGGGGGAGGGCAGCGAAGGCACAGCTGGTGCCGGCACTGGGGCTGCCGGCACGGCAGACACAGCCGGCGCCGCGCCCGTCTCCTACGGCCTGAACCTCACCCGCGCTAGCTTGGATGCTGCCTGCAAGTACCCGTGGGGACCGGTCGACGAGCACGGCAACAAGCGCGCCAAGTACTCCGCCTACGCCGAGGACGTGGAAGCCCTCGAGTGGATCCGCGAGGGCGCGCCGGAGGGGCGGAAGTGCCTGGAGGCGCAGATCATGGACTGGTCCGACGACGTCGCGTACTCGGTGCACGACGTGGAGGACGGCATTCTTTCCGGCCGCATCGACTTCGGCGTGCTGTGGGATCTGGTGGAGCTGGCCGCCCTGGCGGAGAAGGGCGCCCGCGTGTTCGGTGGCACCCCGGAGGAGCTGCTGGAAGCCGCCGATCGTCTGCGCGCGATGACGTTGGTCTCCCGCGCGGCCGATTTCGGCGGGTCGATGCAGGACCTCGCCGCGCTCAAGGCCATGACCTCGGAGCTGGTTTCCCGCTTCGTCACCGCCGCCGTCACGGGCACTCGTCAGCAGTTCGGCGAGGGGGCACTCGGCCGCTACGCCGCCGACCTGGTGATCCCCGAGCCCGTGCAGGCTGAGGTCACACTGCTGAAGTCCGTCGCGGTCCTGTACGTCATGGACGAGACCCAGCATCTGGCCAACCAGCAGCGCCAGCGCGAGCGCATCTTTCGTGTCACGGACTACCTGTGGCGCGGCGGCTCGGGCGCGCTGGACCCAATGTTTTCTTCGTGGTTTGACGCCGCCGCCTCCGACCGCGAGGCACGCCGCGTAGTCATCGACCAGGTGGCCTCGCTGACGGAATCCCGGTTGGAGCGGCTGGACAAGCGCGCCAGCGGGATCAGCGCCGCCTGGGCCTAGGCGTGGGCTAGTCCTCCGCGTCGGGGATGGAGCAGAAGCTCTCGAAGTGGTCGGACGTGTAATACCACACGTCCGGGTCGGTCTTAGTGCCGCCGCCGACGACGATGCGGCGCTCACCCCGGTGGTTAAGCCCCGGGGTCTTCACGGTGTACTCGCGGGGCGGAATCAAGCGGTGGATGCGCCACGCTTGAATAGTTCGTTGAGTATTTCACGTGGGGTTGCGCCGCCGAGGATTTGTCGGGGTGTTTCGT
>NZ_JFCH01000024.1 GCF_000738175.1 Corynebacterium jeikeium | reverse complement strand
GCCTTTTTGGATGCCGAGGTTGTGTTGGTAGCTGGTGTCGATGGCGGTGTCGTATTCTGCTGGTGCACCGATGTCATTGGTAGTGGCTGTGGTGTTGTGGGTGATCAGGTCTGTTGCTGTGGAAAGTGCGTCTTGACCCCATCGTTGGTCCCTGGCGATCTTGACCGGATCGTCAGGGACTTCTGTATGTAGATACAGCCACCAATCCATCACTGTGCGTTGATGCGGTAGTGATAGTCCGCGGTGTCTGCGGGCTAGTTCTTTTATGGGGGCGTTGATGCCACCTTCGAGGCTGTTTGTTGTTGCTGCAAGGTTGTCGGGGTCGATGGTTGTTGGTGGGGGTTGCAGGTAGGTAAACAGCAGGTCTCTGCGGTGCAGAGATAGCAATGATTGATAGGCCGCTCGGACGCGTTGGTGGGTGTAGACCTTGGTGTAGGCGCCGGTAGCAGGGTCTTTGATGGTGGTTTTCTCGTTCATCCATTCCCGGTAGGTGTGGTCGAATTCGTGCAGGTGGGCGACCCATGTGGATGCTTG
>NZ_JFCH01000023.1 GCF_000738175.1 Corynebacterium jeikeium | reverse complement strand
CTGCCTGATCGTCGCGGCGACCATCGACCACGTGATCGCCTGGCACTGGTGCAAACACGAAACCACCCGCGACTACCAACTGCTGCTTGAACGCATCGAAGCCCCACTCATCGCCGTCATCGACGGCGGCCAAGGCGCATACAGCGCAATCAAAAAGTGCTGGCCGACTACGAAAATTCAACGCTGCCTCGTCCACGCCCAACGCGTGGTCCGCCGCTACACCACCACCAACCCACGCACCGATGCCGGGCGCACCATCTACCGACTTGCGCTGAAACTGACCCGGATCACCACACTGGATGAAGCCGCCGCGTGGGGTGTGCAACTGCACGAGTTTTCAACGATCTACCGGGAATGGATGAACGAGAAAACCATGATCAAAGACCCCAAAACAGGTGCATGGACCCGCGTGTGGACCCACCACAACGTGCGCAAGGCCTACAACAGCCTCAACCATCTTTGGCGGTCCGAGATGCTGTTTGTCTACCTCAACCCGCCAGCAGGAGTCCTTGCGCCCGAGCGGATCAAATCCACCACCAACAGCTTAGAAGGCGGCATCAACGCCCAGCTCAAACTGCTCGCCAGAACCCACCGCGGCAGATCAGGCGAACGACAACGCCGCATGCTGGATTGGTGGCTCTACTTAAAAACGGAACTGCCTGACGATCCAGTACGAATCGCCAGGCAGTCCGACTGGGGCCAGGGCCAACTCGCCAAAGTATCCACCCTGACCCAAACCGAGAACCAAGCCGACCACGAAACAGGACGCCCAGCCCTCTACGACAACGCTATCGACACCGACTACACCCACTCAATCGGCATTCAAAAAGGCCAAATCTAACCCCCGCGACACGCCGAGCCAGACACACATTTTGACCCTTAACCCCTGCCTCATGCCCAACTCTCGCACCGCGAACAGAAAAACCCGGTGGCCGCCTCCCGCATCGGGAAGCAACCACCGGGTTGTTGTTTTGCCATTTGGCGCTGTGCCAGATGATGGATTCGAACCAACGAAGGCAGAGCCGGCGGATTTACAGTCCGCTCCCTTTGGCCGCTCGGGCAATCTGGCATGCACCATTCGGTGCGCTGGTAACTCTACTACGAGTAGCCCCAACTTATGCAAATCGCCAGCTCAAGCAGCCCACCGGAAGCGACTCTGCGCGCCCCGCAAGCTCCGAGGCCACCCTGCTAGCTACCCCAGGCGCTCCAAGGCGAAGTCCATCAAGTGGCGCAGCGCCTGAGTCACCTGGTTCTCGGGCAACTTAGCCAGCTCATCCTCGCCGTACTGACGGTAGCGCTGCACGACTTCAAAGGACTTCTCGCGGCCTTCGGAGCCACGGATAAGCTCCAGCGCCTCGTCCACCAGGGCGTCCTCCGTAACCGGTCCGGTGAGGATCTCGCGCAGTCGCGCCCCTGTGGCGTCATCCTGCTGCATTGCGTAAAGAACCGGCAGGGTGAACACGCCTTCGCGCAAGTCCGTGCCAGGCTGCTTACCGGAAACCTCCGGGTCGGCCCAAATGTCGATGATGTCGTCGACGATCTGGAAGATCTGGCCGACATTACGTCCGAAGCGGAACAGTGCCTCGCGGTGCTCCTCGGAAGCGCCACTGTGCAGTGCGCCGAGCCAGCCCGCCGAAGCGATGAGTACGCCCGTCTTCTCCTGGATGACGGTCAGGTAGTGCTCGATCTCGTCCTCCCCATCGCGGGCGCCAATGGTCTCCCGCATTTGGCCGGTCACCAGCTCCTGGAAGGTCTCCGCGAAGTGCTGCACCGTCTGAGTACCCAGCGATGCCATGATGTCGCTGGCGATGGCGAACAGGTAGTCGCCCGCCAGGATGGCCACGGAGTTGTTCCAGCGCTTGTTAGCGGATTCCGCACCGCGGCGCTGGTCGGATTCGTCCATCACGTCGTCGTGGTACAGCGTTGCCAGGTGGGTCAGTTCCACCACGGCAGCTGCCTCGTTTACTTCCTGCGCGGTTGGCTTCTCACCGTAATGAGCCGCCAGCAGGGCAAACATCACGCGGAAGCGCTTGCCGCCCGCCTCAAAAAGATGGCTGATTTTGTCGGTGAGAAAGGACTCGCCAACCGACAGCCGATCCTTCAGCAGCTGTTCAACCTGCTGCATCGACTGGCCCAAGGCCTCGTTTAGTTGCGCGTCCCCCACGTCAGGGAGCGCCGGTTTACGGGGTGTGGCACTTGGCATGTCCGTGGTCAGCCTCGTCTTTTCCTCTTGAACTGCGCATGTATTGATTCACATGCGGTCTTTTACATGTCTACCGACACTTTAGTCGATTAACGTGGCGGTGTTTAACGCACATGCGATCTACGCCTCGACCTCCCCGCCAGCCCTTCCCCACCCGCGTGGAACAATGGGTGTCGATGATTCCCCCCGCTTCTGAAACTCTCAACGCTGGGCCCCGCGGTATCGAGTGTGATCTCGCCGTCATCGGAGCAGGCCCGGCTGGTTCTGCCGCCGCTTTCCACGCCGCCCGCGCTGGTCTGGACGTAGTGATGGTGGACATGGCTGACGTGCCGGGTGCTGTGCCGGGCGCTGCGGCCGGCCCTCTTCCTGTCGGCCGCGATAAGACCTGCGGCGACGGCCTCACTCCGCGTGCCGTCGCCGCCCTGGAATCGATGGGCGCGCTACACCTCCTCGACGGCGCCCCCTACATCCGGGGCCTCAAGCTGCACGGCTTCGGCGGCTCCATCACCGCGCCGTGGCCTTCAGGAAACTTCCCGCAACGCGGCTCGGCCATCCCTCGCACGCGCCTGGATGCTTCACTAGCCGGAATCGCTATCGCTGCGGGTGCTCGTTTTATTCAAGCGAAGATTAATGACGCCACCTCGGACCCAGTAACCCAACAGCTCAGCGAGGTCGCGGGCACTCGCACCGGTGAGGGCGTGCAGGGCTCATCCGCGCCCGTGAAGATCCGTGCGCGCTTCTTCGTCCTGGCCGAGGGCGTGCGCAGCGGCATCGCCCGCAAGCTGGGCGTGCAGTGGGATAAGGGGCTGGTTCACGGCATCGCGGCCCGTAGTTACATCAACACCCCCTTCGGCGATGAGCCGTGGATTCACTCGCACCTGGAGCTCAACGACGCTTCCGGAACCGCCCAGCCGGGCTACGGGTGGGTGTTCCCCCTGGGCAATCCGGCCGAAGGAACGGATCGCGGCCCGGCTGAAGGCATCGGCAAAGCGAACCTCGGCTGCGGAGTGCTGGCCACCACCAAGCGCCCCGCAAAGGTAAACACCAAGAAACTGCTGCGTGACTACGCGCGTCAAGTCAGCGGCGAATGGTCAATCGAGGGAGAACCGGAATCCATCACCTCCGCCCTCCTGCCAATGGGCGGAGCCGTCAGCCGCGTGGCTGGCCCCAACTGGGCCGCCATCGGAGACACCGCCGCCCTGGTCAATCCGCTGAACGGCGAAGGCATCGACTACGCCCTGGAATCCGCCGAGCTGCTGGTTCGGTTGTTGGTTGACCAGTGGGGCGGGACGGAGAAGTGGGCGTCCAAAATAAAGAGCCACAACGGCGCCGGTATAGAGCCAGAATGGACAGATCAGCTGCAGAAACACTACGGCGAGGCGTTCGGGCTGGCGCGGCGGCTGGCGGTGGTTTTGACGATGCCGGGGCTGATGAGCGCGCTCGGGCCGTTGGGCATGCGCGGCCCGCTGGCGAACCGCGTGATGGGCGTGGCGACACGCCTGATGGGGAACCTCGTGAGCCCCGCCGACCGCGACGTGGCGGCCAGGCTGTGGCGGGGTGCAGGAAGGGTTGTAAACCTCGCACCGATTGACGAGCCCTTCGCGGCGCGGAAGTAGCCGCCGTTGCTGGCCGCGCGCGGATAAGTTCCAGTTAGTCGCGGATCGCGCTATGGAGCGCCACGATTCCGCCGGTGAGGTTCTGCCAGCCGACCTCTCGCCAACCGCAGTCGCGGATCTCCGCGGCGAGTTCCTCCTGGTCAGGCCAGGCGCGGATAGATTCGGCGAGGTATTCGTAGGCATCCGCGTTGGAGCTAACCACCTTCGCAACCTTCGGCAGGGCGCGCATCAGGTATTCCTTGTAGACCGTCTTGAAGATCGGGATGACGGGGGTGGAGAACTCCGCGACGGCGAGCTTGCCGCCCGGCTTCGTCACTCGCGCCATTTCGCGCAGGCCGGCGCGGAAGTCCACGATGTTGCGCAGGCCGTAGTTGATCGTCACCGCGTCGAAGGTCGCGTCGGCGAACGGCAGGTTCGTTCCGTCCGCGCACACCATCGGCACATTGCGGTGGGAGCCGGCGGCGAGCATGCCGAAGGAGAAGTCGCAGGCGATGCAGGTGGCACCCGTGCGGGCGAACTCTTCGGTGGATACGCCCGTGCCTGCGGCGAGGTCGAGCACCAGGTCGCCGGGCTTCAAGTCGAGGCGCCTGCGGGTGCGGATGCGCCAATAGCGATCCTGGCCGAAGCTCAACACCGTGTTGGTGAGGTCGTAGTTCTTGCCTACCGCGTCGAACATCGACGCGACTTCATGCGGCTTCTTTTCCAAACTTGCCCGAGACACGACTCACATCTTAGCGCGGGCGCTTCGCCTACTTCGCGGCGGGCTCGGCGCTGACCTGCGGGGCTGACTCGGCCGAAGTCTCAACGGTGGCCTGGGCGGTGGTCTCCTCGGTGGTCTCCTCAGTTGCGGGACGGGGCACTTCGCGCACCCCCGTGAAGTCGCGCTGCGAACCCTTGCGCGGGGCCGCCTTGCCACCCTGTGCGATGGCCTGGCGGTAGTAGCCGAGCAGCTGGTCGCACAGGCTGGACCAGCTCTTGTTCTGCACGCCCTCAAAGGCGTTGTCGCGGTAGGTATCCACGTCCCCGGTAAGGATGGTGTCCACCGCTTCGACCAGCTCGGCCTCGAAGTTCTCGACGTTCAGCAGGTAGCCGTTGTGGCCCGGCTTGATCAGGTCGATAGGGCCACCGGCAGCCGGGCCGATGGTCGCCACGCGGGAAGCTTGGGCTTCCTGAATCGCCTGGCAGAACGTCTCGTACTGCCCGGTATGCACGAAGATATCCAGGCTGGCGAAGGCATGAGCCAGATCCTCTCCGTACAGCCCGCCGGTGAACACTGCGGTGGGCATCCGAGACTTGAGGTCATCCATCTCCGGGCCGTCACCGACGATCACCAGCTGCACGTCGTCCCGGCCGTTCAGGGCAGCCATACGCTCCACGGACTTCTCGGCGGCCAGACGGCCGACGAAGCCGACGATGGTGCGGCGCCCCTCCAGGTCGGCGGCCTCGCCTACGTTGCCGCGCTTCTTCTCGCCCTCTAGCAACCATTCGCGGCGCAGCTCGTCGGAACGCTTGGAGGGGTGGAAGCGTTCCGTATCCACCCCGCGACCCCAGTGCGCCACGCCCCGCACCCGGTTTTCTTCCAGCTCGCGCATCGTCACGGAGCTCGGGGCAAGCGTCATGGCGCACATGTTGTGCATGACGCGCACCCAGCGCCAAGCCATCTTGGACAGGAACTTCATTTTGTAGTTGTTGGCGAAGCCCGCCACGTCGGTCTGGAAGATTGCCACGCAAGGCAGCTTCAGTGCCCGCGCCGCCACGGCGCCCGCGCCGCCAAGGACGAAGGGGCTGGCCAAGTGAACTACGTCTGGCTGGAACTTCTTCAGCTCCGTGTACACGCTCGGCATCGGCACGCCGATCGGCAGGGAGTTAATGCCCGGCACGTCTACGGCGGGCACGCGGGCGATGCGGTAGCCCTCGTAGGTCGCAATTTCCTCCTGCCCATTCGTTGCCCCCGGGGCGATTACTAGCGCTTCGTGCCCGTTGGCACGCAGGTGCTCCAGCACTCGAAGCACGGAATTAACCACGCCGTTTACGTTCGGCAGAAAGCTCTCGGCAACAATTGCAACTCGCATACCCTTCAGCTTCCCTTTTGTAGTTCACGCCCGCGTTTCGTCTGGGTAAAAACACTAACAAGTCTAGGGAAACAAAAGGTTACTTTCGCTACTCAAAGTTTGTTTTTCTTCTGCCAGCGTCGGATCAGCAGCATCAGCATGGCACACACGCCCAGCCCTACGGCCATGGACGATAGTGCCGGCAGGAAAGCTAACGTCCATCCCCTCCCGTGCACCTTTACGTTCTCGGGGTCGCTGACTTGGTATTCGACGCGCACGTTCTGCCCTTCCACCAGGCCAGAAGGGTACTTTAGCCCCTCTTCGGGCTGCTGGAAGTTACCGTCTGCGTCGCGGAAGCGCACGGTGGTCCGCAGCGTCTGCACCGAGACCACCTCCGCCGTCGCTTCGGCTTTGTCTCGCGAGATCGCAAAGTCATCCATCGCAGAGGTCACGATCATCCCGCCGCACACCAGCATCACTAGCCCTGCCAGGGCGATAACGGCTTGCTTCGCGCGCCGCAGTCTGCGCGCCGTGCGGATTTGTTTCGGGGTGAGTGTGTCGTTCCTCGCGCGATCTATTGTGCGGTTCATCGTGTGCCCGCAATTCTTTTTTCTATTTCTTGACGCCCACGCCTGCTCACCTTTACTTCCAGCACCGTGATCCCGCTTCCGCCGATTTCGGCGTGCTCGTCGATAACTGTGGCGAGTTCTTCCACGCTGGTAGCCAGCTTGTGTTCCACTCCGAACCCGGCGCAGAGCTCCGCGAAGTCCAGGTCCAGTGGCGTGCCGAAGACCCGCTCGAAGGCAGCGGTGCCGTCGGCGAAGGTGCGCAAGTGCTCGGCACCGGGCTCGAGGGTTTCGAAGATCCCGCCGCCACTATCGTTGGTCAGCACGATCAGCAGGTTGTCGGGGCGCGGTTCGAGCGGCCCGATGTTCAGCCCGCCGAGGTCGTGGGCGAATGTCAGATCCCCCATCACGGCGATGGTGCGCGGCGCGCGGATCGCGGTCGGGTCGGCGTGGGCGTGCGCCATCGCCGCGCCCACGGCGGTGGAGATAGTCCCGTCGATCCCCGCCGCCCCACGGTTGGCGATCGCCTGCACGCCGTCGAAAGGCAGCCCGGCGCGGGAGGCATCCCGCACCGCCGTAGACGCCCCTAGTACCAGGAGGTCCCCGTCGCGCAGGGCGTCCGCCACAACGGCCACAGCATGCACCGCGGTGAACGATTCGCGCTCGGCCAACCCGTCGCGGACCTGATTCACGCCCATGTCGCTGATGGCGCGGGCGACCTGCAGCCAACTTTCCGGCTGCTCGCCGCGCGGTCGGACGGTGCTGCCGACCTCATCAACATTGTCGAAAACGTCGGTGATGTTGCGGGTGTCGCTGAGGGCGATGACGTTGATGTCCTTGTTGGCCAGGAGCTTTGTGACGCCACGGTGGAGGGTTGGCCGACCGATCACCACGATCTGTTCCGGGGTGGTGACCGCCGAGTGTGCGCCGTCGCTGACGACCTGGGTACTGAACATGTCTACGGCCGCACTGTGCACGGGGAAGTCGGGTGCCGGGGCGACGGGTTCCGCGATAGTTGGCACGTCCGCTAGTTCGTCCATGATCGAACGCGCCCAAGCGACGTCGCCGACGGAACCCGCGATGACTAGTGTGCGGCGCGACAGGTCAACCTCAACTTGGCCATAGGGCAGCTTCCGGGTGCCACGGGCGGGCTGACCGGGCGCGTGCGAGTCGTGCGCCCCCTCGGTCGTTGCCGCATCTTCAGCGGCGGCGATTTCGCCCGCCCACAGCGATAGCTCGTCCAGCGTCGGCGGCACGAGCGGTTCCCGCAGCGGCACGTCCAGGTGGGCTCCGCCGCCGTCGATGGGATCTGTTGCTGCAGCAATTAGCTTGCGCACCAGGTCGCGGAGCTCCGCTGCGGCATCGGTGCGCTTGGCGGCTTGACCCGTGCCAGCGTCGGTAACGGCGCCTTCCAGCGCCAGCTCGCCCGCGTTCAGGGTGCACACCGAATGGCTGCCGAAGATCTCCGCCTGGTCGATGGTCTGGTTCGCCCCCGAGCCCAGCATGGAAAGCGGCCGGTTCGCCGAGAGCACAACCAGCGGCACGCCGGAAAGCGTGGCCTCCACCATGGCCGGCAGGCAGTTGGCCACGGCCGTCCCGGAAGTCATGACGACCGGCACCGGCTGGCGCGATACCTTCGCCAGCCCCAGCGCCAAAAAGGCTGCCGAACGCTCGTCGGTGCGGACGTGCAAGCGCACCCTCCCGACCCTTTCCGCTTCCACGAACGCCAGGTTCAGCGGCGAGTTCCGCGAGCCGGGGCACAGCACTGCCTCGCGCACACCGCTGCGAATCAGCTGGTCAACCAGCACCAACCCCGCACGCACTGCAATGGGGCTAGTCAGCGCGGCGGAGTGCGCTGCAGAGTCTGCGGCAGAGCGTGTGCCAGAGCCTTGAGTCGGATCCTGAGCCGGATCCTGGGAAGAACTATCAGCGTTAGTCACAGTTCCACAATCTACCTTCCGCCCGCTAGGTAGCTATAAGCCGCACGCAGGCGGTCCAGCCACCAATCACGCCGCTCGCCGGTAAGGCGGAACTCCGCCAGCCGGTCGGCATCGGGGGTTACAGCGCCGGTGTGCATGCGCCCATCGACGATCCGCCGCTCTGCGAGGTCGTGTTCAAAGAGCGTGCCGGTGGCCAGTCCGGCGGCGTTGGGTTCGGCGACCATGCCATCGTCATCGATGTGCACCAGGCTAGCGGCTGCCTGCAAACCCGCGCCGAGGCCAACCGCGGTATCCAGGGCCGAACTCACCGTGATGGATACGCCGCGTTGCGCGACCTCGCTGGCCACCCGGCGGAGCTGATCCACGCCCCCGAGCGGCGGCACCTTGAGCACGGCCACGTCGCAGGCCCCCGCGTCGGTAACCTCCTTGACCGCTGTGATCGGATCCGCGCTCTTACGGATGGCCTCGTCGGCAGCAACGCGCACAAACAATCCCCGCCGCATGAGGCTCTGGCGCACCTCCGCCAGCTCGGCGACGGTGCGGCAGGGCTGCTCCACATAATCCAGCGGACCGTCGGCGGCGAGGGTTTCTACGACCTCCAGGGCTTGCTGGACGGTCCAGCCACCGTTGGCGTCCATGCGGATCCTCGGGGCACGAACCCCCTGGTCCGCATACCACTGCCGAACTGCACGGACGCGCTGAACATCCTGGCGCATGCTGGCGGCCGGGTCGTTGGCCAGGGCGTTCTTCTCTGCGACCTTGACCTTCACAGTGGTGCAGCCCGGGTAGCGTGCCATGAGCTCGCCGATGATCCCCGGCTGGTCGTCTACGTCCACTGCGGGGATGGTCGCGTTGACGGCAACCCACTCATTGACGGGGGCTGAACCGCTAGTTCCATAGCCGTACTGGATCGCCGAACGCAGCCACAGGGAGGCCTCGGCCGGTTCGTATTCCGGGAAGGGGGCGAACTCGGCCCACTGGGACGGGGCGTCAATAAGAAGGGCCTCACGTACAGTCACGCCACGGAAGGGCACCCGCATCGGCAGGGCAACCACGTCGGCGCGCTCGAGTAACTCGGCGAGCGACGGCAGCGGGAAAGACAAGTTAGAAGACGGGGCGGAACTGTTCATGCTTCCTACCTTGCCAAAAGCGGTCGGCCGATAGAATGGCGGGCATGACTGATTCCAGCAATAACCCCTTCAACCCCGAGCTGTGGCGCCCGGTCGATGTGCCGGGTGTAGATAACTTCACGGACATCACCTACCACCGCCATGTCGGCGAAGGTCGCGCCAACGGCATCGTGCGCATCGCCTTCGACCGCCCGGAGGTACGCAATGCCTTCCGCCCGCACACCGTCGACGAGCTGTACCGGGCGCTGGATCACGCGCGCCGCACCCCGGACGTTGGCACGATCTTGCTGACCGGTAACGGGCCGTCCCCGAAGGACGGCGGCTGGGCGTTTTGCTCCGGCGGCGACCAGCGCATCCGTGGCCGTTCCGGTTATCAGTACGCCACCAGCCACGATTCGGACGTCGCCGCTGCTGGCGCAGAAGGGGTGGATGAGGCCCGCGCGAAGGTGGAGGGCGGCCGCCTGCACATCCTGGAGGTGCAGCGCCTGATCCGCACGATGCCGAAAGTTGTAATCTGCCTGGTCAATGGCTGGGCCGCTGGCGGCGGGCACAGCCTGCACGTGGTGTGCGACCTGACCCTGGCCTCCCGCGAGCACGCTAAGTTCAAGCAGACGGACGCCGACGTCGGCTCCTTCGACGCAGGCTATGGCTCAGCCTACCTGGCCAAGCAGGTGGGCCAGAAGTTTGCCCGCGAGATCTTCTTCCTCGGCGAGGCCATCGACGCTGAAACGATGCACCAGATGGGAGCTGTCAACCGTGTGGTGGACCACGCGGATCTGGAGGACACCGCCATCGAATGGGGCCGCAAGATCAACACCAAGTCCCCCACCGCGCAGCGCATGCTGAAGTTCGCCTTCAACCTAACCGACGATGGGTTGATGGGCCAGCAGGTCTTCGCAGGTGAGGCTACGCGCCTGGCCTACATGACCGACGAGGCAGTTGAAGGTAAGGAGGCCTTCCTGGAAAAGCGCGTGCCGAACTGGGACGACTTCCCGTACTACTACTAACTAAGGCAGTCCGGGGCTCTCTAAGACAAGTCTTCTTTGACAATTCTGCGCCCTTGGCGAAGCCCGCCTGTCGTCCAATGACTCAGGACGCACAGCGCCAAAGCAAGAACTGAAGTGAGTACGACATGCGGCTCCGTGGGCGCAGGTATCAGCCGAGAGTCCCCTAGAGGGACTAAAGAACGGTAGGCAGGCATAAACCCCTGGATTGCGATACAAGCCGCATAGAAGCCCAGGGAGCTAACTCCCGCCCAGTAGGGACCAATCCACGGTGATAGCCCCAGAGTCACCGATGCTACAAGGGTGCTGCTCGTCAGAATCATCAACACTACGGTGTTGGCAGGGTAAATTCTCAATAGCTGCCCCATTGCCACCGCCGCCACAAGCCATATACCCACGAAGGTGACGCACAGGGAAAACAATGCAACCCCTCGTGCACGTGAAGAACTGCCTTCCCATTGAGCACTTAGAGGTTCAATCAAAACTGCCGCCACAGTACTCAAAAGTAGGAAGACCAACTCCATGTAGAGCACGTATTTAGGCTCATATACCGTGTCCCAGTTCACTTGAAATCCACCATCGCCAACCAAGACAACTGCAAACATTGCCAGGAGGGAGGCGCCCACAACCCAACTCAGTCTTCGGGTCTGCCAACCGTACTTAAGAACCTGCATTAGTACCGCCAGAATAACTGCAGGTACTCAGTTCTTCACTGTGTTCCTGCACGATCGTTTCCATCTGAACGTCACTAAACTGTCGCTCTTTAGGATGGTCTGGTTCGCTACTAAAAGTTTCACGGGCCGCGACGGGAACCCTAGACAACAGCCAGTCGTTAACTTCGAAAGAAGTGTTGACGGCAGACTCGGAGGATTCCGGTCCACACACTAGAACCCCGGAAATAGCTTCGATCAATAAAGCACCAAAACGAGATCCTTGACCAGGCTTAAGCTCTACAATTCCAACGCCATAAGGCAAAGGCTTCGCTGTATCGACCAGGGACGAATCTTTCATTTCATAGAAACCCGCCCTCGACCTCCCTACAACATCATCGACTGCATTGAGCGAGGTTCTAATTTTTGCTAATTCGGGCTGGTTCTCCTCGTGTACACACACTGTGCGCTCACCAACTACTTCACAGACCTGTTTTTCTCTGGCAGAGGCAGAATACTCAAAAACCTCCACGGGACCGGCAGGCGAAACCAAAGCGATGATAAACACGGCAATGGGGGCAGCCGAGGACATAATCACTCTAGAAATGACACCCCGAGACCTCGTTGCGCCAGCACTATAGAGAACAAGAACCAAAATCACTATAAAGACAAGCCCCAACAGTAATTGCCGGTTCAGCCAACTATCTGAATAAATGAAACTAGGTAGCTTCTCAGCCGGAAGTATCGGAATAAACCGCAAGGTCGAAAATCCATTAACTGCAGACATGGGAAGCACGGCGAGAAGGGCAACCGCAATCAGGGATACTTTCAGATCAGCAGCCAGGTAGCCAATGACATGACCAAGAAACACCGAAAAAACAATCGATCCTAAAATGGCCAGGTAAAGTTTAAACTCCGGTGTTCCACCCCCAGCTGTTGCAATAGCAAAGCCGAAGCAGATAAGCAGTACGGCAACAACGCTAACTATAGACACCGCTAACCACGTTAATGTTGTCCAGATAGACTGCCCGTAAGGGCTAACTCGAGTTCCAGCCATAGTGCTTATCCGCCCCGGAGAGTGCCCGAGGACCTGCAGCACCGCAGCTATCCCGCCTACGAGTGGCATCACGACGACAAGTGAGTTCGACAAGTTCGACTCAATAAGACCCCACTGCTGATAGGGAGCCTTCAACAACTCAAGTTGAAAGAGGACTTCCGTTAAGGTAATTACACCGGCACCCGCAAGCATGATCCAACCGAGGGAAGACCGAGCATACAATCTAATCATGCTTCGGATCCTCCCCATTCTGGGATCGCAGGCTCTGAACCAAGTCCGAGTATCCAGCTTCAAACTCAGTTCCATATCGAAGGTCATCGCTGGTAGCAAGACCCTCTCCCATACCCTCGAGCGACCCGGAGTACAGGAGCTGCCCCTCTGCTATGACCCATACATCATCAGCCAGATACCGAAGATCTTCCATATGGTGGGTAGAAATAAGGACGAGCCTGTCATCGCTAGCAGCGTCGGCAATGCATTTCCGCATTAGCATTCTCGATTCCGGATCCAACCCCGTAGTGGGCTCGTCGAGAATCATTACCTCCGGCTCGTGTACAAGGACGCACGCGAGTCCAAGCCGTTGCCGTTGTCCACCCGAGAGCGCACCAGCCTTCAGCACTTGCTGCTCATTCAGACGAACAACATCAAGCGAATTTTCCACAGCACGATTAAGTTGCTTCCCCGTTAGACCATTAACCCATCCAACATATTCGACAGTGTCTTTGACACACATCCCGGGAACAAACGTGAAACGCTGCGGTAAGTAGCCAATAGAAGAGTTTCTCTGATACTCATCCATCGTTTTCCGCCCATGCTCTGTCACCAGGTAGACTGAACCCTTCGGGGATTTCAACCGACCAGTGACAATATTCAGCAAGGTACTCTTACCGGAACCATTCGGCCCCAAGATACCCGTGACGCCTTCATTAAAGGTTCCAGCAATGGAGCGCAACACTGGCTTCGTACCAAAGATCTTCCTATACGAGAAGCTCAGTTCTTCTAATGATAGTTTCATGCGGCGGAACTCAACCTCACAGGAAAGTTAGCAACGCACACCGCGATCTCCTTGCTTCTTATTACCAGTATCGCTTCTGGCCAAGCCTGCAACCACAGCTTTCATTTTCACCATTTTGGATCCATCGCCTTATCAACATCGGGGCAGCAACTCCACCCTCAAAGGAATTAAATCCCAACAAGGACGAGGCATCAATAAGATAATTAAACCTAACCACTTTTGGGGGCAAAATTGATTGGGCATGAACGCCCCTCCACTAGCCGCGCAGCTTATTCCACGCCGGGGGCATCGGGGCGTGCACATCCAGCACCTCGCCATCCGGCAGCGACACCACCAGCCTGCAGGCGTGCAGCATCAGCATCCGCACCCCCTTTTCCGCGGCCGCCCGGTTAGCGGCGGGGTTCCCGTAGCGAGAGTCCCCGATGATCGGATGACCCAGGTGCTGCAGGTGCACGCGGATCTGGTGTTTCCGGCCTGTCAACAGCTGTGTCTCCACGAGGGTACCCGCAGTTCCCCACGGCTTCTTCACCCACAGCTTCGTTTCCGCCCGCTGCCCGGCGCGGCGATCCACCACCGTGGCCGCCCCGGCTTTGCGCAGTGGCGCCTCTATCCGCTGCGGTTGTCTACCGGTCCTTTTCACCCCACCGGAAACCACCGCCAGGTAGTAGCGCTGGATGTCCTCCCCGCCGGCACGCAAGAGCTCCTGCAGGTGCCGCAGCATCTTCGAGTTCTTGGCTACTATCAGCAGCCCGGAGGTTTCCTTATCCAGCCGGTGTGCCAGCTCTAGTTCCTTTACCTTCGGCCGTAGCACGCGCAGCGCCTCGATCACCCCAGCCTTGACCCCACTGCCGACGTGCACGGCGATGTTGGCAGGCTTATTCACAACGAGCAGGTCGCCGTCTTCAAAAACGATATGCCGGGACAGCCTGCGGGCCAATTGTTCCGCCGCCTTGCGATCCCCCGTTGGCGTCGGTTTCTCCGCGGCGACTTCCAGGGCGGGCAAGCGAACCTTGTCGCCGGCAACGGTGCGCTGGTCGGGTTTGCACTTGGCGCCGTTGACGGTGATCTGCTTGGTGCGCATCAGGCGGAACAGCACCGTGGCGGGTACGCCCTTGACCTGCGAGCGGATGTATTTATCCAGGCGGCGATCCGCCTGCGAGTCGCTCACGATCAGGGTCTGAGGTTCGGAATGATTCATGGTGGCTCTGGCCTCTATCTGTAGCAGATTGACCTGCCACAAGCCCGGCCATGCCCTCTCTAAGTTGGTAGCGTTAGCGACATGAATATTTTTAAAGATGTTTGCATCACGATTTCCCGCATCCTCGTGGGCATCGTGCTGATCACCCACGGTTGGCAAAAGTACGATTCCTGGACCATCGACGGCACTGCTAAATCTTTCGATTCCATGGGCGTACCGTGGCCGAACGCTTCCGCGCAGATCGCCACCTACTTCGAGCTCGCCGCGGGCGTGCTGCTGATCCTCGGCCTACTGGTTCGGATCGTCGGCCCACTGCTGTTTATCCAAATGGCCTTCGCTTTTGGCTTCGCTCACTGGGGCAAGGGTGTCTTCGTCGCCGATGGCGGTTGGGAGCTCGTCGGGGTTCTGGGGGCAGCGGGCCTCGCCCTGGCCGCGTCCGGCTCGGGTCGCTTTAGCTTGGACTATCTCTTTATGACGCCCGTACGTGCCCGCAAGGAACGTAAAGAGAAGGCGGCGCAGGAGGCCAACGGTAGCTACACTCCCGCAGCCTCGCCTGCCGGAGCGGCTGGAGCATCGAATACAGCTCCAAATGCTGGGCAGAGCCCTTTCGGCAGCTATGGGTCTACCAACCAGGGTTCCAACTTCCAGGGCTCCAATTATCAGACTTCTAATTTCCAGGGCTCGCCCGCGCAGGCTCCCAACAACCAGGGCTCCAACCTCTGGGGCAACAACCAGGGAAATAAGCCACAAAACAATAAGCCCCAGAACAATACGCCCTGGAACAATCGAGGAAACGACGGCTACGCTGGCTACACCATCGGTGGCACGGACAGCGCTGGCAGTGCTGGCGCCGTTGGCGCTGCCGGTGGCGCCGGTGCGGCGGGCATGACGAACGGCAGCGACGCTGATGCCCCTACCACCCAGTGGAACAGCGACCAAAGCAGTGGCCCCTCCAGCAGCAACAGCTTTGGCGGCTTCTCCAGCTCCGGTTCAGATTCCGGCTCGGACAGCGGCTCCAGCGGTGGAGACGGCGGCGGAGATGGTGGCGGTGGCGACTAAAGGCCACAGTCCACCCGCGCCCTGCATCTGAGCAGCTGAGCGACTGAGCAGCACAACTACCCCGCAGGAGGGCAGAAACCCTCCCCTGCGGGGTTTTGTTTTTGAGTTCTCTAAACCCAAATAAGGTGGGTAGAAAAAATGCTTGCATTTTCCAACAATTGTTGATTACCTTATGTTTTAATGTTGAAAACCCACGGATTTTGAGGAAGGAGAGAGCGCATCATGTTCAACCCATTTAGTCAGCTCCGAGCAAAGCTCTGGGCTACCGACACCACCGAGGGACCTGATCCGGCACCCCTCGATGCGACCGATGCCCCCGATGTCGCCGATGCGTTCCCCCTCCCCGAGGAGTACCGCATCTACCTCGAAGCCAACCGTGACCTCCCTACCCCCTTCTTGAACGCTTTGGATACCCGCAGCCCCTCTTACCTCGATATCATCGCCTACCTCATCGACACCGGAAAGACTCCCGCCACCCGCCAGGATGTGCAGGCCAGCTTCCTCGCCGTACACAAGCGTCTTCCCGGCCCGGCGGAACTGGAATCCACCGTGAAACGAGTCCAGGAGTTTGGCCTAGAGGCCAGCTAGCCTCAGACTCTCGCTGCCCGAACCGGAGATGACCGGATCAGACTGTCCGGGGCGGATTGTAGATTGGTCAGCATGACCGGAAACTCCCCCCTCGTCCCCCTTCAACCGACCGTCATCAGCGCGGCCTCGCCCGAGCTTTTCGCCGCCTCCCTGGAGGCTCTAGAGCGGCTGCTCGCGGGGGAAACCTCCATCCTTCCCCTCCCCGCAGATTGGGAACAAACTTCCCCCGACCTGCCGGAACAAATGCGCGCGGGGAGTTCTTTGGAGAAAGACCTGGTGGCACCCGGCACACTCATCGCCTGCACCTCTGGTTCCACAGGAACACCGAAGGGTGCGGTGCTCGGGTCGCAGCAGCTCGCCACTAGTGCGGACGCCACAGCCTCCTTCATTGAGCGCCATTATCAAGCGCAGCCGGGGGCGTGGCTGCTCACACTTCCGGCCCATCACATCGCAGGACTGCAAGTGATGCTACGCAGTCTGCGGGCGGGCTACACTCCCCTGGCCGCCGCGCACCTGCAAGCTCAGCGCCCGCGCGCCGGCGCGCGCTTCACTGCAACCGGCTTCATCGCAGACACAGAAGCATTGGCGGAAACCTACCCGGGCGTGGACCTCTACACCTCCCTCGTACCCGCACAGCTGGAAAGAATCGCTGAAGACCCCGCCGCCGTTAAAGCACTGAAACGCTACGCCTGCGTGCTGGTGGGTGGTGCAGCGGCGCGTGAGGGCGTCATAAAAAAGATGGCCGAGGAAGGAGCACAGATCGCGCTGACCTACGGCTCCAGCGAGACGGCGGGCGGGATGGTGTACAACGGCCAACCCCTGCCCGGCGCGCGAGTGCGGATCGACGGCGCGGACGAGCGCGGGGCCGGGCGCGTGCGGATCAGCGGGTCAATGGTGGCGGACGGGTATCGCAACGTCGATCCGGCAGAGGCGTTTCCGGTGGCAGGTGAGTTCGTGACTTCCGACATCGGAGTTGTGGACGGCGGCGTTCTAGAAGGCGGCGGCGAAGAGTCAGGCGGAACGCTGCAGATTCTCGGGCGCGCCGACGGGGCCATCAACACCGGCGGCTACAAGGTGCTTCCGGAGGAGGTGGAAAAGGCCATCTGCCAGCAGGTTCCCGAGGTCACGGCGGCATTTGCGGCAGGCGTGGAGGATCCCAAGTACGCGAAGTTCGGCGAGTCGATCGGGGCGTTGGTGGTGCTGCGCGAGGTAAGTAAGGAAATGGCCGAGCACCCTCGCGAAGTGACCGACCTGGTGCGCGAGACAATGCGTAGGCAGGCGGGGCCAGGCCTTCTGCCCCGGCGCGCCTGGGCTATCCCCGAGATGCCGACCACCGGGCCCGGAAAGACTGACCGGCAGCAAGCCGCCGCGATACTGAACGAGCTCTACCGGCAATAGCGCTTGCAAGCGCCCCGGCACCTACGGGCTTGGGCTCCGGCGCCCAAAGACTAGACTAAAGAGGTTTGCGGCACCCCATACTCGCGGGCGCTGCCCCCAGTGCGAGCCCTCAAGAAAGGCGGACCATGACTTCTACCCCCAGGCAGTACCCCGGCGCGACCCCGGCCCAGTGGCTGGAGGGAGCACGCCCGCACACCTGGGCGAACGCCGTTGCCCCGGTGCTGGCTGGCACCGCGGCGGCCACCCTGGCGGGCGAGGCGAACCCCCTGCGGGCCGTACTGGCCGGGGTTGTGGCTTTGGCGATGATCGTCGGCGTGAACTACGCGAACGACTACTCCGATGGCATCAAGGGGACGGACGATGACCGCTCCGGCCCGCTGCGCCTGACCGGCAGCGGGCTCGTGGAGCCGAAGAAGGTCAAGTATGCGGCGTTTGCCTCGTTCGGCGTGGGAGCGATCGCCGGCATAGTGCTGAGCCTGCTGAGCGCCTGGTGGCTGGTTCTCGTCGGCGCGGCTTGCATCGCCGGCGCATGGTTCTACACCGGCGGCAAGAACCCCTACGGCTACCGAGGGCTGGGTGAAGTCGCGGTGTTCGTGTTCTTCGGCCTGGTCGCAGTGCTGGGAACGGAATTCACCCAGACCGGCAGCGTAAGCTGGCGCGGCCTGCTGCTGGCCATCGCCGTCGGCAGCCTCTCCAGCGCCGTGAACCTAGCCAACAACTTGCGGGACATTCCTACTGACGCCGCCACCGGCAAGATCACCCTGGCCGTTCGCCTGGGGGACGCAAACACCCGCCGCCTGTGGGTGGGGCTGGTTTCCCTAGCCGTGATCGTCACCATCGGCATCAGCATCGGCCACTGGTGGGGGCTTATTGCTCTGCTGGCGGTCCCTCTATTCGTAGTAGCAGCCCGCCCGGTAACCGGCGGCGCACAGGGCAGGGCGCTGATCCCCGTGCTGGGCATGCTCGGCCGCGGAATGCTGCTGTGGTCGGTCCTGGAGTTTGCCGCCGCCCTGCTGGCCTAGCCTGAGCAGCTCCGCTGATCTAGGCAGAGTCGGCGTCGGGCTGCGTGGGCGCCGGGCCGAAGGCCACCCCGCGGAAGCGGGCATTGTCCGCGATCTGATGGGTCAGGCCATCCCGCCAAGCCATGGGAACGGCGGGGCCCAATTTAAAGGTCACCCCTAGTACATCAACCGAGTAAATTCCTCGTGGCAGGTGCGGCACTAATGGCACCCCCGGCGCCGACTGAATTCGATATATATCCAACGCAGACTGCGTCGGTACGCCAGGGCGACTGGGGCTACCAGGATTACCAGGGCTACCAGGGCGGAGCACCACCTTAAGCGCAAACTCCCCGTCCAGAACCCCGGCACTGCGCGTCCACTTACGAGCAAGCTCGGGACCCAGCCCCGCCGACTCTGGCCCCACGGTTCGATAGCGAGTGCTGATCACGTCCACCCGCGCAATGTCGCTCCATGGGATTCTGATTGCCGCATCCCCCACCCCCGAATCGTCTACGACAAGCGCCGGGTTGATCGTTGTACTGGACGCGGCCCGCGCATTGGCCTGTCGCTGGCTGGTGTACCAGCCAAACATCGCAAGCCCCACCAGGGCGAGGGCTACCAGCGGAATCAGAGTCTTCTCGACCACCATCATGGCCACGCACCCCGCAGCGAGAGCAACGAAGAGCACGCCAATAGCCAGCCCGCCGAGCTGCTTGCCACGTTGGGTTCGCGGGTTTACCCACACCACAACATCCTGGGGTCTGCCATACATGGCAGTCAGCGTAATCGCCTTAGTCGTCCAGGCGCTCGCGCAATTGGTTACGCAGCTCCTGCTTGTGGGCCTGCCTATCGGCATCCCAGGCTGCCACCTGCTGCGTCACCCGCAGCCGCAAGCCCTTAAACATAAACATCGACAGTGGCAGAGCAAGGATCAGTGCCAACGTCATGCTGATCAGCAGCGGGAAGTAGTTCGCCATTCCCAGCAGCACCACGACCATGTGGATGATGAACGTCAGCACTAGGAACAAAGCCAGGCGTAGGAAGCCATAGAGCGCAATGTCGCGTACAGCCTTACCTTTGTCGACCGACTGAACCTTGTCGGCCGAAAGGCCGTTGTCTCCCGCCGTGTCTTTTGCCTTTACATCATCATTAGTCACGCCCCCAACACTACGTTCACCCCCTGGATAACGGGTAATCACCGGCCGGAATTGAACGCGGGCAAATCCTCTATGCTGGAGGCCATGGGTCGCCTTGTTTTGCTCATTTTGATCATCGTCACCATCGTGCTGCTGTGGAAGGCATTTGGTCCACAGACCTGGGGAAATGAATCACCGTTGAGACGTAGGGGCGTCAGCAATAAACAAGAGCGGCTAAGCCACAAGGGTCCGGACGACGACCCGGACTTTCTGTGGAACATCGAGAAAGAACGCTTCAAGAAGCGGCGCGCGCAGGAAGCCAAGGACGCAGAAGATGCCGAGCGGAAGCGCCGCCAGGAGCTCCGCGAGCAGCAGCGGCGAGAAGCGCGCGGCAACGACGGGCAGAGGCCGAATGACCCGGAAAACACGGACGACCCGGACACCCCGAAAGACGGAGCGTAACTAGAGCAACTCCACGCGCGGCGAACGCCCCGTGCGGTAGTGGTCGATCAGCAGGAATATGTTGTCCCAGTTTTTGTAGATTTCCGCGCGGCGCAGCACGCCCGTATCCTCGGCGCTCTCGGAGGTACGTCCGCCATCCGGCGCGCGGTATAGCGGCCCCGGCATCGGCTGCGGAACACCCGGCACAACGGGGGCTTGGCGGCGCTGCTCGTGCTGAATAATTGCCTGTTCGTAGACCATTGTCGGCAGCTCCGGGGCGATGCCCGCGAAGTGTGCATAGTCCAGGGCCGGGTCGCCGACGGTCATGTCGGAAAAGTCGATCACACCCACGCCGCCTTCAGCGTTCCACAGCATGTGGTCCTCGTGCAGCTCCCCGTGGGTCAGCGCGCGCTGCTGTTCAGACCGGGAAAGCATCTCATCTACCTGTGCAAACACGCGCTCCACGAACTCCGCTTCCGCAGCATTTAGGTGCGGCGCCAGAATCGTTTCCGTGCGGGACTTCATCAGTTCCAGCTTGCCCGGCAGGGTGCGTGGCGCGTGGTTCAACTCACTGGTCGCCTCGCCGTCGGTCCACCAGGAATCCACGCGGCTCATCGGCAGAACGTCCGGGTCGAAGGCGTGCATCGTGGCCAGCAGGCTACCCAGCTGCTCGGCTATCCACGCGCGCTGGCTAGTGGACAGCGTCTGCCAGAGCTCGGCGGTCAGTGGTTCGCCGAGTAGCTCTGTCTGCATCGTCAGCATCACAGGCTCGGCGGTGTTGAAAGTCCCCCGCGCGTAGGCCTGCCGCACCGTCCCCGGCACCCGCACCTTGGTGCGGCGGAACAGCTGCGCGATCAGCGAGGATTCCAGCATCGCCTGTTCCCGGTATTCCTTCTCGAAGGGAACGCGCACCACTACGGACTCAGGCAGCATGTCGTTGAGTTCATACTCCTTTGAGCGCAGCCCGTCCAGGATCAATACTGCGTGGTCGATGCCCTGCTTCGGCACGCGCTGCCCCGTCCATTCCAGGTCGCGCCAGGTGCGTGCGACCATCTCCGGGATGTTCTCGATCGAAATAGCCACTTGTCTACCGCTCTTTCCCACGCTTCAGCAGCCCGCTGAGGTACTGCCCGTAGGCGCTCTTGCCCAGCTTCGATGCCGATGCCTTCAGCTCCACATCGTCAATGTAGCCCAGGCGCCACGCGACCTCCTCCGGGCAGCTGATCTTTAGCCCCTGCCGTTGCTCGACGGCGCGGACGAAGTCGCCGGCGGCAGCTAGGTCGTCGACGGTTCCCGTGTCCAGCCAGGCGGTACCGCGCGGCAGCACCTCCACGTGCAAGCGCCCTTCCGCCAGGTAGCGGCGGTTGATGTCTGTGATCTCCAGCTCCCCACGCTCGCTAGGTTCCAGCGACTTAGCGATTCGCACCACGTCGTTGGAGTAGAAGTACAGTCCAGGAACTGCATAGTTGGACTTCGGCTCCGCGGGCTTTTCTGCCAAGCTCAGGGCCGTGCCTTCGCGGTCGAACTCCACCACTCCGTATGCCTCGGGTTCAGCTACCCAGTAAGCGAAGATCGCCCCGCCGTCCGGGTTGTGGAAGCGCCGCAGCTGGGTGCCCAGGCCGGTGCCGTAGAAGATATTGTCGCCCAGCACTAGGGCCACTGCGTCGTCGCCGATAAAGTCCTCGCCCACAATGAAGGCTTCCGCCAGGCCATTCGGTTGGTCCTGCACCGCGTAACTGATCTGCACACCGAACTGCGAGCCGTCGCCCAGCAGCCCGCGGAACTGCTGCGCATCCGCTCCCGTGGTGATCACCAGGATGTCGCGGATGCCCGCCAGCATCAGAGTTGTCAGCGGGTAGTAGATCATCGGCTTGTCGTACACAGGCACCAGTTGCTTGGAAATGCCCTGCGTGATCGGCCACAGCCGCGAGCCGGTTCCCCCGGCCAGGATGATGCCCTTCATCAGTCGGTTTGCTCCCACTCGTCGGCGGCCTGCAGCGCTTCGGCCCAGTCGGCGCGCAGCTGTTCCTCCCATGCCCGCACCTCGCGGTATTCGGGCAGGCGGTCGCGTACCTCGCTCAAGCTCGGCGCCGAATCGTCCTTGTTGGATAGTACGGCTTGTTCCTTAGTGACGCCCCAGGCTACAGCCAGTTCCGCATCAAACGGGTCGATACCGTATTCCCTCTCCGGGTTGTATGCCTCGGTAACCAGATAGTTCACGGTCGTCTGGTCGGTATGTGCGCGGAATCCGTGGCCCACGCCCAGGGGCACGTAGACGCTGAAATTATTCTCCGCAGACAGCTCTACGGAGATGTGTTGGCCGAACGTCGGCGAGCCCACACGCACATCCACCAGCACGTCCGTGATGGCACCGGATAGGCAGCTGACGAACTTCGCCTGTCCCGGAGGCACATCCGCCAGGTGGATGCCGCGCACGACGTTTCGGGAGGAGCGCGAGAGGTTCCCCTGAGCTACCTCGAAGGGATACCCCAGCTTCTCACCGAATGCCTCCGCCTTGAAGCTTTCGTGGAAGCTGCCGCGCTCGTCACCATGGATCTTGGGCACATAAACCCAGGCGCCGGGGATGGGTAGATCCACAATGCTGCCGGGTTCAGCGGTTGCCAGTAGCTCGTCGATACGCAGGGTGATTTCGCTCATGGTTTCTACTTTAGCGGCGCCGTAGGACAACCAACGGCAAGGTTATGCGGAGGGCCTAGAAGTAGCAGGCCAGTGGCCCATCGGGGCCATCGACGACGGTCACAGGGGTGTCGAAGATGTCGGTCAATATCTCGTCGGTCATGAGTTCTTCCGGAGTGCCGAAGCGCACAATCTGCCCGTCCTTAACGGCGCAGATGTGGTCCGAGTATTTCGCCGCGAAGTTGATGTCGTGCAGCACCACAATGATGGTGCGACCGAACTCCGAAGCCGCCCGGCGCAGGTGCTTCATCATCTGCACCGCGTGGGCGATGTCCAGGTTGTTTAGCGGCTCGTCCAGCAACACATAGTCGGTTTCCTGGCACAGCACCATCGCCACATAGGCGCGCTGCCGCTGCCCGCCGGACAGCTGATCCAGGTAGCGGTTTTCCAGCTCGCGGAGGTTTAAGAAGTCGATGTAGGTGGAGATGATCTCCTCGTCCTTCCGCGTCAGCCGCCCCTTGGAATATGGGAAACGGCCGAAGCCCACCAGCTGGCGGACTGTCAGGCGGGTGACGAAGTGGTTCTCCTGCCGCAGGATGGACAGCACCTTCGCCAGGTCCTTGGACTTCGTGGTGCTCACATCAAAGCCGGCGACCTCAATGGTGCCCTCGTCCAGATCCAGCAGTCGCCCTATCATGGTGAGCAGGGTTGATTTGCCCGCACCGTTGGGGCCGACCAGGGAGGTGACTCCCCCGGCGGGGATCTCCAGATTCGCCGGACCGATGCTGGCTCCGGAACCGGAGGCGTCACTATATTTCTTAGCGACTTCGGACAGCTTGATCACAGTCGACCCTTTCTGAGGATGACGTAGAGGAACACCGTACCGCCGACCAGCTCAATGATGATCGAGACCACGCCCTGCGCGTAGAAAATGTGGTTCATCACGAAGTACGCGCCCGCCAGCACAAGGAAGGCGGTGGCGATGGCCATCGGGAAGACATAGCGGTGGTCAGAGGTGCCTGCGAACTGATAAGCCAGCGTGGCCACCAAGAATCCCAGGAAGGCCATCGGGCCAACCAGCGCGGTGGAGACAGCCATGAGGACCGCGACCAGAATGAGCACCACGATCGACTTGCTTCGGTGGTTGATGCCCAGGTTCGTCGTCGCATCCGGCCCCAAGGCCAGCACGTTGAGAGTACGGGACATTAGCAGTAGCGCGCCGGCGGCCACGGCGACCAGCGCAATAGAGATCGGGAAGTACTCTGGCTCCGCATTATTCACCGATCCGAACAGGCGGGCGGTCAGTAGGTCGAAATCGCTGGGCGTCAATAGGCGCTGCATAAAGGTAGACACCGATCCCAAACCAGCCCCGATAACAATGCCGACCAGCAACATGGCGTGCATATTCGCGTTCTTGCCGGTGAGCAGCCAGGAGTACAGCAGCAGCGCGAAGCCGACCATGAGCGCCAGCTGGATGATGTACGTCGTCATGGTGCGAGCCTCCACCAAACCACTGCCGCCCAGGAAAAACACGGTGGAGGTGTGAATGGCCACGTACAGCGACTCGAACCCCATGATCGACGGGGTGATGATGCGATTATTCGTCACCGTCTGGAAAGCCACAGTGGCCACCGCCTGGGCAACCGCGACGATAGCGATGGCGATCACCGCGTTCATGCGGCGCTCCGCCAGCAGCCAGAACCCGCGTGTGCCGAAGGGCATCGGATTGCCATAGGCCAGCAACCCCACCGCAGAGGCCGCGCCCAGGGCAACGATGATGCCCAGGGCTAGCCAGTACTTCGCCGCCATCGACTGCGTGGGGAACGCACCGGAAGAACGGCCGGGCATGCTCGAGAGCAAGCGCTGTGGGACCAGCCGCTCGAGGGTTAGGTTCGTCATTAGCGGTTCCTCACGATCAGTACGACGAAGACGATTGCGCCAACGATGCCCAGCACCACGGAAACGGGGATCTCGAAAGGCGAGATCAGTGTGCGGGCCAGTAGGTCACAGGCGGCGACGGTAGCGATGCCCACAAGGCACACCCACGGCAGGTTGCTGCGCAAGTCGTCACCGCGGATCATCGAGACGATGTTCGGCACGATCAGCCCCAGGAAGGGCAGGTTGCCGACCACGACGGTCACCACGCCCACTGCGATGGCGACCATGATGGTGCCGACCAGCACGATCCGGCGGTAGTTCATGCCCACACTGGTGGCGAAGTCCTCGCCCAAGCCAGCCAGGGTTAGCCGGTCGGCCAGCAGGAACACGCCCACCACGACCAACAGCACTACCCACAGCACCTCGTACTGGCCCTTGTAGACCGAGGTGAAGCTACCGGCGAACCACACGCCCAGCTGCTGCAACATGTCGGTCTGCAGGGCGACGAAGGTGGAGACCGCGGAGACAACCGCGCCCAACATGATGCCCACGATCGGCACGATCAGCGAGGAGCGCAGCGATACGCGCTGCAGGAAGAAGAAAAACACCATCGCGCCGACAAAGGAAAACACGACGGCGCCGATCATCCGCCCCATCACAGTCGCACCGGGGAAGACGACCATCACGAAGAGCAGCCCCAGGCCCGCCCACTCGGTGGTGCCGGTGGTGGTCGGTGAAACGAAGCGGTTCTGCGTGAGCATTTGCATCACCAGCCCGCACATCGCCATCGCCGCGCCCGCCAGCACCAATGCGATGGTGCGCGGGACGCGGGTGATGGAAAACATGTCAATGCCATCTTGCGCGTTGAAAACGTCGTATTCGCCGATCAACAGGCTGCCGACGAGAAGCGCCCCTACAACCGCTGCGGCGACGAGGAACTTCCAGTCGACGAGCTTTCCCCGGGTACGCGCAACCCGAGGTTCGTTGCGAACCTCGGGTGACGTAGTGCTCTGAGCAGTCATTCCAGCTGGTCAATTCACTTTCTATAGCGTTGCGCGCTACTACATAGCGGCAATGCGCGGTGCTGCACGGCGGTGCGCAGCGTTCGCGCTTTTACTTCCCTTCGAAGGCGTCTGCCAGGGAGTTCAGGATCTCGGTGTAGGTCGTGATCGACTCGTTGATGTACGTATCCTGCGGTGCCACGAGCACGCGATCCTCCTTCAGCGCCGGCACACCCTTCAGCGCATCGGCGCGCTTGATCACGTCTGCCGCCGGGGAGTAATCCGGCTTGTCCGCGTTGATGGCACCGTCGCGGTCCATCACCAGCATCCAGTCCGGCTTCGCATCTGCGATGGCCTCGACGGAGATGTCATCGCCCTCGTGGTTGCTGGAGGCGTTGTCGACCTCCAGTGCCGGGTCCATGCCCAGCCAGTCGAACACAGGACCCCATACGCGGCCGATGTGCGGCGCAACGTAACCGATTTCGCCGCCGGAAACGTTGACGGCCATGACCTTCTTGTCGCCATCCAGCTTGTCGTAGGCCTTCTTCGCGCGATCCTTCGCATCGTTGAAGTCCTGCACCATCTTGTCGGCTTCGTCCTTCTTATCGAAGATTTCACCCAGGGTGGTGATCTGGCGGATCAGCTCCTCGTCCATCGGCTTATCCTCGCGGGGCTCCAGCTCCACGACGGCCGCATCCGGGACCAGTTCCTTGATCTCCTCGTCGCGGTCCTTGAAGCGCTGGCCGCTGATCACCAGGTCCGGCTGGGCTGCCACCAGAGCCTCGAAGTCGGGCTCCTTGTGGTTGCCGAGATCCTTGATCTCCTCGTTGTCCTTGTAGTCGGTGACGGTCGCCGGAACCAGCTTCTTCGGAGCAGCGGAAAGCTCCACTCCCCACTCGTTGAGAATCTCGAAGCTGCGGTTATCCAGTGCAACCACGGACTTCGGGTTCTTCGGAACCTGCAGTTCGCCGTTGTTGTCCTCGATGGAGATCGAATCTCCGCTGGATTGGTTGGTCGAGGTGCTCTCATCGGCGGAGCCGCAAGCAGCCAGGGACATACCTGCTGCCACGAGTGCGGCCAGCAGCTTGATGCGATTCTTTGCCATTTTTCCCTTACAAGATTCAAACTAACTTAATGTACGGTTAGCCGAACCTTATATAGGCTCCACTAAGTTAGTCAAGCCTTGCTTAAAAGGGCGGTCACCCCCGCGCGGGTGACGCTACGAGGGATCGATCTCTTCTGCGGTTATTTCTTGTTCGGTGGCGCTGTATTTCTTTTCGGACGCCGCCCTGGACTCAACCCACCACTTCTCATTCTGGCGGTACCATTCCACCGTCTCGGCAAGCCCGGAAGCGAAGTCCGTGAAGCGCGGCTGCCACCCCAGCTCGGCAATGCTGCTGGGATCGATCGCATAGCGGCGGTCGTGTCCCGGACGGTCGGTGACGTGCACAAAGTCATCCGCCGGGCGACCGAAAAGCTCCAGCAGGTCGCGCACGACCTGTAGATTGGAGCGCTCCCCCTCCGCACCGATGAGGTACGTTTCCCCCAGCTTTCCAGAATCCAGGATCGCCCAGATAGCGTCGTTGTGGTCATCCACGTGAATCCAATCGCGGACGTTCTCCCCCGTGCCGTATAGGCGAGGACGGTGCCCCTCGATCAGGCCGGTGATCTGCCGGGGGATGAACTTCTCCGGGTGCTGGCGCGGGCCGTAGTTGTTCGAACAGTTGGAGATAGTGGCCTTCAACCCCCGCGAACGCACAAATGCGCGGACGAAGTGATCCGCCGCCGCCTTGGATGCAGAGTAGGGCGAAGAAGGGTTGTACGGGGTATCTACCGTGAAACGGTTCGGATCGTCCAGGGCGAGGTCGCCGAAGACCTCGTCGGTGGAAATGTGGTGCAGGCGCACCCCGAGGTCCGCGGCCGCCTGGGCGACGTTCAGGGTGCCCTCCACGTTGCTGCGAGCGAAGATCGCCGGCGTAGCCAGGGAATTATCGTTGTGGCTCTCCGCCGCGAAATGCACGATCGCCACCCGGTCGGCAGCGGACTGCTGGGACTCGGCAGCGCCTTTGTTTCCTGCATCCCCTGCGGCTTCGGTAAGCGTAATCGCCCGCTCGAGAGTCTCCCGGAACGCCGACGCATCCGCCACGTCTCCTTCGATGAACTCCACCCGTCCCGGATAGGCATCCTCCAGCGGCGTGCCGTCGTCAGTGCGCAGATTCAGTGGGTTCGCTGCATACGTGAGGGCGTCAAAAATAAGAACCTTGACGTCCCGCCTAGTCTCCAGCGTGCGGTGGACGAAGTTCGCGCCAATAAAGCCGGCCCCGCCGGTGACGAGGACGGTGGGAAAACTGCTCACGTTACTCCCCCGTTAGCAGGATCAGCGTAGCTATTGCCGGAGCATCGCCGAGGCTACGCAGAGCGTGCAGTTGGTGAGCAGGTACATGGATTGCGGTACCTGGGGTTAGCTCTACGATCTCCGGCGTACCTTCAGCTTCCGAACCGGGCCAGACAGTGAATTCGATGCGCCCCTGCTGCCCCATCACCAGAATCGGCTTCGGTGCCTTGTGGTCTGCAAACACGTCGCCTGGCTGGAAGGAGATACGCACCACGCGGGCACCATCGACATTGGCTGCGACCTTAACCTGTGGAACAGCACGACCGCCCTCGACGTCCTTCGGGACAGTGAGGTCCGGGATGAAGGTGTGCTGGGCGGCATTGTGCTCGGTCACGGAGAGATCCTTCCTGGATTAAGGCAGAACGGCGAATCTAGCGCCGAGCTAGTTCAGGCCAGCGTAGGAGTGCAGGCCGGAGACCACCATGTTGATGAAGAAGAGGTTGAAGACCATCGTGGCGAAGGCGAAGACGTTGATCCACGCGGACTTCGGGCCACGCCAGCCCGGGGTGGCGCGGGCGTGCAGGTAGGCGGCGTAGAGGATCCAGGTGATGAAGGAAACGGTCTCCTTCGGATCCCAGCCCCAGAAGCGGCCCCATGCGGCATCCGCCCAGATGGCGCCGAAGATGATACCCAAACCGAAGATCGGCAGTGCCCACACGGCGGTGCGGTAGGCCAGTGCATCCAGCTTGGTGACATCCGGCAGCGGGGCGGCTACAGTGCCCAACCAGCCCTTTTCCTCACCCTTCGGGTACTTACGGCGCAGCAGGTACATCAGGGAAGCCATGCCGGAGATCAAGCCGATGCCGGCGCCAATAGACACCACGGATACGTGGATGACGAACCAGTAAGACTGCAGCGCCGGTACCACCGGAGCGGTCTCCGCGTACAGCTTGGTGCCAGCGTAAAACAGCAGGCCGGCGACCGGGGTCAGGATCCAGGGCCACATCACACGCATTGCCTTGCGGCGGATCATGAGCGCGGCAACGATCATGGCGAACAAGGTGACCACGCCGACGTACTCGAACAGGTTGCCCCACGGGAAGCGGTTGGCAGCCAGGCCGCGCAGGATCACGAACACCGCGTGGATTGCGATGGCCAGCCAGACCAGGGACTGGGTGATTCCGCCGAGCTTGTTGGAGCGGTCCAGGGTCTTGGAGATACTCTCGGAGCGCAGGCGCTCCGGCAGCTGTGCCTCGAAGGAGGCGAAGTCGGGCTCGATGTCGTCGCCCGTAATCTCACCGGCATCGGCAACATCCGAGTCGGTCGCGTCGCCCGTAGCACCTGCGCCTACGGTCACCTTGGTGGTGGAGGCAGCGCGTGCGGAGTGCTCCGCCTGCAGCTTCTCCAGCTCCTCGGCGCGCTGGCGGCGGCGATCTGCGCCCACACGAACCATTCCGTAGAAGACCAGGGAAATGGCGAGTGCCAGCAGGTAGAGGGACTCCGCGGAGCGGAAAGCCAAGTCGGAGAATTCGGATAGCTGCGGATCGATCTGCATCGAAAATCCTTCTAAAGAAAAGTCTTAAATCGCTACAAAATATCAGCTTAGCGCCTGTTCACGCGCTTCCACAATCACCCGTTCGGGGTATTTCAGCCCCGTGGCTCCAGGTGATCGTCGACGTGGTCCTCCCAGTCGTCGGAATCCACATCGTATTCCTCGTCCAGAGCCTCTTCCTCCAGCCCCAGCAGGCGCTCGGCACGGCGGTTGAACTCGCGACCCCAGCCGGCAGAGTCCGTGCGGGAAAGGCCGGCGATCTGGATGCGGGTGCCCTCGCCCTCCGGGGTGATGCGCACCCAGAAGCGGCGACGTTTCACGGCCAGGGAGGCGACCAGCGAGGCCAGCATCAGCACAGCAAACACCAGCACCCAGGTGGTCGTCGGGTCCTTGGAGATCTGCAGGTTCACGAACTCCTTGGCTCCGTCGAAGGTGATCTCGGTGCCATCGTCCAGGGTGACGGACTCGCCCTTCTCCAGGTTCACGCGGTCCAGCATCTGCATCTGGCCGGAGTGCAGGGCCTCCGAATCCAACGCGAAGACGTTCTGGCTGCGCCCGCCGTCCAGGCCCGTATCACCGCGGTAAATGTCGATGGCCACCGCGGGGTCGCGCATTGCCGGGTAGTTGGAGGAAAGGATCTTGCCGTTCGGCCCGGTCCACTCCGCCGACGGAGCGAACAGTCCCTGCAGGGAGATCTGGTTCTGCCGGCGCTCCTGCAGATCCGGGTACATGCCCGCGGGCGGATCCCAGCGCACTGCACCGGAGGACAGGAAGTACGTCATATCGTCCGGACGGAACTGCACGGTCTCGGTACGCTTCTCCCCGTTCGGCCACTCAATCGTGAACGTCGGGGCGTAGCCGTGGCCCTGGAGGTACACACGGTTGCCCTCGATGCGCAGCGGGTGGTTCACTTTCAGCGTTTTATGCTGCCACTGATCCGTCGGCTTGAAGGCATCCTCCTTGCCCGCGTAGTCGATGTTGGATTCAAAGCCCACCGCCTGACCGTTTGGCAGGTAGTCGGCCTTGAAGTCCTTGACGTTCACGCAGAAGGGAGTCAGCCCCGTGCCGTCGAACACCGGGCCGTTGCGGAAGGAATCGAAGTTGGAAACCGCGGAGTTGCAGAACTGCGACTGCTCGGTATCCGTCCCGGCCACCACGATGACCTGCCCCTCGTAGTAGAGCATCTTGCCCGTCGCCACCGCGATGAGGATGCCCACCAGCGACAAGTGGAATACCAGGTTCGCGGCCTCGCGCAGGTAGCCCTTCTCCGCGGACATGGACCAGGCCCCGGCACGGTCGTTATCCTTATCGACCTCGTTGACGTTCCAGCCCTTAAACTCCTTGCGCAGGGTTTTCTGCACGTCCTCCACCGATTCATCGACAACGCCGGAGTAGTGGTAGGGCATGCGATCCAGACGCTTCGGCGCCGGCGGCGGGGAGGAACGCAGGGCCTTGTAGTGGTCGATGCTGCGCGGCAGGATGCAGCCGACCAGGGAAATAAACAGCAGTACGTAGATCGCCACGAACCAGGTGGACCCAAAGACGTCGAAAAGCTGCAGCTTGTCGAAAACCTCGGCGGTCTTCCCGTTGGCGTCAATATACTCGGCAACCTTGCCCTCGTTGAGCGACCGCTGTGGCAGCAACGCGCCCGGGATCGCAGCCAGCGCCAGCAGGAAAAGCAGCACCAGGGCGGTCTTCATCTTCGTGAGCCACTGCCAGCCCTTCTTCGGCCAACTCAGGATCTTCTTCAGCATGGTTGCTCTTTCGTACTTTCGCTCTCTCGTTATTCTTGACGCCCACTTCTCGGCCGCGACCTTTTCCCTTAAGCCAACGGCAGGAGATCGGCTTTAGATCGGCAGGGTCTGATCCGAGATGAATGCCTCCCGGATATAGTCCACGAACACCGCCCACTGCCCGGTGACCAGCAACAGGCCGACGATGACCAGCAACGCGCCGCCGATCATCTGGATGGTGCGGGAGTGCTTGCGCAGCCAGCCGACGCCCGTCAGCGCCTTCGAGGACCCCAACGCCACGACAATGAATGGTAGCCCGAGGCCCAGACAATAAGCGACGATCAAGACCACACCGCGGGCGGCCGTCATCCCCTGGGTGCCTGCGGAAACCGAAATGATAGAGGCCAACGTGGGCCCCAGGCAGGGTGTCCACCCCAGGGCGAACACTCCGCCCAGCAATGGCGCACCGGCGATGGTGGTCCAGCGCTTCGGGCTGAGGCGAGTATCGCGCTGCAGGGGAGAAATGAAGCCCATGAACACCACACCCATGGCGATGGTGACCACGCCGCCTATGCGCATCAGCAGGTCCTGGTTCAGCGTCAGCGCGCTGATCACCCCGAAGACCGTGACCGTGGCCAACACGAACACCACGGTGAATCCCAGTACGAACAGCAGCGCTGCGGTGGCCACCCGGCCGCGTCTGGCTTTGACCACCGTGCCTTGCTCCGTGAACTCGGTCTCCGCGCCCACCACTCCGGCGAGATAGGAAATATACCCCGGTACCAGCGGAATCACGCACGGGGAGGCGAAGGAAACCAGACCCGCAGCAGTGGATACCAGCAACGCAAGCAGTAGCGGACCGGCGGCGGCCGTATCCGCGAAGGTCTCTCCGATGGACTCCGCGAGGATCATTTAGGCTTCCTCGTCCAGCAGCGGCTCGACTTGCTCCCACAACTCCTTGTCCGTGATTTCCTTCAAGAAGATGTGGGCCGGGCGGTGCTGCTTATCCAACACGATCGTGGTGGGAATAACGGAGGCCGGCACGCCGCCCAGCGCCAGGGCGGTCTTGAACGGCGGGTCGTAGATCGACGGGTAGGTGATCCCGTTGTCCTTCACGAAGTCCTGCGACTTTTCCTTGACGTTGTCGCGCACGTTGATGCCCAGGATGGTGCCGCCGCCGTGTTTCTCCAGCTTCTCCTGAACGCGCTGCAAGTCATCGGATTCGCTTCGGCACGGCCCGCACCACTGCCCCCAGGCGTTCAGCACCACGACCTGGCCCTCGAAGTCCGAGAGGTTGATGTCATCGCCGCCGTCCAGATTGGTGCCGGTGAAGTCGGCGACCTCCTTGCGCTCCTCTGGTTCGTAGTGGATGCTGGTCTGCCCGCCGGGGGCTACGAATTCAAACGTTCCACCACTGGCCACCGCGTCCTTACCCGCGGTGCTTTCCTCTCCGCAGGCAGTAAGCGCTGCCCCGCTGGCAAGCATAGTTGCTGCAAACACTGCCGTTAGCTTTTTACGCACCTTAAATCTCCTGCGCCGGCTCGGAATAGAAGATGTCCGTCAGCTGCCCGCCGTCGAAAACCAGCGAAGTCACGGAGGCCAACTCGCACTGGCGATCAGCCGGATTGTGCGCCAGGGGCAGGCCCTGCACGTCGCGCTGGATCATCACGATCGGCAGCTGGTGGGTGACTAGCACTGCCTCGTGCCCGCGGGCCTTCTCTCGCGCGGCGTCTACGGCCTCCCACATCCGATCGGCAATCTCCTGGTAGGGCTCGCCCCAGCTGGGGATGGTGGGATTCTTTAGCATGGGCCAACGCTTCGGGTTCCACAGCGCGCTGCGTACGCCCTTGATGTGCAGACCCTGCAGATCGTTACCTGCCTCGATAATGCGCTCGTCCGTGTGGACCTCCAGGCCCAGCTTCTCGGAGAACGGCCGGGCGGTTTCCTGCGCCCGCTGCAGCGGGGAGGCAGCCAGGTACACCACGTCGTGATCAGCGAGGTCCGCTGCGGTGGCATGCGCCATGTTCCGCCCCCGCTCGGAGAGGTGATAGCCGGGCAAACGGCCATAGAGAATGCGATCCGGGTTATGCACTTCTCCGTGCCGTACTAGGTGAACGATCGTTGCCATGGTCACCTAGCTTAGCGTGCCCGCCACCCCAACCCAAGTAAGGCAAACCCTGCTTTAAGTGCTTCTTACTGGGGTTTTAGATTCTTTGAATTAGACCCCAGCGCGAAACTTAAACCGCAGGGGTGGCCGCCGCAGCAGCCTCCGCAGCCGGCGTGGCGGCCGCCGCGATCTTCTCGAAGTCGGCATCGGTCAATGCCGTGGAGACGAACCAGGTCTCAAACACGCTTGGCGGCGGGAATACGCCGCCGTCCAAGAAAGCGTGGAAGAAGGCCGGGTAGCGGAAGGTATCCGCGGCCTTCATGTCCGCGAAGTTCGCGCCCTCCCCCTCGGCGAAGCGCACGCTCACCATGCTGCCCGCGCGCTGGATGTGGTGGGCCACGGAGGCCTTAGTCAAAGCGTCGGACAGGATGCCTGCCAGCGCGTCGGCATTCGCATCGAGCTTCTGGTACGCGGCGGCGTCAGCCAACTTCAAAGAGGCCAGACCCGAGGCGACGGCAACCGGATTGCCCGACAAAGTACCGGCCTGATAGACCGGCCCCACCGGCGCGAGGTGATCCATGATCTCCGCCCTGCCGCCGAAAGAGGCGGCGGGCAGACCACCGGAGACGACCTTGCCGAACGTTGTCAGGTCGCCGGCCACGCCATCCCTGCCGTACCAGCCGGACTCGCTGACGCGGAAGCCCGTCATGACCTCATCGACGATCAGCAGGGCCCCGTTTTCGTGGGCAATGCGCTGCAGTTCCGCGTTGAAGCCATGCGGGTTAACGGTGCCCATGTTGCCGGCGGCACCCTCTACGATGATCGCGGCGATCTCGCCCGCGTGGGAGGCAAACGCATCTTCCACGGCCTGCACGTCACGGTAAGGCACCACGACGGTATCGCCCGCGGCGGCCTTGGTGATGCCCGGGGAATCCGGCAGGCCAAACGTAGCCACGCCGGAACCGGCCGCCACCAGCAGCGAATCGACGTGACCGTGGTAGCAGCCCTCGAACTTCAGGATCTTGTCGCGACCCGTGTAGCCGCGGGCCAGGCGGATGGCGGACATCGTGGCCTCGGTGCCGGAGTTCACCAGGCGGGCCTTCTCCACGGAGGTGCGGCGGACGATCTCCTCCACCAGGTCAACCTCCATCGTGGTCGGCGCACCGAAGGAAAGGCCATGACCCGCGGCCTCCCGAACTGCCTCCACGATCTGCGGGTGCGCATGCCCGTGGATCATCGGCCCCCAGGAGCAAAACAGGTCCACGTAGGAGTTGCCGTCGACGTCGTGCAGCGTAGAACCCTGCGCGGAGGTGATAAACGGCGGGGTGCCACCCACAGATCCGAACGCGCGAACCGGGGAATTCACCCCGCCCGGAATCAGCGTGCGAGCCCGATCGAAGGCTTTCTCGCTGGCCTGGTGCGAAGAGTTGTTTGAGTGCTGAGGGTCGGCATTAACAGACACGAAAGGAATCCTTCCTGCCACTTCACTAGTGGTTAGCTTGCAATCCCCACCAGCCTAGCGCGGCTAACGCTGGGACTGCTCATACTCCTCGTCCGCGGCCTCCGCACGGGCCAGGGAAATCGCCTCGGCGCGCTGCTTCTCCTGCTTGCGCAACTCGCGGATCTCCCGCCGGCGCTCCACCCAGCCCTGCCACGAGTGGGTCTGGCGCAGTGTGCCGCGCGCATAGTTACGGTGCAAGATGCGGGCGCTCCGGCTTTCGATCAAAGTGGAGCTGAGCAGCATAAACACCGTAGCCAGCAGGGGGTTGAGTACGCCGACGACCGCCAGCGTCGCGCCGACCGCGTTGTACGTCCAGGACAGCCACACGTTCCAGTCGGTGGTGTTGCGAACGTGGCGGACCAGGTTCACCAGCTCCGGCAGCGCGGAAACGTCCTCGCGCTGCATCACCACGTCCGCCGCCTCGGCGGCGGAGGGGTCGATGCGGTTGGAAGAAGTCATGAGGATTCCCACATCCGCGACTCGCAGCGCGCCCAGCACGTCGCTATCGCCCACCATCGCCACGCGCACGCCCATGGCGTGCACTCCGCGCACAGTGGCCTCCTTGCGGTTCGGTGCGATACCAGCCAGGACGGTGGAGATGCCGAGCGCGTTCGCCGTCCGGCGAGCCACCGGGTAGATGTCGCGGGAGAGCATGTACGTCTCCAGCTGCATGTCTTCCAGCCGGTCGATCGCGGCCGGGGCATCGTCCTTGAAGCTATCGGCCAGGTTGATCACACCGCGGTCTTTGCCCTTCCAGCTGACGATCACGGGCGAGCCGCCGTTCAAGGCTGCCGTGGCCAGGCGCGGGTCGCGGATTTCACCCAGGTCGTGCGGGCGCCACAGGCGTGCCTTAACGTGGCGCATCTCCCCCTCCATCGGCAGTTCCACCATGCCCTCGAAGGTGCCGTCCTTGGTGATCTTCACCTCGCCCACGTCCAGCCAGTTGGGGATCCCCTCCCCGCCCGCGCCGCTATCGCGCGCCTCGCGGTCGGCACGCACCAGCGCCTGAGAAACCGCGTGGTTCGATTCCAGGGACAGAGCACCGGCCACGCGAAGGATCAGGTCCGGGTTTTCCCCCTTGACAGGTGTGACGTCGATGACATGCATCGGCCCATCGGTGAGGGTGCCAACGCGGTTGAAGATGATGGCGTCCACCTCAGCGAGCTTGTGAATGGTGCCCGTATCCCGTAGTAGAGCGCCCGAGGTGGCAGCGCGCCACAGACCCAAGCGCAGCGCCAGGGGCGCCGACAGGGCCAGGGCGACGGGCGCGACGACTGCCAACAGGGACAAGACGGTAGCCATCGCCGCATCAACGGACTTAGTAATGGCCAGCCAGGCGATGAAGTCCACCGCCGTCAACACGAAAGCCCACGGCACCAGCAGGCTGGCGGTGCGGTTCGTCAGCTGCGTCAGGCGAGTCTCGTCCAACGCGGACCCGCGCACCCAACGGTGCATCGCAGCCAGGCGCGTAGAGGAACCCGTAGCGTGTACACGCATCTTCAACGTGCCGCCGTAATTGCGGGCGCCGGCGAAAATGCGGTCGCCGACGGAAACCTCGAAGGTTCGGTGCATGCCGCCCACCGGACCCATATCCACCAGGGACTTTCCACTGATGATCTCGCCGTCACTGGGCACCATCATGCCGGTGGGAATGATGATGTCGTCGCCCGTGCGGATCTCCGCGATCGGAATATCCTTCTTCTCCGTCTTCGACTTACGAGTCTTACGCACCACCGTGACTTCCTTGGCTGCGGGCACGGTCAGCACGGAAAGGATCGACTTCGAACGCAACGCCGTGCGTCGGGAAAGTAGCCTGCCGAAAAGCAGCAGGATAGTGCCGCCACAGGCGACGTCGAAGAAGATCGCGCCCTCGATGTCCTGCGCAGACCACACTCCGGCGAACAGCACCTGATGGCTTTGCCACCCCACGTTGCCGGCGGAAGTGAAAATCAGGGTGCACGCCGAGTACAAGTAGGCCAGAAGGATCGCCACGGAGCTGGCGCCATCCAGGGCGGATTGCCTGCGCCTTAGACCCCCGAAGAATGCCCGGTGGAATGGCCACGCGCACCACGTCGCCACTGGGGTGGCCAGCGCCAAGCAGACCCACTGCCAATAGTCGAACTGCCAGGCGGAAACCAGCTGCAGCACCACCACCGGCAGCCCAAGCACTACGGCGACGATCAACCGCATGCGAGTAATCAACTGTCGGGCGGTGTGCAGGCCCTCGGTGGAATCGAAGGGGTTCTGGCGGCGGAACCTATCCATCTCCACCTTGTTCCGGTCTCGCCTCTTGCGGCTCTCCGCCGCGGCCCATGCCCGCCGGTGGTCGCTGGCGTGGCGCCGCATGCGCCGGCGCGTTTCCTCGATCTCCAGCCGCGAGGCGCGGCGGCGCAGGGAGGAATCCGTCAGCCAGCTATCCAGGTTGTGCCTTTCCAGAACCTCCTGGATCTGGGCGGGCAGGACGTGATCTTCCGCGGAGATCCATGCCATGCCGGTGGAGTACACCACCGCGGCCTGCACGCCCGGAATGTCATTGAGTTCCTCCTCCACAGTGGTGGCGGCCACCGCGGATTCCAGTCCTTCCAGGCGGTAGGCGAAACTGGCGAGTCCCCAGTGTTCGCGTGCGGCACGGTCGGCTTCCTCTTCGGTGGACGGCGTGCGGTCCATGTCGAAGCCGGCCTTCGCCGCCGCCTCGCGGGCCTGCAGGATCGCTTCGTCGACGTCATCGACACCCACGGCAGCTTTTCGCGCCGCCCGGCTGCTGGCCGGGACGATCCTTGAGTCGTTTTCAGCCATTGTTGTTAACTCCGCAGGCTATCGCCCGGCAGGGTACCGTCACCTTCGATGGGTGGTCCATCGAGCCGATGCCCGGCGTCAAAAAACGGGTTAACCGCAGGGCGATAGGCCATCAGCAGCGCGACTGCCAACAGCAAGGCCAGGATGGCCTGCCCGGGGCCTGTGAAGCCGAAAACCCACCCTGCCAGCATGAACAGGATGCCCAGTGCGCCGAACCACAGCACCAGGCGGCGCTTGCCGCGGTAGCCGTCGCGCACGCCGCGGGAGAAGTAGACCAGCACCGCGCCGACCACGACGTTGATGCCGCCGAGGATACGCACGTTGTTGCGCACGAAATCCATCTTCTCAGCTTCCTCTGCGTTCATCGGCTCGCGGTCCCATGAGGCCGTCAGGGATAGCACGCCGGAAAAAATCATCAGCAATCCTAGAACCACCAGCATGGCGAAGCTGATGATCACCAGGCGCGGCGTGGGATCCCCGGGCTGCCAGTATTTAACATCGCGGTTCGGGTCCTGGCCGCTCGGAACCATCGAGGGAAACATCGCGGGCATGGTTAGCGCCCTCCCCAGGTGTGGTCGGTGTGATCGGTGCGGTCGCTATCGTTGCTGTTCTTTTGTTTTTTTAGCTCTTCTTTTTGACGCCGCGCTTCCGCCTTGTACTCGTCCATCTCCTTGGCGTACTTCTCCATTTCCTTAGCGCTGGGCATGCCCAACCAGTCGTGGTTCTCCGGGCGGGACATAAACCACAGGCCCAATGCAGCGCATACGCCGGAAAGGATGGTCAGAATGCCGATGAGCAGAACGAAGCCTACGGGCATGAAGTCCGGCCCGTTGGCGAACGTGATGAGCACCGCGTTGAAGATCATGAACACGGAGGCGACGTTCAGGAACAGGCGGGAGTACGGAGCCCCGCGGCCTGCGCGCCAGGCCAGGTAAGCGCACGCCACCGAGGCGATGATGCCCCACATCAGCGAGCTGATGTTTACCTGCATGGCGATCTCAGAGGCATCCTGATCTGCAAAAACGCTGGCGAACATGCCACTTTGGCTATCGAGGAGACCCTGGCTGCTCTGGGTCAGCGCACGCGGGTCGACGATGTTGGCCACGAACTGCACCACGCTGGCCAGCAGCTGTAGCGCGGCTACCGCCAGCCAGGCCCATACTCCGTAGCGCACGTCTTCCGGCGCCTCCTTGAGGTTCGGAGCGAGGCCGTCCTTGCGCCCCACCTTCGGAGGCTTCGGCGGCTTGAGGGGTTGCTGCGGGCCGTGTGAACCATACGGCCCCTGCGGGCCGTGCGGCCCCGGCTGCCCCTGCGGGTTCTGCTGGCCCCGCTGTGGCCCCGGCTGCTGGCCGTGCGAGGCCTGCTGAGGGCCGCCCTGGGAACCACCCTGGAGGCGGGGGTCGTGTTGCTGTGTGCTCATATGTGCGCTGCTGTCGGTGCTGTTCATACAGCCATCTAGCCTACTGTGATTACTGGTGATTAAGCATCTTAGCCCTGCAGCATCTGCGCCACGCGGGTTGCCCAGTAGGTCAGGATGATGTCCGCCCCGGCGCGGCGGATGCCATAGATGGATTCCATGATCGCAGCTTCCTCGTCGATCCAGCCGTTCTGCGCAGCTGCGGAGATCATCGCGTACTCGCCGGAGACCTGGTAGGCCGCCACGGGCACCGGGGACATGTTCGCCACTTCACGCAGCACGTCCAGGTAGGGCATGGCGGGCTTGACCATCACCATGTCCGCCCCCTCGTCGATGTCCAGCTGGGTTTCCAGGATGGATTCCCGCAGGTTGCGGGGATCCTGCTGGTAGGTGCGGCGGTCGCCCTGCAGGGAGGAGCCCACGGCCTCGCGGAAGGGGCCGAAGAAAGCGGAGGCGTACTTCGCGGAGTAGGCCATGATCGATACGTCCTGGTGACCGGCCGCGTCCAGTGCTTCGCGGATGTGCCGGATCTGCCCATCCATCATTCCGGAGGGGCTCACGATGTGCGCGCCAGCCTCGGCCTGTGCAACTGCCATCTTCGCGTACTGCGGCAGGGTGGCGTCATTGTCCACGATCTGGTGGCCGTAACGGTCGGTGGAGAGCACGCCACAGTGGCCGTGGTCTGTGAACTCATCCAGGCACGTATCGGCCATCACCAAGATGTCGTCGCCGAAGCGCTCGCGGACGGCGCGCAGGCCGCGGTTTAGAATGCCGTCCTCAGCTACCGACTGGCTGCCGGTCGCATCCTTGTCCTCATCCAGCGGCACGCCGAACAGGTCGATGGATCCCACTCCTGCGTTCGCGGCTTCTTCCACCGCGCGCAGCAGCGAATCCTCGGTGTGCTGCTGCACGCCGGGCAGGCTGGTGATGTCCCGCGGGGCGTCCAGCCCATCGGCGATGAACATCGGAAGCACCAGCCGATTGGGGTTCAGGTCCGTCTCCGCAGTGAAGTTGCGCATCTGCGGGGACGTGCGGAGTCGGCGGGGGCGACGGAACGGGGTGTAGTTCGAAGTCATGCCAACGATGCTACTCCCGCGCCCGGACGGGCTTGTTAGGCCCCGGTGTCCTTCTTCTCGCTCGTCTTTTTACGACGCCGCCTCCGCTTCCGCGGAGGCGGAAGTTGTCCCTTAGCGCGCAGGTCAGCCACGTGGTCAGCGAGGGCGTCCACAAGCTCCGGCACGCCAGCGGCCTCCGGCATGACGTCGACGCGTAGGCCATGCTCGCGAGCGGTCTGTGCGGCCATCGGCCCGATGCAGGCAATAATGGTGCGCGCGTGCGGCTTGCCCGCGATGCCCACCAGATTCTTCACGGTCGAGGAGCTGGTGAAGCAGACTGCGTCGAAGCCGCCGGTTTTGATCATGTCGCGGATCTCCGGGCTGGGCGGGGCGGCGCGCACGGTACGGTAGGCCACGACGTCCTCCACGTCCCAGCCGAGGTCGATCAGGCCGTCGACCAACACGTCGGTGGCAATGTCGGCGCGCGGCAGCAGCACGCGGTCGACCAAATCCAAGTCCGGGTCGTGTGGCGGGAAAACGTCCACCAGGCCCGCGGCGTTGCGCGCATCGTCCTTCGGCAGCAGTTCCGGGGTGATTCCCAGATCCTTCACTGCCTGGGAGGTCTTCGGACCCACGGCGGCCACGCGCACGCCCGCCAGGGCGCGGGCGTCGAGACCGAACTCCCGCAGCTTCTCCCACACGGCCTTCACGGCGTTGACGCTGGTGAAGACAATCCAGTGGTAACGGCCATCAACCAGCCCCTTAATGGCACGCTCCATCTGCACGGGGCTGCGGGGTGGTTCGACGGAGATGGTGGGCACCTCCACGGGGATAGCGCCATGCGAGGCCAGGCGAGCACTCATGGGGCCGGCCTGGTTTTTGGCACGTGGCACCAGCACGGTCCAGCCGTACAGAGCGCGGTTCTCCCACCAGGAGTACTTAGAGCGGTTGCCCACCTGGGAGCCCAGCGTGACGATCAGCTCGGCCGGCAGCTCGCCATCCTTGGCAGCGGGGCCGGACTGGGTGGTGACGGACTTCAGGGTATCCAGGGTCGCATCGTAGCTGCGCTGACGGCGAGTAGTGCCGTGCAGCGTAACGGTCGCCGGAGTCGTTCCGGCGATGCCGCGAGCCTTCAGCTCCTGCGCAATGGTCGCCAGATCACCCGGGGCGGCGGTGAGGATCAACGGCAGCCCGGAGGCAGCCAGCTGGTCCCAGTCGGCGCCACCGCGAACATCAGCCTCAGTGACGTCCGGGCCAAGGCCAATACCGGTAAAGGCGGGAACGGCCACGGATCCGGTCATGCCGGGGATGACCTGGAATTCCACGGAGCTAGCTGCGACGTGTTGCAGTTCGTGCATGACCGCCGGGTTGCTCAGCGGGTTGCCGGCGACGAGGCGGACAACGTCGTTACCCGCCTTAGCGCAGGCGAGCATCTGCTCGGCTAAAACGTCCGGCGCGACGGCATCCGGCACCGGCTCGCCGTAGGTCTCTGCTCCGGCATCTGACTCGTCATCTGCGCCGGCTTCTCTGCCGGACTCTGTTCCAATCTCAGGATCCGTGGCCGCCGGGGCGGCCAACACGATCTCCGCGGCAGTCGGCGGGGCCGGGCGCGGCGGGCGGCGGCGCGCACCAGCCTCCTTGGCGGCCTTTACCTTCGCCTCCCACTCGGCCTCTGCGGCATCCAGCTTCTCCTGCGGCACCGGCAGACGGGTGGCGATGATGTTCTGCACGGATTCCAATACCGACGGATCCACCCACGCATGGGCGGTAGTCTCCAGAATGTCGCGCGCGCGGATGGTCAGCAGCTCCGGGTTTCCCGGGCCCGCGCCCACGAAGAGGATCCGGCCGCATCCAGTGGGTGCCAGGTCGGCGACTGCCGCCACTGCGGCGGAATCAGCGCCCCCTACCTGGGCATTTCCGGAATCGGTCATAGTGGAACTTTCTAACTTGTCGGGTCTGTAATTGTGTCTTGAAAAATCTGCTTGGGGCAGCCGCGCGCATGTAGCCCCGGCGGCTACGTACACGGTGCCGGTGAAGTTTGAGGGTGGGGCGCCGCAGGGGGCGCTCCCGAAGAAAAAGCTATTCAGCCTCGGCCACTAACTCGGCGGCACCGTCCTCGAGTAACTCTCTGCCTATGTCGGTGCCTATGGCTCTGGCGGCATCTATGCACTCGCGCCAACGAGGTTCCTCGGCGGCGGGGAATCCCTCGTCCGCAGTCGGATCCGGAATGTCGAAGGCGGCCTCGCCGCTGCGCACCAGCTTGCGGGAGCCGTTCATGGCGAACACTCCACCGAATACGCGCAGGACGTAGCGCTGCTCTGTGCCTTCTGTGCCTTCTCTGCCTTCCTGCTCCACCCACTGGGAGTATGCAGCAACCGGCGCGGTGCAGCCGGCCTCCAGGGTGGAAAGCACAGCCCGCTCGGCCACGGCGGCCATGTGACTGGGCAGGTGGTCCAGGTGGCGGACGGCCTGCCAGGCGGCCTCGTCATCCGCGCGGACCTCTACGCTCAGCGCACCCTGCGCGGGCGCGGGCATGATCGTGGACGGATCGATCGACTCGGCGGCGCGATCCAGCTGGCCTACGCGCTCCAGGCCCGCACGGGCCAGAACCACCGCGTCCAGGTCCTTTTCCGTGCGCCCCATGCGGGTATCGATGTTTCCACGCAGCGGCAGCAGCTCCAGGTCCGGGCGTACCGCGCGGATCTGGGAAACGCGCCGCGGTGCGGACGTGCCCACCTTAGCGCCCTGCGGAAGCTCCAGCAGCGGCTGATTGTTCCGGCTGACCAGCACCTCACGTGGATCCACCCGGCGCGGAACGACGGTACGGAAACGCGGGTCCGGGGCAGTCGGCAGGTCCTTGAAGGAGTGCACGGCCACGTCACACTCACCGGCTTCCAGGGCCTTGCGCAGCGTTTCGGTAAACACACCCACGCCGATCTGTGCGACCGGGGTCTGCGCCGCTTGGGAGGCATCGCCCGGGGTCTGCACCAGATGCAGCTCCGCCGCGTAACCAGCGGATCGCATTCCGGCGCGGACGTGGCTGGTCTGCGTTGTAGCCAGTGCGGACCTACGGGTGCCGATCAGGAAAGTACGGCCGCCATCGGCCGCTGGGTTAGCGGCGTTAGCTGAGTTGGCGGTGTTCGCGGCATTGGCGGCATTAGCGCCACTAGATGTTGCGGACATGGAAAGTCTTAAGCCTCCTTCGCTACCTGGCTAATGCGGGCAGCGCTTGGAATTTGATCGGCACGGGCAGAGGTTCCCGCGGTCTGGGCCGGCCTGGTGTCGGTCTGTCCCGGCTGGGTCACCGAATCCACCATCCCGTTGGGCAGATTGAACAAGGCAGCCAACGCATCCGGGTAGCTGACCTGCTGGCCACCGGCGGAAAGCTTCTTGGCCTGCACCGTTGGGGTGTGCAGTAGCTTATCCACCACGCGCTTCATCGACTTGACCACAGCCTCGCGGTCGGCCTCCGACATGTCGGGGGTCAGTCGCTCCAGCGTCATCAGCTCTTCGGCCATGACTTCCCCGGCCTTCTGTCGCAGGGCCTTGACGGTGGGCACCACGGACTGCGCGCGCTGCTGCTCCAGGAAAGTCTGCAGCTCGTCGGCCACGATCTCGCGTGCCGGGTCCTCGTCCTGCACCTGGTCGCCGGCCATCGTCGTGAGCTCCTCGATGTTCAGCAGCTTCACGCCGTCGATGTCCGCCACGGAACGCTCGATGTCCGCAGGCATGGAAAGATCAATCAGCACCTTCGTGCCCGCCGCCCCCATGGCCGCGCGCACGTCCCGCTCGGTAACCACATTGCCCACCGCGCCGGTTGCGGAAACCACAATGTCCACGGCGCTCAGGCAGTCGGCCACTCCGTCCAACGGCACGGCGGAGGCATCCACCCCCGCCTCACGCGCGTGGTTCACCAGGTTCTCCGCCCGCGACAGCGTGCGGTTAGCCACGGTCACGTGGTCGATACCCAGCCTGCCCAGGTGGGTGGAAGCCAGGGATGCCATAGCCCCCGCACCGATAATCAGCGCACGGTGGCCGGCGAGGGGTTGGGACGAAGGGGCGTCATCAACAACAGCAGAAAGAGCACGCGCGGGCTCGACGTAGCGCAGCGCCTGATCCACGGCGAAAGACACCATGGAGGCGCCCGCCGAATCGATGGCGGTCTCGGAGTGCACGCGCTTGCCCGTCCGGAGGGCTCGCTGGGTCAGGTCGTGCAGGGTACGCCCCACCGTGCCGGTCTCGTTGGCGGACTGGTAGGCACTGCGCAGCTGGCCGATGATCTGCTGTTCGCCGATGACCATAGAATCCAGCCCGGAGGCGACCTTCAGCATGTGCTCGGCCGCGGAGTCCGCGTAGTGCACGTACAGGTGCGGCTCCAGCTGGGTGGTCTCCAGTCCGGAGAACTGCGCGATCGTGTCCACCACGTGGTCCAGGCCGGAGTGGAAGGCGTTGGCGACCGTGTAGAACTCCATGCGGTTGCAGGTGGAAAGCACCAGCGATTCGGAGATCACGTCGTTATCCACCAGCGATAGCTGCATTTTCGGTAGATCCGCATCGGCGACCGTCGCCTGCTCCAGCATGGTCACCGGAGCTGAGCGGAAAGACAGTCCGACCAGCAACACCGACGCGGAACCAGTCCGGGTGCTACTACTCATATGTCTTCATGCCTCCTGCAGGGATCACTTGGGGAACGGCCGCTCGCGGGGCTGAACCCCCAAGTAGTTACGAGTGTCTACGGTAGCCCTTAACCCACCCCGTTGCCAAAACGAGTTCGCGGGGCTGCTATATAGCGGCTATACAGTGCTCTAGCCCTGCTCCAGCGCCGCGATCAGCTCGTCATCGTCGATTTCCCAGCACGCGACCTCCTCGTCGTCGACGAGCACGACGGGCACGCGGTCGCCGAACTCTTGTGCCAATTCCTCTTTTTCTTTGGTGACGCCACCACGGTCCAGCTCGATCACTTCCACCGTCGTGCCGAAGCGCTGCGCGATGGGCAGGATTTGCTGGTGTACGCGGGCGCAGGAGCCACACGTCGAGCGGCTGATCAGCTGCACTCGTGCGGACTGGGCTGGCATCTGCGCCGACACCTGGGCAGGGTCCTGATCTGGGGAAATACTGTCAGAGCTCATGGGCTCCCATGCTACCCGCCGGAAAGCCCCCAGCTAATACCTCTCGGCAGCGCTATCCCCGCATTTTCAAGGTAACTTAATGTGTGTGAATGCAGCGCCTGATCTAGAACCGTCGGACCACCCCACACCGGCTCCTGGCCGGAATGCGGGTGAGCGCGCGGGCCTACTGGCGGAATGGCGCGATATTGGCAGTGAGTGGCGAGGCTACCTGCGCGCACTCTCCCTGACTGCGCAGTCTTTCCTCCGCGAGTTCCGGGAGGAACGCTTCGGAAAACCTCGCCGCGAAAAGACCTCAAGCGATGCTGAGCGTGCGGCGGCGGAGAAGGTGGCGCCGCAACCCAAGAAACACGAACACCCCACCCCAACGACACAAAACCTGCAGGTCGGGTACGGTACCGGCGCCCCACAAGCGCTCTGGGAGCTCAGTGAGGCGCAGCTGGATCAGCTGGCGCACAGCTACGAGATCGAGGGCGACCAGCTGCGTACCGGGCTAGCCAACCTGGAGGGCGCGGGGCTGGCAGCGGAAAAGCCGCGGTATCTGGACCACCCCGATCCCTCGATCCCGCAGGATGCCGGAGTCGGCGCGTTCTTCGACGTGGATAACACGCTGATCAAGGGCGCCTCGATCCTGCTCTTCGCTCGTGGCCTGGCGAAACGGCGCTTCTTCACCGCCCGACAACTGCTGGGCTTTATTTGGGTGCAGATGAAGTTCCGAGTGCTAGGCAAGGAAAGCGCGGACGACATCTCCAGCGGCCGGGAGCAGGCGCTGGCGCTGGTGAAGGGGCGGAAGGAATCTGAGGTCATCGAGATGGCCCAGGAGATCTGGGCGGCGACGATCGCGGAACGCATCTTCCCGGACACCAAGGAACTGGCCGACATGCACATTCAGGCGGGCCAGCAGGTGTGGCTGGTGACCGCCTCGCCGGTGCAGCTGGCGCAGATCATCGCCAAGGAGTTGGGATTCACCGGCGCGCTAGGCACCGTGGCGGAGGTGAAGGATGGCCGCTTCACCGGGCGCATGATCGGTCACATGCTGCACGGTGAGGAAAAGAAGCACGCCGTTATCGCCCTGGCCAACTACGAGGGGCTGGATCTGCAGCGCTGCACCGCGTATTCGGATTCTGTGAACGACCTGCCGATGCTTTCCACCGTGGGAACGGCTGTGGCGATCAACCCAGATTCCAAGCTGCGCAAGGCGGCGTTGGAACGCAGCTGGGAGATCCGCGACTACCGGCGGCTGCGCCGTGCACTCCGCCGCATCGGCGGGACGCGGCTGGCGGCGGGAGCTGGCCTGCTCGGGTTGGCCGGTGGCGCGGGCATGTGGGCGCGGAAGCGGCGCTAGAGCTCCCCGGGAACGCAAAAACCCACCGTAGCCACGCCCATTCGAAGGGCGCCTGCGGTGGGTTTCTCTAAATGCGGCAGCGGAAGGCTACTTACCGAGCTTCCTACGCTGAACGCGGGTCCGGCGCAGCATCTTGCGGTGCTTCTTCTTGGACATGCGCTTGCGGCGCTTCTTGATGACAGAACCCATGGGGTAAGCCTCGTTTCTCTCGGTTAGTTATCTCTTCAGGTTAAAGGTCTGCTCCCCCACCGCCGGACCTTTTACGGCGGCGGAGAAGATGTGTCCTCGGATGCACGCTGCCTGCTACAAGGGGCTAACCACAGGGGCTGCCACACAAGAGTTGCTTCACATCCGTAGACACGAATGTTCCACAGTTTAGCCCCCTGCGCCCTGGAGAAACAAAAATCCCCCATCACCGGGCGGGTGGCTTAGACCACCTGGCTCCGAAAATGGGGGACTGTTGCGTCTCGCTAGTTAGCCGGTCTGGCCGGGATTGTACTCGGAAGCTCCGAGGTACGCCTCGACAGCGGATCCACGAACGCGGAAGTTGCGGCCGACCTGTACGGCAGGCAGCTCCTCCGAGTGGATGAGACGGTAAACAGTCATCTTCGACACGCGCATGAGATCGGCGACCTCTGCGACGGTCAGAAATGTTCCATTTTCGGTGTTAGCCATAGATCATCACTTTCTTTGCGCTCTCATGCGCTGCAGGCTTCCCCTCCTGCAGGACTTCACACGTGATCGCTCGCGAACCATCATAACGTGAAATATGTGAATAATGTGCAACAAGGGTGACCATTGAGGGCAGATTGCCCGTTGTGGCCTACGCAACTCAAGGCGCCATAAGCCCACACCTGTTACTGGCCGTGACCGGATTGAACAGGCGTGATTTGTGTTAAACCATTGTGTCTAAAAAGATCACTGAGGTCGCTCGGAAAGGGGAAGAAATTAACCCCATTTGGGCGGGGCTCACGTCTACGCACCGCCCACAGGCGCACTTAGTTATCGCCGTTAGCCGCATTCGCACCCGGCTTCGGTGCACCCAGTTCCTCGGAGCGGTCCTTACATGCCTCCATGGCGCGGAAGAATGCTCCGCGGATGCCGGACTCCTCCAGCTCGCGCAGAGCCGCCGCAGTGGTTCCCCCAGGGCTGGTGACCTTGGTACGCAGAACGGACGGCGTATCCCCGCCCTCTGCGAGGTTTCGGGACATCATGGTGGCCGCGCCCTGCACGTTGGCGATAGCCAGCTTCTCCGCCAGCGGGCGGGCTAGCCCCAGCTGCACAGCAGACTCGATCATGGCTTCCACAACCAGGAAGATGTAGGCCGGACCGGAACCAGAGACTGCCGTGACGGCGTCCAGCTCTTTTTCCTTCACGATGACGGCCTCGCCGACCTTGGACATGATGTCCTGCACCGTCTTTAGCTGATCCTCTTCGGCAAAGCGGCCACCGGCGATACCGATCGCACCCTTGCCAACCAGCATCGGGGTGTTCGGCATCGTGCGCACAACGGTGGTGCCCGCGGGCAGCGCGGACTCCATGGTGTTGATGGTCACGCCTGCCGCCAGGGAAACCACGATCGTGTCCTGGGAGTTACTGTCCAGCACCTCGGCCACTTCGTCCAGCACGATGGGGACGATGTTGGGCTTCACGCAAATGAACAGGATATCGGCACCTTCGGCCGCCTCGCGCCCCTCGCGGGCAGTAACCATGCCGTACTTATCCTTGAGCTCGTCCAGCCGCTCCTGCGACGGATCCGCGACGATGATCTTCTTTGCGTCTGCGGCATCCTCAGTGTCCGCAACGATTCCGGCGAGCAGGGCTTCGCCGATGTTTCCTCCGCCAATAATTCCAATTTGAGTCATATAAACCAGCGTGCCAGGATTGGCGGCTTCCTGCTACCCCGCCCTTTTGGTTCCCCGCAAATACCAAAAGGGCGCTGGCTCGCCAACCAGCGCCCGTCCACGTCTTAGGAGGCTTTTACAGCCCCTGGACTAGTCGCGGCCCGATCGTCAGTACCAAACCAACAATGGCGGCAAGGATCATCAGCAGCTTGTCGCGGTGGCGCAGCAGCGCGTGCACCAGTCCAACCAACAGCAGCGTCACGGCAATGGCCAGCACCAGCGCCAGAACCGCCGGAGCCTTGGCCCAGATCAAACTGAAGCCGAAGAACACGCCCACACCCACGGCAATCGCCAGGATTGCCTGCAGGATCATCATCGGCCAGGAGATCGTGTCGTCTTCGTACTCGACAACTTCGCCGTCCTCGAGGGATTCCTCGAGCTGCGCGAACTGTGCCTGTTCGTCACTGGTAGCCTGCGACCGCGACTTGACGCCCACCTTGTCAGCAGCGTCCGCCTCAGTCGACTTAGCAACCCCAGCGGCGCCAGCTGCCCCGGCTCCGCCCGCTGCCGCTGCCGCGGCGACCCCGGCCTTGCCTGGCTTCTCAGCGCTGCCAGGCTTGGCTGCCTTTTCAGCCTTGCCAGGCTTTTCGGCAGGCTTTATCGGCTTGACTTCCTTGGTTGCCTTCTTGGCCTCAACCTTCTCGGCCTTCTTGGCCTCAGCCTTCTCAGCCTCTGGCTTTACCGACGGCTCCTTCTTGGCTTCCGGCTTTTCAACCACCTTGCCGCGCGCGACCTCGCCGAAGGTCGGCTTTTCAGCGTCAGCACCCTTGACGTCCTTAACATCCTTGGAGTCCTCGACATCCTTGGCAGTAGCAAGCTGGCCGGTCTGTTCCTCCGGGCGCTCCGGGGTGCGGCTTACGGAACGCTGATCCGGCTGGAGCTTCTTCTCCTTCTTCTCCTGCTTCTCGGGCTGTGTCGCCACAGTGTCCTTGGCGGCAGCCTTCGGAGCGGCCTTATCTGTAGCCTTGACCGCGGACTCATCCGAAGCTGTGTCGTCCTCGGTCTGAACTACTGGAATGGAACCCGTCAGCTCGGCAACGGAAACGCCGCCCTTCTCCAAGTTGCGGTGACGGCGTCGACGCCGGCCAGTGTCAGCAGGACCTGCTTCGCGCCCGTTGCGGGCGAGAAGTTCGGCGACTGTCAGCTTCTCACTCATCCATTGATCCCATCACTTGATCACTTGCAACGCAGTCTCAACTGCCCTCAAGCGTCACTTTAAACATATGTCTTCAAACACACTACTTTACTCGCCTACATATAGGCAGAAGCAACTGGCGTTACTTACGTCAAATCCGGATTATGGTCGAGCTGGCGGAAGATCACGCCCTCGCGCAGCGCCCACGGGCACATGTGCAAAACCTCAATATCCAGCTTGCGCATCGCCGCCTCGGCCACCAGCGCGCCGGCAACGACCTGGTGCGAACGCTCCGCACTCACCCCCTCCAACTCCGCCCGATCGGCGGCAGTCATGCGGGAAATAAAGGCGATCAGCTGTCGCAGGCCGGCCTGGGTCAAGGTGCGCTTTACCCGCGGGCCAGCGGAAGAAGGCGCCGCACCCGTCAGCCGCGCCAGCATCCTAAAGGTCTTAGAAGTGCCCACCGCCAAGTCAATGTCGCCGGAATCCAGCAGCTTTTCCACCGGATCATTCAACTCTTCGTCGATGAACTCCCCCAGCTCCGCGACCTTCTTTTTAGATGGCGGGTCGGTATCGAACCATTCGCGGGTCAAGCGCCCCGCACCCAGGTTCACGCTGCAGGCGACATCCGGATCCTCGTCCATGCCAATAGACATCTCCAGGGAGCCGCCGCCAATATCCAGGTCACAGATGCGCCCAGCGGACCAGCCGTACCAGCGCCTTACCGCCAGGAACGTCAGTCGCGCTTCCTCGTCCCCCGACAGAATCCGCAGGCGCACGCCGGTTTCCTTCTCTACCCTGTCCAGCACTTCCTCGGAATTCTCAGCCGAGCGGATCGCGGAGGTAGCAAAAGGCAGCATGCCTTCGCAGCGGAACTGCTCCGACATCTCCTTGGCCAGAGCCACCCCATTGAGCAACTTCTCCTGTCCCTTTTCGTTGATGGCACCCTTCTTATCTAGGTATTCCACCAAGCGCATGGGAGTCTTCCAATTGCTCATTGGAGTCGGCGGTCCGCCGCGCTGTGCATCGACGACCACCAGATGAACCGTATTGCTTCCTACGTCAAGCACACCTAATCGCACGCACCCCAGCCTAATGGGTCTACGGTGGAACGCGTGAATGAAACGTCTGCGGAGATCGAATCGGGAACCTCAAACAACGAGCTAGCCACCGGCTATCCGGAGGGCACACCCGCTGACCTATCCATCCGCGCCGGTCACGAAATGCCCGCTGACCACGCCCGCGAATGGCTGGAGTTCATCGACCCCGCCGATTCCGAACACATCATCCAGGTGGATCTCACGTGGTTGCTGTCCACGTACCGTTGCCGGTTCGGCACGGAAGCCTGTTTAGGTATTGACGCCGAGAATCCGGACGTCGGCTGTTGCACCCACGGTGCATTTCTCACCGACGAAGACGACCGCGCGACCCTGCGGAATGTCGCGGAGAAGCTCACGGCGGAAGAGTGGCAGAACCGCCCCGCGGAGATGGATGAATGGGAGGCGAAGGGGCGTCCACAAGAAAAAAGCGGCGACGACATCGAACCGTGGCTCGAATGGGACGAGCTAGAAAACGACGAGGGCGAGATGGAACCCGCCCTGAAGACCGTGACCACCAACGGGGCGTGCATCTTCGCCAACCGGGAGGGATTCCCCGCGGGCCGCGGGTGCGCACTGCACGCCTGGGCGCTGCGCAACGACGTCGAGCTGACCGCGGCGAAGCCCGAAGTGTGCTGGCAGGTGCCGCTGCGGCGACTTGAGGACTGGGAAACCCGCCCCGACGGGGTGGAGATGCTGCGGACGACCGTCACCGAATACAACCGCCGCGGATGGGGCGACGGCGGTGAGGACTTTGACTGGTACTGTTCCTCGGACCCGAACTGCCACGCAGGTGGCGAAGCATTGTGGCGCACCGGCCGCGAAGAGCTGACGGAACTGATCGGCGAAGAGGCCTACGAGGTGCTGGCCGCGAACTGTGAAGAACGGGAAAAGCTGGCTAAGGTCTCCCCCAGCGGGTTTCCGTTGCTGTCGATCCACCCGGCGACGGCCGAAGCACGGCGGCGCGGGATTTAGGCGGAGTTAGGCCTCGAACTTGTAGCCCAGGCCGCGGACGGTCACCAAGATCTCCGGGCGGGAGGGGTTGCGCTCGATCTTGGAGCGCAGGCGCTTGATGTGCACGTCCAGGGTCTTGGTATCGCCGACGTAATCGGCGCCCCACACGCGGTCGATCAGCTGGCCACGGGTCAACACGCGGCCGCTGTTACGCATGAGGTACTCAAGCAGATCGAATTCCTTGAGCGGCATAGGAACCTTCTGCCCGTCGACGGTGACGATGTGGCGCTCCACGTCCATCATCACGCGATCCTCCTGCAGCACCAGGCCGTCGTCGGCGGGAGCCTCGACCTCCACCTCACCGCCGCGGCGCAGAACGGCGCGGATGCGGGCGATCAGCTCGCGGGCGAAGTAGGGCTTGGTCACGTAATCGTCGGCGCCGAGCTCGAGGCCCACGACCTTATCGATCTCACTGTCGCGAGCCGTCACCATAATCACCGGCACGCTGGAGGTTTGGCGCAGCTGGCGGCACACCTCGGTGCCGGACATGCCGGGCAGCATCAGGTCCAACAGAATGATGTCGATGTTTTCCGCAGCGAAGGTATCCAGCGCAGTGGGACCGTCCGGAGCCATAAAGACCTCGAAACCTTCCTTTTTCAGCAGAAACGCAAGAGGTTCCGCCAAAGACTCTTCGTCTTCGACAATCAAAACGCTCGTCACAGCCGCTCAATAACCTTTCAAAGAAAAATTTTTAAAGCTACAGAAACTATCCGCAACTATCGTAACGTGCCCACAAGCTTTAGGGAGTAGCAACCCTCAAGACACCCTGTTCACTGGGGGATCACCAAAACATAACCCGGAGGTCATTCTTTGTCCTCTGCGTCCGGATCTGTGTCCTCTTTATCTGCGCCCGTAACGTCCGTGCCCGCTACGTCTGTGCCTAATGCGCTCTTGTGTTCCGCGTCGTCCAGGCGCCGCGCGTCCGGAATGACCGGAATCTCTCCGCTCGGCAGCTCCTTGGTCTTACCCTCCTGGAAGCGTGGGAGCTCCAAAGTAAAGGTGGAGCCTGTCCCCAGCCGGGACCACAGGGAAACACTGCCACCGTGGTTGGCCATCACGTGCTTCACGATGGCCAACCCCAGACCCGTACCGCCCGTGTCGCGCGAGCGCGCCTTGTCCACTCGGAAGAACCTCTCGAACACGCGCTTTTGGTCGTCCTGGGAAATGCCGATGCCCCGGTCCGTCACGCGGATGGTCACGGTATCGCCCTGTGCTTCGCGGGAAATGGAAACGGGCGAGCCCTCCGGTGAATAGTTGATGGCGTTGGTTAGCAGGTTGGACACGCTGGTAACCAGCAGCCCCTTGTCGCCCTTCACCATCGCCCCAGAGCGCCCGTCCTTAACCAGGTCGATGTTGCGCGCTTCGGCCGCCAGGCGGCAGCGATCAATCGCGTCCTCGATGACCTTGTCGATGCTCAAGACCTCCAGGTCCGGCAGCGATTCCGCACCCTGCAGCTTCGACAGGCTGATCAGCTCTGTAATCATCTGGTTCATGCGACGCACTTCGACGATCAGCTTCGAGCCGAAATACTCCACGGCCTCTTCGTCATCGCGCACCGACATGAGGGTCTCCACCAGCAGCGAGATCGCTCCCACCGGTGTTTTGAGCTCGTGGGAGACGTTGGCCACGAAGTCGCGGCGGGCGGATTCCATGCGCACGGTTTCGGAATCGTCGGTGGCGTACACCACCGCAAAGCGGTCATCCACGAGGGAAAGCAGCTGAACCTGCCCGGCCACGGCAATGACGGGTCGGTTGCTGCGGCGCGGTGGGGGCAGGAAGTTCAGCTCGCGTGGCTCCTGGTCTGCGAAGACCCGCTCCACCATTTTCCACGCTTCGGCGTTCAGGTTCCGCTCATGCACCAAACCCAATTCGTGGGCGCGTGGGTTGGAGAGTACAACGTTGCGTTTGCGGTCCACTACCGCCACCGCATCGGGCGAGGACTGGATGGCGAAGTGCAGAACCTGCGCCACCGTGGAAACACGATTGCCCTCGAGCTCCCTTTGGGTGTGGGTGTTGCGCTGAGCCTTCACTCGCTTGCGGTATCCCCACATGCCGAGCGCGCCCAGGCACACGCCGACGATCAGCCCAAAGAGCAGCCCAAGGGCAACCCCTGAGGTTAGAAATCCCAAGGCTTAAAATCCCAAGGCTATAACTTAGCCCGGCTCTTACTTAGCCTGGCCCTGTGCGGCGACGGCTGCGGCACCAGCGGCAGCTGCCTCCGGATCCAGGTAGTCGCCACCCGGGTTCAGAACCTTGCCATCCGCGTCGATGCGGTAGACCAGCGGGATGCCGGTCGGGATGTTCAGACCCGCGATGTCCTCGTCGGAGATCTGGTCCAGGTGCTTAACCAGCGCACGCAGGGAGTTGCCGTGCGCGGCAACCAGGACGGTCTCGCCGTTCTTCACACGCGGCTCGATCTCTTCCTCGTAGTACGGGATGAAGCGCTTGACGACGTCCAGCAGGCACTCGGTGGCCGGAATCTCGGGCAGGTCAGCGTAGCGCGGGTCGTTGGTCTGGGCGTACTCGTTGTCAGCGTCGATGGCCGGCGGCGGGGTGTCGTAGGAACGGCGCCAAGCCATGAACTGCTCTTCACCGTACTTGTCCTTGGTCTCTGCCTTGTTCAGCCCCTGCAGCGCGCCGTAGTGGCGCTCGTTCAGGCGCCAGTCGCGTACGACGGGGATCCAGTGGCGATCCGCCGCGTCGAGGGCGATGTTGGCGGTGGTGATGGCGCGGCGCAGCAGGGAGGTGTACAGGATGGTCGGCTCCAGGCCAGCTTCCTTGATCATCTCGCCGCCGCGAACTGCCTCCTCGCGGCCCTTGTCGGTCAGTCGCACGTCTACCCAGCCGGTGAACTGGTTGGAGGCGTTCCATTCACTCTGGCCGTGACGCAGCAGGATCAGATTTCCGTGGGAGTTGTTTTGCTCGCTCATACTCCCAATTCTGCCATGATGTGCGCCCGCGCGCCCCTGGATTTGGCGGTACCGCCTATTCCGTTTATTCTTCCGGGTCTGCTTTTGTTTCTTCCGCTTCGCCTTGGTCACTGCCGTCAGCACGACCGTGCTCCGTACCGTCGCTGGTGCCGTCTAGGTCGGGGGTGCTCGGGCTCTTTGCTTCGGACGCCAACTTGGAACCCGGTGGCGGCGCCAGCAGCTGGACCTCCTGCTCGGAGGGCTTGAGGTGTGCGAAGGCCGCGAGGTTCACGGTAGGTTCGCCACGGGACAGGCGCCATGCCCACTCGTGGCGGATGGAGGAAGCAAAGCCACGCTCCAGGATGCGGTTGAAGTCCGCATCCGCCCGCTCCAGAACCTGCCCCAGGATCCGCTGAATGTCCTCGCTGCTGGTGTTATCCGAGAACTGGCCCACCAGGTAGATGTCGTTGTTCCGGTCCAGCGTGTAGTGCACTCCAAAGCTGCGGCGGTTGGCGTGCAGCAGCAGCTTGTAGACCTCCTCCTGACCTTCCTCCACCGCGCGGCAGACAAAAGCCTCCACGCGGAACATGCCGTCCTGCGGAATGAAGATGCAGTTTGTCTTCAGGCGCTTCTCGCCCGGCAGCACGACTACGACGTTGCCGTCTTGCCCGGCCGGCCCCTCGGGGAGGGTGTACTCGACTTCCGCTTCGTCCAGAAGTTCACAAATCCGTGTGCGATCCATAAGCCCCAAACTACATTTCCGCCTGCCGCGGCGCAGTCACCTTGGATTTTCCCCGGTTCTACCCGGCAGGCTGGCGCTCCCCACGGTGGCCGGCGGGCGGCAGCTCTTCGTACAGCTTGTGCAGCGCTTCCGCGGATGCCTCCCAGGAGAACTTAGCGGCGTGGCTGGGGGCATACTCCCCCATTGCAATGCGCAAATCGTCGTCCAACACCAGCTTGCCCAGCGCATCGGCCCAGTCGCCCGCATCGTGGCCGTCCACCAGCAGGCCGGATTTCTCATCCTCCACCGCGATCGGCAGGCCGCCGGTGCGCGTAGCCACGACAGGCGTGCCACACGCCTGCGCCTCCAGCGCCACTAACCCAAAGGACTCGTTGTAACTGGGCACGGCCACGATGTCCGCCGCCCGATACACGCCCACCAGCTCCTCGGGCGGGCGCGGAGCCAAGAAGCGCACGCAACGGCTAATCCCCAGCTCCTCGGCCAGCAGCTGTAGCCGCTCCAACTCCTTGCCGCCCGCCCCGGAGGACCCACCGCAGATCACCACGGCCAGCTGCTGCTGAGGGTGCCGGTCCAAAAGCTCCGCCACTGCTCGCAGCAGCACCTGCGGCCCCTTCAATCGCTGCAACCGGCCGACGAAACCAATGACCTTCGTCCGGAAGGGAATGCCCAGTTCGCGGCGTGAACGCTCGGTCGCACGATCCGATCCAGGCGTGAAGCGATCCACGTCTGCCCCCGGTGGGACGACCTTGATCGCGCACGTGGTGGCGTCATAACCCTCAATAAGGTCCTGCACCTCCTGGTCCGTGTTTACGATCAGGAGATCCGCATTGTCCACGATCTGCTGTTCGCAGATGCGGCGCGATTCCGGCTCGCGCGAATCACCATCGGCCAGGGAATTGTTCTTCACCGCCGCCAGCGTGTGGGCCGTGTGCACCCAAGGGACCTGCCAGAAATCGCGCAGCAGCCACCCGACCTGCCCGGAGAGCCAATAGTGCGAGTGGATCAGGTCGTAGCTCACCCCCTCCTCGCGACAAAAGGCCAGGATCGAGCCCGTGAACGCCGCCAGCTGCGTGGGCAGCTCCTCCTTCGACAGCCCCTCGTACGGCCCAGCCACGCAGTTGATCACCCTGAGCCCCGGGCGAACGTTGACTACCTCGCCCTGTAAAGGCCGGGTCGCTCGGGTAAATACATCGACCGTGACGCCCTTACGTTCCAGCTGCTCAGCAATGTTTTTCACGTATACGTTCATCCCGCCGGCATCCCCCGTGCCGGGTTGCTCGAGAGGTGAGGTGTGCATGGAGATCATAGCGACGCGCATACCGCTCAAGCTTAGCCAGGTTAGAGCGGGGCTGGGGGTAGGTGGCGTCCACAAAAAATTACTTAATTCCACCAAAGAAAACGAGAAAGTTAGATAGGGTGCCAAAGTAACGTGCATCACGTTTTGAAGACTGTTTCTTTAGACCTAAGGGATCTACATGACTGACACCGAGCGCCCAGAGGGAACGGCCTGGAAGGACAAGCCCTACCTGGAGTACTACGCGGAGTGGACTCCGCACAGCCTGGAGTACCAAGACGACACCATGGCTAAGCTTCTCGACCGTACTGTCGCCGAACACTCGAGCGCCGACATCCTGGACTTCTTTGGCCAGACGATGACTTACGGAGATTTCCTTAAGCAGGTCAAGAGCGTGGCCGCTGGCCTGCGCGAGCTGGGCGTGCGCCCGGGCGACCGCGTGGCCGTAACGCTGCCGAACTGCCCGCAGCACCTAATTACGATCTTCGCAGTCCACAAGCTGGGCGCCGTAGTAGCAGAACACAACCCGCTGTACACCGCCCGCGAGCTGGAGGGCCCCTGCAAGGACCATGCAGCGAAGGTTGCGGTGGTCTGGGACAAGATCGCCCCCATGTTCCAGGAGCTTTCGCGCACCACGCCACTGGAAAAGATCGTTAGCGTGAACATGATCGACGCGATGCCACTGGTGAAGCGCCTGGCTCTGAAGCTGCCGATCAAGTCGATCAAGGAAAAGCGCGACCAGCTCCACGGCGAGGCACCAGGCACCATCCCGTTCTCTCAACTGCTCAGCGCCAAATTCGGCGGCGATGGATCCGACATCGAAAACTGCCCGGAGACGACACAGGACTCCCCTGCGTTCATCCTCTTCACTTCCGGTACGACCGGTAAGCCAAAGGGCGCGCAGCTGACGCACGGCAACGTCATGTCCAACGTTGTCCAGGGACGGTCCTGGATCAGCGGCATCGGCGAGCGTGGTCAGGAGAAGTTCCTCGCTGCCCTCCCCCTGTTCCACATCTACGGCCTGACGCTGACCGCCGCACTGGCCGTATCCACCGGCGGCAAGCTGCTACTGCTGCCAAAGCCGGAGATTCCGCTAATCGTGGACCAGCTGAAGCGTGAGACCCCCACCTACATGCCGGGTGTACCTACCCTGTACGACAAGATTCTGGCTGCCGCGGATGAGCACAACCTGGACCTGCGCGGAATCGCCAACGCTCTGTCCGGTGCGGCGCCGCTGCCGGTGCACACCACCCTGGAGTGGGAGAAGAAGACGGGCGGCAAGATCGTGGAGGGCTATGGCCTGACCGAGTCCGGTCCGATCCTGGTTGCGAACCCCGTCACCCCGGAGCGCCGCGCGGGCTACATCGGCATCCCGTTCCCGGATACGGAAATGCGCGTGGCTGACCCGAATGACTTCAGCAAAACCATGCCGGACGGCGAGCCGGGCGAGCTGCTGGCCCGCGGCCGCCAGGTGTTCCACGGCTACATCAACATCCCGGACGAGGACCAGCCGTTCTACGAGGACTGGTTCTGCACTGGTGACATGGCTGTGATGGAGCCGGACGGCTTCATCAAGATCGTCTCTCGCATTAAGGAAATGATCATCACCGGCGGGTTTAACGTTTACCCCGCCGAGGTCGAGGAGTTCCTGGAGGAGCACGAGCAGATCCAGAAGGCCGGCGTGGTCGGCCTGCCGCAGGACGACGGCTCTGAAGAGGTTGTCGCCGCTATTGTCCTGGAGGACGGCGTGAGCGAGGCCGACTTCGACAAGGAGGCCATCCGTGAGTGGGCTCGCGAAGGTCTGACCCGCTACAAGGTTCCCCGCCGCTTCTTCGTCGTCGACGAGATGCCGGCTGACCTGATCGGCAAGATCCGCCGCCGCGAGGTTAAGGATCTGATCATGACGAAGCTGTAGACGGACGCTTCCCCTCTTCTAGACCTTCCCGAGTTCGGCGAATACGCCGGGCTCGGGTTTCGGCTTTCTTGGCTCCCTAAGCGCCGAATGTCGCTAGAACGGGAATGCGTTAAAGGAAACTATTTTCACCTGCATAAAGTCGCAGGTTAGAGCGTTGCGCTGTTTTGGAACCTTGCGTTTCCATTTACAGATTCCCGTTCTAACGACATTTCCACATTCCACCCCTCCCGGAACCCCTCCTCCAACTACCTCCAAAGCCCTAATTTCATATTGTTGTGAAAACCATATGGTATTCTGTGTCACATGTGCGAGGCAGAGCGCTCCGCCATCCGGGCGCCATCCGGGCCCATCCACGCACCATTCGTGGGCCATACGTGCACGACTCGCACGCCAACTAGATACCAACTGAATACCAACCCCACACCATCGATATGCACAGGAATGCAGGTGAGTCGACGATGACAACCACGCAAAACCCAGCGCACACAGCCAACGGCGCTAGCACCTCTCCCGGTACGGCTCCAGCCAAGCGCCCACCCGGTTGGAAAGACTCCAAGAAGTACGCCTGGACTTTCAGCCTCGTTCCGGCGGCCATTCCACTGATCGTGTGGGGCGTTGCCTCCTGGCTCAAAGCCATCAACGGCCCCGACCTGCTGATCCATGTCACCTGGTGGGCCGGCCCCATTGCCGTGTTTATCCTGATCCCACTGGCGGACGTGATCCTCGGCCGCGATGGCGAGAACGTGCCGGAAGAGTTCGTCCCCTGGCTGGAAGAAACCAAGTACTACCGAGTGGTGACGTACCTCTACTTCCCCATCATGCTGGCCAGCCTCATTGCCTGCTGCTACCTATGGACCAGCTCGGACCTGTTGATGATCGACCGCCTGGGCCTTGCCTGGTCTATGGGCATGAGCTCCGGCATCGGTATCGTCGCTGCCCACGAACTAGGCCACAAGAAGGGCAGCTTCGAGCGTTGGATGGGCAAGATCACCCTGGCTGTCCCCGCCTACGGGCACTTCTACATCGAGCACAACAAGGGTCACCACGTTAAGGTCGCCACCCCGGAGGATCCGGTGAGCTCCCGCATGGGCGAGAACGTCTACACCTACCTGGTCCGATCCATCCCTCACCAGATCCCACGCGCCTGGAACATCGAGAAGAAGCGTCTGGCGCGCAAGGGCAAGTCCCAATTCCACCTCAGCAATGAGGTGCTGAACGCTTGGCTGGTCACCGTGCTGGTCTGGGGCGGGCTGTTCATCGCCTTCGGCATCTACATTCTGCCGTGGATGCTAATCCAGGCCGTGCTGGGCATCGCCTTGCTGGAGTTCGTGAACTACCTAGAGCACTACGGCCTGTTGCGGCAGATGCAGCCGGATGGCCGCTACGAGCGCTGCACCCCGGAGCACTCCTGGAACTCCGACAATCTGACCACCAATATTTTCCTCTACCAGCTTCAGCGCCACTCGGATCACCACGCGAATCCGACGCGCCGCTACCAGTCGCTGCGCTCGGACGTGAAAGCTCCGGAGCTGCCAGCCGGCTACGCGACGATGATCGCCATGGCTTCGATTCCGCCGCTGTGGTTCAAGGTCATGGATAGCCGCCTGATGAAGCACTACAACTACGACGTCTCCAAGGCGAACGTCCTGCCTGGCAAGGAAGAGAAGCTGGCTGCGAGGTGGCAGCGATGAGCACGACCGCCCCAACCGGAAGCACCATCAACCCACCCAACCCAACCACTCACTACCTGCTCAGTGGCGCTGGCACGGCGGTCGGTGCTTTCTTCCTACTGCTCGCGGTCTTGGGCTTGTTCGGCGTTCCCGCTTTGAGCAACGTCGTTCCATGGCCTCTGTTGATCAGCCTTTTCTTCCTGATCCCCGGGATCGCCGGCTTGTGGCGCGGCCCCGGCCAGCCCTCGACGTATGAGATCCCCCGTCCGAAGCAGCGCAAGTTCACCGACAAGAACCGCGCGGCCAAGGCTGCTTCTAAGTGACGCCCCTAGCCCCAACCCCAACCACTTCAGTCCAAGCGAAGGAGTCCCCCATGTCCGTTTTCCAATGCCCTGTCTGTGACTATCGATTCGATGAGGCCGTAGGCGATCCCGCCGAGGGCTTCAACCCCGGCACCCCGTGGTCCGAGGTGCCGGATGACTGGTTCTGCCCGGACTGCGGCGTCCGCGACAAAGTGGATTTCGAGCCGGTCGCCTAGCCTCAGCCGGTCGGCTGGTCTCAACTACCTCGAGCTAGTCGATGCTCACGCCGACCCAGATCGGCTCCGGTTCCAGCACTACTCCGAACGCTTCCTGCACTCCGGCGCGCACGGCGCGCGCCAGTTCCACCACATCCGCACTGGTCGCGGAACCGCGATTGGTCAGGGCCAGAGTGTGCTTGGTGGACAGGGAAGCGCGGTCGTTCCCCGGCACGTGCCAGCCCTTTGCAAACCCGGCGCGCTCGATCAGCCACGCTGCAGAGAACTTGAACTGTGGCTCGCCCACGCCCGTACCGGCATCCGTGCCAGCAGCCGCGCCCGCAGCGGCGCCACCATTGGCCTTCACCGGGTACAGGGGCATCGACTCCACCCCATCGTCGCCGCACTTCTCCCGCACGGCGGCCACCACCGCGTCGCGCGCCTCCTCGCCGGTGACGATCGGATTCGTGAAGAAGGAGCCCGCCGACCACGTATCGTGATCCGCGGCATCCAGAACCATCCCCTTGCCCGCGCGCAGTTCCAGTACGGCCTGGCGCACATCGGCAGCGGGCCGACGGATCTCCCCGGCGGCAGCCTCATCTGCATCCACGCCTAAGCGCCGTGCCAGCTCCCCGAAGCGCAGCGGCACGCTCAACCCGTCGGTGGTCAGCTGGAACTCCACGGACGTCACCACGGCCCGCGAGGTGAACTTCAGATTCGAGTAGCGATACCCCAGGTCCAGGGCGGAAGGTTCCACCCACTCGAGCTCCCCGCTCGTACGGTCATACAACTGCACGCGCCGCAGCACCTGCGCAACCTCCGCGCCATATGCGCCGACGTTCTGCACAGGCGTGGCACCCACGGAGCCGGGGATCCCACTCAGGCACTCCAACCCGCCGAGCCCAGCCTCGACAGTCGCGGCCACCAGCTGATCCCATTCAACTCCCGCAAAGGCTCGCACCACACCAGTCTCGCGGTCGATCGTCACCCCTGTCTCGCCTGTCGCGTCACCGTCAGCGTCTTCGCTATCGCCTACGTCACCGTCACCCGCGCTCAACAGCACCACAACCAACTGGGATACTGCATCCCCTTCGCCCACCACGAGGTTCGATCCGCCGCCGACGACAAGCAGTGGCTGCGTGTGGGCGTCCAAAAAAGAAACGACCTGGGCAACAGCCTCCGCCGAAGAGCATTCGACAACCCCGGCGGGTGCGGCGCCGATGCGCAGGGTGGTCATTTCGGCGAAGGAACGGCTGGTCACACGGGTGTCGGGGATAGAAACTGGGTCGGCGCCAGTGCCGCTGAGGCGCTCCAGAAGGTGGTGTGCGCGTTCCTCGGACGTGAAATGTGCGTTATTAGTCGAATCAGTCACATCACTAAAGGTAGTCTGTTGGCATGACTACTCACAGCGAGAACACTGCAACGATTAACTTCCCCATTGAAAAGGTCTACGAGGCACTCTCCTCCGCAAACTACTGGGCCTACGAGGTCGAGAACATTGGCGACGAGCCGGGCGAGGTGAACTCTTTCACCCCCGAGCCGATCGAGGCCGTCCTCTTCGAACTACTACCGAAGTCCGCTCTGCCGGAGGCTGTGCGCGGCATGGTTTCCCAGGACCTGAAGCTCAAGCGCGTCGTCGAGTTCGGCCCGCTGGCTGACGGCACCACCACCGGTAAGGTCAACGCAGAGGTCAAGGGCGCACCGGTTTCCTTCTCCGCGGATGTCACCCTGACCGGCTCCGGTGACTCCACCGAGCTGAAGGCCGACTGCGCCGTGGACGTGAAGATCCCGATGATGGGCGCCGTCCTGGAGCCGAAGGTTGCCGAGTGGGTGGAGGAGTTCCTGACCCGTGAGGCCGCCCTGATCCAGAAGTGGATCAGCGACAACGCCTAAAGCCCGGCATAGGCTCCGCCTGGACCTTTAACGAAAAAACTCACTCACTTGGAAGGCTCGGTTACCCCGCGTGGCTGACCACGCCCACAATCTCAAGGCCCGTTCGTGGAATACGGACGGGCCTGTTGGCGTCCCTACCCGCGGAACGACTGGCTACAACCGCCTGCGCAAGTCCGACCGCTGGCTGGTGGCGCAGCCGAGGGTACAGGCCCAGCTGCGAGGGGCCGTACTGCACGAGCAGCGCAACCCCGTGGCCGTCGACGTCGGCTACGGAGCCTCCCACACCACTACTTGCGAGTGGGCTCGGTGGCTGCGGACCATTGCCCCCACAGTGGAGGTCACCGGCCTGGAGATCGAGCCTTCCCGCGTGCTCCCCGACCGCGAGGGTGTGCACTTCGCCCTCGGTGGCTTCGAGTTAGCGGGCCTGCAGGCGGACGTTGTGCGGGCCTTTAACGTGCTGCGCCAATACGACGTGGACCAGGTGCAGGCCGCGTGGGACACGATGCGTGCGAACCTGCGCCCCGGTGGCGTGATCATCGAGGGCACCTGCGACGAGGTCGGCCGCCGCTCCTGCTGGGTACTGCTGGATGAGGCCGGCCCGCAGTCCCTGACCCTCGCGTGGGATCCGCAGGACATCGAAAAACCCTCCGACCTGGCCGAACGCCTGCCGAAGATCCTGATCCACCGCAACACCCCCGGCCACCTCATCTACGACGTCCTCGCAGAGCTCGACCGTTGCTGGGAACGCGCAGCACCCCTGGCCGTCTTTGGGCCACGAGTGCGGTGGCGCTCGGCGAAGCAGGAGTTCTTGGGTTCTCTTGGTGACGCCCACGCTCCCGCGGCGCGGCTCAACCCGCGCCGCCGCTTGGCGGATAATTCAATCACCTTGCCATGGTCATTGGTGTGCGAGCCTGTGTATTAGCTATCTGTTCGCTGCCAAGTCTTGGCTCAACTATGGGCTCTAAAGTGGGCTGGGGCTAAGATACGGGTTGGCACAGCTCCGACGATAAGGAACACTGATACGGGTGACTAACCCACAAAACCCATCACAGAACCCGTCCTCGAATGCCGGCGGCAACGAGGATCAGACGGCTGTCTGGAACACCAGCGGCAACAACAGCCCGAACCAGTACGGCTCTGGGTACGGCGCTCCGCAGGGGCAGCTGGGCCAGCCGAACCAGCAGCTGCAGTTCGGTCAGCCGGGGCAGCAGGGCCCGTATGGCCAGGCAGGCGCGTACGGCCAACCACCGCAGAACATGTACCAGCAGCAGCCAAAGAAGAGCAAGCTTTGGCTGAAGGTCCTTATCGGATTCTTGCTTGTCATTGTTTTGCTGCTGCTTCTCGCCGAGTTCGGCCTCCGCTGGTTCATGAAGGACCAGATTCAGAGCGCGTTTAGGGAGCAACAGCAGGAATCCGGCGTGTCTGAACCCGTGGATCCGGATATTTCCCTGGGCGCTTCCCCAGTGCTGCTGGGAATTGTGCAAGGCAAGATCCCCCAAATGACCGTCGATATTCCCTCCACGTTGGACATCACCTACGAGGGGCAGGACAAGTCCAAGCCCAAAATCTCCGGCGAGCCCGCGGTTCACCTGGAGCTTCGTGACATGAAGATGGATACCGACAATCCTGATGACTCAGTGGTGGGCGACCTGCGCCTGCAGACGGTAGTCACCAAGGAGATGCTGCTGGCTCAGGCCTCCGAAAGCGCCAGCGACGGCGGTGGGGATGAGGACAACCCGCTGGCTGGGTTACTGCAGATTACTGACGTCCGCCCCAACCCGGACAAGCAGACCCTAAGCTTCGACCTCACTGGCGGTCTGGCGACCTTCGAGGTCAAGCCAGTTATCCAGGACGGGCAAATGAAGATGGAGATGGAGAACGTCTCCCTGCTGGGTATGGATCTTCCGGAGTCCTTCACCCAGGAGATGGAGTCGCAGTTGGAGGACTCCATCCCCGCTGATGCTCAGGGCGGCATGGACTTCGAATCCCTCAACGTCACCGACGAGGGACTGGAAGTAAACATGCACGGCACGGACGTTAACTTCTCCGAGCTGGACACGGGCTCCGCCACCAGCAGCTCCAGCGGCGGCAGCGGCTCTGACAACGGCAGCGGATCCGGCGGTTCCGGCGGTAGTGGGTCGGGCAATACCGAGGACGCGGACCTCACCCGCCCCTGGAAGGAAGACGGCCCGGTCGGTTCCTCCAACATGGCCGCCTAGCCGCTCCNCCCCCCCCCCGGCTCCGGCCACCTAGCCCGCCAGTACGGAGTACGGCCGCAGGGCGCAGGCCGCAAACCGGCTCTAGGCGCCCAGCACCTTCGCTGCCGCGGAAACCCCCAGGCGGGTAGCTCCCGCCTCAATCATCGCCAGGGCCGCCTCCCAATCGCGGATGCCACCCGAGGCCTTGATCCCCACCAGGCCCGCGGCAACGCGCTCTTCCTCCCCCATGCCGAACGGCGCCAGCTTCCCCAGCTTGCGCAGCTCGTCGGCCATGATACTCACAGCCTCCACGCTCGCACCACCCGCCGGGTGGAAGCCCGTGGAGGTTTTTACGTAGTCCGCGCCCGCCTGCACGCACGCGCGCACGGCAGTGCGCAGCTGCTCCTCGTCCAGCAGCGCGGACTCCACGATCACCTTCAGCACCAGCGGGTGCGGCAGGGCCTCCCGCACGGTGATCAGCTCCGCCAGAAGCGCATTCTGATCCTTCGCCAGGGCCGCCGCCACATCGATCACCACATCGATCTCGTCAGCCCCCAACTGCGCGGCATAACGCGCCTCGGTGGCCTTCACCAAGGAGGCGTGCTTGCCGCTAGGGAACCCGGCTACGGTGGCGATGCGCAGCGTGGCGTCAGAACCCGAAGAACCCAAAGAATCAGAAGGCGGCACAGAGCCCAAAGGCAACATAGAGGGCGACACACACACCGCGCCGCACCCCAACTCCGTGGCCTCACGCACCAGAGCCGCCACGTCGTCGCGCGAAGCTTCGGGCTTCAGCAGCGTGGCATCCAGGATGGCGGCGACGGCCTCGCGGGAGACCTTAGAACGATCAAACGCAGTCACCAAGAACCACCCGCATTATCCAGCACGTCGCGGATCGCGGGGCGCACATCCTGCCAGTAAATACCGACGATGACCGCCGCGATGATCCACAGCAGCTCGATTGCGATGAAGAAACTCAGGATAGACAGCGCCACCGCACCGCCCATCAGCATCAACCAATTCTGCTTCTCGCGGTCGATAACCATAAAGGCATCGTCGCGGGTGCTAGCCAGCTGCGCCAGGCCGATGGCCGCCAGCACGAAAATAGCGACTGCCAGCGCCAGATTAATGCCCGAGTATGCGTAGTACAACGCCGTTAGAACCATGTGCATGCCACTCAGCCTAACGCAAAGATCAGCTCAGTCAGGGAGTAAATCGCCAGGCCAGCCAATGCGCCCACAATCGTGCCATTCACACGGATGAACTGCAGGTCCTTGCCCACCATCAGCTCGATCTTGTCGGAAGCCTCCTGCGCGTCCCACCGCTCAACCGTCTCCCCGATGATGCCCGTGACCTCGCCCGCATAGTTATCGGCAAGGTAGCTGGCCGCCCCGACGATGCGCCGTTCAAGCTCTTCCCGCAGCTCTGGTTCTTCTTGGATACGACGCCCATACGCCTCCACCCATTGCGCAATCTGCCGGCGCAGCAGGGAATCTGGGTCGCGGGACCAGGCGGTGAGTGTTGCGCGGGTGGATTCCCACAAGCGGCCGGGCATCGCGGTGACAGGCCCGGAGGTCATGACGTCGTTCTTGAAGCCCTCCACCCGGGCAATCATCTTTTCATCGTGCTGGAGGTCCTGTGAAAGCTGGTAGATGAACGAACGCAGCTGGCGGCGCGCATCGTGGTTGGGGTCGCGGCGAACGTCGCCGGTGAATTCCACCAGTTCCCGGTACACGCGGGAGCCCACGAGCTCGCGGACAAATCGAGGTGCCCAGGCCGGAGTGCGCTCGTCGATGAGGCGGACCACGAAGTCCTCGGAAGTGCGGGCCTTGTCGTCCATCCAGACGACGATCGCGTCGACGGCAGGCTCAGTGCGGCCTTCCTCGATGAGTTGCTCCAGGCCGCGGCCCAGCGGCGGGCCCCAGGTGGGTTCGCTGAGCTTGTCGATGACCAGGGCGCGGAGGACTTGCTCTGCTTCTTGGGGGTTGATGCCGTTGACTGTGAGGTCGATGATCTTGCCGACTTCCTGCGAGACGCGGTTGGCGCCGCCGTCGTTGACAACCCAATCGCTGGCGCGCTCCGGGATTCGCGCCTTGCGGAGCTTATCGCTGATGAGGGCGGCATTGAGGAAGTTCTCCCCCACGAACTCGCTGAGGGCGTGGCCGACCTGGTCTTTCTTCCGCTTAATGATCGCCGTGTGTGGAATGGGAATGTGCAGTGGGTGGCGGAACAGAGCTGTGACGGCGAACCAGTCGGCAAGGGCACCGACCATGCCGGCTTCGCTGGCCGCACGGACGTAGCCGATCCAGGCGCCTGGGTTGCCCTGATATTCGAGCCAGCGCATGGCCACATAGATGAGGGTCGCGATGACCAGGAGGCCAGTGGCGATGGTCTTGTGCTTTCTTAACTCGGCTCGGCGAGCAGCTTCGGTGGCAGGATCTGGCCCGGGCACTTGGGACAGTGGTGAGTCCAAGTGTGGTGATGCCTGGGCGGCCTGGGGCGATGACGGCCTGGGGGTCTGGGGCGATGTTGGCTGGGCCGCTGGTTGCTGCTGATGCACAGGCTCGGGTCGGCCTGATGCAGTGGGGTTTTCGGAAGCAGTCATTGTTCAATTATGGCACCACTTGGGGCGTCAACATGGGTCCCGCTGGGTACCAGCGATCCCTGCATGTGTTGGCCGCCAGAGCAGGTATACGGCTGCGATGTCGCTAGATCGGGAATGTGTTAAAGACAACCCTTCTCATCTATCCAAAACGCCTGGTCAAAGCGTTGACTATTTTTGGCGGTTGGGAAGCTGGGCGTACACATTCCCGTTCTAACGACATTCCCCATTAGCCAATGCACAACCACATTGGGCGAAGCAAGACCGCGCCACCGGAAGTGGTGGCGCGGTCTGCGCAAATGGAGGCGCTTCAGCTCTGGCTCAAGCCCAAGCTCTGGCTTCAGCCTTGGCTCAGGCTCTAGCTTTAGCTAATCGATAACTAGATGATGCGGCCGGAACGTTTCTTGTAGTCGCGGTAGTTCTTGCGACCTGCGTGGATGCACGCAGAGCCAGCTACAACAGCAACAACGGCCATTACAACGCCGATAATCAGGTACGTCATGCCGTTTTCCTGAGTGCCGGACATGTTGGTAGCCAGACCGAACACGATGGTACCCAGACCCGGCATCAGCAGCAGCCAGAAGCCCATGCCGATCCAAGTGAGGGAGCGCTGCAGCGAAGAGTGCGGCGCATCAAAGCTGGACGGCTGGTAGCCATCAACGTAGTAACGCTCCATGTGCAGGTTCTCACTGAGTGCCATGGTTCTCTCCTACTTTCTGATACTTGTCTTGGAGTCGATCTTAGTCATCCTTGCCGCGGAAAGCGGCACGGGTGCGTTCCTTTGTGATAGCTGCCACAGCCGTCAGCGGGATACCCGCCGGGCAAACGTCAGCACACTCGCCGTACAGCGAGCAAGGACCGAAGGTACCCTCGACCTCATCAACCATCTTGCGGGCGCGCTTGCCGCGCTCCTCACGACCCAGCGGGGACAGCGTCAGGTGCACCAGCTTCGCGCCGGTGAACAGGTGAGCTGCACCGTTCGGGCAAGCTGCGACACAGGCGCCACAGCCGATGCAGGCTGCGTGATCCAGCGCCTTCTCCGCGTCGGAGTGGTTCACCAGCAGAGAGTCGGCATCCGGAGCGGTGCCGGCCATGACAGACACGAAACCGCCCTTTTCCATCACGCGATCCAGTGCGGAACGGTCGACGACCATGTCCTTGATAACCGGGTACGCAGCGGAACGCAGCGGCTCCAGCTTGATGGTGTCGCCATCGTTGAAAGAGACCAGGCGTTGCTGGCAAGCGGGCTTGTTCTGATCCGGACCGTGGGGACGGTCGTTGACCATCAGGCCACAGGTACCGCAAATACCCTCGCGGCAGTCCGAGGCGAAGGCAAAGGGCTCCTTGCCCTCCTCAACGAACTTGTTGTTTACGTGGTCGAGCAGCTCCAGGATGGACATCTGCTCTGCAGCGTCGTCAACGTCAACAGACTCGAAGTGGCCTTCGGCATTCGGGCCCGCCTGACGCCAGATTTCAAGATGCAGTTTCATTACTTGTAATTCCTTGTCATCAGCGGGATACGGTCGAAGTACAGGGGCTCGGAGTGGCGGATGAACTTGTTCTCGCCATTCGGCTCCCAGGCGGAGACGAAGCACCAGTTGTCATCGTCACGCTCTGCCTCGCCGTCTTCGGACAGGTGGTCATCGCGGTAGTGGGCACCACAGGACTCGTCGCGGTCCAGTGCGTCCACGCACATCAGCTCGCCCAGATCCAGGTAGTCGGCAACGCGGGTTGCGTACTCCAGGGTCTGGTTCATTTCCTCGGTACCGCCCGGGATGTGGACGTTGGCCCAGAAGTCCTTGCGCAGTGCGCGGATCTTCTCGATGCCGTCCTTCATGTCCTTCACGTTGCGGGACACGCCACAGGAGAAGTACAGGATCTCACCCAGCTGGCGGTGGTAGTACTCCGGACCGTGCGGGTCGTCGCCCTTGATGGTGGTCAGACGCTCGATGCGGTCCTTGGCGCGCTGCAGGGCTTCCTGAGCTGCCGGGGAATCGGCGGCCGGGATTTCCTCGCCCAGGTGCGGCGCCAGGTAGTTCGGGATGGTGAACGGCAGGGTGAACCAGCCCTCCACAGAGGAGGACAGCAGGGAGTTAGCACCCAGGCGGTTCGCGCCGTGGTACATCCAGGAGGACTCACCGGAGCAGAACAGACCGTCGATGGACGTCATCTCGTTGAAGTCGGTCCACAGGCCACCCATGGTGTAGTGGCAGGTCGGGGCGATGCGCATCGGGGTCTCGTAAGCGGACTCGCCGATGGCCTCTTCGTACATCTGGATCAGGTTGGAGTAGCGCTCGCGGATCGTGTCCTTGCCCAGGCGCTGGATAGCGTCGCCCAGGTCCAGGTACACGGAGTTCTTCATCGGGCCCACACCGTAGCCAGCGTTGATCTGCTGAGCGTTGGCACGGGAAGCGATGTCACGCGGAACCAGGTTACCGAAGGCCGGGTAGCGGCGCTCCAGGAAGTAGTCGCGCTCGTCCTCCGGGATGTCGTTCGGCTTGCGGTCGTCACCCTTCTTCTTCGGGGTCCAGATGCGGCCGTCGTTACGCAGCGACTCGGACATCAGGATCGTCTTGGACTGCCAGGTGGAGTTCACCGGCAGGCCGGTCGGGTGGAACTGCACGAAGGACGGGGACGCCATGTAGGCACCCAGCTCGTAGGCACGCATGATGGCCGAAGCGTTGGAGTTTTTGGCCAGCGTGGACATGTGGTACACGTTGCCGTAACCGCCGGTGGCCAGCACGGTTGCGTGGCCGGTGTGAGCCTTTAGCTCGCCCGTCAGCAGGTTGCGCATGATCACGCCCTCACAGCGGCCGTCGTTGACGATCAGGTCAACCAGGTCGTTGTGGGTGAAGATCTCCACGTGGCCGGCACCGATCTGGCGGTACAGCGCAGAGGTGGTGGCCAGCTGCAGCTGCTGACCCGTTTGACCACGGGTGTAGTAGGTGCGGGAGACCTGAACGCCACCGAAGGAACGGGTTGCCAGGGTGCCGCCGTACTCGCGGGAGAACGGCGCGCCGACAGCGTTCATGTGGTCGATGACCTTCGGGGACTCCATAGCCAGGCGCCAGCAGTCGTTCTCGCGGCAGCGGTAGTCGCCGCCCTTGACCGTGTCCTTGGCGTGCAGGTAGGTGGAGTCGTTATCCAGCTTTTTACCGCGGGAGGAGTTCACACCACCCTGCGCAGCGATGGAGTGCGCGCGGCGCGGGGAGTCGTGGTAGGTGAACACCTTGACGTCGTAGCCCAGCTCGCCGAGTGCGGCAGCTGCGGCGCCACCGGCCAGGCCGGTGCCGACGATGAGGATGCGGAACTTGTTGCGGTTCAGCGGAGACACCATTCCGAAGTGCTCCTTGGCATACTGCCACTGCTTATCCTGGCCGACTACGTGGGGTGCGTTGTCCTTCAGGACCTTGCCGACGGTCACGCCCTCGACGACGGATTCCGGCGCCGTGAAAGCAGCGACGGCCTTGTCGTAGTCGAAGTCCGCGGTCTGATTGTGCGGGTGGTTAGTTACTTCGCTCATTTAACTCTCTTCTCCTTGTAACCAGACTCGCCGTTATTGCCCAGCCGGGACGAACGGGACCTGATCAACCAGCCCAAACATCACAGCCAGCGGGATGGAGATGTTGCCGATCATCACGATCGCGGGCAGCAGGTAAGCGATCCACAGCATGACCTTGCGGGTGCGGTGGCCGGTGATGCCCAGGTCCGAGGTGGCAGTCCAAATGCCGTGGGACAGGTGCATGAACAGGATCAGCATCGCCAGGATGTAGAAGATGGCCACAGCCGGGCGGTCGAAGGATGCAATCAGGTTCTGGTAGGCAGCGTGTGCGCCGTCAGTCGGACCCTGGAAGTCCTCGGAAGCGACCGGCTTTACGCCCATCGTCAGGTCCAGGATGTGGAAGATGATGAACAGCAGCAGCACGATGCCGGTGACGATCATGCTGCGGGCGGTAAAGGTGTTCCAGCTGCTGACCATGCCCTTGCGGCGGTAGCGGCCGCGGGACTGGTGGGCACGGCTGGTCAGTGCGAATGCGCACCATACGTGCAGGATCAGGCACACCAGCAGCACGATACGAGCAACCCACAGGAAGGACTCGTGCGGCAGCAGCGGGTAGCCGAACTCACGCAGGAAGTCGGCGTAGGTGTTGAAGGATTCGGCCCCCATGTAAACCTTCAGGTTTCCAACCATGTGAACCAGGACGAACAGCGCGAAGATGATACCCGTGATGGCCATCGTCAGCTTCATCGCCCACGAAGGGAAGCCTGGCTTCTCGCGCAGGCTCGAAGTTCTCAGTTTTCCGTGAGCGATTGCCTCACGGTCGTCATATTTAACAGTCATGGCACCTCCAGTGTCATAGACACTGTATGTGCTTAAGCCCCCGTCGGACTACTTGTGTACCTGCATATTCCCGGTCTTACACCCCGTTATGGGGTATAGCATTTCCGCAATACAAACCTTGCAAAAATACCCATAACGGTACGACCGTACTGTTAGATTCCCCCTTAGAGGTCGTTACTGCATAGCGTCACACTGGTCACACGGTTTTCGGGAGTCGCTCTGTTTCTTTCTTATTGACGCCACGCCCCAACCGCTTTGCGCCCATCACCCGCCTCACAGAGAATGCGGGGATGGCGGCGTGCGCTGGCGGTGGGCGTCAGAAAATATATATTTTTATAGCTTTACCCAGTGTTCCGGGGAACCATTCTTAGAACCGCCATCTGCATCCCGGGCAGCTTCGACCCCATCGGCTCCGTCGGTACGGTGTTCACTGAGCAGCGTCGGTCCTTTCACAACGATGGGCTCGTGGCCGACGACGACCTCCTCGCCCATGACCCAGATCGGACCGACCTTGCGGTCGCCCTCCTCCAGCACCAGCTCTACCTCACCGGGGCGAACCTCCACACGCAGGCGCTCGCCGTGCAGGGTGATGTGGTAGGTCAGGGACTCCCACTCGTCCGGCAGTCGCGGGTCGATGGTGAACTGCCCATAGAAATCGCGGAACCCGCCGAAGCCATTGGTCAGCGCCGTCCACGCACCACCGCACGAGGCGATGTGCACGCCGTCGGAGGCATTGTGGTGCAGATCGCCCATGTCCACGAACAGGCCGCGGTAGAAGAACTCCTCGGCCTTCTCCTTGTAGCCCAGCTCCGCCGCGATGATGGACTGCACGACGGCCGACAGGGTGGAATCTCCCGTGGTCAGAATGTCGTAGTAGTCGTAGTCCGCGCGCTTGACCTCGGTGGAGAAGCGCTGCCCCTGCAGGAACAGCGCCAGCACCACGTCGGCCTGCTTCAAAATCTGATAGCGGTAGATCGTCAGCGGGTGGTAGTGCAGCAGCAGCGGGCGCTTCGGGCCGACCTCCGGATCGTCCAGGTCCCAGATTCGGCGATGCAGGAACTGGTCGTCCTGGGGGTTAACCTTCAGCTCCTCGTTGTACGGGATGTACATGCACTCGGCAGCCTTGCGCCAGAGTTCAACCTCGGCCTGCGTGATGTGCTTGAGATCCTGCAGGTTGCGGTATTCCTCCGGGCGCTCCTTTTCCATCTGGCTTACCACCGCCGCCGCGACCTCCAGGTTGTACTGGGCCATCACGTTTGTGTACAGGTTGTTGTTCACCACGGTCGTGTACTCGTCCGGGCCGGTCACAGAGTGGATCTCGAACTTATTCTGCTCGCTGTTGAAGAAGCCGATGGACATCCAGAACCGGGCGGTCTCCACCAGCAGGCTGATGCCCTGCTGCAGCAGGAATTCCGTATCGCCGGTTGCGTAGACGTACTTCATCAGCGCAAACGCGATGTCGGCATCGATGTGGTACTGCGCGGTGCCCGCCGCGTAGTAGGCCGAGGATTCCTGGCCGTTGATGGTGCGCCACGGGAACAGGGCGCCGTCGTGCGACAACTCCAGTGCGCGCTGTTTGGCCGCGGGCAACATGTCATAACGGAAGCGTAGGGCGTTCCGGGCCAGGTTGGGGTTGGTGTAGCAGAGGAACGGCATCACGTAGATTTCCGTATCCCAGAAGTAATGTCCGCCGTAACCGGAGCCGGTCATGCCCTTTGCTGGCACGCCGTTTGTCTCCGCGCGGGCGGAGGCCTGGATCAGTTGGAAGATGTTCCAGCGCACTGCCTGCTGCAGCGCGGGCTGGCCGGCGATGCGCACGTCGGAGCGCTCCCAGAAGCGGGCCAGCCACTCGGCCTGGTTGTCCATCAGGTTGCTAAAGCCCACCGACTTCGCACGGTTGATGGTGCGGGCGCAGCGGAACGCGAGCTCCTGCGGGGCCACGTGGCGGGAGGAGTGGTACGCCGTGAACTTCTCCAGGCGCATCTTCATCCCCTTCTTGCCGTTCAGGTGGTATGTCACGCGCGCGACGTCCTCCTCCACCTCTGTGGAGACCTCCACGCCGGTATCCACGCCCGTGTCCGTCTCATCCGAGGGATTGTCGATGTCCAGGATGTGGTCCATGGAGACTGTCACGGTCATGCCCGAGTGGTTGATCTGGTAGCCCAGCGTGGCGCGCTCTGGCTCAGTGCTGGACTGGTACTTCGGGATGAACACGCGGTCCTGGAACTGCTCGCCCTTGCGCGGGTCGAAGCCCTCCTCGCCGGCCACGCGGGCGTTGTTATCCGGGAATTCGCCCTGGCCGTCCTCGCGGTTCAGCAGCTGGGAGGAGACCACGACGGCCGCCGGTGCATCCAGCAGCTCGACCTCCAGGGATTGCAGCGCCAGGTGGCGTTCCTGAAAGCTCACCATGCGCTCGGAGGTCACGCGCACGTGCTTACCGCCCGGAGTGCGCCAGACCAGGCTGCGGCGCAGCACGCCTTCGCGGAAGTCCAGGCTGCGGTTGTATTCCATGACCTCCGCGTTGCCCAGGCGCAGCGGCTCGTCGTCGATGTACAGTCGCATGGCCTTCGCATCTGGTACCGAGACGATACTTTGGCCGGTCCGCGCCAGGCCATAGGCATCCTCTGCGTGCTCGATGTCCCAGGTCTCGTGCACGCCATTGATAAACGTTCCGTGAGTCTTGGAATCGCGCCCCTCTTCCGGGTTACCGCGCAGGCCCAGGTAGCCGTTGGACAGCGCGAAGAGAGTTTCGGAAACGCCCAGATCCATGTAGTTCGGGCGGGTCTCAATCAGCGCCCACTCATCGACCGGGTTGTTATCACGATTCACAGCCTTCAGCGGATCGACGGCGCTGTGTTTCCGGTCGGCGCGGAAGCCCTCCGCACGCAGATCGCCACCGTCGACAGGTCGCTTATAACCCGGCTCCGCTCCCTCTCGGCGGGTTGCTAGGAAGTCCTTCAGCCGCTGGTCTTCCGGGCTGCGCTTGGTCTGTCGTTGCGCGTTGATTCCCATAGTGTTTCCGGTTTCTCCGTCTAGTTCTGTCTAGTTCCGTCTACTTCTTTATAGGCCTGCGTAAGCCTATGTAAACCTGCGTAAGTCTTTGCAGTTCTGTGCCGGTTGTTCGTCTAAAGGCTCAGCGTGTAAAGGTTCTGCGTGTTAGCCCCCGGCCACGTACTCTAGCCCAGCAGGTCCGCCAGGTCGTCGACCACGATGTCCGCGCCGTGTTCGTGCAGCGCCTCCGCGCCTGCCCCGCGATCCACGCCGATTACCAGCCCGAACTTGCCGGCCTTTCCGCTGGCCACACCACTGGTGGCATCCTCCACCACCACCGAGTTCTCCGCACTGGCACCGAGCTGCTGTGCGCCATACAGGTACGTATCTGGTGCGGGTTTACCCGGCAGGTTCTTTTCGGACGCCACCTTCCCATCCACAACAACCTCAAACCGATCGAGCAGCCCCGCCGCCTTAAGCACCGGGCGGGCGTTCTTCGAGGAGGAGACGATCGCGATCTGCGGAGCCTTCTCCCCCGCCGCGGCGCGATCCCGGATGGAATCCAGCAGCTGCACGGAGCCCTCGTAGGCCTGCACACCTTCTTCCACCAGCTTCAGGAAGTCCGCGTTCTTGCGGGCTCCCAGGCCGTGGATCGTATCCTGATCCGCGTTATCGTCCGCGTTGCCCTCTGGAACCTCAATGTCACGGCTGGCCAGCAGGGCAGCCACGCCCTCGTCGCGGCGGCGGCCGTCCAGGTAGTCGAAGTAATCCTGTTCGGTGTAGGGCTTAGCACCCTTGGCCTCCAGGAACGCACTGAACATCCGTGCCCACGCCTGGCGGTGGAGCTCTGCGGTCGGGGTGATCACACCGTCGAGGTCGAAAAGTACGGCGTCAAAATCAAAGAGAGAACGGGCGGGCGGGGTGCCAAAGGTGGTGACGGACAAAGTCGGGCTCCTTCCGGGGCGCCTTGATGCATGTGCGTTCGTGCGTGTGTGTTCGTGTGTCCACCAGTCTAACCAGGGGGTTGGACAGCTGTCCGTGCAAGGAAGTTGCAAGAAAGCTGCAAGGAAGCTGCGCGGAAGTGGGCATAGGAAAACCGCCGGGTGAGGCGGGCTCACACCGGCGGCTAGATCCTTAACGCCTTAAGCAGCGTTAGCTATGCGCGGGGCTTTAGGCGATGCCGTTTTTAGCCTTAAACTCCAAACGACGGGCGTGCAGAATCGGCTCGGTGTAACCAGCCGGCTGCTCCAGACCCTTAAACACCAAATCCTTCGCAGCCTGGAAAGCCACAGACTCATCAAAGTTCGGTGCCATGTTGCGGTAGTTCGCATCACCAGCGTTCTGCTCATCCACCTTCGCAGCCATACGCTGCAAAGACTCCAGAACCTGCTCCTCAGTCACCAC